>CBDFHU010000057.1:0-12967 GCA_965247375.1 Arsenicibacter sp.
GCCCGCGCTCGACAGGCAGGCTCCGAGCAGCTCGGCAAAATCAGCGGCAGGCAACGACTGTTCCGGCAGGGTAGGGCCTCCAGCCTGATCTGAAAGAAAAGTGGCGCAAAAACTTCGCCTGTTTTTCAAAACCCGATTTCAGCGCCTGTTTCTTTTTGGCTGGGTTGTCGAGCACGCGAAAGTCTGCGGCGAAAACCTGGACGGCATGGGGTGCCGTCTGAACGATGCGAAAGCTTTCCAGCGGCATTTCTCCGAGGAAGTCTCCCCGTTCACAGACTGCAACAGCAGCCTCCAGCGCGCGGCAGGCAACCATCAGCGCGAGCCAGCCTGGCAGTTCCTGCAGCCTGGCCAGGTAGGGGCGCAGGCCTTCACCGTCGATATTGCTGGTGATATAAAAGGGATTCCCTTCATCCTCGCCAAACTCGATCATGCGTGCCAGGGCAGGGTGCCCACGGGTTTGCAAGGTTCTGCAAGCATCCTCAAAGGCAGCACGATTCGCCAATGGCTCCAGCAGCACGTGACAATGCACATACTCTAGGCGCTGCATGTCGAAGGCAAGCACCGCCACCTGTCCACCATCACGGACCAGCTCGACGTTGTTACCGTCGGCGTCCTGAATGATTTGGTAATGCCTGAATTGACTCGGCTCCGACATGGGGAGAGATGGAATGGAAGAAAGCAATTATCCTGCCACGCCAACGATTCTCAAGCGATGGTTTCCTGGCGGTTCATTTGGCCCGCCGGCCGAGTGGATGGTCTCCTAATACCACTCGTCAGGCTGGCTGCTTCCAGGCGGCGATGACGTCACCTGACTTTGGGCGCATGCCTAGGCGCTGAGTGGTGAACTCCTCCGGTAGCAGGATTTCTGTGCTGGACCCAAACGCAAGCGCCCCAAGGAAGTGATTTTCCACACGCTCAGCCGATTCAGAAAGCCATGCAAAAGCACCGTGGTAAAGGGCCATGAAGGCATCAATGTAGGGAGCAATGTATTCTGAGGCATCAGCCGCCATCTTGAGGCCGATGTTTTTCATGCTGGAGACGTCCACAGACAGCAAGGAGACGCCAGGCATCTCCGGAAGGCCTTTGGGCAGCAGGTGTTCATTAAGCGTGACTCTTCTTCCCTTGTCGGCAAATGGGTAAGGCGCACCGTCCATCGTGGACATGATCTGCCGCACCAGATTGAGCATCTTGGGAACGACGGACTGTAGCGCGGTGAGAAATGCGCTGGGATCATCCACATTTGCAAACTTGGCCCCCAGCGTTTGGAACGCAAAAAAGGTCGTCAGCAGTTCGCGGAAAGACGGCAGGGCTCCCGCCATGGCTTCATAAACAGTGACCCATGACGCAAGCTCACGACGACGGTGGCTGAGCCACTCGTTGAGTTCCTCCTCCGCACTCCACCAGAGCATGCCTAGGGCGGCAGCAAACCTGCGTTCCAGCGCACGCTCACGTTCTTGCAGGGGGCCCTCCATGTGCTCCATAACCATGCGCTGCCGTGCGGCCTCGGCACGCAGCGTGCCAGGGCTGGCATCCTCAGTGCCAAACTGCATGCGCGAGACGGTGAAACCAGCCAGGCTGAGCGTCGCCGCAGCTTCCAAGTCTCTCCGGCGCTGCCATGCTTGGTTCCACTCCTGCAGCGCAACCTTGAACTGAGGCCCCCAGAGTATGATCTCGTCCCGGACACGCAAGACTTCACGCTGCAAGTCAAGGCGTGCGGTGGAGGTTGCAGGCGTGCTTCCGAGTCCGCAAAGCGCCCGCTCCGGGTGGGCCAGTCCCCCAAAGTATCGCCGGATCACCAGGAGAGCTTCCTCCTCGCGCCGGTTTTGGTGAATGACTTCCTCATCCGCCACCATGCGGTGCTCATGCAGGTTTAAACCCAGTTCGTGCTGGTAGTAGAAGTAGGTGACTTGGCGGGACAGATCAACGAAGCCACGCATCAGAGACGCCGCAGGCTGTGCTGGAGACAAGTGGGCTACCAGTGATTCGCCAATGGCCGAGGCAGGCGGGTGGTCTGGATCTGTGACGGGCACCCCATGGGCTTCGGCTCGTTGAGATGCTCTGTCTTTGGCGATTTTGGCGACATGCCGCGCCATGAGGAGGGAGAGATTTTCAGGCAGACGATGCTGCACCACCCCGCGGCTGATTTCCTGCATGGCGGTGTGCCACCCTTCATCAAGCAGGGCCAGCTTCCGGAGCATTCTCTCATGGGGTTCTGTCCCTATAAGATTAGCCCCACAGCGATCTGCCAGCCGACGGATCATCCAAAGAGAGGCGATGCTGGACAACCGCAGTACAAGGGCCAACAGGACAAACGGGAGCTTTGCCGCCCACATCCAGGCCTGAACAAGCCGCCACAGCACCTGAGTGGAGGTCTGTTTCCTCGAAAGGTGTGTGGTGACCAGTCGTAGCTCCCATTCATCCCGCTCCACCGCTGCGCGGAAGAACCAGGCGTTCATCTCCCGCACCGTATGAATAAAAACGGTAGATAGACCACCGGCTCCATGACTGAGTTCTCTTCCTAGCAGTCCCGCCAATTCCCGGGCAGTGATGACTGATATCACCGGCAATCCCAGGTGCAGCACCGATTGGCCAGTGAAAATCCCCCAAAGTCCACCGTGCATGGAACTGCGAAACGAGATGGAAGTGTCCAGCCAGACCTGCGCTGGAGGGCAGGCGCGTAAATGCCAGCAGAGAGTCTGAATGAGCTCAAAAAGCTGCGGCTGGGTGGCTGCTGTCACTTGCAGTGCCACACGCGGCTGCTTTGGCCGGGGGCGGAGCGGGCGCAGCATGAATACCCAGGTGATGGCTAG
The DNA here is from genome assembly GCA_965247375.1 of Arsenicibacter sp. GTDB lineage: Bacteria > Bacteroidota > Bacteroidia > Cytophagales > Spirosomataceae > Arsenicibacter. Next base: position 2,811 of record CBDFHU010000057.1, read on the forward strand.
GGCCAGAAATTTGCCACCTTCAGCCAGGTATTTCCAATGTAGCAGACCGTCTGTGGCGATGCGCGCGATCATGCCGTGGCATTGCCAGCACAGCCACCCAAAAAGTCCGACCACGAACACAACGTAAGCCAGCTGCAAGGTGAGACAAAAAGCAGCAGTGGCGCCCAGCATCAAAAAAGACAGCGGCCCACGCCAAGGTGCAATTCGCACCTTGCGTTGAGGCTGAGCAGCTGTCGCGGGAGTGGCCATGCGTTCCTGGCTTGGCCCCAGACGGGGGCCAACGCACCGCGTATAATCAACCGCATTTGATATGGAAATTCTAGTTAATTATTGCCATTAACCGACGTTTGCCCCGAGTAAATAGTTCGTCGTCAGTCGCACGAAAGGCGTTTTAACTCTCGGAAACAGGCAGTTCCAGGGCCTCAACCCCCTCATAACGAGCGCACAGCACTTCAATTTCTTGAGGTTCCATCACCATGAATGCGGTGGAGAGCGCGTCTGACAGGGCAGCCGTAGGAGCAATTGCGTAGGTGCGGCGATTGCGAACGGGCACGGGCTCAAAGCGGCGCGGGTTCATGATGTGCGCACCCCGCACTGCAAAGCCAGAACCACTGACCGCACGATCACTCAGCGGTAATCTGCGAACTCCTCCGCCCAGAGTCAGCGGCCATGCAGCTTGACCCGTGGGAGCACCAACTGCCAGCAGAGTGCTGTCGCCTGCATTGAGAACGAAATTATTGATCTTCCAGTCGTGCAGGAGGTCGGCGGCTTGGTCTAGGGCGTAGCCCTTGCCCACAGCGCCGAGATCGAAAATCATTCGGCTGGCGTGGACGGTGACGCTGAGCTTTTCTGGATCCAGCTCGAACCGTTGACTGCCAATGATTTGCCGTGCTGCGTCTATTTCCTCTGGATTGACTCGCCTAGGCTCACCGTCGGCCGTCACCCAGAGGGCCATCATGGGGCCGACAGTAATATCAAAGGCACCCTGCGTCTCTTCGTATACGGCCTTGGCCAACGAAAGGCAGTCCCACGCAGCCATGCCCACCAGGATGCTTTCACCTGCTTGCAGTTGCCCAATCCGGTAAATATCGCTCGTGGCCCGGAAGCGACTTAGCTCATCTTCCAGGCGCTTGATCTCCTCGAATGCCGCGTGCGCAGCCTGAGCCGCGTAGGCGGCGTCAGCATCGTCCTGATTGATGAAGACCTCAAAAGTGGTCGCCATCGCATGACACGAAAAGCGGTGGTGTTGTGGGGCGGGGTCGCTCACGGCCGGCTTTCCTCCTGCTGCAACCTGAGCGTGTGGCGGTCCCAGAGCGATCTTTCCACCCACACTTCAAGTCTGACCCCGGGCCGCAGGCCGAACATGTCCCCTACCTTGATGTAGTCCTTGCCAGCGATTCTCGCCTCCACAGAAGCGGCCAAGTCAGCATCCGCGACGATGACACGCGCTTCTATTTTTTCTGGCACCGTGGTCACGTAGTGGACGGTGGGAACGTCCCGCCAATACCATGGCAGTGGCCAGCCGGCGTCACGACTCACCACCAGCACATCGAACGCCCCATCAGGCGCAGTCTTTTGCAAGCCGCGCACCAGCGGAAGCATGCGCAGCAGATTGCTGGACGTGTGAGAATACACGTAGGGGTTGCGCGAATCCGCCGCATACAAATGGATGGCCAGATTCGTCTGCGCCACCAGGTGGTAGAGGCCAAGACCAAACAGTATTTTCAGCACAAGGCTTGTCATGCGGTTGTTCACTGCGGCGAAAATGCTCGCCGCGCCCACTCCAGCCAGCAAGGTGAGTGAGTGCTGGCCACTCAGAATGGACCAGGGCGTTTTGTAGGCGAGGAACGAGTAGCCACCGAACAGGACCACGGTGTAGATCGATAAAAAGATCAAAAACGCCTGCCGAGACGGCTGCTTCTGGTGATTGCCAAAGAATGCATGAATCATTCCGACCACTGCCAGACCTCCGATCATGGCCTCAGTCCACACCAACCCATCTTTCCGCCAGAAGATCAGAGTCATGTAGTAGTGCCAGGGCTTTTCATGGCCGCTTCCTTCGGAGCGTTCCAGGTAGTTCAGGTATGTGAGGGCGCTGTCCTTCACTGCCTGCCAGTGTTTGAAGAATTCTGAATACAGCGCCACGCTGGTAATTGCGGCAACCACCAACACCCATACCCATTCCTTGCTTGAACGTGACTGTGGGGCGCTCATGCTCAGGCCCGTCTGCTTGGGACTAAAAGTGTGGCCAAGCAGCCTTGTGATTACCAGTCCAACGCTGGCAGCGGCAACGTTCAGCACGAATGTTTCCTTGGTGGCATGCTGCAGGCCCAAGCCAAGTCCGGCGGAGGATGAGCCACCAAAAGCCTCCCCCTTGAGACCGGCGCCACAAAGCGGCCATGGTCAGGTTGATGAATAACACCAGAGGCACCTCCATGATGAAGTACCTCGAGTAAAACACCATCATGGGCGAGACGGCCATCATCAACATCGCCAAGCCAGTCCCTGAGCGGCCCAAGGCATCCCGGAACAGCAACGTGCATAGGATCAGCAGCATGCCGCAAACGGCGGGCACAGTGCGGAGCTCGGCTTCTGTCCAGCTGCTGGAGGGTCCCCATCCAGCCAGCTTGGCCCAACCCAGAGCCAGGTAGTGCAGCCCTGGGCCATGAAAGTCCTTCGGATCGTATTGAAAATGGCCGGATCCTTGAAACTCGCCCAACTTCATGGCCAAAATGGCCTCATCCGTGTGCATCGGACGCTTTCCCAGCACGGGGAAGCGGTAGTATGCCCCCAACCCCAGGGCGAGGATCACGAGCAAAAACAGGCCTAGAAGACCAAGCGATTTCTTAGGTGGTGGCGGCATTAATCAATGAGGAGCAAGGGCGATGCCGAACTAGCGGCGCAAAAGTGGACACGCGGGCTGTAAACTGCGCACATGACCTGCTAGTGAAAGCCAGGAAAGCTCGCTAGGCAACCTGGCGCCGCTCAACAAAAAGCTGGGTTTGCCGATTCCGGCGCAAAAAGAATTGTTCCCGCACAGGGGCCAGGGTTTCAGTTCCCCCGTGCTCAATCAGCACGGTCACTGCCTGAGGCTGGACCTTCATCTCCACGAAGCGCAGCATCGGCGTGCCGCGGGTTTTGAAAAAACACTGCAGGGGCACGTGAGGATGGGCAGCGTTCCACAACCAGCGCGCTGGCGTGAAGCGGTCTTCGTCCATCAGGGCACAAAGCACTTCACGCACCAATTTTTCGCCGTGCCGACGTGACCACTTCCACGCCTCTCTGCGATTCATCAGCTCATTGAATTTCGCCACCAAAGGATTGGCATGGCTTTGCTCCATCTCCTCAATCAGTTCCCGCGCATGGACCGCCATGCCCTTTCGGAACTCTTCCGGGCTGATGCGGCCGCTGTCCAACCAGCGGAACAATTGTTGAGGAGTGGGCACAGGGTCCAAAAAATTCATGCCCCACCGTGCACTCTAGCGCCTCCAAGTGCAAACGGGCCGTGAAAGTGCGGCGCACAGTTAAGAAAAGCGCTCGTGGGAAGATCACCTTTAAATTTTTAATTTAATTCCATGTAAAGGGAATATTGGTTTTCTAGTAAGTTTATATTTTCTGTTTTTCTAGGTCCGGATCTTGTCATAAAAAGAAATCGTCCTGATGTGGAATATCCAGAATTCCGGTCCTGATAGATAAAATCATCATCTAATGAAAGCATTTCGTATTTGGGCACAACGCTCTTGGTTTTTACACGGTTACCTGATTGCAATGCTGTTTTTGATGGGACCCGTCCCTCTGGCGAGTTCTTATTGGACTGATTCGAACAACGATGGTCAAAAAGAATGGGTCCAAGATCCAACCTCTGGATCGCTCTGGTGGGAGAGCGATAATGATGGAGACTATCTTTCGAATGCCGTTGAAGCAGTATTTGGGTCAGATCCTTACCGTCTGGATTCGGATTATGATGGTCTCACAGACGCTGTAGAGCACGACTTTGGAGGCCCACATCTACCTTTGGACCCATGGATGTGGGATAGTGATGGTGACGGATACTCTGACCACGATGAGTATTACGCGACCATCGCAAGTTACATCCCCGATGTCAACTACACCACCCTGACCACTTTTTACAGCTACTCTGACGCAGATGGAGATGGGCTTAAGAATCCTGAGGATCCCGATCCTTTGAATGTGGATCGTGATGCAGATGGGGTGGTTAACTGGGCTGATGGTGTGCCATACTTTAACGGCGTGGGCGGACAGTGGATGGATGACGTTGCGAATGGAGTGAGTCCAGATCCGGGAGTTTATATTGGTGGAAATTGGTATCCTTCAGGATCGGTAGATAGTGATTACGATGGAACACCGGACCACCTTGATGTGTTTCCCTGGGGAAGTTTCTGGTACTCAGGCTCCGAATATGGGGGAGTCTGGCAGGATTCGGATAACGATGGAATACCGGATCCAGCGGACACTTGGCCTTATGATGCCTACAATGCAAGTCCCCCGGTAGAAGATGGATTCTGGTATAACGGCACATGGTACTCTGGCTCCTGGCAGGACAGCGATGGCGACCAGATACCTGACTCTGCGGACGCTTGGCCCACAGATCCCAACGATGGGCAGTTTTATTACAATGGAAGTTGGTATTTTGGGTCATCGAGTGATGCCGATGGGGACAGCATACCTGATGCGGCGGATGCCTGGCCTGAAGATGCCAACAACGGTCAATTCTACTATGCAGGTAGTTGGTATCCCGGCCCTTGGACTGATTCCGACAGCGATGGTATCCCAGACGTTGCCGACCCTTGGCCTCACGATGCAACGAACAGCCAATTTTACTACAATGCAACATGGTATAATGGTGTCTGGTCCGACTTGGACAATGACGGTATTCCAGATGTAGCAGATGCATGGCCGAATGACCCAAACAATGGACTCTTCTACTACGACGGTACTTGGTATTGGGGATCGTGGTCTGATGCGGACAATGATGGGGTACCTGATGCGGCGGACAATTGGCCAAACGATCCAAACAACGGGCAAATTTTCTACAATGGGAATTGGTATTGGGGAACTTGGTCTGATGTCGATTGGGATGGGATACCCGATGTGGCGGACCCTTGGCCAATGGACTCTTGGAATGGAACAACCCCTCCCCCAAGTTCCGGCTTCGAATACAATGGTAGTTGGTATTCAGGAGTGTGGCAAGATAGTGATAACGATGGCATTCCCGACGACGCTGATGGATGGCCGACCGATGCGACTAACGGCTCTAATTACTACTACAATGGTTCAACTTATTCCGGCACTTGGATGGATTCAGACGGCGATGGCATTCCAAATCCGGCAGATTCACATCCCGCAGACGCATCCCTATCGTCCGATTTCGATGGGGACGGTTATAATGTCGCAGATGATAGTCACCCAGACCTGTCTATTTTGTGGAGTGACTGGAACTTTAACTTCACCCAATAACGACTTTGATGGTGACGAGGATGGTTGGATAAACATCCGAGATAGCCATCCTCGATACTCATGGTTGTGGGCAGACTGGGATGCAGATGGGGCCAATGACAGCTTAGACAGCGACTTGGGACAATGACGGGTATGGCCTTTCGGAAGATAGCAGCCCAACAAATAGCATGCTTTGGAGCGATTGGAACGGTGACGGTGATAACAATGACACTGACGGTGACGAGGATGGAATCGTCAATAATTTAGATAGTCACCCCCGCCACCCTTCGCTGTGGAGTGACTGGGATGGTAATGGCATTAATAATGACGCTGACGGAGATGAAGATCAGATTCCGGACAAGTTGGACAGCCATCCAAGACTAGCCACCTTACACAGTGACTGGAATTTCGATGGGGACGACAATGACGCTGACGGAGATGAAGATGGAGTAATCGACAATCTGGATTCACACCCACACAATAGACTACTGAGCACAGATGCAGATAACGACGGGCGTGACTCGTCCGATGACAGTCATCCATTAGCGTCTGCACTATGGAGCGATTGGAACAATGACGGTGACAATAATGACATTGATGGGGACGAGGACGGGCACCCAGATGGCACCGACGGCCATCCGCGACTGGCGGCGCTTTGGAGTGATTTCGATGGGGATAATTTTAATGTCTCCAACGACAGCAATCCATTCGATGGCTCTTTGTGGAGCGACTGGAATCATGACGGCTCCAATAATGACATTGACGGTGACGAAGACACATTTGTCGATTCAGACGACAGCCATCCTTATGACAGTGCACTTTGGAGCGACTGGAATCATGATGGCGACAACTCTGATGTCGACGGCGATGAAGATGGTGCGATAAACGGACTTGATAGTCATCCACGTGACGCCACATTTTGGAGTGATTGGAACTATGACGGAACCAATGATACGCCGGCAGACAATGCGGACAATGACGTCCGTGACAACGCCACAGACAGTGATCCCCTTAATCCAAACCTTTGGAGTGACTGGAACCATAATGGAGACAACAATGATGCAGATGTTGACGAAGATGGATATTCTAATTCAGATGACAGCCATCCCTTTGACCCGGCACTCTAAGCAGATTGGGACCGAAACGGTTTAAACAATGAACTTGATGCCGATGAAGACGGCTATCTTACAGAGCACATCAACAATGGTTATTTTATAATCAGTCAGGATAGCCACCCACATGACTTTACACTGTGGAGTGACTGGAATTACGATGGAGATAACCAGGATGGGGATGGTGATGAGGATGGCGTGCCGGATGCAGAAGACAGCCATCCGCATGACCACACCCTTTACTACGATTGGGATTTCAATGGTGTAAACAACTCTGGCGATGTTGACGGAGACAATGTCCCTAATGATCAGGACAGCCATCCTCGGGATCCATGGATGCACGCTGACTGGGATTACAATGGAACTGAAAATGAATTGGATTGGGACGAAGACGGCATCTTTAATGGCAATGACAGCCATCCTACCATGCCTATGCTGTGGGACGATTGTGACGGAGATGGAAAGAACTCAGACGAAGACTCCCACCCAAGCGACGCCAGTCTCTGGAGTGACTGGAATGGCGATGGTGATAACAATGATGCAGATGGCGACGAAGACGGCATCCCCACATTCCGCGATAGTCATCCACGCAATGCAGCCCTCTGGTGTGACTGGAACGGCAGCGGATATAACGACGACAATGAACCGCCGGATGATGATGCAGATGGTATTTTTAATGCCTTTGATCTCTGGCCCCTAGACCCTGAAAACGGGGCAGACAGCGATCTTGACGGACTTACTAACTATGAAGAACGCTATGTCCATTCTACCAACCCTCACAAAGTTGATTCAGATAATGACTTCCTCAGCGACTACGAGGAACTATTAATTTTCCACACGAATCCCTGCGCATCAAAAACAAATCCTTCACAGACCGCTTTGGACGGTTATTTGCACGTGGGCCTGGATTCAGATGGTGACGGCCTGCCCGACTTGCTCGAACTTTACTATGCGGGTTTGGGTTATGGCCTCAGCAAGGATGACGCGAATGATGGCTCAGGAGATCTTGACGGAGATGGCATCACCAACCTCCAGGCTTATTTGTATGGGTGGAATCTGGCCATTTATATGGACTCCTATGATCATGATGGAGACGGAATTCCCGACACTGTGGAAGACAAGTGGGCGGTAGCGGCACCCGGCTCATTGGACAAATATACGTTTGCCGATGCTGTAGCAGACACAGATGGGGACGGCGTAATGAACTTCGAAGAAGTCCGCTTAGGCCTAGACCTTCTCCATGCCACCACAAACCGAACTGATGGGTTGTTAGACATTCAGGTTCTGGCTTACTCGCTTTGGCTTGGCGGTTATCAGCGGCAATCAGATTACGTTCGTGCTATCTGGGAAACACTCCCTACTGAACCTCCCGCGCCCTACAATCGCTATGATTCAGTAAAATTTTCTGACTGGGTAAACCGGGCCGTTAATGAAAATGGAGTTGAAGAAGGATACGTGTCATTCCGTGAAGGATTCACCCTGCCAAGTACGCTAACGCGGGCAACCGCTGTAGATTGCGACGGAGACGGAATGCCGGATGTTTGGGAGTACCGCCACCACCTTCAAGTCCGCACGATGGACGGTGGCCGCACGGATATTCTGTATACCGAGCGGACTCGTCCCACGGTCACATCATTTGCAGAATTCTCGGCCAGTTACGCCGGAGAAATAACAGAGATCAATGCAGCCTTTCAGGCAAGCGTGCGATCACAGGAAAAAGATGTGCTGGCTTGGATGGCTTGTGATGTCGATGGAGATAGCCTGTCTAATTTAAGAGAGTATCAACTAGGAACGAATCCTCGAATTGCGGATACAGATGGCGACGGCTATGGGGATGATATTGAGACGATGGCAGGCAGCAATCCAGTAGGGGCAGGGAGCACGCCCTCAAATCCCACTGGCAGCACTGGCAGCACTGGCAGCACTGGCAGCAACGGCAGCAACGGCAGCAACGGCAGCACTGGCAGCACTGGCAGCACTGGCAGCACTGGCAGCACTGGCAGCACTGGCAGCACTGGCAGCACTGGCAGCACTGGCAGCACTGGCAGCACTGGCAGCAACGGCAGCAACGGCAGCAACGGCAGCAACGGCAGCAACGGCAGCAACGGCAGCAACGGCAGCAACGGCAGCAACGGCAGCAACGGCAGCAACGGCAGCAACGGCAGCAACGGCAGCAACGGCAGCAACGGCAGCAACGGCAGCAACGGCAGCAACGGCAGCAACGGCAGCAACGGCAGCAACGGCAGCAACGGCAGCAACGGCAGCAACGGCAGCAACGGCAGCAACGGCAGCAGCAACGCAGCAACGGCAGCAACGGCAGCAACGGCAGCAACGGCAGCAACGGCAGCAACGGCAGCAACGGCAGCAATTTCCCAACATCCTTGCAGCCAGCTGAGGCTGAACTTGTAGATCGCAGTGCGGGCGCAAGTTTGACAGAAGTCACAACAGAAGGCTACACCATCAAGGAGGAACCGTTTAGCGCACAAGGAAAACACCGCGATCAAGCGCAAGCGCAAACAGCGTTTGAAACTGCCAAGGCCAGCGCAACAAAGATCAGTCAGGAAGCCCCACCACACGAAGAGTCCGTATGGTGGAGCTATGCCGTAGATACTTATGACGATGAGGGCAATAGCCTTGGCATGCAGATACGTTCGTTTTTCGGGAAAGAGAATGAGGCTCTTAATGCTAAGAATGATGAAGATCCTGTGGGCGGAAGCGCGCCTGTCTTAAGCAACCCGAACAGCGAGCCTTGGAGTTGGAGTTTGTCCGGAACCAAGGAAGTGCCTGAGAGTGGCCCGAGAACAGTCATAGGTCATGAATACACCGAGAAGGGTTGGGATGGCCAGACAAAGATTACGCATGATGCAGACGAGATTGCGAAAAGAACTTCAGACGCCCTCTTTCGTGGCTAGACAGTCCTTGTGGCGCACCTGGCACAGGATTAAGCGAAGCTGAATGGATGACCCGCCCAGCCTCTGCCAAACCTACGGCAGTTGGAAATTGGATAGCCAAATCCAAAGCTAATGGTGGCACAATCTACTATCCCTCCGGTGGGGCCACGGAGGTCCGTTTGCGACGCAAGCAGACTTCACCAGATGCAATGGAGAAGATAGTCAAAAGCACTTTTGTAAAAATACGAAAAGTGGGGGCTAACCAAACAGAGGTTACCCCCGTTACCCTCACCATTGAACCAGGGCAAAGTATTTCGCAACCATTGCTATTAGTTGGAAAACCTAGTGCCAACGACAAGATGCAAGTGGTTACGGAGGAATTGGTGCGCGTGGACATTGACATCGACTCGGACAATAATAACGCTGGTGAATTACCAGACCGCTCGGGCTTTGAGGAAGCTGCTCAAAGTGGTGCCAAAACTGGCAAGGTAGTCGCAGTTAACGATGGGGACTGGGATGGTGATGGTGTGCCTGATTTTGCCGATGGTCTCGACAAATTCGATGAAATGGGAATGCCTCCAAAGACCGACGGAAGCCTACAGACTGCGCCTCTAATTCCTATCATTTTGGAGATTCCAGCTGGTGCAAATCTGCAGATGAAATTGAAGTACGAGGCGTCGGATCCTGCGCAGGTGCA
>CBDFHU010000058.1:0-8376 GCA_965247375.1 Arsenicibacter sp.
AGCCGTATGTGGTATACACTCTCTTTTGAGCTTCCCGAACGGTATGGCCACATAAGCCGGCGGCGGCGGATGGTGGCCGCCTCCAGACTCGACTTAATGAGCGATCGGCTGATCAGTCTGCTGGATCGGGAACAGCTCAGCAAAACGCGCCTTGAGTGGAAACAATACCTGCTTAACCAACAAGCCAATGATAATAACAACTGAATACTCCGGACTGCGTTCCGGACGCTGCCGGTCGTGCGGCGAGCTTACCGGCGTGACCCGTGACGGACGCTGCCCTGAGTGTATTGAGGAGCAGAAGTTCGTTGCACTGACTATGCGGGATGATGACGAAGAGCCGGATGATGATCAGCAGGAAGAAGAATAGAGTAAACCATTTAACCGTGAATCAAAATGTATAATTTTTTTATTTCCCGAAGACGCAAAAAAGGCCCTGATGATATAAAAATCATGCTCAAGCAATACCTGGACGGACTGCTGAACGAAGAGTATATGCTGGGTCAGTACAAGGATTGTATGGATGAGCAGGCCATGCTCTACGTAATTATTGCCAATAAATGGTGTCTGGAACTGGACGACAAGGTGCCGGATGTATTTCACAGGTACGCTGAAATTATCCGGTTTTTATTTGCTCATGAACCCAAAGAGCAGGAGACGTTTGATCAACTGTTTGACTGCCTGATGCAGGGCTTTCCCTTTAGCTCACTGAACTAGCCAATGAAAGAGCTTATAGAACATCTGTGGTACTCAAACAGCGAACAGATCGTTGAGCGGTCGCTGCTGAATTGCCACGCAAGAGGACTCCATTCGATTATGCTGCTGGAGTCACCGGGCCAGACCATCCGGCTTTACTATGCGCAGTATGGCCACGAGCTGTACAAAAACAGCCCGCTGTTCTACACAAACGGTATGTCGGTTGGCTTTCATCCGCATCACTGTAGCCTTACGCTCTACTGCGTGAAAGGTGCGCTTTATAACTGGAATGTCACACTGGCCACGGAGCAGGATCCGGATGCATTCCGGCTCCGCTACTATCAGTACCAATCTGCAATCAGTAATGGCGGCCCCGGTTTTACCTCCCTGGGATCGGCCTGGGTTAAAGAAGAGACGACCACCCGGCTAAAACCGGGTGAGTCAATCCGGTTAAAGGCAAAAACGATTCATACCGTTTACTGTGATCCGTTTTCATCGACGGCCTGGCTGGTTTATGAAGGAAAGGAAGATCCGGACTATTCACCTGATTTGTATACAACCAGTCATCTGAAGACGCCGGCTGAGAGTAGTGACTCGTGCCTGTACCTGAAACCGGACAGAAATCAGGTTGCAGGGATTTTGCGGCTGGCCTTTGATGTAGATCTGGATGTAACGGGCTTTAGAAAAATCTGGCATTAATGAGTTTTGTAAAGCGCAAACCGGAAGAAACCATTGTGCCGGCAGGAACGCCTGGCAATGTACGGGCCTTCGTCGAGTATCCCCGCAACCGTAACGCTGCCAAATTACAGGCGCAGCGGGATCCGCAGTCGCCCTGGTTTATCTGGATATACGAACCCCTTACGGAACCCTGGCAGGTACCCCGTCCGTCACGCGTCCATATCTGGTGGTGCTACGTAAGCCACATTGTTTTCTACAAGCGCCCATGGACGGACAAGCCCGGCACCAATGAATTCGAGCGCTGGGCAGCGGCCGATGCCATGCTCAGGCATGATGATGTACTTCGGTTTGAAGGCGAAAATTACCGCACTATAAGTACTACTGCTTTCTGGCATGAAAACCGGTGGTGGGCGCGCCACCGGGCCAGACGGGAAGCTAATGAGCTGGATAAATACCCGTTTTACCGGGAGAACCTGTACCGGGCCTTCAGGCATTGTACCGACCCGGTTTTTAAGCGGGATGATATTGTTGAGCTGACGATTATGGCATTCCGTCAGCGGGATCAGCTGGAGGAATCCGGCCGGCTCAGCAGTCAGGAGTTTTATGATTTATTGACAGGACTGAATCTGGGGATAGATCTGTGATCATGGAAAAGAAAAAAAGCATTCTGGAAGAGTTGGGGGAGCTAATTCCTTTGTTAGACACCAGCGTTGCTCCCCGCAGAACTCCCCGTATAATGGAGAATAAGTTTCTGCCGGTTCCGGAAAGTGTCCCTGCCAGTGATCTGGAGACGCGCCGGTTAATACTGGTACCTACGGGCCGGGATATTCACGGTATGGTCGACAGGACTGAAAACGTTATTTATCTCAGTACGCAGCGACTTAGGGAGCTACAGGATCATTTCCGGTCCACAATAGAAAAATCCGAATAAAATTTCTGCCCGATAACGCGCCGGTACCACTGGCGCGTTATTTGTGTAATCTGTACGCGAACACATTGGAAGTGCCGGCTGTTTTCGTTATATTATGACTATATTCCCCATTCATGACAGCTAACACTTCCCTGCATTACACGGTACCCGTACTGCCGCGTGTGCGCAAATTTCTCAGCGTAAAACTGGAGGGTAATCCCCTTGTGGCCCACGTGGACAACCCCCCGTTCGGCTCGATGGTCTGGCTGCTGTGCCAGATCGAAAAAAAGGCGGTTGTGGTCGGCCGCCAGCGGCGCAGTCACCGGCGGATTTACTACGAACCCGTCTACAGTGAGCTGCTGCCGGTCATGATTGAACACCGCCATCACTCAAGGCGCTGCATGCTGCTCAATCAGCTGGAGGTGGGCATCTTTAACCGGCTTGTCATCCACACGATGAACAATGAGCTGGTGCAGCTGCTGGCCGCTAATGACCGGCGGTGTCAGCCCGACGCCGAAGTGCTGCGTGCGTGGGTGGACCGCTACGATCTTTCGGAGGAAGACGTTACGGAGGATAGTCTGATGCACATCTACAAGCGTGTCCGCAGCGGGGTGCAGCACTCGTTTAACCTGACGCTGCCGCAAATACCACAACCCGGCCCCTTTGCGTGAGCCTGCCGGGGGTAGCTTCGCCCTATGCAGGATCTTCTTTATGCCAACACCGACAATCCCGGCAGCCTGGTCAGCGTTCAGGTCTGCCCGACCTTTGGTTTTGCGTCCTTTCCCGCAGCGGCCGGCGGGCAGGTGAGCGCGGCCGTCTCCTTCCGGACAGGCTACCGCTGGTTTACCATTTACTCGACGGCCAACACGCCGGGCTTTGAGGAGCCGGAAGATGAAACGGACAACGGCCCTGTCTGGATGCCGAAAATCTCCCTGTTTCTGCCCTCGGACAACGCCGCCTACCGGCGGGAGCTGTTCGGCTGGGCTACTTACCGGTTCATTGCGCAGATCTACGATCAGGCCGGCATTTACCGGCGGGTGGGAACGATCATCGAGCCGCTCTCGCTGAAATCGTCGTTTACTACCGGCAGCGCCGTTCCCGACCGCAGGGGGTACAGCATTACCCTGTCGGGCACCACGACCGCACCGGCGCCGGTTATTATCTGACCGCCGGTGAAAGTATGGCAGAACCAGGCCCGTCTGTTCAGGGGTGTTTTCGGGAATTTTCACCCCATGAACCGGCAATTCCGTACTATCTCTGCACTGCTCCGCCATACGTGGGCCATCGAGCCAACGTATGCGGATCAGTATATGCCGCAAATTGACGCCTGGTTTAAAGGCGCCTTAGATCTCAAATCCATTCTGGCCAGTGAACAATCAGACGACACCAAACCCGAAGAAGAAAGCGGCCCGCCACCGCATGCCTTCTGCCTCCGTGCTGGCAGCGATTCCGGGACTACCGGGATTGCTACGCGATACAGCATCGACGATCCTGAGCTCCCCGAAGGTTCAATCCTGATCCTTGATGTGCGCGGCCCGATCATGAAGGAATCCAGCTGCTGCACGGTCGGTACCGAAGAGTATGCGCAGCTGATCCGTCAGGCATACGCGCACCCGGCTATTATCGGCTGCGTTGCCCTGGTCGACACGCCGGGTGGTCAGCTCAACGGCACGCCGACGCTCTACGATGCGGTACGCGATCCGGCCAAACCGTTTGTTACGGTAATCAATGAGGGCATGGCCTGCTCAGCGGGTGTCTGGGCGTTCTGCGGATCAGACTACATCTATGCCACCCAGAAAACCGATCAGGTCGGCTCCATCGGGGTATTTGTCCGTCTGCGGGATAATACCAAACAGCTCGAGCAGGACGGTATTAAGGAAATCGCCGTCTATTCCACCCTGTCGCCCGACAAGAACAAGCCGTATAAGGATGCACTTGAGGGCAAAACCAAGCTACTGGAGGAAGATCTGGATTACGCCGCAACGATGTTCCGTGAGGCGGTGACCGAAGGCCGTGGTGAGCGGCTGAATCTGAAAGCCGGCGATCCGTTCACCGGGAAAGTCTATTATGCCTCGAAAGCCATTGAACTGGGGCTGATCGACGGGTTCGGTAATCTGGATACCGCGATCGCAAAAGTACAGGAACTGCATGCCGCCCGGCAGCAGGAAGATTCGTCCGGCGCAACGGTTACTGTTGCCCCGAAAAGCGGCTCAGCCGCCCCAACCACGTTTCAATCTCAAAATACAGATATGTTAGGATATGTTAAAGCCAAAGCCCTTGCGGCTGTACATGGCATTGCTGCGGCTGATATAACACAAGCCCAGCTACAGGCAATTAATCAGGAACTGTCGGAAGGCGGCTATAATGTGGCTGTCATCAGCCAGAAAGAAGTTGAAGATGCCAATACTGAGCTGAATGCCCTGAAGGCTAAGGTAGCGAACCTGGAAACCCAGGCAAACACCATGAGTACGACAATAACGACGCTGACCACCGAACGGGACACTCACAAGGCTAATGCTGAAAAGTATGCCAAAATGGGGGGTGCCGAAGCATCCGGCGTAGGTAAAGAGCAGGAGAGCACGACTGTCAGCGAAGATGAGACATTTGTCTCGCAGACTGATCTTGATTTACAAAAACTGAAGGGCAAGGCCTGATCAGGCAGCTAAGCGAGGCTGTATCCATACCATTTTTTAAACCATTCATCTACACCTTCAAATGGCAAAAGTAACGGCGGTGAACGATATCACCGCGATTAACAACTACGCCGGCCAGTACCGTCCGCAGATTATTACCAGTATTGTCAATGGACTGGACGTTGTACAGGACTTAACGGTCATCCGGAATCTGCGCGCCCCGCGCATTCTGCCTAAGTATGTGGGCAAAAAAGGGCTGCGTCCGTACGATTCCAATGTTACGCAGCCGGCCGGTCAGCACGGTACCTTCAGTAAGCGTACCATCGTGCCACGCACGTCGATGAAAATCATCCGCGTGCTGCCCGAGGAGCTGCGCAAGACCTTCCTCAGTGAAGGACTGGCAGCCAATGCAAAGGAATATCCCGGCGGTTTTGCCCAGTACTTCTGGGATGAACAGCAGAAAACGCTCAGCGCCGAGATCAACGACGAGTTCTACCTGTCGGTCGATCCCGAGGCGATCAATGATTATGTTCCGGGCAACTCGTACACTGTCGGTCAGCGGGTAGCCTTCGGTACTGATTTCTTTGAGTGCATTGTGGCTGCAACGGCCAACCAGTCACCGTCTGCGAATCCGGAGAAGTGGACCAACATCAACGGCAAATGTCTGGGCGACGGTCTGGGAACGATCATTAACGCTGAATACGCCAACCTGCCGGCCGCCAATAAGATTGCCACCGGTTTACTGACGGAAACTAACTGCTACGACAAGGTAACCAGTTTCTACATGGCGATGCTGCCGGCCCACCAGAAGCTGGGCGGTACGATCTACTGCAGCTATAACGTGTATGGGAAGTACCTGCTGGCGCTGGCTGAGAAATACAAAAACGGCACCAGCATGTTCCAGGTGCCCGGATCCGTCAGTCTGTACATTTTCTCTTCAGGTAACAAGTGGGTGCTCAAACCGGTCACCTGGATGAACGGCTCGCAGCGGCTGATCGGTACCCAGAAGGAAAACCTGTATTTCGGTACGGATGTGACCTCGGACATGGATTCAATCGGAAAGATGGTCGAAGACCTGCACGGGGCGAGCTACATCTACAAGATGATCATTGCCGGTCAGATTGCTGACCTGTCAACGCTCTACCTGAACGACCAGGCGTAGGCCCGGCCGGTAATAAGTTAGCCAGTTTATTGTCATCATCTGTCCGGACACCGCTAGACCGGTGTCCGGATTTTCTAAAAAACACATGACCCAGGAAGAAAAAGTGGCCGCGCTGGAAGCACAGGTCAAAACACTGGAGAGTGGTCTGGAGGCCGAAAAAAAGGCCCACACCGCTACAAAGACTAAACTTGCCGAGACCACAAAGCAGCTCGATGAGCACAAGGTAAAGCTGAAGGATGCCGAGAAGACGATTAAGGACCAGACGGAAAAACTTGCCGAGTCTGAAACGGATATCGCCGAAGCCGGGGCAATGATTGAAGAGCTGAAAAAAGCCGTGGCCGCGCAGCCCGGACAACCAGCCCAAAAGAAGATTCTGACCATCGACGCCACGGACTACGAGTTTGTTTCGGATTTTCACTGGAAGGGTGAGATTGTGACGTTTGCGAAACTTCAGGAAAACACGAAGCTGGCCCGCGAGCTGGTCAGTGAAGGCGTCGGTGATCTCAAACCGGTAGTAGCATAAAGGTATTTCCCGCCATTCGGGAAAAACTACTATATCCAACACCATTTTTTTTACGACAATGGCCTACAAAGATTTACTCGGTCCCGACGGCGGGGCAGCCGAGAACAACATGGGCGGCACGGCGCAGATCGTCTACTACGCAAAGGTTTCGGACATTCTGACCTTTGCCAAGCCGGCCCTAAACGCAGAAAACCCGTTTGTGCACACCCAGCCGTTTGTAATGAAAACGGGTAAAAAGTTTAATCAGCTGTACTGTACGCTGGACAGCTCGCAGCTGGATTACGGTGAAGTCGGGGAGTTTGACGGCAAATCCTACAAACCGGAGTTCAAGATGTTCTATCCCGGCCTGTCCAATGACTGGGTGCAGTTCATCAACGAAGCCAAAAACGACAAGTTCATCTTTATTGTACCGCTTCCGGACGGCAAGATGGTGCAGATCGGTACGGATAAATTCTTTGCCTACGTGATGGGGCTGCCGAAAACGGGTCTGGTATCGGGTCGTGGCAAAGGCTCCGAGCTGACGGTGATGAGCTACCAGCCAAACATCTACATCTATGAAGCAGCGGTCCCGCTCACAGCCGCTGCCTGATGAGCCGGCTCCGGAAGGAGTACAGTATACGGCCACAGGCGAAACCGGCACGCAGGCCTACACGATCAGCGGTCTGGATACCACGGGTCCGGTCGTGATTGACTTCGGCGGCCGGCCGTATGATCTCAAGCAGCTCACGGCTGATGAGCTGAATTACCTGCTCGGGTTTCCTGAGCAGGTACCGTACCTGAAAGTTTAATGTAACGTGTGTGTTTCACGATAAACCGGCAAAGAGGCCTGGCTGCTGCCGGGCCTCTTTCTTTTTAGATGGAAAACGAACTGTCTCTGCTGGCTGACTGGCTGGCTACACCTAACTACGATCAGGGCGTACTGCTCTATGAAAAGCTTATCGGCAAGGGCTTTCTGCTGACCATGCTCATGAAGGGTGCCGATGATTATAACCGCGCCAAACTGCATCAGGCCCTGAAGGCCCGGCATGATCAGCTGGAGTCGGAGCTGAAGGCGAAAAAGTCCGCCTATCCCGATGAGCTGAAAGCGCAGCTGGCCGGTGCGGGCCGGCTGATGGATGAGCGGGTGGTACTCAAGGAGCAGATGCGCAGTCTGTGGCTGAGCGGCACCTCGCAGGGCGACGAGCTGCAGCAAAAGGCTTTCCGCGTGCTGGCCATTACCGGAGAACTGGACGGCATCTACGGGCAAAAGGATTTCTTTCATGCCCACGGTTATATGCCGGGCGAAGATGTAGTGGTAAGTCAGCTCACCGATGCGGAGCTGATTGCCCGCCGCAATACGCTGCGCACGTACTGTTCCCGGCTGCCCCGTCAGATTATCAGGGCAACATCGGAAAAACGGAAAGCGGAGCTGGCCGACCGGCTGGAAGGCTACCGCAAGGAATTATACACCATTGAACGCCAGCTGACATGAGCCTTTTTGACGTGAATAGCATCGGGGATTTCAGCGTACCGCAGCACCGCGAGCCCTCGATCCTGGAGAAAACCGGGAATAATCCGGTGCAGCACCTGCTGCTGAAGGCTACGCAGACGCTGCAGGAACGCTGGCCGGCCGTTGCCCGGGATCAGGAGATCCACTACGCCACGGCCGGTCTCTGGTCGTCGCACGATCTGCTGTTTCACCTGCTGGAGCAGACGGGTCCGGCCGACGTCTGGATTGCTACCTGGAGCATGACCGAAGAGCCCGCCCGTCAGCTGGTGCAGAAGCTGGGAGACAACA
>CBDFHU010000059.1:0-10979 GCA_965247375.1 Arsenicibacter sp.
GCTTGTTGCGTGCCGCGTTCAATCGGCTTGATGCCTTTCAAGTATGTGGCAACCGCTGCGATATCTTCGTCGGTCCATTTCATGGTGGAGCCTTCGATCACTTCGTTCATGGGGCCATGCGAGCCCACGCGATTGCCGTGACCGGTTTTCATGTAGCCCACGAGGTCTTCGTGCTTCCAAGCCTTCAAGCCGTCTTGCGACGGGGTCAGGTTGACTGCGTACCAGGGGCGCACTTCTTCGCTTTTGTTCGACACTTCATCCATGAAGGTGCCGCCGCTCAAAGCTTGGTCGGTCTTTTCACCGCCCAGGATATTACGTGGTGTGTGGCACGCGCCGCAGTGGGCCAAGCCCTCAACAATGTAAGCGCCACGATTGAAC
This sequence comes from Arsenicibacter sp., assembly GCA_965247375.1. Classification (GTDB taxonomy): domain Bacteria; phylum Bacteroidota; class Bacteroidia; order Cytophagales; family Spirosomataceae; genus Arsenicibacter. The sequence continues at coordinate 379 of CBDFHU010000059.1, forward strand.
TCGGCTGATTGCTTGGCATCCGGCGTGAAGCGTTCGTTTTTAAAGAACAGCGTATTCCAGAACTTCATCAGCACGCGCTGATTGAAGGGGAACGGCATTTTATTTTCCGGCGGCACGTAGGTCGAAGCCGGAATGCTTTTGATATAGTCGTAAATCGCGTTTAAGTCTTCGTCGCTGGCTTTGGTGAAGTTCGGATACGGGAAGGCCGGGTACAGGTGCTTACCTTCATCGTCCAAGCCTTCACGCATGGCGCGGATGAATTGCTCTTTGGTCCACTTACCAATGCCGACGTTGGGGTCAGACGTAATGTTAGTGGAATAGATAGTGCCGAAATCGGTGGTGAAGGGAACGCCACCTGCAAATGCCGCGCCGCCTGGCTTGGTGTGGCAGCTATGACAGTTGCCAACAGTAGCTAAATATTCGCCTTTGGACATTGTTGCAGCAGCCGGGGCTGCAGCAGGTGCCGCTGCTGTTTGCTCTTGCGCCTGAACTGGCGTGGCAACCCACAACAATGCACTTAACAGTGACGACGAAACGACACGAATCATCATTTAATACCCACCCTAACACGCACCCGCGCCCAACGTGGGGGCGCGGTCTTGAAACCTTAACCGCAACCGAACCGACTTCGCAAACCAGCGCGATGGTCCAGCACGACTTTGAACTCATTGTAGGGAAATCAACCCCCAGGGCCATGTAACATGGCAAAACTGCCCGCCGTGCAAACCGTAAACAGAGCCAAAACAGGCCTTTTGCGGACCCTGTAAAAACCTCGCGTTCACAGTGTGTTGTGGCTCGCCGTGTGGTCCGGTGGGCGAACGCCTTTTGCGCATATCTTGGCCCCTTGGGGCTTTGATCTAGAGTCCGCATCACCGATATTCGGGGAGGTTCCAGTGAAATACGTATCGATTGCCGCAAGCCTCATGGCTGCGGTTATGGCTGTTTCTGCACATGCTCAACAGCCTGCTCAAAATATTCCGCCAAGTTTGCCGATGCCCAGCAACTTCCTTTTTGCCAAAGATGTGCCTGTGGTGCCGATGGCGGAATGGGAAGTGGTGCAGAAAGGGGCCGCCGAACAAACCGGCGCGCGCATTCTCATTGCAGCTGGAGAAGCTGAACTAACCAAAGCCGCCAAAGATGCGGTGCGTTATGATTCGCAAACCTTCACGTTCCCCACGGGCTCAGCGCGCGTGCTGACGTTCAAGAAAGCCAATGGCGGCGTACTGCACCAAATCACCACTGAGACATTATTATATGTGGTGAAGGGCTCGGCCACTGTCGGTGTATTGGGTAAGCAAACTAAAATCGTCGCGGGCGATGTGGTGAATTTGCCTTCGGGCATTTTGCGCAATGCCAGCAAGAAAGGCGAAGACACCACCATTATCGCCTACACCGTTGGCAGCACTGTGAAAGATGCGAAATCACAATTGGTGCGTGGCAAGGATGTGAAGGCCACCGATCTGAACAACGGGGCTGATCCGAACGGCGCGAAAACCAATCTGAAGCGTTACACGTTTGATGGTAACTCCATCCGCGTGGCCGCATTGTCGGGCAAAGGCAAAACCAACAGCGCCGTGCCGCGTGATGATGTGATTGTTTACATCGTGTCAGGCGTTGCGACGCTGACGGTAGGGGATGAGACAAAACCTGTCAAAGCTGGCGACATGATCCGTGAAGAAGCGGCCAAGCCCACCAATTGGGATGTGTCGGAAAACTTTGTATTTATCGCCACCAACGCCACGGGTCCGCGCTTGCCCGCGGCTCCTGCGAAATAAGGGGAGCACACAATCATGAAACTCAAAGGTTTTGGCGTTGATGCCAATGGGCGCTCTGCTTGGAAAGAAGTCGACGTGCCGATGAAAGAAGTCACGCCGCTGCATATGGAATCAGAAAAGCAGGATGGGGCCTATTGGGGCATTTCTATCAATCAACCGGGCGAGCCCATTGGCGGCGGTCCGGAAGAAATGCACTTAACAAACCAACCGCGCATCGTGTGGGTGATGTCGGGGCACCTCGACAGCAAACTCCAAAGCGGTGAAGTGCGTCGTTCAGCTACAGGCGAATGCACTTACGTGAATGGCTTGGCGCTGCACCACTCGTCGTTTGCCAAAAGCCGCGATCCGGTGATTACGCTCAGCCTGACGTTCCCTGGCACTGTCGATTACGAATTCAAGAAATAGGGGCGCGCACATATGAAATTCGTAAACATTGACGTGGATGCGCAAGGCCACTCGTTCTTCAAAGATGTTGATTTGCCGCAGTACGGTTCGCCGCAACGCATTTCATCTAAAAATCAGAACGTGCTCTGGTGGAAAATGAGTGTTTCGCAGCCGGGCCACACCATTGATTTCCACAAAGCCCCAGATTTGATGTTCGTCGCGATCCTGTCGGGCCAAATGGATGTGATCGTCAGTAACGGCGAAACGCGTCAGTTTGCGCGTGGTGACATGGTGACAATGTGGGATACCACAGGCCAAGGCCACATGGTGCGCTTCGGCGGCGATGAGCCGTGCAAGGTTCTCTATATCGCGCTGCCTGATAAGGGCGAGTTTAAGAACCTCTAAGCTTTCGACAGAGATTAAAGAAAAAGCCCGGTACAAATGCACCGGGCTTTTTCCTTTTAAGCGCTGATATCAAATCAGCAGGCTTAAATAATTAGAATCACAACAAGCACAATCAGCAACACACCTAAGCCGCTGCTGGGGTAATAACCCCAACTTGAACTATAGGGCCAAGCCGGTAATGCGCCGATCAGTAGCAACAGCAGCACAATCAGCAGAATGGTACTGAGAGTCATGGTTGTTCTCCTTTATTACATCCACATCATGGGTGCGTTGTAATAAGTGTCGACGCTTTTGCCATAATCAGGAGTCCACTTAAAATCGGTATTTGCCTTATACGATGGCGCCGTTTTCAAGCGCTCTTTATCGAGGTTGACGACGTATCCGCCTTTTGACGTGTCGTACTTCAAGGTAGACCACGGCAGCGGATAGTAATCATCGCCAATGCCTAAAAAGCCGCCGAATGACAGCACAGCATAAATGGCGCGGCCGGAAATTTTGTCGATCATGGTGTCTTCAATCTTGCCCAGCTTATCGCCTTCCAGATTGTAGACGTCTGCGCCCTTTACTTTGTCGGCAGCAATCAAGGTCGCGTCGGTGATTTTCGTAATGTCAGTCATGGCATACTCCCATTTCCTAAATGCGCATTTAAAAATTATAACTGTGCGCGTGTGTTTTGATGAACTGTGCCGATTCAAACGCATGCGTTGCGGCAAAAGTTCCTGGCGAAACCATGGCAACTTCAACATCACTGATGTGAACGCTAGCTATCTTAAAGCGCCGTCATGTTGTTATGAGCACGGAACATAATAACGGAGCTCGCGTTGAATCCGTCCATACGCGCCGCAATACGGTGCGCGCACAATCAGGAGCACGACGCAAATGAACAGCGATACGATCAAAGGCGATTGGAAAGTTCTTAAAGGCAAAGCCAAAGAGAAGTGGGGCAAGCTGACAGATGATGATTTGGATGTCATCGAAGGCAAGCGCGACCAATTGCTCGGTAGCATTCAGAAGCGTTATGGCATCGCCAAAGATAAGGCTGAGGCTGACGTGAAAGACTGGGAACGCACACTGAACTAACCTTAAGAACAACATCCGTTGTTCGAAAAACGAAAGCGATGGGGTGGCCCGGATGTACGGCCACCCCTTTTGCTTTTAGGTGGGCCAGAGACGCGCGGAACCAGATCCCGAGTCTGTTGGTTATAACGATGTGAGCATTTCATCCCTTAAAGGAGGGCTTTGGCATGGCGAATACACAACGTAATGAAGGCGAAGGTAATAAAACGGCAGCGCGCGAGTACAACCAAGCGCAAACAGCATTTGCCCAGTCAGGCAAAGTAAAACCCGCTGCTGAAGCGGCTAAAAATGCTGTGAATGGTTCTGAAAAGAATGATCTGAAGAAAGCCGAAGAGATTGGTAAGGCACCAGGTAAGGACGTGCCGAAAATCTAAAATCTATTTTCATAAAGCAAAAGGGCCGAGATTTTTCTCGGCCCTTTTTTTGCGATCTGGTCATCAGATCATTTTATATCGTAACGCATTTACTTGGTTGCATACGAGAATTTCGGTAGATCCTTTAATGCGGCCTTCGTGGCACCTGGCATCACAATGCGCTCTGGCGTTAGTTGCAGGTTGCCAAACGGCACGACAACCAATTTATCGCCAATCCCTAAGAAGCCGCCAACTGACACGGTGGCATAGGGTACGCGGTCATCGCGATTGACGATGAGGTCGTCAATGGTACCGACTTCTTCTTTCGCGTCGTTGTAAACTTTCGCGCCAATGATTTTCGAAGCACGATAGCCGTTCGCAACGCGCGTCACATCGACCGAGTAGCTCACCACAGTTTGCGGCGCGCCTTGTGCGAAAGCGGTGGAGACGCCAGCCAAAGCCGCAGCGCCAACGATGAATGATGTAATCAACTTGGTATTCATAAAAAAACCTCGCATGAACTTCGGGTGAAGCACTTTTTGCGAGGTTTCAACGCATAGCACTGGTTTAGGTTCCGGCGGGCGTGCCGTTCGCTATGCTTTATAATGGAATTATTTTTGAGCGGATTTTTCTTTCGCTTCTAGCTGTTTCACCAGTTTCAGCAAATCCGGCGGTAGCGGTTCTTGCGCAATGGTGTCGAACACCGTGTGCAATTTTTCCGTCAGCCAGCGATCGAATAAATTCTTATCCGGGGTATTATTGGGAACGTCAGACAGCCCCCCAATTTGGCCTGATGCGCCGACTTGAATGATGTTTGAATTGTGCGCAGCAGCGGTTTGCTGCTTTGCGGTTTCATCGCCGCTTTGGGGCATGTTCTGGTTGTTGAGCATCGCGAACAGCGTCCTTATTGTTTTCATTTTCGCCAGGGTCTACCCACCCGGCGGTGAGGGGCTTCAACGCGATTCGCTAACGTGATCCGCGATATTCTGAAGCACCCCGTTGCAGGAATAAACGCAGCGGCGCGCATTTTGTTCCGTAAATGCAAAGGGTTACGGGACGGTGCGATCAGTCTGCCCAAGGCTCAAGAATCCCTGTGGAATCAATGAAATAGGCAAAGCCCGCGAACCGTGGAACTTTTGCTCGCAGCGTCCGTTTGGATTTTTATACGGCTTTTGAGACACAGCTTGTCACCAACAACCCGCCCCCCACCCCGGTGTGTGACAAGCTTGCGGAGCCCCTTAAAGGGCTCCACCAACCCCCTCCCAGCAAACCGAAGTTTGCGGGAGGGGTTTGCATTTGGCGGTAATCGTGGGGCGGGGCAGTTCTCCACGTAATTTTGTGTAATCCCCCAGCGGTTTGCCCAAACTCTCCTGATATAGGGCTGCATTTTCAGGGCGGCCTCTAAAATGTCTGCAGTGCAACACGCAGTTACAAATCTAACGCCTTCTGCAACCTTCCTGACATTCCAATTTCCCCTCATTTTCAGGTCGAAGCTCTTTAAATCCAAACGCATGAAGCGCATCTATATTGAAGCGTTGCATCTGGAGACGTGCCGATGAAAAAAATTCTGTCTATCGCCTTCATGTTTGGATTTGTTGTGCCAGCGCACGCTGAATCTGTGGGGTGCGTCTCTACCACCTTCCGCATGTTGGGGTTGGCCAACGACAAAATCTGCGTCGACTCATTCAAAGACCCGAAAGTCGAGGGGGTGGTGTGTCATGTCAGTCGCGCGCAAACGGGCGGGGGGACGGGCGCCGTAGGATTAGCCGAGGATACATCGGATGCATCGCTGGCCTGCCGTCAGGTGGGGCCGATTACGATCAGCGGAAATTTAAAAGACGGCGAGGATGTTTTTAAAGAAAGCCGTTCGTGGCTGTTTAAGAAGCTGCAAGTGGTGCGCTTCTACGATAAGCCCAATAACACGTTGGTGTACCTAAGCTATTCCGACAAGATCGTCGAGGGGTCGCCCAAGAACGCCATCAGCACAGTGCCGATCATGCCGTGGAGCAAATAATCTGCGGCTCTTATAATTGTCCGAATTTTGGACTTTTCCGAGATTTGTATATTTGCTGCCCGCAGGGTCATGGCACGCTAACGCGTTCATATCTCGGAGCACTCTCTCATGTACACGAATCGCAGCCCAGCTATTACCTCACAACACATTGCCGATTATCAACGTGACGGCGTTGTCTGTGTGCGTGGCGCGATTGAACGGGCATGGGTAGACGCATTGTGGGCTGAGGCGCAAAAGGTAGCGGCCGATCCGGGTGCATATGGCACCATCAGCCGCTCGCAAGGCGAGACTATGACATCGGTTTCGTTTCTATGGCGCAAGCCTGGCGTCTTCCGCGATTTTATTTTTCAGTCACCGGCTGCAGAAATAACCGCGCGTGTCATCGGATCGGAGAAAGTTGCGATCTATCACGACCATTTGTTTGTGAAATGGCCCAAATCGCCGCGCATTATGCGCTGGCATGCCGATACACTGTGGCCGGTTGACGGGGAACATGTGCCAAATATGTACATTGCGCTGACGCCCATTGATCAGCAAAACGGGCGTGTCGAATATTTGGCGGGGCATCATACGTATTGCATAGACCGCGGCATTAAGTACGACACCATCAACATGTGCCCTGATTTCGAGCAACAGCGCGGAAACCCTGATTTGCGTTTCGTGACGTATGATCTGGAACCAGGTGATGCGGTGATTTTTCATCCGCTCACACCGCATTTCTCGAAAGGCAATGATAGCAAAGATCGTCCACGCGCTGGCTTGGCGACACGCTGGTTTGGTGACGACGTGGTGTGGAGCCCGGCGCCTGACCGCGCGCCTATCCCTGGCGTCACTGAAATGCCGATAGGGCAGAAGCCAACCGGCGAATACTTTCCAGTCATTTGGCCAAAAGCACATTAAGCCTATGAAAGCCCGGTTCGCATGATCAAGAAAAGCCGTGCTGAAAGTACGAAAGTGCTCGAACGCGGGTTGATGGTGCTCGAGGATATAACGCAGCATGGCCTTAGCAGTGTTCAGGATATCAGCACACGGACATCGCTAAGCCGCCAAGCCGTTTACCGCATCATGGAAAGCTTAAGTCGTACGGGCTTTGTTTATCGTCGATCCCAACGCGAAGCCTATCGTCCCACCATCAAAGCATTACGATTAGCAACAACGCTGCCTGATGACGCAATCATTGGTGAAATCGCCCGGCCTCTGATGGCTGAGATCACCAAGAAAACAGGCTGGCCTGTGCTATTGGGATATTTAGACGACATTGATTTGGTCGCCATTGAAACAACTGATGCGCTCGTAAAACGTGATTTAAAGCGTATCGACAGCGGTGACCGCATTCCGCAGTTTCGCCGCGCGGCCGGTGTCATCTGCAAAGCGTTTATTGATCCCGCTGAAGCGCAGCGCATCAACAAGCGCACTCAGCAAAAGTATGCGGCTGAACTTCTTACGCATAGTGAGGCGTATCGTGAGTCGTTGCTGGGCCGTGCGCGAAAACAAGGTTATGTAATTTTTGAACCCTTGCGTTCAAAAGAAAGCAGTGTGGCGGTGCCAGTTACGAACGTTGACAATCTCGTGTTGGGGCTTGAGTTGCGGTTTATTCCTGCGGCGATCAAACCTGATGCACTAAGGGATGATTTTATTCCGCGCCTCCAAGAGGTGGCCCAGGCTATTGTCGCAAAGATGGCAAAAGTGAAGGCGGGCCGTTTGCTACTCGGTCAAATGTTTGGCGATATCCGCTTATGAAGATCGTCACTGCCATCGCGTTTGCGCTACTTATTGCGACACCCGTTCAGGCGCAGGCTTTACGTGTGGCGACGCCGTTGATGCCCATTACGTTGGGTAATCCGTATGGCCCTGTATCATTGCCACAGGCTTTGCCCGCACAAATGATCTATGAGCCTCTAACCGTGTTGATTGGTAATGGCGAAGTGGGGCCTGGGTTGGCGGTGTCTTGGCGGCAGGAAGATACGCACACCTGGGTCTTTGATTTAGCCCGTGATGTTAAGTTTTCAAATGGCGAGCCGTTTGATGCTGCGGCGGTAACGGCAGCATTTGAATATCTGAAAACGCCCGAAGGCAAGCGCGATTCATCGGCTAACATGGATGTGGGGCAGGAGATCGCTGCGGTACATGCCCGCGATGCCTATACGGTCGAGATCAAAACGAAAACGCCAAACCCCATTCTCCCCCTGCATTTAAGCTTCATGCGCATTCCAGCGCCCCGTCATTGGCAAGCGTTAGGACGCGATGGGTTTATTCGAAACCCGATCGGCACTGGCCCTTACAAAGTGGCGCAGTGGCAAGATAACCGTATTAATCTAGTCGAGAACGAACACGCCCGCCACCAGCCGAGAATGAAAGCAGCCGAAATTCGCGTGATCCCCGACCCTGCGGCGCGCCTTCAAGCGCTGGCATCGGGCGCAGTCGATGTTGTCATCAGCCTCGGCGCGCAAGATAAAAGCAGCGTTGAAGGCATGGGCGCTGCATTCATCTCGCGCGCCGCGCCCAAGGTTGAGTTTATGCTGTTTGTGACCGTGAAAGATTCACCACTTCAACACGCCAAAGTGCGCCAAGCCCTAAACTACGCGGTGAATAAAAAAGCCATTATCAATGCACTCATTGACGGCGCAACAAAGCCTGCGAGCCAATTCAGTCATGAGGGTGCCTTTGGTTTTAATTCTGATGTGGCGGCGTACCCGTATGATCCTGGCCGCGCTCGCAAACTGCTGGCTGAGGCGGGCTATAAAGATGGCTTTGCATTCACAGTATTGATCGATCCAGCCACCAGCGGTTATGCGGAATTCTATCAGCAGATCGCGCAAGACTTAGCGGCTGTAGGGGTGCGTCTATCGGTGCGCTCTACGCCCACAACGCGTATCGCTGAAAGTGTTCAAAGTGGGCAATGGCCTGCCGAGGCATTTGGTTGGACGTTCTCCGGATTTGACTCGCTGCGCGGCTATCTGTTCCGCTCATGCGGATGGCATCATCCCTACACATGCGATCCTGAGATGACGCCGCTGATTGCACAGGCCAATACCGCTGAGACCCTTAGCGAGCGCCTGGTAGCCACGCGTGCGGCCTTAGCGCATGAACGTGATAATCCACCTGGCATTCCCTTATGGCGTGGGGTGAATTTTGACGCTCTGTCGCCTGCTGTGCGCGGCTATACGGCTACAGAAGATGTGATTGGCTGGAATAAGATTGAGTTGAAACCATGACCAGCAACAGACTTGCGGCTCATTCATCTGAAGGTCTGTGTTTGTCGTGCGTGTATGCACGCGCCGATGGCTTATCATACTTCACAGATGTCTTTGTGCCGTATGTGGGCCAAACCAAAACCGGGACGGCGTGGTGGACAGACATTTTTGATATGAGCAAATGGAAAGCGGCCCGGTTAGAGCCCGGCCAGCGTGAATGGCACCCTAATCCGAATCCAGCTTTATCAGTATTATTGCAAGGCAGCGTTGAGACGCGCGTGGGTGGTTCAGAAAATGTACGCCGCTCTGTGCCTGGCGATATCTCGCTGTCGTTGGATGCGACAGGGCAGGGACATCTGACAAATGTTATCGGCCCGAACCCAGCCTACGCGCTAATTTTGATGATGAACCCGGCGCAGGTGCAATCTCTCTCAACGCGTCTCGTCGGCTGGCCCAGCGATATTGTGCTTCCCGCGACGTGGTAGCTAGCGCGTCCGCAGCACTGTCTTTTTGCCGTCGTGTGGTTCCAGCACAACAGACATCGAGATGCAGCGTTGGTTATTGGCCGCCACACAGCGCGATGTGTGGCCTTTGCCGGTTGAGTCTTCCGCTAAGATCATCTCGCCGGCTTTAATGCGGTATTCTTTGCCGTCACCGACATCGAAAATAAAATCGCCCTGCAGAACCAAGTTTAGTCGCTTTGCATTGGGTGGGTGCCAATCTGAAAACCAGCCGTTGTCGTAGTAGCCGATGTTCATGTTTTTTACGTCACGGTCGATGATGGCGTATTTGCCCGCAGGTCCCGCAGCACCCACAGCCACATTAATTTCCTCAACGACCGAGCGCCCCTCGGGGACAGAATAGATATGGTACATCTTGAAATCTGATTTACCGAGCCATGTTGTGAGGGAGTCTGCCGCCAGAACGGGTAAGGCTGCCAATGAGATGCTGCAGCATAGCGATAGCAATTTCAGGGCACGCATTGTTCAAAGCCTCACTCTGTCTATTTCAAGTGCTCGGGTCGGGTGTCTTGGGGACCCGCGCATTATCCTGTGTTGATTGCCGTGGCATAGATGGAATCGGTTTAATGTCCGCATCGCGCAAGGGGAACCAAAGACAGGTTGTATCCACTGCTACGGTTCTGAAGGCTGCATCGTATGGAACGAATTTAGGTTGTAATACCTGATAAAGAGAAGATTTCTTCAAATTTTCGCGATGCGGAACATTCGGCATTGCGATGCGTTATATCTTCGCCACGGTTTTTCTGATGCGGGGCGCATCAATTCACGGCCGTTGGCATCGTTGAGATTCCTGATAGGTCGCGTGGAGATGTTGTATGCGGTGTTGGATTTTCTTCCATCACGATCTTGAGTCTGGCGCGCCTGAAGTGCCTGAGATT
>CBDFHU010000060.1:0-33407 GCA_965247375.1 Arsenicibacter sp.
AGCCGGGTATTTTCAACCGCAATCAGATAAACCGTTATGTCTCCGGGATACTGGTCGCGCAGGATTTTACGGGCATAACTCAAGGCCTGATCCCATTTCAGGCTGTGCAGAAATACCATCGGATCGTCGATGATCGCGGCCTCGACCTCTGCAGCGGGCACTTTATACAGGGTTCCGACGGGTTCGCCGGTGTTTAGTACGGCGTCGACAATGATAATCCGGTCGTGGCCCTGTAGCTTGAACAGCACCTCAAAAGCAGCCGTACCCATGTCAAACAAGCTGACGGAGTCGGAAGCGACCGCCTGCTGTTGCAGCTGGTCAATAACATAGCACCCGACGGCATCGTCAGACCGTACCGGATTACCGAACCCCATGATGGCAGTACGTTTCATCATACAAAGAGCGAAAGAATGAAAGAGCGAAAGAGCGGCCTAATAGCACTCTTTCGCTCTTTCATTCTTTTACAGTTTAAATTTCGCCAGTTCTTTGCCGGATTTCTGATCGTGGGCGTGCACCGTACAGACGAGGCATGAATCGAATGACCGGGCAACCATACCGACTTCGACGGGGTCATGCGGATCTTCAATTTCGGTACCTTCCAGCGCCGCTTCAATCGGGCCGGGATTCCCTTGCTCATCGTTCGGGCCGACATTCCAGGTCGTCGGGGCCATTACCTGATAATTTTTAATCACCCCGTTCTCGATTTCAATCCAGTGCGCCAGCGAGCCACGGGCCGCTTCGGTAGCGCCGAAGCCTTTGCCGTCACGTTCTTCCGGTTTGATGTAAAAGTCGCCGTTCAGGTCGATTTCGCGCAGCCATTGGTCAATCTGCAGGTACAGACGTGCGGCTTCGTGTACCCGTGCCAGTGCCCGCGTAAACACGTTCGGACCCATTTTGGCGTACACATCACCAAAAAGCGGATCGTATACCTGATGCGGTTCGAGGTTATCCGGATTGGCGTTCATCAGCACACGTGCCAGCGGACCGGCTTCGGCGGCGTAATTCATGTAGCGCGGGGCTTTTGACCACGAATACTTGCCGGAAAAATCGGTGTGCTCCAGGTTCTGGGAGGCAACCGGCGTCGGCAGCGGCTCGTCCCACGGGTGAGCCGCCGGTACATTCTCAAACCAGGTATGGGCTACGTGCTCTTTGATCTGCAGGTGATCAAAGACATGGTAGTTTTTGCCATCATAGAAACCCGAGCGGCTGATCAGGGCTTTGTTCCGGCCTTCAACCGTCGGATGCTGGTAATGATCCTTGTGCAGATAGGTGCCATAGGCCACAAACTTACCAACTCCCTGACCGAACTTATGCAGCCCGAATTCCATACCGGCCCGGATAAACAGACCTAAATCTGAGTTCCGTTGCGATTCGTTTTCGTCAACCCAGGCCATGAGGTCGTCCCAAGTCTGAATCTGCATATACCGCTCAATTGAACAGCCGAGCCACATCGACTCCAGCCACTCCTTGCGGAATTCGTTCATGATGGCGTGTGCGCGCGTAATGTCCTTGAGCGTGGGCGCACACATAACGCCACCCGGCACCATGTAGGACGAATGCGGCCACTGTCCGCCGAAAATAGCGTACACTTCAACCGGCCGGCCGGAGGTAACAATGGCTTTCTGAAACGATGTGCCGACATAAGCGGCAAACCGGCGCACTACCTCATCGTAGAGCGGTTTATTGGCAAATTTCTTGTTGGCCAGATCCGTGGCAAAAATCGCGTAGAACCAGCGCGGAATCGACTGGATGGTCTCCGTTGCCTGACCGATGGCGCGCAGCAGCAGTGCATTAGGCGGCAGGGTTGTTTTCCAGGCCGTATCCAGCGCCGACGAGGCACAATACAGGTGAGAGCCACCGCAGATGCCGCAGATGCGCGGCGTCACGATCAGGCCCGACTGCGGGTCTTTACCCTCCATAATTTTTTCGAAGCCACGGAACATAGCCGCCTGGGTGTGTGCCCGGGTAACAACGCCGTTCTCCATGTATACCTTCACGTCGAGGTCGCCTTCGACCCGTCCGACCGGTGAAATATTCAGTTCTTTCTGGGATGCCATGTCTTGTCTATACCTGAGGTTAAGGAATTATTTTGAGCCTTGTGCATGTGATTTTTCAATACCTGCTACCACTTCAGCCGCGTGCATTGCTTTTTCGAACCCGGCGCGCATGTAATAACCGATCTTCGAATTGCCGGCCGGAACGTCTTTGGGCAGGAAACCGAGGTATTTCAGCGTCTTGAACACGCTGCCTTTCTGAAGATCATGGTGCGGGAAGCCCGGTTCTGTACAGCCCAGGCAAGGGTGATTGGCCCGTGTTTTGGACGACTGACGGTTCCAGAGAATCCGGTTGCAGCTCGCCCGTGTCATTGGCCCGCGACAGCCGACTTCGAAAAACAGGCAGCCGTTGCCACGTTTACCGAATCCCCCGTCGATCTTGTTGGCAAAGTTGACCACATTAGTACAGCCGGTCTGCACAAAGTCGGTGAAGAACGTTTTCGGACGGTGGAAGTCATCCAGGAGTACATCCCCGATGCGGCCGGTCGCAATGGCAACCAGAATCTGCGAAATCCAGTCAGGGTGGGCCGGGCACCCAGGGATATTAATTACCGGCAGCCCCCCTTTCGACACATAGTTTGCGCCCAGGAAGCCTCCTTTTTTCTCTTTATGAAACTGCACACCGGTCGATTCCGACGGATTAGGCTCAACAGCCGGGATACCGCCCCAGGTGGCACAGTCGCCGATAGCGACGACAAACCCCACAACCTTTGCCAGCTCCTGCACCCAGTCCTTCATGGGCCGGTCGCAGAAGTAGTTCATGGTACCGGTGTTTTTAGGACCCTTAATGATACTCCCCTCATACACCAGAATATCGCATTGTACGTTACCGGCCAGAATGTCCTGCAACAGGTGCGTTACCTGATCGCCTATTTCCAGCCCCAGAGATGGGTGCCACAGAATGTTTACCCCGAAATCGGTTACCAAATCGACTACAGTGGGTTCTTCAGCATTCAGGAACGACATGGTATTGCCGCTGCATGCCCCACCCTGAAGCCAGAGTACGTTTGCCATGATGAGAGGAGTTTAGTTAAGAGTTGGTTTGAAATTGCACTTAAAGGAGCATTTTTATAACTCCCGCAAATTAGAAACTATTTTCTAATATGGAAAATTTTTTCTAATTTTTTTCAAGTTTACACCACTCCTCAAAAACGGCCTATGATAAAGATCAGCCTGTCAATATTTTACCAGTAAAGCTGCGGTAAGATAGTAACCGAAAACTCCTGTTTGCCCTGTGGCGAAAAGTACGGTTTAAGCAGATTCCAGACGCCCGATTTGTAGCTGATCTCATCGATAGACCGGGCCATCATCTGCGCCTTGGGAATGAAAAAGATGAGGGCCATCCAGATTTGTTCGGCCAGAATTTCGTACTGTCCTGACTGTTGTTCAGGCACTAAATCGCCTTTGGCCACCAGAAACTGAAGACGGCTCTTGAGCTGAATCATCATCTTGGTCATGTTTTCCTGCCACTGATGATGGTACGGTGTTGTCAGGCCCGCAGTTTTGAAGAATTCAGACAGATAGAAGTGATTTTTGGCAAAAAAATGGTAGTACAGGCTAACCTGAGCGTCGAAATCCGTCAGCGTCGGCTGTGCCAGATACTGCCGGAAAATGGTGTTAAAGTCCTCAAACAGTTGCTCATATACCGACTCAACAATGGCTTCCTTATTTTTAAAATGGTAAGCCAGATTACCTACGCTGATACCTACCTCTTCGGCGATCTGCTGAAGCCTGACACTATCGATCCCGTTTTCGTTAAAGAGCCGTACCGATGCCTCCAGTATGCGTTGCTTGGTATTGTACATAACAACCTAATTGTGAGATAATTTGAGTGACTGAATGGTAACAGCCAGCGTCCCGCGCTGGTCTTTGGCGGCTAAGCGGCGCATAAATTCAGCCTTCTGGGCCGCCCGTTTCGGACAGGGATGCGACGTGATGTTGCGGCGGATAAATTTGAGCGGATTGTGGATATGGGCAAATATCAGATCGACGGCCCATTCGCCCTTGCACCGGTGAATGTTTTCGATAACGGCCGTATCGGCGAGCCACAGATCATCGTAATACAGCCGGAAATCAGACATATCGCCTTTCTTTTCGACAAAAAACTGGCTGTTCAGTCCTTGCATGAGGGCCGCATAGGCAGCAGCATCTATCTGAAATTTCGGCTTCATCATACGTAACAGAACAGGAATACTAAACAAAGCTACAAAAAAGGCGGAAGGAATGGAAAATATTTTCTAAAAGCTAGCCAAAGGAATCAAACGGTAATTGTCGCATATAGTTATATTCGTCAATGCCTTCGGCCGAAAAACCGGCGGCCAGAATAGCCCAGACGGCCTGCTTGAAGTCGTCTTCCCGCAACTCTTTTACCGGCACTCCCTGCATGACCAGATAGCTCATCCAGGTTTCAGAAACCAGCAGATACCGGTCGGCCAGCTGATCGACGCTGTCAGGAGCAACCGGCGGCCGCAGGGCACCCCGGCTGATGTTGAAATTCAGAAACAGTTGAATCTGTAATTTCTGCCAGCTGATGTGTTCGCGGTGCTTGCGCTTAATAGACGGATAGGCCCGCATGATTTCCAGCGTATCGGTGAAAAAGAAGCTGTAGCGCTGCTGGATACGGCAGGTATTCTGGAGGTGTTTTTCCAGATTGACAAACAAAGGCATAACCCGCAGATCCGTCAGAAGCTGCTGCTGCTGCAACACAATCTGCTCGTAAATAAACTCAACCAGATCGTCTTTTGTCCGGAAATGGTAGGCCAGATTGCCCACACTCAGTTGTGCCTCATCGGCGATGTGTTGCAACCGCACATTTACAAAACCGAAGCGGTTGAACAGAAACAGCGCCGCCTCAACGATCTTTTCTCTGGTTGTCATGCGGCAAAGGTACAGCTAGCTGCTGTTTTTCCGGCGTGCGATGGCCTCCCGGATGCGGACAGCGCTCTCGTAATCTTCCTTGGCGATGACTTTTGTCAGCAGATCTTCCAGTTCTTCGAGTGTGTATTCGGCATACGACCCTTTTTTCTCCCGTGTTTTATCATCGGGATAATACGCTGACTGCTCGAGCACCTCGCTCGTTGCGAACACGGGGCATCCCATCCGCACGGCCAGGGCTATGGCATCCGACGGGCGGGCGTCTATTTCCAGTTCACCGGCCGGCGTTTTAGCCAGACTGAGGCGTAAAAGACCGCTTGTTCGAGCCGGTTCAGCACCACCCGGCTGACCGAAGCCTGTAGCTGCCGGATAATCGTGGCCATCAGGTCGTGTGTCTGCGGGCGGAAAGGCTGCATTTTCTCCATGGCAATGGCAATCGCCTGAGCCTCGGCAAGGCCAATAACAAGCGGAATCCGGCGTTTGGTCACCGTCTCCTCCAGAATCAAGGCGTATTGGCCGGCCTGCGACTGGCTTTCGGATAAGGCTATAATCCAGAGTTCATGGAATGGTGGCATTTGATAAAGAGCGTAAGAGTGACAGGTCAGGCCGGGCTCAGATTCGCTTTCAGGAATGAACACAGGTGCCCGATGTCGTCGAAAGGCGAAATGACCCACCCTTCACAGGACAACCGGTACAGGTCACGGCCTTCGACTTCGATCCGGAAGTTTTTTTCCATATCAAAATACTTTCCTTCCCGTTTAAGCACCGGAATCTGCATCTCGTTCAGGGCATAAGCCACAAAATCAGCTTCATCATATCCCATATTAACCCAGATTATCGAATACTACAACAAATCCCAGCCCAATGCATAGCAGGGCAGATACCAGCGTTATACCGGTGCGTACGTACGGATGCCGGATGACTCTTCCGGACAAAGGGACGCTGAAAAGACCCGCGGCCAGCATCATCCCCGCAATGGATCCTACACCAAAGATAGTCAGATAGATGAAACCACCCAACGTTTCACGGATTGTGGCCAGCACCGATAAAATCAATGCACCGCTGCCTGCCAGCCCATGAATCAGTCCCACGCCGTAGGCCAGCCGGTGAGCATGCGTATGGCCGTCGTGGGTATCATGCGGTATGGACGGTTGCCTCAGGCTGTTTAACCGGACAAAACCCAATACGATCAGCATACATCCGACACCGGCTTCCAGATAGTGAAAGGTTTCCTGCCGTACGGCAAACCGGCCGGCAAGAAAAATCCCGCCCATGAGCAGGATGGTTGATGTATGCCCGAGTCCCCAGTAAATTCCGTCTTTGATGGCGAGCAGCCGGTTGCTGCGCCGGGTTACGATGCTGCTTACCGCCACCAGATGATCGGCTTCGAAGGCATGGGCAAACCCAACCACCCCGGCAAATAATAAAGGCGTTAGTTCCATGATCATAAGCCGGTTAAGCGATAAAACACAATCCGGTGATTACCCGTATCCGCAACGGCCAGCCGGTCTCCGTCGACGCACACAGAGAAAGGCCAGTACAGCTGTTTATCGGTACCGTACCGGGTGTTGGCGTTTTCGCTGCCCGTGCGGAAATCCGCATGGCCGATCAGGTTATCGGCCAGCGGCGCATGCCGGTCGGGTATGGTGTTGAACCAGAGCAGGCGGCTGTTACCCGTATCGGCAACAAACAATCCGTTACGGTAAAAAAAAGCGTCGTATGTCCAGCTGAGGGTATTCTGATCCGGAAACAACCCGTACTGATTCATGCCGTTGGCCTCAAATGAAGGCTGCCCGATCACGATATCCGCCGGTTGCGTGAACGCGGTTTGCCAGTCGTGCCAGAGCATGGTCCGGTAATACTGGGTATCGGCAACCAGCATCTGCCCACCCGCAGCAATCCGGACGGCGTACGGCCAGATAGGATTCACCGGTTCGTAGTCGCGTTCGGTAAAGGAATCCTTACCGATTACCTGATCAGCGGCCGTAAAATTCCGGTCCGGAATCGTGCTATAGTATAAAATCCGCCGGTTGCCGGTATCGCATACCCAAAGCCGCTCACCATCCGAAAAAACACCGTAAGGCCAGTTCAGGGTCTGTGCCGACGGAATGGTGCCGATACCTCCGACATTGGGTTGGTTATGGGTAAAGTCCGGCTGCCCCAGCACAACGTCGGCAGCCTGCCCGTGCTGTACCGGAAACCGGTGCCAGATCAGGACGCGGTGATTCCAGGCATCGGCAACGATCAGCCGTTCGCCGTCTGACCAGATGCCCGACGGATACTGCAAGGTATGAGCGCTAACCCCTGCCCCGCCATTCCGGCCGGTATGGGTCGACTGCTCCTGACCCAGTACCACATCGGCAGGGGCATAGGCCGTATCCGGCAACGTATTCCAGATAAATACCCGGTTTTGACCCGTATCGGCCACAATTAGTTTTGACCCGACAATCCAGACACCCCGCGGAGCCAGTAACGGGTTGCCGGCTTCGCCTTTGAACAGCATCGACTGGCTGACCAACGGAGCCTGATCCGTTCGTGAAGCGGTCACGTTGATTTCCATATCAGCAGATGCGGGGTAATTGTTCGCCGACCAGCATATTCACCACCCTGCGCCCGCCAATGCGGCTGGTCAGCACCACCTGCCGCGGGTGATCAGTCCCTACTTCGCCGATGATGGCGGCATCTGCGCCATGCGGCAATGCCCGCAAACGAGCCAGGAAGCCGTCAGCAACATCAGCCGCTACGATGGCCATAAATATGCCTTCGTTGGCGACATACAGCGGATCGAGCCCGAGCAATTCGCAGGCACCGGCCACTTCATCGTGTACCGGAATCTGCGTTTGCCGGATAGCAACCCCCAGTTTTGTATCTCTGGCAATTTCGTTCAGCACCGTTGCTACCCCACCCCGCGTCGGATCGCGCAGCAAGTGAACAGCCCCGCCGAATTCGTCAAGCAATGCCTTGACGGTATGGTTCAGGTTAACGGTATCGCTGACAATAGCCGTCTCAAATTCAAGCCCTTCCCGCACCGACATAATGGCGATTCCGTGGGTAGCAACGGCCCCGGAAACGATGATTTTGTCACCGGCAGTCACCCGTTGTGCCGAAATTGCCGCATTCGGGTGTAGTTCGCCGATGCCGGAGGTATTGATAAAAATCTTATCTCCTTTCCCTTTTTCCACAACCTTGGTATCACCGGTTACAATCTGCACTCCGGCACGGTCTGCGGCCATTCGGATCGCCATCAGAATATCGCTGAACTCCCGCATGGTCAGGCCCTCTTCGATGATAAAGCTCAGTGACAGGTACCGCGGAACGGCGCCGCACATGGCCAGGTCATTCACCGTACCGTTAACGGCCAGTTCACCGATATTTCCCCCGGGAAAGAACACGGGCGAAATCACATAGCTGTCAGTTGAGAATGCCAGCGGTCCGTTCAGGGTGAAAACAGCGCCATCATGGTGGGTATCCAGCAGCGGGTTTTTCAGGACCGCAAAAACCCCTGATTCCAGCAGTTTATTCGTTAAAAGCCCGCCAGAGCCATGCCCCAGTGTAATGACATCAAAGTCAAACTGCGGCATCGGACAGGCCTGGTTGGTTATCGATGTCATAAGCGGGTAATTTATAATGGATAATGTATAATGAACAATGGATAATGCTCAGGGCGCTTTGTCCCCGCACTTCTACACTTCCGCGTAGTGATAGTAGGCCGCGCAGGCGCCTTCGGATGAGACCATAGGTGCTCCCAGCGGGTTTTCCGGTGTGCAGACTTTACCAAACTGACTGCATTCAAACGGTTTTCTGATGCCTTTCAGGACCAGACCGGCAATACAATCAGCACATTCGGGCACCTTTGTAATCTGCACGTCGAATTTCTTGCCGGCATCGAACGCAGCCAGTTCCGGACGTACCTCCCAGCCACTCGCCGGAATAGTTCCGATTCCCCGCCATTCGCGGTCGGCAACGGTGAATACCTGTTCAATTACCTTCCGGGCATCCGGATTTCCCTCTGCTTTTACGACCCGGCTGTATTGATTTTCCAGATTTGCCTGGCCTGCTTCCAGTTGCCGGACCGTCATCAGAATGCCCTGCAGCAAGTCGACCGGCTCAAATCCGGTGACGACAATCGGGATGTTATATTGGTCAACGAGTTGGTAATACTCTCCGATGCCCATGATGGTGCAGACGTGACCGGCTGCCAGAAACGCCTGAATCCGAACATCCTCGTCGTTCATCACCGCAGCAATAGCTGGTGGCACCAGGACATGCGAAGCCAGAATCGAATAGTTGGTCAGTCCGAGGCGTTGAGCATGCAGTACCGACAGGGCATTAGCCGGCGCAGTCGTCTCAAAACCAACGGCAAAGAAGACAACTTCACGGTCCGGATGCTCCTGCGCCAGCCGGACGGCTTCGAGCGGTGAGTACAGAATGCGTACATCAGCCCCGCCGGCTTTGGCTTCCAGTAAACTCCTGGCTGAGCCAGGCACGCGGATCATGTCACCGAACGAACAAAGTATTACACCCTTTTCTTCAGCCAGATATACTGCTTTGTCGATCAGGTTCAGCGGCGTCACGCACACCGGACACCCGGGGCCGTGTACCATCCGGACATCTTCCGGCAACAGGTTCAGAATGCCGTTTTTAACCAGACTATGCGTCTGTCCGCCGCAGACCTCCATGATTGTCCATGGCCGGGTTACGGTTTTGCGGATCTCGTCGAGATACTGAGCAACCAGTTCAGGGTCACGGTATTCGCTCAGAAATTTCATCGGTCCGTATCGGGGTTAGGTGCATCAATCTGACTGGCGTCAATCAGTTCATCGAGTTCGCCGATCTCCTGTAGATAGCGGAAACTCTTCTCCGCCTCCTCTTCGTCTACTACACTGATGGCGACACCTACATGCACCAGCACATAATCACCGACCTGCGCGTGGGGTACCATATCCAGACTGGCATCTTTCGTAATGCCACCAAACACTACTTTGGCCATGCGGACAGCACCGCCATATTGATAGTCGATTGACTTTATTTTTCCCGGAATTGCCAGACACATTGTTCCAGAGGTTTAGGGTTTGAACAGGGTCAAAACTAGAGAATTCAGCAGGTGCAGAAAAGAAACAGGCGTTTTATTAGAAAATCCTTTCTAAATTTCGTTTTATACCGGAGTGACAACTGCATCTAGTGCCAGTTGCCCCGCCGCAATACACTCATCGTTCGGAGACAGCTGCCGGTGAAAAACCAGCCGGAACTCCCGGCCCAGCCGGTCAATCAGTAAATCAATCAGTACCGCATTCTGAAAAACGCCGCCGCTAAACGCCAGAGTCCTGGTACCGGTCGATCCGGCTACCGCCCGGACCCATTCAACCAGCGACACATGAAAACGGGCTGCCAGTAACGTCGTCGTGTCAGCCCCTGCCCGGTCATTCAGCAAAGTATCGATCCAGGTCGCCGGATCACTGCCCAGCGTAACCAGGTGCTGATGACCATATTGTGTAATATAGCCACCCGCTGCTTCTTCAAGACACAGTGCAGCCTCTCCCTCGTAGCTGTTGTGTTGTGCCAGCCCCAGCAAAACGGCCACCCCGTCAAACAAACGGCCGATACTACTCGTCATCTGTTTCGTTTGGCTTAGCAGTTTCCGGTACAGCGCAAGTTCTGCGGCAGAAAACAAACCGGTCAGCCGCTCTCCGGCCTTTTCCGGTTCCGAAAAACTGTAAACCAGCGACAAAGCCGATAACCGTGGTTCGCGCGGCATTTTATCGCCCAGAATAAATGTGAAATACGGAAAGCAGGCAACCCGTTCGCAGAACCCGCCCGAATGCGCTGCGCCGGACCGGAGCAGAAATTCACCGCCCCAAATCTGCCCGTCGGTGCCGTAACCGGTGCCATCCCAGATTACACCCAATACAGGTTCCGGTTGGGTCAACAAGCCGTTTTCGGCAAGCACTGCCGCAAAATGAGCCTCATGGTGCTGGATTTTCCGGACCGGAATGGTATACTGCTCCCCGAGTGTAAGCCCCGTTTGGGTTGAGGCATAGCCTTCATGCTGATCGACCAACAACCGCCTCGCAACGAAAACGGGCTCCGGCAAGGACGGTACGCACGCACGCAGCATACCGTTAAGAACATGGCGGTAATTCTGCTGTGTATCAAAACTTTCAACATCGCCCAGGTACTGACTCACATACATTCGGCCACCCAGCTGCACGGCAAAACTACCCTTGAGAGAAGCCCCGAACGCCAGCCGCCCGGTAGTGGGCCCGACGGGTATGTCAGTCGTATAATTCGGGCTTAGTCCCCGCCCCCGCCGGATAACAACCAGCTGACCGTGCTTTTCCGTAAACCTGACTACAGAATCATCCTGCGGCATCGCAATGGTCCGGTTATGAGACAGCACATAATCGGCGATACCGTTCAGGTAGTCAAGCGCTTTATCGTCGGTATAAATAATCGGATTACGGCTGATATTAGCACTTGTGGCCACCAGCGGTGCTCCGAAACCGGTTGCCATCAGGTCGAGCAGCGGCGCGTTGGGCAGCATAATTCCGTACCGGGAAAGGCCCGGGGCCACGCTTTCTGCGAGCGTACGCCGGGCATCCGGCCGGCGTTTGAGTAATACAATCGGAACAGCAGCACTTTGTAAGGCAATCTGTTCAGATTCGCTTACCCAAACATCTTCCCGGACCGCATCCAGCGTCGGATAGAGCAATGCAAAGGGTTTGGCCGGCCGGTGTTTTCGTTGCCGTAACGTCTGTACAGCGGCTTCGTTGGCCGCATCACATACCAGCAGATAACCCCCGATTCCCTTAACGGCCACAATCTTTCCCGCCCGCAGGGCCCACACGAGCCGGGGAAGTATCCACCGGTAATCGTGCAGGGCTGATAACAGCCGGAAACCAGTCTCAGCGGCCCTATACCAGCTCAGTTCGGGTCCGCACACCGGACAGGCATTGGTTTGTGCATAAAACCGGCGGTTGCCCGGATCATCGTATTCCTGCCGGCAATCCGGACACATCCGGAACGGCTGCATCGTTGTGTTGGGCCGGTCATACGGCAGCGCCTTAATAATCGAATAGCGCGGGCCACATTGCGCACAGGTAATAAACGGATAGCCAAACCGGCGGTTGGCCGGATCATACAACTCCTGCCGGCATAACGGACAAAGGCCGAAATCAGACGGCAACAGCAGCGATGCCGTTTCGGTCGCTTCACTCTCCACAATGCGGAATGTCTTCTCGCGCGGCATGGTCACCGGCCGCATCTCAGTTTGCGTAATCTGCGCCTGTTCCGGGACAATGGTCAGTAACGTGTTCAGAAAGGCATCAGCCTCCTCCCGGGTTGCCTGCAGGTAAATATGCACACCATCCATCCCGTTACTGACGGTGCCGCAGAGGCCTTGCCGCCGGGCCAGCTGGTACACGCAGGGCCGGAACCCGACCCCCTGCACCAGCCCGTTCAAATGAATCCGGTATCCGGAAACCTGCCGCATATCAGACGGTTTCCAGCCGGGATTTTTTAGCGGCTACTTTAGCCAGCAGCCAGTCGCACCAGGCATCCAGTCCATCGCCCTTGAGACTGGAAATGGTCATTACCTCAATGTCGGGATTAATGTCGCGGGCATCCTGCGTGACTGCCTCTACCGAAAACGGCACATACGGCAGCAGGTCCGACTTGGAGACCAGCAGCAATTCGCTGGTCAGAAACATACGCGGATATTTTTTGGGTTTGTCGTCCCCTTCTGTACTGGCCAGCACCGTTACGCGGAAGTCCTCGCCCAGGTCGAAAGCCGCCGGACAAACCAGATTTCCAACGTTTTCGATAAACAGCAGGTCTGTTTCGCCCAGCTCTATATGGTCAAGGGCCTGATAAATCATCTGGGCTTCGATGTGGCACATGCCGCCCGTTACAATCTGCAGCGCATTAATCCCCACATTACGCATCCGGATGGCATCACGCTCCGTTTCCGGATCGCCTACCAGCACGGCCATATTAATCTTGTCGGCAAGGCGCTTTCCGGTTTCCTGCATCAGGGTTGTCTTACCGCTCCCCGGCGACGAACAAACATTGACAATCAGAGTATCCGGCAACCGCTCGCGGATTGCTTTCGCCACAAAATCATTGGCTTTCAGGAGGTGCAACGTCGTGTTGTCGCACTGGATGGAGCCGACAGCGGCCCGGTTCGATTTAGGTTTATGCATTGGTAAGGTCAGGTAAGTCAGTCATCAAATTCAACTTTTGCAATCAGTAGTTCTTCGCCCTGCACCACCGACCGGCTGGGCTTACCACAGGGACAGATAAACCGGTACTGCGCTACTTCGGTGGTCTGGCCGCAACTGTCACAATGGATCAGAATGGGCAGCACCTCGACATGCAATGATGTTTTCCGGTAGCGGGGCTCATCGGTTAACACCGCATCGAATGCATTCTGCATCAGAACCGGCTGTACGTTCGACAGCAGACCTACTTTCAGGTAGATTCCCCGGACACGATCCATGTCCCCGGGAAATTCGCCTTCAAGCGTCCGGAAAATATTTCTGACCAATGAAATCTCGTGCATGGCTTTCGGTAATTACGGTGGCTAAATTAACCGGATACCGGATGCCTTAACAGCTATATGGCAAAACTTAGAAAAGTTTTTCTAAACCAACGAATAAGCTGTCTTTTTTCAAAAAAAGTAACCTCTGGTCCTTCTCTGGCATACTTGTTGCCAATATGAACGTAAGCCTCCCGGTACAATTCAAACGGATATGAAAATACGGTTATTCTTTCTGTGCCTTCTGGCATGCTCTTCTGCACAGGCACAGCGCTGGGTCTTTTACGGGCTCTTTCCGCAGTACTCGCAGACCGGCGGCAATACCAGACGGCTTAGCTATAATGTGTTTGTATCTTCGACCATCAGTGCCATCGAGCGGACTATTGAGCAGAAACAGTTTCCGGCAACCAATCTTCAGATCTACCTTCAGCCAAGTTTACATTATAAAGTAGCACCCAATGTGCAGGCCGGTCTCGGGTATGCCTATGTTAAGCATAATCTGTTCGGCATTTATGAAAATGAAAACCGGCTCTGGGCGCAGGTTGTAGCCGGTCATGCGCTGGGAAGCGGCCGGTTAACGCATCGCCTGAGGTATGAAGAACGGTACCCGCTCCGGATGTCGACGCAGCAGTGGTCTTACGCAACGCTTTTCAGATACCATATTGGTTTTACCCTGCCGCTCTACGACCAGTCGACACAGAAACAGGGGCCGTATCTGACGGTGGCCAATGAAGCCTTCCTTTGCCTGACCGGCGCGAAAAACGGGCCGGTGAGCGCGAAAAACGCTTTTTACGGCGAAGACTGGGTTTCAGGCGGGATTGGATATAATACCGGAAAATGGGGGAAAATTGAGCTCAGTTATATGTTTCAGGACCTGATCCGGAATCCGGCAAAAGATCACCGGCACCTGCATCTGGCCCAGATTAACTGGTCAACGGCGTTTAATTTTGACGCGCTGAAAATCTGGATGTTAACGCCGCCCAACTAACCTTGTCACTAAAAAGTAATTAAAAATACGACATACAGTTTAACAGGCGTGCTATTATTTCTGGCTTTTGCTATATTTGTATGGAAAAACTAAACAATTCAATGGCGAAACGGTTACTCGGTCTTGGTCTGCTGACCTTACTGCTCTACCACGCGCTCGGAACGGTGTTTATCTCGTTCGGGACATGGTGGCAGGAGGAGCATGACTTGTCTGAGCGGTTAACCGTCTATCGCTCAGTGGATAGTTTAGTTGAATTTCAGATTCCGCTTTCCGGCCAGTCCGCCCATGAAGGTATCCTTGATGCCACCGAAGAAGGCTTTACCTACCGGGGTCATTATTACGATGTCGTCAGCATGGAGATCAAAGGCAATACCTTATTTATTGCCGGTCTGGAAAACAAAAAAGCCTCTTTCTGGCAGCGTGATTTGCTTTCGTTCATGAAAGACACGCTTAATACACCTTCTGAGTCCAGCCGGAAAGCCGGGCAGTGGGCAAAATTATTGCTGAAAGAGTACTCGCCTAACACGCGGACCGTCCTCCACTTTTTCCTGTATGACTGGCGCGACTCTGTGCGCATTCCGGTCACTACTCCGCGCTTTACAACGCGCGCGCTTTCTATTCTGTCGCCTCCTCCGCGATTCGCTTAACTGACAGGTTTATTGGGTCTGCATCCGTTGCTGATGTCTGATGGTTATTGCCATCTATACATCACAGGCTTCGTGCACAGTACCATTCCGGACAAAACCGTCCTGACAACAAACTTGTTATAATCTTCCGCTAACGGCTGTTTATCTGTTGTATTCCGGCTACGCTCTCCGGCGTGAGACAAGCGAATACAGTCATAGACGTATACACCCCTCGTTGGGTTACTCAGCCACGTAACGGACCGGTTAATCAATACCGTCTGTCAGTTCCGGTGCCTGTCTCAAGGTACACGCCTATTCTATTTCTCAATTTATTCATTCACCCTGTACCCGTGTACACAGGAGCACAGTATCCTGTCTGTATACCGGCAGACGAACCATGTCTATGAAAGCGACATTTTTTACTTTAGTTATCTCGGCTTTAGGCCTCTCTCTTTATACTCACCAGGCATCAGCGCAGGGCTGTGTAGCCGTTCGCCACATGAGCTGTGCAGCTCCCGGTACCGCATCGGCGCAGTTGTTCCAGCAGAAAAGCGGCCACTGGCAGGTTAACGCCGGCTACCGGTATTTCCGGTCGTTCCGGCACTATAAAGGCGACGTTGAACAAAAAGAACGGCTTGAACAGCACACAGAAGTCGTTAACCTGTCACATGCGCTGGATCTGGGCATCAGCTACATGCCCTCACCCCGCTGGACGATCTCGGTAAACCTGCCGGTTCAGTATAACGACCGCTCATCGCTCTACGAACATTATGGCAATGCCGTATCGGCGAATCCGCAGCAGAAACGGTTCCATACCGGTTCACAGGGCATCGGCGATCTCCGGATTTCGTCCAGCTACTGGGTTGTTAATCCGGCTAAAATCACAAAAGCAAACTTTGCAATCGGCGCGGGCATCAAGCTGCCGACCGGTAATTACCGCGTAACGGACGATTTCCACAAGCTGACAAAAGAAGGCGTGGATTACACCGTCAACAAACCGGTTGATCAGTCGATTCAGCTGGGCGACGGCGGGGTTGGCTTCAATATCGAGGGCCAGGGCTATGCGCAGATCACTAAAACGCTGACCGCCTATGTCAACGGTTTTTACCTCTTCAACCCGCGTGAAACAAACGGCGTAGTCCGTAATCCGGAGGCCACCACGATTGATCTCGTTACGGGTTCGTTCTCAGTAGCCGATCAGTTTGCGGCCCGTATCGGCCTGAGCCAGTCATTGCCGTTTGTACCCGGTCTGGCGATCATGGCCGGTGGCCGTATTGAAGGTGTGCCGGCATATGATGTCTTCGGAGGCAGCAGCGGATTCCGCCGGCCGGGTTACATCATTTCGGTTGAACCAGGCCTTGCCTACATGAAAGGTAAATTCTCGGCAACCGCGACCGTTCCCGTAGCCCTGTACCGCAACCGGATCAAGAGCTTCTCCGACCGTCTGGACCCACTAGGCGTCCGTCAGGGCGATGCCGCCTTCGCCGACTATCTGGTCTCACTCTCTGTTAGCCGCTGGTTCTAATCGTTTAATTCCGTAATCAATGAAGAAGCTATTTATTACCATGGCAGTGGCTTGCGGCCTTGCCGGGACAGCAAAAGCGCAAATGCCGCAGGATGCCATTTATATGCCCAAGAAAACAATCTGCGGGGCGTTAATGTACGGGCACAGCAGCTGGAAAGAGTACTGGGAGCATAACTTCAAACGGGAAAACTACAACATTGGCACCCTGACAACCCAAAGCGTTTCGGTAATGGCAGCGGTCGGGATCACCAACCGCTTCAATGCGATTGTGAACCTGCCATATGTACGGACTGAAGCCAGCGCCGGTAACCTGATGGGCCAGAAAGACATTCAGGATCTTTCGGCATGGTTAAAATATAAAGTAATCGACCTGAAAGGCTTTTCGGTGAACGCCCTGGCCGGAGGCTCTATCCCGCTGACAAAGTATATACCCGACTTCCTGCCAATGTCAATTGGTATGCAGTGCCGGACTGCCAGTGGCCGGTTATTACTTAACTATACCCATCCCAAGACTGGTTTGTACATCACTACACACGGTACACTCACGTGGCGCAGCAATATCTCGGTTGACCGCGATGCCTACAAGTCAGGCGACAAGGTTTATAACACGTATGAAGTAAACGTACCGAATACCTATGACGTAGCTGCACGCCTCGGTATCCTGCGTAAAAAATGGCAGACAGAAGTATGGGCAGAACACGGTGCCTGCCTGAGCGGTGACTACATTGCCAGGAACGACATGCCGTTCCCAACCAATAACATGCAGGCAACGACCGTTGGCTGGTATGGTAAATTCCAGCCGAAAAACGTTGGCCTGAACGCCCGCGTCGGCTACGTTGTCGACGGTGTCAACGTCGGTCAAAGTACCAGCTATATGCTTGGTTTACTGTATCAATTCAATTGGTAAGCGCCCAAACGTAACAACATCATGAAAAAGAATATCAAGCATATTGTAACAGTCGCCCTGGTTGCCGTTGCGGCCGGGCTGTACTCCTGCGATAAGACAATCGAAGAACCACAGCGTGTCGGTTATACCCCCGCAAATGTCGATGATAAAGCCGGTTCGTGGAAAACCTACGTACTCTCATCTCCGACCGAAGTCAGTCTGGCAACGCCCTCATCGGTGAGTTCAACCGAATACATGACCGAACTGGCCGCTCTGAAACAAGCGTCGGCCAGCCTGACACAGGAGCAGCAGGAAGCGGTTGTATACTGGGGTGCCGGAGCCGTATATCGCTGGAACGAAATCGCCCGCGAACTGGCTGCCCGCTATAACATTCCGCCGGCATCAACCGCTGACGGGAAATATCCGGTACCGGACGCCAACAATCCGCTGGCCGACCCGAAATTCCCGTTTGCAAACCCGCCATATACGGCCCGGGCACTGGCGTATCTGAGCGTAGCGCAGTATGACGCCCTCGTTGCCGCCTGGAATTATAAGTACAAATTTAAGCGGCAGGCCCCTTCAAAAACGGATGCAACCATTCGGGTAGCACTCCCTGTTTCCAGCATTCCGACTTATCCATCCGAAGATGCCGTTGTAGCGGCCGCTTCTTTTACCATCCTGAAAGCCATGTTCCCTGGTGAAGTGCCTTTCCTGGAAGCCAAATACAATGAACACAAACAAAGTCGTTTATGGGCGGGCATGAACGTTCCGGGCGATATCACCGCCGGAAACGATCTGGGTCTGGCCGTTGCGGCGAAAGTAATGGGACGTGCCCGGACCGATGGCATGAGCGCAGCAAACAACCAGACCGTGACCAGCGGTATGATCGAAACCGCTAAAGCAATGGGTCTGACAGAAGTATGGCTGAGCCAGGAGTTACCGGCCCGCCCGCCGATGCTGCCCAATTACGGCGCCGTTCAGACCTGGAACTTTGACAAAGCCGCTTTAGTGAAATTACGTCCGGGCCCGCCGCCTGCTCTGAACAGTAAAGAATACCAACAAGACATTGATGAACTTAAATCGATTCAAAAGAATCAGACACGTGAACAAGCCCGGATTGCCAATTTCTGGTCGGACGGCGCCGGCAGTTATACCCCGCCGGGCCACTGGCACCGCACAGCCGCTAACGCGTCGCATGAGGCACGCTATAGTGAAGTGCGTATGGCCCGCACGCTAGCCCTGGTAGGCACAACGCTACAGGATGCCGGCATCTCGTGCTGGGACGTTAAATACTACTATTACTACCCTCGTCCTCAGCAATTTGGCCTGAAAACGTCGGTTGGCTTGCCAAACTTCCCGTCGTATACCTCCGGTCACTCGACATTCTCGGGCGCAGCGGCAGCCGTACTGGGCTATATTTTCCCGGAACGCGCTTCTGAATTCAGCGCACAGGCGGCAGAAGCATCGCTGTCACGGGTTTACGGCCTCATCCATTACCGGTTTGACTGTGAAGTGGGACTCAACGTAGGCAAAAACGTAGGCCAGTATGCCATTAACCGTGGCAAGGCAGACGGTTCCGGCTTATAAGCCGGAATGACATTCGTTGTGAAGTAAATACGCTTTTCTTTTCTGACTACCGGACCGTGCCGTCGCACGGTTCCGGTAGCTCAACAAAATTTGGCAGGGAGCTCCTTGTCAGACAACCGATTTAATGAATACAGCCATGAAGAATTACAGTAAATTATCCCGGAAAATACTTAGTGTACCGCTTCTCACTATGTTGATTACCGGTAACTCAATATACGCTCAGTCAACAGATACATTGAAAGCCCGAATGCTGAAGCAGGTTACCGTTAAAGGTGTCCGGGCCAGCGTGGTAGACGAAATGCCGGCCGTAAAGGGTACCTATCTGACAGCGGGTAAACGCAATGAAATTATTAAACTGGCCGACATTGACGTAAATGTGGCCGAAAAAAATGCCCGTCAGGTTTTTGCGCGGATTCCGGGGGTTTTCGTGTATGACATGGACGGCACCGGCAATCAGGTAAACATTGCCACCCGTGGTCTGGACCCGCACCGGTCGTGGGAGCTGAATATCCGCCAGAACGGCATCGTAACCAACTCGGATATGTACGGCTACCCTGCTAGTCATTACTCGGCCCCGATGGAAAGCATCGACCGTGTTGAGCTGATCCGTGGCACTGCGTCGCTGCAGTACGGGGCGCAGTTCGGCGGGATGATCAATTATGTGACGAAACAGGCGGATACCACCCGCCGGTTCGGCTTCGAAAGTACAACCTCGGCAGGTTCATTCGGCCTGCTGAGCAGCTATAACGCCATTGGCGGACGCGTTGGTAAAATAACCTACTACGGGTATTTCTATAAACGCCATTCAGACGGATACCGTGACAACAGCCGCTCCGACGCCAACGCCCAGTATGGCCGCATTCACTATCAGGCCACTAACCGGCTTGGCATTACGGCCGAGTTTGGCCGGTCGCAGTACCTATATCAGATTCCCGGCCCGCTGACCGATTCTATGTTTGCGGCGAATCCACGGCAGTCGACACGCTCACGCAACTACTTTAATCCGGACATTTATATACCGTCTATAAAACTGAACTGGCAGATCAGCGACCGCACCCAGCTACTCTGGACCAGCTCGGCGGTGCTGGGCGCACGCAACAGTGTACAGCTGGATGCTTTCGCGACCGTAGCCGATGTAATCGACCCGAAAACGGGGCAGTATAAGGCCCGTCAGGTAGATATCGACAATTTCCACAGCTATACTTCTGAACTGCGCCTGCTGCATCAGTTCCGCATTGGTTCTGTAGAAGCCACTGCGGTTGGCGGTGTTCAGTACATGAATAATGACCTGCACCGCCGCCAGCTGGGTACCGGCACAACCGGTTCGGACTTTGATCTGAGCATTACCGCTCCCTTCAAACGCGATTTGCATTACTATACGAACAATGTCGCCTTTTTTGCCGAATCGCAGATCCGCCTCACAGACCGCCTGACCGTTTCGCCGGGCATCCGGGTCGAAAACGGAGAAACGAAGATGCGCGGGACGATCTCGTATTATACGCCGGAGAATCTGCCAACCAACATCAATCACCGCTTTACTCTGCTGGGGATTAATGGTCAGTATCAGTTCAGCCCTGCCGTGCGGATGTATGGCGGCTGGTCGCAGGCCTACCGCCCCGTTATTTTCAAGGACATTATACCGGCATCGGTCTATGAGCAGGTCGATAAAAACCTGAAAGATGCATCCGGCTATAACGCCGAACTGGGCATCAGCGGACAGTGGGCAGGCCTGCACATCAATATCAGTGCGTTTGACCTCTTGTACCGCAACCGGCTGGGTACGCTGGTGCTGAATGACGCACAGGGGCAAGCTTATTTATTCCGGACAAATATCGGCGACAGTCATAACCGTGGGGTTGAAGCACTGATTGAAGGACAAATTTACCGTACCAATAATCTGTTGATCAGCGGATTTACGTCAACTGCATTCATTGATGCACGCTATCAGAACGCCCGGGTTTCGACCGGTACAGAAAACAAATCCGTGAATGGTAATGTGGTTGAATCGGTGCCACGCTGGACCTCCCGCAACGGGTTGACCATCCGCTATCGTACGGTTAGTTTAACAACCCAGTTCAGCTACGTCAGCGAAACCTATTCGGATGCCCTGAATACCGTTCAGCCGACGGCCAACGGCGCCAAAGGTCTGGTTCCGGCCTATAGCCTTGTGGACCTGAACGCGACGTGGCGCATCCGCCGGCACCTGAGCATCCGGGGAAGCCTGAATAACCTGCTGAACCGCCAGTACTTTACCAAGCGCCCGACATTTTACCCGGGCCCTGGTGTCTGGTCATCAGACGGACGCAGCGGCGTTGTGAGTGTTACTTTTTCCCTGTAAATCTTACATTTATGAAGTACCTACTTACCATTCTCTTCACAACTGGTCTTATTTTCCAACTGGCTGCGCAGAACAAGTCAGCCGACGAATTGCTGAGCTGGGCCAAACTGCCGCCTCATCAGTTCGATGAGCTGATGTTTAAACAGGGTTTTACCTGCCAGAAACGAGTGGGTAATGTGACCGGATGGTTGTGTATTTATGCTAAACAGCCCGGTGGCTACATGCAAAGTGCGGCAACGGCATCAACGCTTATGGAGTATATTTCGAATGCGCAGTCGACCGTGCTGGTTTACCAGTTTCAGGGAAAAGATCAGTCGGCCGCCATTCAGAAACGGCTGACTGAACTGGGTTTTTCCAGTGATGATGATACCAGCATTCAGGCCAGTGGCCGGCGGATTTTCCATAAGCCGCCGTATATCATCAACATCCGTGATGTAGATCAGAGTAACGGCATCATGGGTAACTACTCCGGATTCAGCCTGTCAATTCAGTACAACCGGCTGGCGCTCAAACCCAATGAGAAAGCGACTCAGCCGCTCAATCAACCAATGGCACACTAATTGTACCAACGAAAAAGAAAGCTCAGGCTGAAGAGTATCGATAGATTCCGGCGGTCTCTTTCTTTTAGTAACGTACGCAGCCAGGAATAGTATGATTTAACCCATTCCGCGTACTATACAAAATACGTGATATACACGCAGGGCAACGCACCGCTTTTGCGACTGCCTTTTCAGATACTACATTTCTTCACACACCACAACTTTCATCATAGGTTAAGGGAATACTCCCCCGGCTGATCTTCGGCCGGGGGATATATAGCTAACACACAACAACATGTCTCGTCTCGCACTCTTTCTTTCCGGTATATTTTTTCTGATTGTTCTCGAAATAGCCAAGGTCTATTTCATTATGCCAATGCCGGGCAGCCAACAGACCAATACCATCGATGCGGCCTACTGGATCCATCAACACGTCTGGCTCCTGCGCGTCGCTGGCTGGATCATTATTCTGCTGACCGCGATCCCGGTCATCCGGCGGCCGCAACGCCCGTGGCACCGATGGGTCAGTATTGCGCTGATTCTGGCTTACCTCATTGTCGGGTATCTGTTTAATTTCCGGCTGCTGGCCGAAAAAATGTTTTACCAGCCACGCCATAAGCAACTGACTCACCTTGACAAAAACAAAGTCCCGATGGACCGGCTGGTCATGGGGATCGTACGCCACGACGAAGCACGGGCCTATCCGATTCAGTTTATCGGCTATCACCACCAGGTACGGGATACCGTCGGGGGCGAACCGGTGATGATTACCTACTGCACCGTTTGCCGCACCGGACGTGCCTTTAGTCCGCTCGTCGGCACACATCCGGATAATTTCCGGCTGGTTGGCATGGATCATTTTAACGCCATGTTTGAAGACAGCCGTACGGGCAGCTGGTGGCAACAGGCAACCGGTAAGGCCATCGCCGGCCCGCTGACCGGCCAGTCGCTGACCGAACTGCCGACGCAGCACATGACGCTGAAAGAATGGGCCGCACTGTATCCATCCACGCTTGTAATGCAGCCCGACAGTGAGTTTCAGGAATCATACGACAAGATGAAACCATACGAAACCGGCAAAAGTAAAAGTGATCTGACCCGCCGCGACAGCCTTTCGTGGCATGATAAATCGTGGGTTGTCGGTATTGTGCAGAACCGCGCCTCCCGCGCCTACGACTGGAACGGGCTTCTACGGCAGAAGATTGTCAATGACGAAATCGGGCAGGTGCCGGTCGTGCTGACCATCGGTAACGACAAGGCCTCTATTTTTGCGTGGAAACGACAACTGGAGGATCAGCTACTGACCTTCAGCCGCCTACCGGACGGATCGCTGAAAGATACCCAGACCGGATCGGTCTGGGGCAAAAACGGGGTTTGTAAAGATGGGCCGTTGGTTGGCCGGCAGCTCCAGCCTGTACAGGCGTATCAGGAGTTCTGGCATTCCTGGAAAACATTTCATCCGTCAACGGATCGTAAATTATAGCCCCATATCCTCATTTCCCGCTGGCTCAGTTAACATTTGATTAATCAACAATTCCGATAGGGTATGGTTAATGTAGCAATATCAACACTTTTTATCAGCGTTATGAGCTACATACAAACCAACGATTCGCGCTTTGGCGAACCCGTTAACCTATTTTATCAGGACTGGGGTCAGGGAAAACCGGTCGTTATGATCCATGGCTGGCCGTTAAGCCACGAAATGTGGGAATATCAGATGACAGAATTGCCGAAGCAGGGCATTCGTTGTATCGCCTACGACCGGCGTGGATTCGGTAAATCATCGAAGCCATGGAGCGGCTATGATTACGACACACTGGCCGACGACCTGAAAGCCGTACTCGACGAACTCGATTTACAGGACGTAACTTTGGTCGGTTTCTCGATGGGTGGCGGCGAAGTAGCCCGTTATTTCAGCCGCCACGGTGGTGCACGGGTATCAAAGGCCGTACTGGTAAGCGCCGTTACGCCGTTTATGCTCCAGACCGACGATAATCCGGGATGGCGTGCCGCAGGACACTTTCGACGAAATGCTGGCCAATATGAAGGAAGACCGGATTAAGTTCCTGGACGACTTCGGCAAGCAGTTTTTCGGCGTTAACTTCATTAATCGCCCGGTCAGCACACCGCTGCTGGAATATTACCGCACGCTGGCATCGCTGGCGTCACCGGTAGCCACGCAGGAATGTGCGAAGGCGTTCTCATCAACGGATTTCCGTCAGGACATGGGTTCGATTACTGTACCGACGCTGATTATTCACGGCGATGCAGATAAAACGGTACCGATTGAAACCTCCGGTGAGCAGTCATCGCAGATGGTACTGAATTCAACGTATAAGGTATACGACGGCGCGCCGCACGGTTTGTTCTATACGGAAAAAGAACAGCTGAACCGTGATCTGGCTGACTTTTATTCTGGAACCGGTAGCCGCCCGTTCGGCAACAACCAGCCAGATGTACTAGCCTTACCCGCCGTTTGCCGCGCCGGTTGATTGTGCAGACAGTCAACCGGCGTTTTTATATTGGCCCGGTATGTCCGGACGTATTCCATCGGGGTTTTGCCGGTGATTTCCTTAAAACTGCCGGTTAAAGTTTGACAGCGTCCGGTAACCGCTTTCGTAGCTGACCTGTGTCACATTCAGCCGCCCTTCCATCATCAGCTTGCAGGCGTGACCGATCCGGACTTCTGATACAAATTCCGAAAATGTTTTATTTGCCCGCGCCTTGAAATACCTGCAGAAAGCGGGTGGTGTCATACCGGCCAGTTCGGCAACGGTATCCAGATTAATATGCTCGTGAAAATGCTCCAGTACGTAGTCATGTACCGTCTGCATCCGGTCCGTTTCCATGCGGCTTAACGGTGTTTGTGTAACCTGCACTGGTAATAAACCGGTAAGGTTGCCGTATGCGCCAGTTCGTCAAGCAGCGTCAGTAGGGCCAGTACACGGCCGAAACCAACGGGCATCCGGGCAAGACGGCGCAGCGCATTGGCAATGTGTTCACGCGTGGCATCCGGCTGCCGGCCTTCCCCCCACTCTAACCCCTGACGCGCATTATTAAGTAGTTGCCGGAGCAGCAGCATTTCGGGTTTATCGAAGAAATCAGTACCCAGAAAAGTCCTCCTGAAAATAGACCACAACCCCGCGTACGTGCAATCCGGAATTCCTTAACGAAATAGGCTTGATCACTGCGCCATAAATGCGGTAAATTAGGCCCCAGAAAGACAAGGTCGCCCGGCCCGAAGGGCTGAATCGAATCGCCGATGAACCGTGTTCCCGTCCCTTCTTCGACTAAAAATAACTGGTAATGGGGGTGAAAGTGCCAATAAGGATCAAAGAAAGGATCCGATAGCTGCTTTACAATAAAGGGAGGCGGCTACTGGCTCTAAATCTTTACGAAGCGCGCTACGCATAATAAACTACTTTTTACCTCAAATGAGGCGCAATTAAAACAAACTAGGTTAAAATACAATCATCATTAGCCAAATATAAGCCGAGAATCCTCCAAATATACAAAAGTAGTTTTGTAGTAAATCTTCTTATGTAAAATATGAATAAGCTGGGGATGAATTTATTTTCCGTGGACAGTTACCATGGATGAAGACCTGACCGGAACCTTTTCGTTTCTGAAAGAAGCCGGATACGATTTTATTGAAACGCCGATCAACGATACCAACGTAGCCAAATGGGAACAGCTGGGCCGGAGTATCCGCTCCTACGGGCTGGACATTCAGGCATGCAGCATCCTGCCGGCCCACCTGTCACTGATCAGTACTGACCCTGCGGTCCGACTTGCTGGTACCGACTACCTGAAAGGTGTCGTTGATTGTACGGCAGCGCTCGGTGCGAAGATCCTGATGGGGCCGTTTTTTGCCGGCTTCAACACGTTTACCGGTCAGGGGCCGACCGAAGAAGAATGGAACTGGTCGGTAACGGCCATGCGCGAAATTGCTGAACATGCCCAAACCCGCGATGTGACCCCTGGCAGTTGAATACCTGAACCGGTTCGAAATTTACCTCATCACCAGCGCCGATGAACTGATCCGCTACCTGGAGGCGGTCAATCACCCGAACTGTCAGGCAGCGTTTGACACCTTCCACGGCAACATCGAAGAGAAAAAGCATGCCGGCCGCCCTGCGGACCCTGGCGCCGTATCTGGTGCACATTCAGCTGTCAGAAAATGACCGCTCCACCCCCGGGGCAGGGCCACGTCAATTTCGAAGCGATTTTTTGAAGCGCTCCAGGAAATTAATACACCGGTCCGATTGCTATCGAGGCGTTTGGACAGACACCGCCCGAAATGGCGTCGGCCGCCCATATCTGGCGTAAAATGTTTGCTCACCCGAGCAACTGGCTGTCGACAGCATGGCGTTCCTGAAAGCCGCTACCGCTGAACGCATTCTCGACAAATAACACGTTCCTAACCGCTTTCCAGTTACTATAACATTTACCAGGTCACGTAATAAAAGCCTTTTTCCTTTTTTCACTATGTCAAAATTAATATTGCCATTGTCGGTCTTGGTTTCGGTGCCGAATTTATTCCCATTTACCAGCGTCACCCGAACGCCAATATGTATGCGATTTGCCAGCGGAAACGTTGAGAACCTGAACAGATCGGCGATGCCTTTGGGATTGAAAAACGGTACAGCAACTACGACGAGCTGCTGGCGGACCCTGATGTGGATGCCGTACACATTAACTCACCGATTCCGAACCACGCCGAACAGAGCCTGAAAGCCCTGCGCGCAGGCAAACACGTTGCCTGTACCGTTCCGATGGCTACCCAGCGTTGAAGAGTGCATGGAAATCGTGAAGGTCTGTAAGGAATCCGGCAAGAAAATACATGATGATGGAGACCGTGGTATATGCCCGCGAGTTTCTGTTTGTTAAGGAATTGTATGAAAAAGGCGAACTGGGCAAAGTGCAGTTTCTGAAAGCAAGCCACCAGCAGGATATGGACGGCTGGCCGGATTACTGGCCGGGCCCTGCCACCAATGCACTACGCCACACACTGTGTCGGACCGGTTGCCGGACTGCTGAAACTGGACGCCGAGTATGTATCGTGCTTTGGTTCGGGGACAATCCGCGAGGAGCTGGCTAAAATCCACAATTCGCCGTTTGCGGTTGAATCAGCCCATATTAAATTCAAAAACAGCGACTTGTCGGCCTATGTTTACCGTTCTCTGTTTGATACGGCCCGTCAGTACCGCGAGAGCTTTGAAGTCTACGGCTCGGAGAAATCGTTTGAGTGGCCGCTGATCGAAGGTGAAGATCCGGTGATTCATACGGCGAAAAAGCCGGAGCACGAAATTCCGGAGCACGTTACAGTCCCTGACTACGGCTCACCTGCTGCCCGAAGAAATTCAGCAGTTTACGACCAAAGGCGTATATGATCTGGATGAGCAGCAGCACCTGTCGTTTACGCAGGGTAGCGGCCACGGCGGTTCACACCCGCACCTGGTCCATGAGTTCCTTACGGCGCTGGTCGAAGACCGCGATCCGTTCCCGAATGCGGCTCAATCGGCCAACTGGACATCGGTTGGTATCCTGGCGCACGAATCTGCCCCTTGAGGGCGGGGCTATCAAGCACCTGCCTGATTTTTTTGCGATCTAGTCTGCATCAGGCTCCGGTCCGGAGCCTGATAACCCAAATCCTGAAGTCAACCTATTGACCAACATGAACAGACACACTTACGGTGTATTACTCGGGCTCCTCTCGCTGACCCTGATGTATTGCACCCGAAAACCCTCCAGCAACCCGCGTGGACTTTGGGCGGTCGTCCGTCTACTTCGGTGAAAACAGCTGATGCCCGGCCAACGGCACGGCGGACTGAAATCCTTTTTTTAGGCGATAACGGCCACCACCGGGCCTATCGAACGGGTTCCGCAACTGATGGCTGCGCTGGGCAACCGGGGCATCAACATCACGTATACCGACAAAAATGGAGGATATCAATCCCGAAAATCTGTCGAAATACGGATTGGCCTGCTGATATACGCCAACTGGGATACCATTGCCAAACCGCAGGAAAAAGCCATTCTCTGATTTCGTGGCGTCGGGCAAAGGCCTGATTCCGGTTCACTGCGCATCGTACTGTTTCCGCAACTCGCCGGAGTATGTAAAAATGGTGGGCGGGCAGTTCTGGCGGCACCGGATGGATACCATTCAGACGCTGCACGTGCAGCCGGACCATCCGGCCATTATGGGCGTGAAGCCGTTTAAGGCCTACGACGAAACGTACCTGCACGAAAAACTACAGGCCGATAACAACGTACTGGCCGTACGTGACATCAAAGCCGATCAGGCGAAAGATAAGCCGGATCAGAAAACGGAGCCCGTATACCTGGACCCGTACACACGGCAAAGGCCGGATTTTCTACACGGCATACGGACACGACGAGCGCACCTGGAGCCAGCCGGGATTTCAGGATCTGATGGAAAAAGGCATTCTGTGGGCCGTTGGTGACGAGGTCAAAAAACTGCACGACGCGCTGAATCCACAGCCGTTTACGTACGGCGAAGCACGGCTTCCGAACTACGAAAAACTGCCCTGGCCCGCAACTGCGGCAGAACCCGCTTTCACCGGAAGAGTCGGTGAAACAGATTCAGGTACCGGCCGATTTTACGCTGGAGGTATTCGCCCATGAACCGGATGTTATGCACCCGATTGCCATGACCTGGGATGAGCGGGGCCGTCTGTTCGTACTGATTACCAAAGACTACCCGAACGAACGTAAGGAAAGTGGTGGCAGCGATTACATCCTGATGTGCGAAGACACCAACAAGGACGGCAAAAGCGGACAAATTCACACGCTGGGCCGAGGGTCTGAGTATTCCGACCGGTATGGTGTTTGCCAACGGGGGCCTTATTGTTTCCCCAGGCACCGCACATGCTGTTCCTGAAAGATACGGACGGCGACGACAAGGCCGATACCAAAAAGATTCTGTTCACCGGTTTCGGTACGTTTGATACCCACGCGGGTCCAAGCAACCTGCACTATGGCTTCGACAACTGGGTATGGGGTTGTGTGGGCTACTCCGGCTTCCGTGGCAAAGTGGGTCAGGCCGATAGCCTCCGGTTTGGTCAGGCATTTTTCCGGTTTAAAACCCGACGGTTCTGAACTGGAGTGGATTACGAGCACCTCAAACAATACATGGGGCTTTGGTTTCAACGGAAACGGGTGATGTCTTCGGCTCAACAGCCAACAACTCACACGGCTGGTATATGGCCATTCCGCACCGGTATTTCAGCTCGGCGCCCGGCGTTAACAACGGCAGCCGCGGCACCGACTCGCACAAGGACATGAAGCCGATTACACCGCGCGTACGTCAGGTCGACGTTTTCGGAGGCTTTACTGCCGCCGCCGGGCATAACTTTTATACCGCCCGTGCCTATCCGAAAAACTACTGGAACCGGATTGCCTTCGTGGCCGAACCGACCGGCCACATCCTGCACCAGAACGTGATGGTGAAAAAAGGGCACGGACTACGAAGATGCCCGAAGGGTTTAACCTGCTGGCCGGTGCCGACGAATGGGTATCGCCGGTGTTTGCCGAAGTAGGTCCTGACGGAGCGGTTTGGGTAGCCGACTGGTACAGCTACATCATTCAGCACAACCCGGTACCGGAAGGCTTTAAAAATGGATCGGGTAATGCCTACGGAAACTGAAACTGCGTGACTTTACGCATGGCCGTATCTACCGCGTTGCCTACACAAAAGCACCGGCCTACACCCCGCTGTCGCTGAGCAAAGACCGGCCGCAGGAACTGGTAGCTGCGCTGAAAAATAACAACATGTTCTGGCGGATGCAGGCCCAGCGTCCTGTTGGTGGAACGCGGCCAGAAAGACGTTGTCCCGCAGTTGATTGCGCTGGTCAACGACACCTCTCTGGACGAAGCCGGCATCAATCCGTCGGCTATCCACGCGCTGCGTTACACTTGAAGGTATCGGTACGCTGACTGATCCGCAGGTACAACAGGCGGTTGTAAATGCACTGAAGCACCCCTGCTCAGGCGTCCGGAAAACGGCCATCCAGATGATTCCGCGCAACGAATCGTCACTGAACAGGCCTGTTGCAAGCTAACACGCTGAACGATAAAGAGCCCCTGGTGGTGCTGAACAGCCATTCTGGCCATGACCGAAATGCCGCTGACGCCAACCGCCCAGACAGCCCTGCTCACCCGTCTGACGCAGGCCACCGAAGCCAATGACCGCTGGTTGCCGGATGCCTTTGCCTGTGCCCTTACTGCGCAGGACGGGTAAACTGATGCAGGCCTACCTGAAGCAGCTGGCTGCTCAGCCAAAAGCCATGCCGGCAGGCCATGATCACTCAGCGATGAACCATGCCGGGCCACGGCCAAACTGCTGCTGCTGCCACAACGGTTACGCCAACGGGCGACAAACCGGATCTGGTCATTACCGACATTAAAATGGACCCTGCCTCTCCGTTTGTCCGCGAGAGTACGTCTATGACGGCTATCGTAACGAACCAGGGCGGTGTAGCAGTTCCGAAAGGTACGGTTATTCCGCTGGCGATCCGGATCGAAGGTCAGGGCCGTAAAGTGGAGATGGTCAGTGTTACCTATAAGGACGGACTGGAGCCGGGCCAGAGCGTTGGCATCCGGCAAACCAACAACGGCCCGTGGACCGGTGGTATGGGCTTCGGGCTCTGATATTGCCGGCGACTATACGGTTTCGATTGCGGTTGACCGCGATAATGCGATTGCCGAAACGAAGGAAAACAACAACCAGATTTCGCGTAAGCTGACATTCCGCCAGCCGCAGAAACTGGCAACGTTTGCCCTTGAGCGTGCTGCCCGCAGCTATGCGTCAACGGCACCCGCCGAATCGGTAGTCAACATGTTCCGTCAGGCACAGCAGCTAGGTACCGACGATGGTCAGGCGATGGTAAAAGGCTTATCAGAAGGCTGGAATCCGCGCAAGAAAGCCACCCTGTCGGCCGACGACAAAACCTTTATGGCCAGCCTGAGCAGCTCACTGCCGGAAGAAAGCCGTAACCGCATGGGCCGTCTGCTCGAAGCGTGGGGTGTTCGTTCGGCCAACGACGAATCTGGATCCGAACGCCCAGGTAGTCCGGATGAAAACAATACGGGAAGAAATGAAATTCGACAAGAAGGAGTTTACCGTAACGGCCGGCAAGCAGGTGGTGATTATTCTGGAAAACCCGGATGGCGATGCAGCACAACCTGGTCATTGGCAAGCCTAAAACACTTGAGGTGATCGGAGCGGCGGCCGACAAGATGATTACCGCCAAGGATGGTGCCGAAAAGAACTATGTACCGGCCATTCCGCAGATTGTAGCCAGCACACCGCTCGTGAATCCGGATCAGACGTACCGGCTAATTTTCACGGCGCCGGCACAGGCAGGTGACTATCCGTTTGTCTGTACATTCCCGGGCCACTGGCGCATCATGAACGGAGTAATGAAAGTAGTAGCCCCGGCACAGGCAGCAAACGCGAAATAAAGAGGCCGTTCAGGCTGACTGGAAGGGCAGCTGAAGTGAAGGAGGCGTTCGGAACATGGATGCTGAATTCGCTTCCCTGCCCTTCTTTACTGTTGAGGGTCATATACCACCGGTGTGCTTCCATAATTTCCTGCACATAGCTTAACCCCAGTCCGAAGCCTTTGGCACTGACATGTTTCTCACCAACCCGGAAAAAAGGCTCAAAAATCCGGTGCTGAAGCGAATCCGGGATACCGATGCCATGATCACGGACAGAAATGGTCAGTTCATCGGCCGAAAGCGCCGTAGAGATACAAATATCCGGCTTACCGGCGCTGTATTTGATTGCATTATCCAGCAGATTGTGCAGCACATTGGTCAGGTGCAGTTCATCGGCCAGTATCCGCTGCGAAGCGCCTTCAAGCGTACAGGTTACGTAGGCTTCGTGCCGTTCGAGCACCTTCAGAATCAGCGCATGCACATCTACCGGTGCAACACAAACGAAAAGCTCATTGCGGTGTGCACGGGCAAGCCCCAGAATGGTCTCCACCTGATGCTGAAGCCGTTCGGTTTCCTCACGAATGATCCGGACATACTTTTCCTGGCGTTCGGCATCGTCCCGGGCGACAGGAGACGCCAACACATCTGCCGCCATCCGGATGGCAGCAATCGGTGTCTGAAATTCATGGACAAGCGTTTGCAGGGTATCTAACGGAATAGACACCGCACCTGCCATTTGTTGATCATTTCTTGATGCAGAGAGATTGCGCATGAGCGGTTACAGCCGTTTCCCTAAAGAAACCGTTCATGGATAATTAATAATATCCTTGTATCAGTAACAGACGATATAATAAGCTAAAAGTCACTATAAAATTAGCTTATCAACTCATATAAAAGTACACAAAATAACCCGTTTGATGCTCAAACGGGTTACATAATATAGTATGAAAAAAAGAGTTAGGCGGCAGGCTCTTCTTCTTTATCACCTGACTTTGAGGCAGATGCTTTTCTATTTTCTTTGGTAACGGTAGCGTTCACTGTACCGTCAGCTTGCGGTAAAACACTATCTACCGGGTTAATTTCTGTTGGCGTGATAGCGGTGACAGAAACTTTAGCGGCTTTACTTTCTTTCTTCTTAGCGGTACGTTTTGCATTTTTCAACGCTTTAGCCGCATTCTTTTCTTTCTTTTTTGCTTCTTTCTTTGCCTTTTTACCAGCCTTCTTAGTAGCCTCTTCAACCTTTTTTTCTGCTTTCGCAGCAATCTTCGCCAGCTTTTTTGCTAATTTTTCAGCAGACTTCTCTATAGCCTTTGTTACTTTCCCGGCAAGTGATGCTCCGTTGCTGATTTTTTCTGAAATTGCGGCAGAAATGTCTGCGGTGAGCGTTTTTTTAGTGGTTTTCATAATTTTACTTCGAATAAAAAAATCTGCTAATTACTACGCATTTTTTCTTAATTTCAAAATAGTTGTGTTAAGTTTATGTTATCTTTTTAGAAATAAAATCCCAGCAGACAACACCAGCCGTTACAGCGATATTGAGTGAATGTTTCGTGCCAAATTGGGGAATTTCAAGCACAATATCAGCAGACTCAACAATTTCTTCACATACGCCGTCAACTTCATTGCCGAACACAAATGCATGTTTTTTGTTAGGTTCCGGCCTGAAATCTGACAGAGAGGTACTTCCTTCCGCCTGTTCTACGGCGCAAATCACCCAACCCTCCTCCCGGAGTCTGCCGGTCAGCGCCACAATATCCGGTGCGTGCTCCCAATCAACGGATTCGGTCGCCCCTAACGCGGTTTTGGTAATGTCGCGGTGCGGCGGGGTTCCCGTGATTCCGCATAAATACAGGCGTTCGGCCCGGAAAGCATCCGCTGTCCGGAACACTGATCCGACGTTATTCAGGCTTCGTATGTCGTCCAGAATCAGGCAGTAGGTAAACTTATCAGCTTCTTTATATTCCTCTACCGAGAGGCGGTTGAGC
The DNA here is from genome assembly GCA_965247375.1 of Arsenicibacter sp. Classification (GTDB taxonomy): domain Bacteria; phylum Bacteroidota; class Bacteroidia; order Cytophagales; family Spirosomataceae; genus Arsenicibacter. The sequence continues at coordinate 33,401 of CBDFHU010000060.1, forward strand.
TCGTCCA
>CBDFHU010000061.1:0-10437 GCA_965247375.1 Arsenicibacter sp.
TTTGCCGACGAAGCGGCCTATGCCATCCTGCATGCAGCCGGTTACCCGAATCTTCAACCGGCTCAGGCAGGCGACTTTGGCCGCGAATTTCTGGATTACAAATGCGCCGTTAAAGTTGTTACCGGTCCCGACGAAGCCCTGTCACACATTCAGACGTATTCATCGCGCCACTCGGAAGCCATTATTTCGCAGGATCAGGCTGTTATTGACCGGTTCCTGAACGAGGTAGATGCCGCCGCCGTTTATGCCAACGCCTCCACCCGCTTCACCGACGGAGGTGTCTTCGGCCTTGGTGCCGAAATCGGGATTTCTACCCAGAAACTGCACGCACGCGGCCCGTTTGCCCTGGAAAAGCTGGTAACCGAGAAGTGGGTAGTTACCGGCGACGGACAGGTACGCTGGTGAGCCGGCCAGCGTTAGAATTTTATTAAAATTGATATATCTCATAGTCGGAGTCTGCAAATAGCGCTTATTTGCAGACTTTCTTCCACCAACTTGGCTATGGTCAGCGCGCGCGAATCTATACTTATGATGATCACGACGCCAGTGTATGCGCTTGTGATCGGCACTGAGATTCTTCTCAGTTATTTACATCACCGTCATTTGTATTCTGTTAAAGGCATTTTACAGAATGTATATTTAACGGTTCTCAATGCCAGCCTTGATCTTCTGGTACGCGGCTTTTATGTTGCGGTTCTGGTCTGGGTATGGCAGCACCGGATGTTCGAAATCAGCAATCCGTGGGTCTACTGGATTGGCTTGTTGCTGCTCGAAGATTTTGCCTTTTACTGGCTTCATCGGGTCGATCATTTCTGCCGCCTGTTCTGGGCCGTGCATGTGACTCACCACTCGTCGGAGGAGTTTAATCTGACAGTCGGCTTCCGGTCGTCGGTATTTCAGCCGCTTTACCGGTTTGTGTACTTTCTGCCGATTGCCCTCTTCGGCTTCCGGGCCGAAGATATTGTGTTTATGTATTCAGCTACCCAAATCTGGGGTATTCTGGTGCATACGCAATACGTCGGTAAACTTGGTTTTCTGGAATGGTTTATGGTTACACCTTCGCACCACCGTGTACATCACGCGTCGAACATACGTTACCTGGACCGGAACATGGGCATGTGCCTGATTATCTGGGACCGGCTCTTCGGCACATTTGCCGACGAAGCCCCTGAAGATCCGGTACGTTACGGCCTTACAACCAACGTCGCGGATCAGTCACCGGTTAATCTGGTGTTCCATGAGTGGAAAAAGCTGGGCGAAGACTTACGCAAACCCGGCCCGCTTACCCAAAAGCTGCGGTATTTGTTTGAACCACCGGGCTGGAGCCACGACGGCAGTTCGCTCACCGCCGGCGAAATGCGTGAAGTCATGGGATTGAGCAAGAATGATACCAGAGCCGTAAAAGCCGGTGAGAAGCTGGTAGAGTACTGATACAATACGAAAAAGCCCTCGCTGATAAACAGGTGAGGGCTTTTTTATGTAAAATTTTACGGGTATCTGCATACTTTCCGGTCTGTAAGCATATAATATCTACACTAAGTTTATATTTTTACTTTGGAATAGCGATACTCACCGTATACTAATGAACTTGACAACGCACCCAACCAGTGTACTCATCCAGCGCATTCTTGATGCGTCACAGACCGGCATTGTTGTGTACGAAGCCATACGAACCGAAGCCGGCCATCCTATTGATTTTCAAATCCATAGTACCAACAGCGCCTATCTACAGACAACCGGCATGCAAGCGGCTGAGCTGACCGGCAGACGCCTTCAGGACGACTATCCGGATCAGGTGTGGCAACTGCTTTCGGGCCGCTTTTGCCAGAGCCTGCAAACGCAGCAGCCTGTTCAGTTTGATCATTCGTATGTACACCCGCTCACAAAACGGCTTGTCTGGCATAATCTGTCGGTCATGCCGCTGGATGATCTCCTGATCGTATCCGTTCAGGACAACACCGGGCAGGTCCAGCAGCAGTTACTCCTCAAACAAACGGAATATGTACGCAGTGCTTTTCAGGCATCACTGAGCGGAATTACCGTTTTTGAGCCGGTTCTTACCGAAAGCGGTGTGCCGGGCGATTTCCGTTTTGTAATGGTCAATGATGCCGGCTTACGCATGGGAAACGTAACCGCCGACGCGGTTCTTGGCCGCACCCTGCGTGAAGTCTACCCGAATACCGAAACCAAAGGGCTGTTCCGGGCGTATGTTCAGGTCTATACTACACGAGAGCCGGTCTCGGGCGAGCATTATTATCCCGACCATGGCATGTGGCGCCAGTACAGCATCGTCTATGCCGCCGGTAATATCATGGTTTCCTATAATGACATCACCGGACAGAAACAAAGTGACCTGGCCCGGAAAAAACAGACCGGCTTTTTTGAGGCTATTTTCAACAATACCCAGGTCGGGCTGGCCATTTTTGAGCCAAAGCTAAGCAGCGACCGGATTGCCATTACTGACTTTACCTATGTGTTTGCCAACCCGGCTACAGCATCGCAGGTAAACCATCCGGTCGAAACCCTGCTTAACCAGTCACTCTGCGCACTGTTTCCCGGCATAGAACAGACCGTCCTGTTTCAGCACATGATTACCGTTGCACACAACGGCCTGACTAAACGCTTTCTTTTTCCCTACTTCGGCGAAAAAATAAAGGGCTGGTTTGACTGTACGCTGGCCAAAATAGACAACGTACTTTTACTGAGTGCCATGGACGTTTCCGACAGCTATCACCACCAGCAGCAGCTGGAACTAGTGAACCGCGAGCTGCGGTTGGCCAACGACAACCTGCACCAGTTTGCTTATGTTGCTTCCCATGACCTGCAGGAACCGCTGCGCAAAATCCAGTCCTTCGGTGAATTACTGGTGACACAGTACAGCGATAGTCTCCAGCCAAACGCGCTGGATATTATCCGGCGGATGTATGCATCCTCCGAACGGATGTCGATCCTGATCCGCGACCTGCTCGCTTACTCACGGATTTCAACCAATCGTGAGCCTTTTGCACTCATCAACGTAGCGGAGGTTCTGGCAGCCGTTACGGCTGAACTACACGACCAAATCGAACGCACCGATACACACATTAACCTGGAAAATCTGCCGGATGTTCTCGCCGATGTCGCCCAGTTACACCAGCTCTTCTCCAATCTGATCAGCAATGCTATTAAGTTCAGAAAGACAGATGCTGCACCGGTAATCAATATCAGCAGCCGGTTAGTAGTAGGATCTGAACTTGACGAATATCCGCTGACCGATATCATTATGGAAGCGAAATTTACCGACGGACGGCGGCGGGCTTATTACGAAATTACGGTTGCCGACAACGGGATCGGCTTCGACGAACGGTACAGCGACCGGATTTTCCAGGTATTTCAGCGTCTGCACGGACGCAGTCAGTATGAGGGCTCGGGCATCGGACTGGCCATTTGTAAAAAGGTAGCCGATAACCACGGCGGGGCGATTACGGCCTACAGTCAGACAGGGCAGGGCAGCCGGTTTGTCGTGTATTTACCTGTACAGCGCTAAGGTACTGAACGCAACCTGTTTCAGTTTTTTTGCGTAGTTTAGTTATCCAATTTTATCTCCGGATATTTCTAAGCTATGCATTATTCAGGTAACGCATATCGTTTCGGCTGGCTGCTCATACTGGCACTGTGGTGTAGCATCTACTCTGCGTATGCTCAGGAACTTATACCCAACGGAGGATTTGAAAAGTACAATACGTGCCCAACCCTGGATAATTTATTGGCAGAAGCAGTACCCTGGTATAACCCGAACCGGGCCACACCGGATTTTTATCACCGGTGCCAGCCGACCAACCAAATGCAGCTGCCCCCACACAGTGGCCAGGGCCTTGGTCGCTTATTCATGGATCAGGGGTGGGCCGAGTATTTTGGCACTCCGCTTGTTTCCCCGCTCGTGGCCGGCGAGGCCTATCAGTTTGACATGGCACTGGCTGCCGAGTTTCCGGCGCGTTACCCTTCCCGAAGCTTTGGCGCTTATTTTTCAACCCAGCCACTGACTTCTACCGACAAACTCCTGTTTGCTGTAAAGCCCCAGGTATACGACAGTCAGGTCAAGACCTTTACCAAAGCCCTCACGTGGGAAATGATCAGCGGCTGTTTTGTAGCGAAAGGAGGCGAGCAGTTCGCTACAATCGGCAACTTCAATGAGCTTCCCCCGTTCCTGAGCTCTTACTATCTCTTTGCCGACGACATTTCGCTGAAACAAATCAAACTTAACCTGGGAAACGACACCACCCTCTGTGGACGCGCCAGCCGGTACCGCCTGAGTGCCCGTACGCCCGGCGCGACCGATTACCGTTGGAGCGACGGCAGTACCGATTCGGTCTTTGTGGTAAAGCGGCCGGGCAAGTACTGGGTAACCGTAAAGACTCCTTGTAAGGTACTCAGCGATACCATTGTGGTAAAATATAGTCTCGACTTTAGTCTGGGCAACGATACAACGTTGTGCACCGGCGCGACCCTTACCCTAAGCGTTTCAACGCCTGCTTCCGGGTATCAATGGCAGGATGGCTCAACGCAACGGGCGTTTACCGTCCGGCAACCGGGCACCTTCCGGGTCCGGGCCAGCGAACCGGGCTGCACCGCTTCCGACACCATTCAGGTCCGCTACATAGCCGCGCCGCAACTCAGTCTCGGCCCGCCGCTCGAACTGTGCGGAGCCGAAACGCACCTGCTCAAACCGGTCTTTGCCGAAGGGAAATTCAGCTGGGTCGATGGCTATCCGACGGCAGAGCGGCTTATTACCAGCTCAAACACCTACTACGGGCAGGTAGTCAACGACTGCATGACGCTCACCGACTCGGTTCGGGCCGATTACGGCGAATGTGGCTGTGTGTTGTATACCCCTGATCTGTTTACGCCCAACAATGACGGTGTCAACGACTGGTTTGAGCCGTTTGCCTGCGGCGATATCACCATCACCGGCCTGTCGGTGTTCGACCGCTGGGGCGAGGTGGTCTATCAGTCGGCTACGGCTCCCTTCCGCTGGGACGGTCTCTACCGCAACCAGCCCTGCCCCACCAATATTTACGCCTGGGCAATTACCTATCAGCTCAATCAGCAGGGCCGGATCAGTACGAAGAAAAAACAGGGAATTCTGCGGCTGGCGCGGTAATCAGATATACCGCAGCCACCGGATTTCCCTGTGCCGCCGCTTGTACTGCCAGTACCACCAGCACGGGAAATAAAGCACTACGACGATACCCAGCCAGATCAGATAAACACCTGCCAGATCAACGCCCGAGGTCTCTTTCGGGCGGCCAAACTGAAACGGACCAAACACAAACTGATCCGGCGTAAACCCTTGCACGAAAAGCATCACCAGCATCAGGCTGTGAATCAGGTACCAATGGATGAGGTAATAAAACATCGGTACCCGGCCGTAGACCGACAACGCTTCCGTAAACCGGTTCTGTATGCCATCGACCAGCGCCATGATGGTAATGGTAACCCCCAGTGTCATGGTTGTATACAGCAGCGAGGGCGGGTATTTGGTGGTGTTAATAAACGACAGGAAGGTGAAACCGGGACTTGCCTGCACCGACCAGGGTGACGGATCGCCGTAAACGTTTGTCAGGCGGATCAGGGCAAAGAAAGCCAGCGAGCCTAACCCAACGAGCAGAAGCGTCCGGCGGCGGCGTACTGCAGGCAGCTCAAACAGCAGACCGGCCCCGTATCCGGCCAGCATAATCCCGAGCCAGGGCACCCACGGATACAGCAGCCCGATCATGAACTGCGGCGTAACCGGAAACACATCCGCCCTGAAAAAGAGCGCCCAGATAACCCGCAGCGGGACATTATCGGTAAAGGTTACGCCCTGCACCAGGTTATGGCAGGCAATAATCACCACACCCAGCAACCCGACTGTTCGGACGGGTGCTTTCAGCAGGAAAGACAATACCAGAAACCCCGCACCGATGGCCGCAATCACCTGAAAGATAATGGTCCGGAACGACAGATCGAACCAGAGCGCAAAGTTGACCACGGTAATTTCGAGGAAAAGCAGCCACAGCCCACGTGACCGCAGAAATCGCTGACTGGCGCCGACATCACCACTGTTTTTCAGCGACAGATAGGCCGACGTACCCGAGAGGAACACAAACGTCGGGGCGCAGAGGTGGGTAATCCACCGCGTCATAAAAAGCGCGCCGGTTGTGGTCGATAAATCGGTCGGGCTTTGGGCCTGGGCGGTTACGTGCATAAGCTCCCGGACGTGGTCAAGGGCCATAATCACCATGACCAGTCCACGGAGAAAATCAATTGACGGAATGCGTTTCATGTGTTAACGAAAAGAGCAGGGAGTTACAGGCAAGTTACAGGAAATCAAGCATTAATCCGTCACGTTTATACCTTTCGGGTAGACTCTGTCAGGAACACGGAATGACATTCCGTATTACCTGCGCGAGAAGTGGCCGTTGAATCACCCTTTATTTTACAGTTTGGGGCTTCTAGCAAACCCCTGAATCCGGCATGGCATGGCTATCGGTATGCCATGCCGGCAAATATCTCAAAAGAACAACAGTGGGACAAATCTGGTGCCATACGGATTATCCCGCCTGTCAAACGGAATATCATTCCGTTCTACACCTTCCTTAACCCCAACACCCTTCCAATTGACACACCCTTTCTGACAGGTCAACCCGCTATTTAGCCGGTTAAGGCTGATGCTACATCTGATATCCGGACGGGGGCTGTAGCTTTAGGCCACAACAGATATACGATGAAACGACCGATTAATCTCTTTTTGCTCTTGTTCCTGCTGGCTGGCAGGACCTACGGGCAGTATGTGCCACTGGGAGCCATCTCGTCCTGGACCGACGGCTATGTCATTACAACGGCCAACGACACCATCGCCGGCCAGATCCGGATTCCGATGCTGGTCAATGACGCGCCGGCCAGTGCGGTCATTAAGACCAGAGACGGGCAAAAACAAACGATCAAGGCGGCAGACTTGGTGCAGATTGCGCAGCGGATTCCGGACTATGCCTATTCGACCGGCCACATACCGCGCGACCGGCAGTATATTTTCTTCGATAAGGTTCCGAATCCGCGCCGGAATCAGAAACCAATGCTGCTCGAACGGCTCAGCCATCCGGGTAAGGTTGTGCTGTATTTCGACGCAAACGGCTGGAAAAAGACCACGGACTTAACCTTCGGCGCCCTGACAGTCACGCTTGATCATAAGGATTTCAGCTTTGTGGCGGTAAAAGACGGACAAACAGCCAGCCTCCTTAAAAAAAGTAACCTAAATGAACAGATCGGATCGCTTTTCGGAGATTGTCCTATTTTCATCAATCAGCTGACTACCAGCGAGGCGCCTGAATGGAAACACCTTGACCGGATACTGAGCCTGTATAATCAGTCATGCGTGGTCGGGACAGCGGCCCGGTAGTCATTTGCCGCTTCCGGATTTTTAAAGGCTGCATCATTCGTCAATGATGCAGCCTTTTGTTTTACAAAGTTTTTATAACACTATTTTAACAAAATTTTAATTGTAACATTAATCTGATTTTCAGCTACTTACAATAAGTAATTTGATTTTTCCAGTACATTTTTAATCTATTTTAAGTTTAATCTTATTTTAATACAAACTTACCGGAGCAAGGTGCAATAACCGAGAATTATATTTTGACAATACAATATATAGTAAAACAATATTCTACATAATACCATTTTAGCAGAATTTTGAATTGCATTTATCGTGATATACTTTTGTTTCATATCGTACACTTTGAAACCTACTAAATCGTATCATGATGAGAAATGTACTATTAAGCTTTCTCCTGTTATGCGCCGTTCTGGGCGTAGCAAGCGCGCAGGACCGGAAGATTACCGGCAAAATCATGTCTGCCGATGACAACAGCTCCGTTCCCGGCGTATCCGTCGTCGTTAAGGGAACGACCATCGGAACCATCTCGGATGTAAATGGCTCGTTTGCTCTCTCCGTACCCGCTTCCGGCGGCACGCTGGTGTTTTCCTTTATCGGCATGACCACCAAAGAGGTGCCGCTCAGCGGCAGTTCGGTGTATGACATCAAAATGGCGACGGATACAAAGCAGTTATCTGAAGTCGTTGTGACAGGGGTTGGTGTCGCTACCGACAAACGGAAGATTGCGATTTCGGTTGAATCTATTTCGGCCAGTCAGCTGCCCCAAACGTCGCAGGCGTCGATTGATCAGGCCCTGATCGGTAAGATTCCGGGCGCTCAGATCACCTCTAAGAGCGGTACGCCGGGTGCCGATGTCAACATCCTTCTGCGGGGTATCAATACGCTGAACCGGGGTACATCGCCGATGATCCTGATCGACGGTATCCAGATGGGTGCATCGGGCCTGCAAACGGTTGACCTCAACTCCATCGAACGCGTCGAAGTGGTTCAGGGTGCGGCGGCCGCGACCATCTACGGGGCACAGGGTGCTAACGGGGTTATCCAGCTCTTCACTAAAAAAGGGAAAGCCGGTGCGCTGCGGGTCGATGTGTCGTCGAGCGTCGCCCAGAATACGTATCTGAATGTTGGCGGGCTGAGCAAGGCACAATACCATGCGTTTGCGACGGATGCCAGTAATAATGTAATCGGTTCATCGGGCAAGCCCATCACCTTTGACCTCGCCAACGGGGTATATACCGAAAACGTACAGTATAACTCGACCGATCCGACGGCGAAAAATGAGAAACCGTACAATGCCAACCTGAAGTACATCGACCACTTTGATTTCTTTTTCCGGCCGGCCAATACATTCAACAACAGCGTGGCGATCTCGGGCGGTGGACCTAAGTCGGATTTCAGCCTGTCGGCCTCGAACAGCCGTCAGGAAAGTAATGTGATTAATAACGGGGCATGGGAGCGCAGCAACCTGACCGGTAACATCGGTGTGGAGCTAGCTAAAGGCCTGACGCTGCGGTCGATTACGCAGCTGGCTTATACTAAAAGCACGCTGAAAACCAGCGACCGGACAATTGTATACGGCTTACTGAACGCCTATCCGTTTGCGGATTTCTCCCTGAAAACAACCGATGGCACAACGCCGTACAACCTGAATCAGACCATTGGGATCAACGCCTCGAACCCACTGTATTTTCAGGATTACACCCGCAACAACGATAATAAGGTTGACATTATCCAGAACTTCAACCTGCACTACGACTTCCCGAAATTTGTGTCGCTCGACGCTAAATACGGCCTGAACTACCAGACACAGAACCGCGATCTGGAGTACCTCAACCAGTCGAACAACGCCAATATCAAGTACTGGCTGACCCAGAGCACGGCACGGTATATCTCGAACTATAACTCGAACAATACCGGTGACCTGACCAAGTACAGCAACAGCAAGATGTTCCAGAACTTCCTGGCAACGGCGACCTTCTCGTTTGACCTCCAGAAAGACTTTGGCCTGAACTTTCCGCTGAAATCGGTGACACAGACAGCCTTTGACTGGCGGAACAGCACGATTAAGGAATACACCAGTACGGCTATGGGCCTGCCATCGGCCTACGAACCCTACACGGCAGCCAACACAACCTCGTGGCGGGTGTACCGCGACTACAAAGAGCCGTTTATTACCTACGGTTACCTCGTTAACCAGCGCTTTGAGTTTGCCGACATCGCCGGTATCTCAGGTGGTTTCCGGAGTGACTATTCTTCGGCATTCGGCCGTGGTTCGAAGCCGTTTACGTTCCCGCGCGGCGATGCGTACCTGCGTCTGTCGGCGCTGAACTTCTGGAAAAACAGCCCGGTCAACAACCTGCTGGCCGAAGCTAAACTGCGGGCTGCGTACGGTCAGGCCGGTATCCAGCCAAAACCGTTTGACCGCTACGTGACGATTACACCGACCACGGTAGGCACCAGCACGGCGTTCTACTACGCAAACGGCCAGAGTAACCCTGATCTGGGCGTAGAAGTATCGGAAGAATTCGAAGTAGGTACCGACCTCCTGTTCACGGTATCGAAAAACACACCGTGGGCCAACGACATCGCCCTGTCGGCAACGTACTGGGACCGGAAAACAAAAGACGCAATCTACCCGGTTGACGTAGCCCCGTCAATTGGTCTGGGTACGCTGATTGATAATGCCTTCACCCTGGGCTCGCGCGGTCTGCAGCTGTCGTTAGGCTCAACGATCTACAACGGCGGCAATCTGAAGTGGAATACCACGGTGAACCTGGGCAAGCAAACCTCAGAAATCGTATCGATCCGCGGCAATCAGGAAGTGATCATCCTCTCAAGCGCAGGTAGCACCAACTACGTACTGAAAGCCGGTGACAAGGTCGGTCAGCTGTACGGCTACCGGATGCTGCACAGCGTTACGGATAAAGATGAAGCCGGTAATTTCTACATTCCGCAGGCAGAACAGGAAAACTACACCGTAGCCAGCAACGGGTATGTGGTGAGCAAAACAACCAAACAGCCTT
>CBDFHU010000062.1:0-32609 GCA_965247375.1 Arsenicibacter sp.
GGGTCCCTGTTTTATCAAACACGATGGTATTAACCTTGGACAATCCATAAAATACCTCACTGGCTTTTACCAAAAGACCGATTGAAATTCCTTTCCCTCCTGCAATAGCAGCCAGCATAGGCGTCGTAATCCCTAAGGCACACGGATAACCCATGATGATTGTTGTGAGCATCACCAAAGTTGCCTGGACATAATCGCCCGTAACTAAACCCCAGACCATAAAAGCAATGGCCGCTACAATAAATACCACTGGACCATAATAATTCATCAGTTTATCTGCCAGCAACTCAATGGGAGGCTTTCTCTCAGCGATGCGGCTCATTAAACTGACTATTTGACTTAAAAAGCTATCACTGCCAATTTTTGAAACTTTTATTTGCAATACACCATCTAAATTCAATGTTCCACCGATTACGGAAGACTCCACCTCCTTATAAACGGGGATACTTTCTCCTGTAAAACTGGCTTCGTCCACGCTTGCACAACCTTGGATAACCACCCCATCCAAAGCGATTCGTTCACCGGGACGGATCTCAATGACTTCACCTACCAAGACATCCCTAGTGAGTACTTCGTTTAATTGCTGACCTCTTTGAACCCTTGTTTTTGCAGGTTGGAGATTGATCAGTTTTCGAACAGCATCAGAAGCCTTTTTCCGGGTATCTAGTTTAAAATAACCAAAAAACAAATGCAAAGACATTAGCCAGGCAGCCACGGGTAAAAAATTTGGAAGGCCTGGATTAAAAAGAGAGAAGATCCCTACTACGAACGCTCCCCAAGCGCCTGCAGAAAGTAGAACATTAGCATTGATTACCCTTTGACTTATTGCCATAATGGTCTTGCGTAAGATTGGATATCCTACCCATAGCAAGATAAAAGAAGCGGCCACCAGGCTAAACCATAACCGGGATTGAGCCGGTAAACCAAAAAGATTCAAAGGGTCAACAAGTAAATCGATGATTGAAACGACCATTCCGATCGTGCCTCGTTGTTTAATGAGCTTAAATAAGTCTTCATCGGATTTATACTGCTGAACTTCGGTTGCCGATACACTATACCCCAGCTTTTCGACGGCTTTTGCTAATTCTTCGCGTTTAATCTGGCTTGTATCTGCTTCAATTAGTACGATACCATGAACCAAGTTTACAAGAACACTTTTAACACCTGGGTACCGCTTAAGGGCTGTCTCTACACTCATCGTGCAGAAGGAACACATCAGCCCAGAAACTTTCATTTGAACGCTTTCTGTTGCCATAATCAATTGAGACTTTATAAATTGAAAATTTTATCTGCAATGGTCAGGCATTAGGCTGCCTGGCCAATTCCAGCATTTTTAAGCTCTTCTATAGAAATCCCCTCATTTTGACAACAGGGAAGTAAACTTCCGTTCACAGCAACTGCAGGTAATGCCTTAATACCATATTCCTGTACCTTTTCCAGGCACTCTTTTGTCTCACAAGGCTGTGATAAGTTATAAACAACGATCTCGCAAGAGCTGCAAGCCATTGATTTTACCATTTCAACCATTGGTTCACAAACGCTGCACCCGGCAGTAAATATTTCGATTTTTCTCTTGTTTTGGTTTTGCACGACCTTTTTAGATTTTGTTTAAAACAAAGGTCACTTGGCTGGGGGGGTGTATGCCAAATTTTTTTTAAACTATTTTTTATTATATACTTCCAGGCGCTTGTCAATGGCATTGATTTCTTTGATGTTGGATGTCAGCTCGTCTAGTTCAAGCTTAGGAAATTGTTCCTTAATGTATTCTATCTTTTCAGCGTCCTGACAATTCCCCGGACACGCGTTCATTACTTGAACCAGCTTTAAAGCGAGGCTCTTTCTAAAAACTTCATCAAACAACAAATAATGTGCTTTTTGCAAGCCTTGGTCGGCGGCTTTAAACTGGTTCAGGATTTGGTCAGGATCTTTATCGCCATCCAGCATTTTGATTATGCCTTCAATTTGCCCTTTAATAACAGAAAGGCGTTTGGTAAGGTCTGTTGTAAGTTCTTTTGGTAACATTTTTTAAACTTTAAACTGTGAGCAGCAAAACGCGGTGTTCGTTAACTGTAGTAAACAGTCTTCATGCATGTATGGATGTCAGCAACATTTTTTTTGTAATTGTAATGGCGGACACTGTACCGTTCCATAAGAACAAAAAACACAGCAATCACCAGAAGTAGGCTTTAACAATGTTTTGCAATCGGTACACTCGTAAAAGTACATACACGCATCAACCGGCATTGTTTCCGGGCGTTGCGTGCTGCAATGCGGACAGGTAATGATTGATTCTAATATTACACTCATAGTTGCCTAGTTGGTTTGAACGACTTTATAACCGGTAGCACCGACTGCCTTTTTGATTTCTGCCAGTGAGGTTTTTTTACTATCGTATTTGACGGTCGCATTACCAGTTTTATAAGAAACCTGAACCTGCTGTACCCCTTTTAGCTTGTTGACTTCTTGTTTAACATGGTGTTCACAACCTTCACAGGTCATTCCTTTAATTTTTATAATGGCCGTTTGGTCTGTCTTGGAGATGGGTTGTTGTGCTTCCTGCTTTTGCTGATAGACCAGTCCTGAATAACTCGGGAAAGTAATTAGAAGTACTGCTGAAAGGGTTACCAGGCTTAAAAACTTTTTAGTTTGCATAAATGGTTTGTTTTCTGGTTCGCAATTACATGAGGCTTCGGAAACTTGTTTTAAGTGCTGATACCAGGCAAAACCCAAAATCAATACAGTACCAACAATAAAATAAGGACGTGCAGGCACAATCCAATCAAAGGTTGTTGCCAGGCTGGTTGTCCCGGCTACCATGGCCAGTAATGGCGTGATACAACAAACAGAACTTGCCAATGCAGTAAGAATACTGGCATTAGCGGTAACTTTGGGCGCGTTCATACTGCTATACTTTCTTGAGTGGGAATGTGTATAAATAATTGGTTGATGACATCTGCCTGGTCAGGTATGATCGAATAAAAGATGGTTTGTCCGGATTTTCGGGTACGTACTAAACTGGCATCTTTCAGTTTTCGCAGGTGCTGAGAAATAGCAGGGACGGTCATTTGCAAAATATCACTCAAATCGCAAGGACAAAGCTCGTTCTGTTGCTGGATAAGATAAAGTATTTTAAGCCGGGCCTCATTTCCAGCAAGCGCATAAACCTGCGCTAACCTGGTAAAAGCGTCTTCATTTTCGTCTAAGGTTTCCTTGCATAGTTGGATCTGCTCTTGATCCGCGAACAAACGGATGCAGCTACTAATTTGATCTGACTCTTTTTCTACATCTTCCATATCTGCCACTAATATTTGGGCAAATATAACAGTATTTAAGTATTTGCTTAAATACTTTTGAAGATTAAAAACTATGTGCAGATAGTCAAACAGAGTAAACTAACTCATTGGCGGCCGCCGCTGCGGTTGGGGCCGGGTTGGCGGACCAGAAGAACCCTATTTCAAAGCAACTGGAAATTGCGTATAGAACAGTGTATAAATTATGCCTCAAAACTAAAAGCGTAGTTTACTAACGCCGTTTTCCGGACATTTGTAAGAAAAACCTCACTACCGGAGCGGATGGTATTTACCCAACGGGCTTTTTGGGGTGAAAAGGGCTTATTAAGGCTGACGGGCCTGGCTCCATTGACTACTGAAAGTCGGCAGAGAGAATTGAAAGTACGACGCACGATGCTGGTAAGCCATCAGGTATTGGGCTTTGTGACGCTGGCAGGCTTTATCGCTCAGGGTATTCTGGGGGCTAACCTCTACAATGCGAAAGGCAATGACTATACCCGCCTACGGAACGCGCACGAAGCGGTTGGCACCGCAGTCAACATCAGCTATGCGACAACGGCCTTACTTTCGCTGACCGCCCCTCCTCCGATTTTGGGAAAACGGCAAAGAGGGCTTAACTCGATCAAACTACACAAATACTTAGCAATCGTTCACTTGACGGGAATGATTGCCACAAATATTCTGGCGAAGCAGATCCAGCATAACTACGAGCTAAAGCCCTACCACCGGGCTGCTGCCTATACTACCTTCGGGGCTTTCGCAGCGGCCATGATCGTGATCAAGTTCTAACCTGAGTAACCCTATGACTATGGGTAGTTCTGCGGAAAAGTACATAATTCGTCGTTTGGACAAACGGCAGGTATGTAAACGTTTTTTCGAGCGGCTTTTGGTAACGCGCCGGTAAAAGAATCAAGAGGAAACCTGCACAACGCTTATGTGAACAAGGGTACTATACTGACTTCGTTTAATTCAACTTTTTAGTAAAAAAAACATTTTGATTACAACTGATCGCTTCGAATAAGAATCTTCTTTGAAAATTGGCTTTCAAAACTCGAATCTGTTATGAGAATGTCACTTAGTTTGTTTAATGTGCTGATCGTTGGGTTGTTACTTCAGCAGGCCTGTTCAAAGAAAACAATTAGCCCAGCTAACGAAGTGGCTGCTATCGATTGCCCGGATGCTGGTGCTTTTGTTAAACAGGTAAAGGCTACTAATGGCATTGTCTGGTATTCGACCGAAAAGCAGCAATATTTTATATCTGTATCCACAGGGACTATTGATAATCAAGATATTGGTTTTGTGTGTAACCTGCCCGACGAATATAAAAAAACAGGCTTGCGGGTAACCTTTGGCGGTCGTTACCATGAGTTTAAAGGAGAAATTAAACGTATCGTCGGAGCCTCGTACTATTACCTTACAATAAATCACTTAACTAAAACTACAACGCCATGAAAAAGAGCTACTTACTTGCCTACACAATGTTGAGTGTTTGTATGTTTTGGGCGACGACTGTTATCGCCCAGGGTAACCAGCATGGAAATTCCGCTCGTAAGCAGCTAATCATCAAATATGATGATTGGCCAATCACGGTTTCGTCGAACGCGACAAAGTCAAAGAAGCAGGGTGAAATTAGCCCCAACTTTGTACCAATTGGCACTACCTGGAATCATCGTGTTTTACGATACTTCATTGCCAACGGTACTAATGACTTGAATGGAGAGGTTCAGGCGATTCGAGACGCATTTGCGATTTGGGCTGCTCAAACGCAAATGGCATTTATTCAAGTGTGTAACGCCAATGATGCAGATTTTGAAATGCTGTGGGCGGTAGGCGATCATGGGGACGGAGGGCCTTTTGATGACGGAGGTAATGGACAAACCAACACGCTGGCCCACACTTTAGGCGGTCCTCCTCCGAATAACTTCGGGAATCAGGCTGGCGATATACATTTCGATGACTTTGAAACGTGGACCGATGCTACTCGGGCAGATGCCACTCAGCCAATTGATCTGGTAACTGTAGCTGCTCATGAGATTGGGCATATGCTGGGCTTAGATCACACGACCATAGGCGGGTCGTTGATGGAAGCCAATTACACAGGATCTCACCGCTTCTTGGGTCAGGACGACGTGGATGGAATCCGTAGTTTATATGGTGCACCAAACAATTTTATCAATGGAACCAACTTTGTTGACTGTTCGCCGAATACATTCACATTGGTCGACCTGCCCGCAGGGGTGAACGTTACTTGGTCAGTAGGTGCTGGCTTAAGTATTGTTGGTGGTCAAGGTACTCAGAGCGTTCAGATTCAATCTACCAGTTCATCCGCTTCTACCGGAACGATCACGGCAACACTGTCTTCTGCCTGTCATACCATTAGCTTCAGCCGAAACGTTGCGCATGGTATACCAACTATTACAGATGTGACTTTAAATGGAAGTTCCTTTTCGTCTGGTCCTAAACCCGTCTATTCAGGCAGTAACTATTATATGTTGGCGTCATCGAATAGCCCTACTGCGACGTATTCTTTTGCAATAGTTGGTGGTTCTGGCGACATGAACGTATCGTTAAGCCCGAGCGGAGGTGGTAACTGTGGCGTGTACATTACGGGTACTATTGGAAGTCGGTTCATTCGAATTACAGCGTCTAATTCGTGTGGTAGTACAAGTACTGATGTCACGCTTTACATTCCGTCTGGCTTCAGGGCTTATCCAAATCCAGCGAAAGACATATTTACGGTCGAATTTACCAATACCCAAGAATCGATTGCGTTGCCTGATGAGTTGGAAATTATCAGTGAAAAACAGGCAAAGACCGTACGAAAAGTCAGCATGAAGGAAGTGTACGACAAAAAGGCGTTCCGGGAGGGCAATAAAGTTGATTTTGATATTCGAGACCTACCGCGTGGAACATACTACCTGAAAGTGAAAAACCCTCGGTTAGAAGAAGGTAAACGGATTGAAACAGTCCGACTTATTTTTGAGTAAAATTTTCAACCATAAAAAGAGGCCAGTCCAAACGAAGGCTGGTCTCTTTTTATGGTTGGGTAGTTTTAGCGTTTCGTACGGCAGCGGCTGACCATAAAATCCGTCACTTGGAGATTGTTAGTTGATCAGTTGTCTTTTCAATCTGCTTCCGATATCGCTTCACACTCGACATGCTAATACCGGTCAGATTGACCGTTTCGGCCACCGATAGTCCCCGCTCCAGAGCTTTCTTGACTTTAGCAAACTTCTCGGCATCAAGTCCAGACGGCCGACCGATATGTTTCCCCTTTGCCTTGGCCAGTAACTGGCCGGCCCGCGTTTTCTCTATAATACTTTCCCGATCATATTCCGCTAAAGCCGCGAAGATTTGCAATACCAGCTTACCGGCAGGCGTACTGCTGTCAACCCCCAAGTCCAGCGCCTTAAAGTGAATGCACTTTCGGGCAAATTCACCCAGCAGACTAATCAAATGATCGCGGCTACGACCCAACCGGAAGAAACGGGCCACCATGACGGTATCGCCGGGGCGTAGTTGGGACAACAGTGTATCTAAAGCCGGTCGGCTGACACTAACGCCGGTGATCTTGTCTTGAAAGATTTCGTCACAGCCTGCTTTTTGTAGCGCATCAAGCTGGGTATCTAAGTTCTGATCCAGGGTCGAGACGCGGGCGTAGCCAAAAAGTTTGTTCATCGGTTCAAAAAGTCAGTATCACAAAAGTAAATACTGATTTATTTTAGGACCTACTTTTAGAACCCAGTTTTTTTATAGTGCCTCGTGGTAGAGGAGCAAACGAAAGGCCGGTTCAGAAAGGTATGACTTGTTGGCCCTACATAAAATTCCTACCTAATGCCCCGTCGCGATTTTCTGTCTGCTGATGAGCGACTGCGCTTTGATACGCCCCCGCGTCTCAACGCTGCCGAACGATTGATTCTGGTGAATATTCCACAATGGGCGGCAGACTATCTTCAGGCCGTTCATACACCAACCAATAAAGTTGGTTTCCTGCTGCAACTGGGTTACTTCAGGGTAGTGACTCGTTTTTTCGTACCGGACCGCTTCCCTGCCGCTGACTTGGAGTGGGTTTGTCGACGACGAAATATTCTATTGACGGACGTTCAGATGGAGAACTATCTGCATAACCGAACCGTGTATCGCCATCGAAGAATAATCCTGGACCGATTGGGCTATCAGGCGTTCGAGGCAGACCACCGGGCAGCGTTGATCGAGGAAGCCCGGCGACTGACGCATCTGCAAACTCGTCCCTCCCTCATGCTGGATGCGTTGGTAAGCTGGTTACGAGAACGACGTATCGAACTACCACCCTACAATACGCTGCGTGAGATTATTGCCGGGGCGTTGGAGGTCTTTGACCAGCACCTACAAACCGTGATTGAGCATCACCTGACGGCTTCGGAAAAGGCACTACTCGATGGCTTGCTGGACAACTCATCCATAAACACATCGCACGGGCGGCCAGCCCGCTACCCGCTAACTGAGCTAAAGCAAATCCCCCAATCTATGCAACCCAAGGCCATCGCTGAGCGGGTGGTGCTGTTCAACCAGCTTAAGCAGCTTTTTATTCCACTGGCCCCGGTGATTGCCCGTCTGGACTTAAGCGATGATACCCTGCGCTATTATGCTCAGTATGTACTGGATAATCCATCGGCGTATCTGGTTGAGCGGTTGTATGAACGGTATCTGCGGTTACTGGCATTCATCACTCATCAGTACCTTAGTGTAGGCGATGCCCTGATTTTGACCCTCAACAAAGCCGTGAGCGGACTGCTGACGGATTGTGAGGAAACGCTCAAGCAAGAGTACTATCAAAGCCGACAGGCGACGGCCAGTCTGGTTGGCCAGGTCAGCCGACGCTCCGCCCAGCACATCGACGTCCTGACTTACATCGAGCGAATTATAGACCAGTCTTCGCTGGATGACCACCAGAAAGTGGAGCAGATTCGGGCCACTTTATCCCGCAAGAAGATGACGCCTGCCGAGCTACTGGCCGACCAGCAACGGGTGGGCGAGTTGCAACGGATCAATCAACCGGTTCAGGAACGCAGCGATTACTACCTGGCACTGGAAAAAGCCTCATTCCGTTTACAGCTCCGCGTGTCGGCTATTGTGCAAACGCTGACCTTTGATGAGCAAACCTCTCACCCGCATCTGTTGGCAGCGGTTCACTATTTTCAGCAGCGGCAGGGTGAGCTGTTGGCCACCTCGCCCGTACCCGTGGAGTTTCTGGATCTGTTGGAGCGACAGCACGTCTACACCGAGACGGGTAAACTACGGGTGTCGCTCTATAAGGTCTTCCTGTTTCGGGCTGTGCGCGACGCGCTACGGGACGGTACGCTGACCGTTCTATCTTCCTATGAGTACCGTTCCGTCGACGACTACCAGATTCCGCCCCAGCAGTGGCAGCAGTATCGGCAAGACTACCTATCACGAGCTAACCTGTTGGCCGTCAGTCAACCAGCTCCTACATTACTGGCTTTGAATAAACGACTTAACGAGCAGTTCAGACAGACGAATGAGGGGCTGTTGGCTAATCCTCAAGTCTATTTCGATGCGCATGGCGGCTGGCATCTGCACCGCTATCGGGCGGAGGAAGACCAGCAGCAGCAACAGGCTGCCGTAGGGTTATTGTATCCCGCCAGTCAAGTCATTTCGCTCCGGGACGTACTCTTACAGGTTGAACACCTGACAGGCTTTTTGGGTAAATTTCGGCACCAGGGCTTTGCCCATAAACCAACCCGACCCGATACACGCCTGCTACTGGCCGCTCTGATCGGTTACGGAGAAAACATTGGTATCCGTAAGATGGCCCTGATCTCCAAGAGCATATCAGTCAACGCCTTAGAGCGGGTAGCCACCCACTATTTTTCACCGGAGATGACACTGGAGGCCATTGACTGCATTCTTTCCCATAGCGATGCGCTGCCCTTAACGGACTTGTTTCGTCGTAAGGAAGGCTTTGTACATACGGCCAGCGATGGTCAGAAGTATGATGTATCCACGCCTTCACTTCGCGCTTCGGCCTCCTATAAGTATTTTGGCAACGGCGAAGGTGTCGTCATTTACTCCGGCCTGGATGAAGCTGGTCAGTTGATCTACACCGTTGTTTTTAACGCGGCCGAACGGGAATCGCCTTACGTTCTGGATGTCATTTTGCATAACAACGTGATTCAGACGCAGGCTCACGCGACCGATATGCATGGATTTTCGGAAGTCAACTTTGCCATTACCGGCTTGATTGACGTTGAGCTGCGCCCTCGCTTTGTGACGATTCATCAGCAACGGCTCTATAGTCTCGATTCAGTTGCCACTTACAAGGAGCTGGGGTATGGGATCACCCCGGATGTGCGCGTCGACCATGAACGACTCATCGAGCAATGGGATAACATCCTGCGGTTTGTGGCCAGTATAAAGCTGGGTTACGTGCAGGCTTCAACATTGCTAAAGCGGCTTAACTCCTACAGCCGCCAGCACCCCTTGTATCGGGCCTTGAAAGACCTGGGGCGTCTATATAAGACTGATTATATCCTGCGCTACGTAGATGATCCTGACCTGCGGGCTACCGTGGAAGGGATGCTCACCCAGATGGAACACAGTAACAAGTTTAGCAGTGCGGTCACGTTGGGGAATAATCAGGCACTGGGCTGGCAAACTGACCGGGAGCGACAGATTGCTACGGGTTGCAAAGTCGTCATTATGAATGCCATCAATTATTATAATCTGCTGTATCTGTCGGAGCGGCTGCGACAATGCTCGACGCAAAACGAACGGGAGGAATTACTGACTACCATCCTGCAATCGTCGACGCACACTTGGCACCACATCAATCTGGGCGGTGAGTATGATTTTACGGATGCTGAAAGCTTAGAGCCTGTTTTTGATTTAGAAGCTCTGCTAAACTTTTCCTTGTCCAGACCTTCTCGTCCGGCCCGATCCGCTAAATGACGAATTATGTACTTTTCCGTAGAACTACCCGACTATTCCTAAACATTACCTGCGTGAAACTCCTACTAATTCTCAGCCTGGGCCTGCTGGCGATTCAGCCACGTCGGGGTGGCCTCCCGCCGGTTAATCAGCATTGGTGCGAACAGCCAGTTCGTAAGCTACGATGGCTGAATCAAATGATTCAAAACGCCCAATCGTGGCCCACCTATCACTACGGTTGGGAAGTACATCAAGCCCATTATCAGGGTCAGGAAGTGTTTGTCCTGCATCTATGCCGCTATTGTGGCCGGAGCCGGGGGTTTCTGCTCTATAATCACTACGGCGAACTGATCGGACGGGGCGAAGGAGCCGACTCGATTTGGGTATCCACCCTAACCAACGACCGGCTTTTAGCGGCTCATCCGGGACGATTTATGGCTGCGCGATGACACCCTATATTGGACTCACGCAGCCTGACATATACACTTAACATACTGACGATTATCTAATTATAACGACTATTTCTAATGGCTGGCCTTTATTCCAAACGTTTATTGGCTACTACAGTTGGCTCAATAGCCTTATGCCTGGTGACTTGTCAGCAGTTGCGGGTTCGACCATCTTCACACTGGTGTGAACGTCCGGTCGAGCAATTACGCTGGCTCAGCGACTTGATCGCCGACGTTCGTTCTTACGCGGCTCGTGGTGGCTAGGAAATGCATCAGGCCCGCTACGAACGGCAGGAAGTATTCGTCCCCTACCTGATCGTACCAAGAGCCACCCAAAGTACCTTCGTTCTCTACAACCACTACGGGGATGAGATTCACCGTGCCCCTGTCAGCGATAGTGCAATTTTACCTAAACTACAGAATGACCGGCTATTAGCGGGTGTTGTCGGCAGGCACAACCTACGCTGACTCAAAACCGGGTGTTACTCTGGCTACACATTGATTATGCCTGAGTGATTTTTTCGTGATGCTCATGACAAGCATCGGCACATTTACGGCAAGCCCTCGGCGCATTCCCGGCAGTGATCATGGTCGTGCTTACCACATTCATCCGCGCACATTCGGCATATCTCTTCGCAGATGACTAAGAACTGATGGCTGATTTCGGCGTTGCGCTCCAGCAATCGGGCACCCTGAAAGCAAATGTCGGAGCAATCGCGGTCGAGGGCAATGCAACGGGCCATCATCTGCACCTCGGGTTCTTGTAACAGGCTGTCGCGCAGTACTCACAAGCACGGGCGCAATCGATCAGGGTCTGGATGAGCGTATCATCCTGGGCATCTTTGTGTTGGTGCATCATCGTTGAGGTTTTGTTCAGCCTCTTAACGAAACCTTACTCAAAGAGTTGCGAAAAATTAGCGTCCGGGGTATCTAATGCAGTATCAGCGTCAGAGCCATCTTGTTACGAATCGCCTGATAATCTTTGTCCTGGTACTTACCCGGAGTTTTATCCATAAAGTCCACGTCTAACACGTATTGCCCCGCTCCCGTCGAGGTTAGCGTCAATAGACCGTTGGCATCGGCGGTTAGCTTTCTCTGCTTGCCATCGGGCATTGTCAGTTTAACCGGCGCGTTGGCATAGGCGGCACCATCTTTTGTAATCAGAACTGTCGCTGCCTTACCCGCTACTGGGCTTACTTTGCGGGGTTATATCCAGATAAAAACAGGTTTGGCCGACAGCATTCCGCCACCAATCTGGCAGATAGCGCGCAGATATTCACGGGGACGCACGATACCAAGATTGTGCTTCGTCCAATCCTGAACAGCACGAGTATCGTTGACCAACAGCGCTTGGTAGGTTCCCGCCCGTCTGGGTATGAATTGTGCCTGATAGCAATTGTCGGCGGGCGAGAGTGTGAGTGGCTCGGTGGTGCCGTCAGGCAGCAGAACCGATGCGGTGAACGATTTGATGCCATTCAGGGCAGGGCCTTTTTCGCGCAGTCCATTTTCGAGTTCGCCGAAATATCATTGCACTGTCATCGGCTCGCCAACGTTGCCGGAACCTTTGAGTTCGAGCCAGTAGCTATGGGCCTCGGTCAGTAGCGGAAACAACAGCAGAAATAAGGATACAAGGGGTTTTATCATGGTTTTAGTGATTAAGAAAAAGAACCTTTTAACAATGTAAAGAGTTGTGAAATGAACACGTATTAAATCAACGTTTATCATGGCACACGAACATCACAAAGAGGCCGCTTACCACTTCGGGGAAGCCGCTAAACACCACCAGAAAGCCCAGCAACTGCATGAAGCGGGCGACCACGAGCAGGAAGCCCACGAGGCTTACCAGGCTTACGGACACCACAGTCTGGCCGATGAACACGCCCATGCCGCTGCCAAGCATCATGCCGAAGGCCACGACAAAGAGCATTCAGACCCGATAGCCTGATCACGATGCATTCTGCTGTTGCCGTAAATGAGACCCGTGGTCAGGTGGCTACGGGTCTCATTCGTTACAGCTCACTTGAATTTGAGGTTCTGAACCCGTACCGCGTTCAGGATGGCCAGCATCGCCACGCCCACGTCGGCGAAGACCGCTTCCCACATGGTCGCTAATCCGCCTGCACCCAGGATTAATACAATCGCTTTTACCACCATTGACAAGGTGATATTCTGCCAGACGATCCGGCGCGTAGCCCGGCCAATCTCGACAGCGGTTGCGATTTTGGATGGTTCGTCGTTCTGAATAATCACATCGGCAGTTTCGATGGTCGCATCAGAGCCTAATCCCCCCATCGCCATACCCACATCGGCCAGGGCAACCACCGGTGCATCATTCACCCCGTCGCCGACAAAAGCCAGCTTCGCTTTAGGATTGCCCGCCAACTCGGCTTTGAGCCGCTCCACCTGCGTAACTTTGTCTTCAGGCAGCAAATCGCCGTGCCACTCATCAACGCCCACCTGTTTGGCGACCGCTTCAACTACCGCGCTTTTATCACCCGACAGCATCACGGTGCGGATACCATCCGCTTTCAGGCGTTTGACCGCGTCGGTAGCATCGGGTTTGGCTTCGTCGGCAATAGTGAAGTAGCCCGCAAATTTGCCGTCGATGGCGGTCATTACAATCGTGTAGGGAATCTTGGTCAGGCCCTCGTCGAACGCTACATTAAACTTGCGAAGTAGCTTGGCGTTACCGGCCAGCATTTCTTTCCCTTCCACTATTCCTTTCAGGCCATGACCGGCAATCTCTTCCACGCCTTCCACCGACACCGTTTCGTGGCCGGTATCCGCGTGGTCAATGATCGCCGTAGCCACCGGGTGGGTCGATTTACTTTCCAATGCGGCCGTGAGCCGGGTCAGTTCAGATGCGTCGATGCCAACCGGCTTGACTTCCTGCACCTTGAACACCCCTTTGGTAAGCGTTCCCGTTTTGTCCATGACGACGGTTTTTACCTGCGTCATCAGATCCAGAAAGACGGAGCCCTTAAACAGGATACCCTGCCGCGATCCGGCCCCGATGCCGCCGAAATAGCCAAGCGGAATAGAAATTACCAACGCACAGGGACAACCGATTACCAGAAACACCAATCCCCGGTAGAGCCAGTCAGCAAAACGGTAGTCGGCCACAAAGAAGTAGGGCACAACCGTAATCAGCACGGCCAGCAGACAAATGATGGGCGTGTAAATCTTGGCAAAGCGAGCAATAAACTCCTGCGTTTGGGCTTTTCTGCCCGTTGCCTGCTGCACCAGCTTTAAAATTCGCGATAGCTTAGAGTCCTGATAGGGCGTCGTTACGTCCATTTCCACCAGCGACTGCCGGTTGATCATACCCGCCAGCACCGCTTCTCCTTTTTCGATGGTACGCGGTACGCTTTCGCCCGTCAGAGCGGCCGTATCGAATGTACCAGATGCCGAACGCATGGTTCCATCCAACCCCACTTTTTCGCCGGGCTTGATCTGCACCACGTCGCCCACCGCGACCGTCGCGGCTTTCACCACCTGTACTTTGCCGTTTTTAAGCACCGTTACCTCATCAGGCCGCACGTCTAAAAGGGCTTTGATCGACCGACGTGCCCGAAGCACGGCCGCATCCTGGAACAACTCCCCAATGGTGTAAAACAGCATAACGGCCACGCCTTCGGGATACTCCCGAATGGCGAACGCGCCGAGGGTGGCCACGCTCATCAGAAAAAATTCGGTGAAAACATCGCCCCGGATGCTACTGCTCCAGGCCCGGCGCAGCACGGGCCAGCCAACTGGAAGATAAGCCACAACATACCAGATAAACCGCCACGGGTCGTTGAACCAGGTCGTCGCGTAATTGTCCAGCGCGATACCACCCAGGAGCAGCACTAAACTACTGGTGGCTGGAGCATACGTGCGCCAAGTTTGTTCAGGACCTTTTTTTGCCGACGAGGCATCCGCTGCCGGTGTAGTCCCCTCCTCGATCAGTTCCACATCATCGTGGGTATGACCGTCTTCGTCGTGATTGTGATCGTCTGCCATTGTATTCATTAGAATTCGATAAAAAAGTTAAAAACGGCCAGCCCAACGAGCGTCAGACCGGTAATCAGGTTTTCATTGTGCTCGAACCAGTGTGGGTTGACCCTTTGCAAACCCCGTCGTCCAAGCGTTACCATCAACAGCATTCCCGACAGGGTGATGACGTTGTATATCAAGGCAACAAGTAGAACTGCACTCCAGCTCTTCGCACCCGCGCTGAGGAAATAGGTTTCGATCTCCAGACAGGGCGACAGAAACATCGCCAGTCCCAGCGACAACAGCAAGGCTGAAAACGACCGGGCTTTTCGGGCGGCTCCTGCATCGAAGTGATCGTGCACGTGCCGGTGGCGCAGGTGCTGCATCAGATACCATAAACCCAACGCCAGCAACAACAGCGGTATCGCCCGCTCCGACAGATCATGGTATATTCTCTGCTAACTGCCAGCCCGCCAGACTTACCAACACGCCCAGCAGTGTCGTGCTGACGGTGTGGGCCAGTCCCGCAATGGCCGTTACGGTCAGCGTCTGCCGAAGACTCCACCGTTCGGTTTGGCCGATGGTCACGAAGGGGAGCCAATGGCTGGGAATCAGGGCGTGTAGTAAACTCAGCGTTAAGCTACCAATGACGATTGTATCCATAGTTCGTTGCCAGTTTATGAGCGCATAGGTTATTTAATCGCGTTCCCGTTTGGCACTGTAGAGCACCCGCTTGGACAGGTTTGTAACAGCTTTTTTCTGACCTTTCGGCGAGACGGATTTGCCTGCCTGCCCCGTTTGGTTACCATTTGGCGACCGTCTGGTCGGTTTCGTCTGTTTCCTGACGATGCCGAACAAAATAGCCAGCCGGTACAGACACCACCCCAGCAAACCCAGCGCAAACGCTCCCCCAAATACGAGTTGTATAAGATGAATGCTCTGATGCATGGTTTCTCAAAGAATAAAGTAGGTAGGCGGTGCCGTTGGCTGTTCGACCACAGCCGCGCCCGTTAATTGATTTAAACTCACTTCGATCCCGTTCGCAATGGCCGTCATCGGCGTGTCAGTGGGCCGGTTCTCAAACGGGTCCTGCACCTGAATGGCACTTTTCTCGATCAGGAAAAAAGCAGACCCAACCAGTGTCACTAAGGGTACTTCCACGAAAAACAGATTTTCGACAAAGCCGAACGGCAACATGGCCGTAAACAGGATAATGAACACCTGTAAATAAAACGTGTAGGTCCGGGGGGAATACGGTGTTCTTGATCCGTTCACACCGCCCCCATCGCATCGGTTAGCCGGGTCAGCGTCGCATCTACCTGTGCCAACTGTATATCAGTCAGATGACCCGCTTGATACATATTTCGCAATTGATCGGCCTGAGCTTGCAGCAGGGCCAGGGGCTGGTGTTTGGCCGCCAACGCCCCGGCCTGCTCGGTGGGAATAACATACGTTTCGATGGCTGGCTGCGTAGGCTGGCCGCGCAGGGTCTGTCCCAACACGAAACACCAGCCGATTTGCCGTTGAGCAACTATCTGAACGACATCAGTAGGCACCAATTCGTCGGGCAGAAACGTCAGTAGTTGACGGACCAGCGTCCGGCTATCGTTAACGATTCCGCCCCAAACGACGCGGGCCTCCCACCAGCGTTCATACGCCTGATTGGTGCGGAACGCCAGCAATAGAGAAATGCACGTACCCATCAGGGCCGGGATAGCTAAGGGAACCGATAAAATCTCCAGCCCCACGTAATGGCGCAGGGCAAACATCAGATTGGCAAATACAAACACGGCCAACGCTTCGTATTTGATTTTGCCCAGCAAAAACGAAAATGGAATGGGGCGATTCAGCAGCATAGCCGTAGGGATTATTGATGCTTATAATAATTCAGTGTTACGGAAGCTGCGTTGCCGCGCTCACTCAGGGTAAAAAAGCCGTTGCCCGCCTTGTCGAAGCAAATGCCCTCCCCCTGCGGTTCGAGCTGGTAGGTAAGCGAATACGATTGCTTTCCCACCAATGCCTCTGCTACTGTTTGTCCCGTAAAGCGGGGCCAGTAATAAATACCCGTGTACGTCTTGAGCAGAACTTCCTTTCCATCGGGCGAGATGCTGCCCGACGTAACCAGGGTAAGTGGTAGTTCGCCCTGATAAACCGCCGTGTTAACCGTCGTCGTACTCTGCGGATAGGGCAACTGATACAACCGAGTGGTACTGTTTTCTTTGGAAACGATCCACAAATCGCGGGTGAGTGGGTCAAGCAGCAGCGTCTCGGCATCGCGGGGGCCGTCGCTGTATCGAAAGGCGATGCGGTCAGTCGATCCAACCGTTTCGGTCAGGCTTTTGGGTTCGACAAGCCGGTAGATTACGTTCTGATCGTTCCGGGCCAGGTTGTCACCGATGTCGGCCAGATACAAATAGGTAACGCCCGGTTGGGGACCGGGACCGGCTGCCATGTCTTCCCAGTCCCGGTTGGTAATCCCCGGCAGCGCAAGCCGCCCGGACAATTTGCCCTCGTGCGATAGTAGATTCAGTTGAGCAGGGGTACCACTGTCTTCGTTCACCCATACGTGACCATCCATGCTTCGGCTGTCGGCCAGCCCCGACGCTTCGTCGATCAGGCCGGGTGTGATCGGTGCCCGGCTCGGTACGGGAGCAAAGTCGATGCTGCCGGGTATGGTCACAACCTTTTCACCACAGCCCCCCAGTAGCCCCACCACGAACAGGCTTAGAAATACATGAGAAACAATTGGGAGTTTAAAACGGGGCGTACTCATACTCATAGTGTCGTCAGGCTATTGGTACACTGTCCGGCCCGTTCGGGTTGCAGGGCCATATGATTGATGTTGAACCGGATATTGAGCTGACCGGCTATCGTTTCTAAGCGAGTTGTCAGGTCCGCCGTCGTCAGCGTCTCGTCGGTGACGACATGCCCGCTCATGACGACAATACCCGAAGTAAGCGTCCAGATATGCAGGTCATGGGCATTACTAAGGCCCGGCACGGCGTTGATCATTTTTTCGACGGCTGTCACGTCCAGTTCGTCGGGCGTTCCCTGTAGCAGAATATTGACCGATTCCATCATCAGCTTCAGCGTGCGGGGCAGGATAAACAGACCAATGATGGCACTGAACAGCGGATCGGCATAGTACCAGCCGGTGTAGGTCATGATCAGACCAGCCGCAATAACTCCAATGGAGCTTAGCAAATCACTGACGACTTCCAGAAAGGCTCCTTTAACATTCAGGCTGTCTTTGGCCCCCTGCCGCAGTAGGTAAATCCCCAGTACGTTGATGAGTAGCCCGACGAACGCCACCAGGGTCATGTTGCTGCTGTCCACGGTGGGCGGATTGCGAAACCGGCCATACGCTTCAACCAGAATATACAGCGAAATGCCAATCAGGATCAGCGCGTTAACGAAGGCCGATAGGATCTCCAGCCGGTAAAACCCGTAGCTGCGCCGGGCCGTGATAGGTCGGCGGCTCATCCAGTTGGCAAACAGGGCCAGGGCCAGCCCGATGACATCGGTAAGCATATGAGCGGCATCCGAGAGCAGGGCCAGGCTGTTGGTCCAGTAACCGACCACCACTTCCACCAGAAAGTAGCTGAACGTCAGCCCGAAGACAATTCGTAAGTTCTTGTTGTAGCGGCCCGTAGCCGATGCGGATTGTGGGGGTGTCGGGTTCATCGTTTTATGCGTTAAAGAGTATCTTTCTCCTGAGTCAACTGCTCGATCAGCAGGATCAGCACGTGAATAACCTTACCGTGTACTTCCTGAATCCGGTCGGCATAGCCGAAATGAGGTACCCGGATTTCTACGTCGGCCCGACCTGCCAGCTTACCGCCGTCCTTGCCCGTCAGCAAAACGACCGACATACCTTGCTGCCGGGCCGCTTCCACGGCCCAGATCACGTTGGCCGAATTGCCACTCGTACTTAGGCCGAGCAGCACATCGCCCGGCCTACCCAACCCTTCGATAAAGCGGGAAAACACGAACTCGTAGCCATAATCATTGCCTACGCAGGTCAGATGACTCACGTCCGCAATGGCCAGACCCGCCAGACCGGAGCGGTCGTTCCGATAGCGACCGGATAGCTCCTCAGCGAAGTGCATGGCATCGCAGAGTGAACCGCCGTTGCCACAGCTCATCACCATGCCGCCCCGCTTGAGGGCATCGGCCATCAGCCGGGCGGCCCGCTCGATGGCCGCTATGTTTTCCCCGTCGGCCATGAACGTGCTGAGTACCGTTTGGGCCTCGTTGAGTTCCTGGTGAATTAGCGTTTGTAAAGATTGCATGGGTATAAATTGTCTGGGTATTCAGCCCTACAGCAGGCCGGAAACCGTGTTGATGGTCAGGGCGATAATGAGCGTGTTAAAGGCAAAAGACAGGACACCGTGCAGCAGGGTCAGTCGCCGAATCGGTTTGGCGGTAACGGCTACGTCCGAAACCTGAAACGTCATACCGACTACGAATGAGTAGTAGGCGAAATCAAGGTAATCGGGCGGCTCATCCCCCGGAAAATCCAGTCCACCCACTCGGTCCGTTTCATCAGGATCATAATACAAGTGAGCGTAATGCAGCGTAAAGATGCTGTGCGTCAATAACCACGAACTAATGACGGTTAGCCCCGATAGTACAACGTGCCGCGTTGCTTCGGGGGCTGACAGTCCCTTAACCGAACCCAGCAAAATGACTACGGCCAGCAGACTGACCAAAGCCCCGCCCACGGTAAAGAGAAAAATAGCGGGGCGGCTTTCATCCTCCCGCTGGGCCGTCTGTCGGGCATCAGCCCGGATGATGATTAGCCAAATCAGTACGAGCACGGTCAGCGCATAGGCCAGCCATCCCAGTAATAATCGAGTTTGCCAGCCTAACCGTCCGGCCAATAGCCACCAGACTACTCCACCAACGGTTAGAGCAATCAGTGACCGGGACAAGGCTGTCAGCTTCGATTGATTAAGTTGTTTTTTGTTCATGCTTAGTGGCCGGAGCGATATGGGTATGTATTCCCAACCTCACTGGTTACGACGGGTTATCCGTCAGCTTTTGCTGGGCCTCTTCGATGGCTTCTTCTACCGAATGCGACTTGCGTAAATCGCTTGCCTGCCGGGTCACCTCGGCCATCGTGTCGTAATGCTGACAGAGTACAGCTAACTCCTCATCCGTCAGGTTCTCGACCGCTACTAACCGGTTCGAGGCTCCCTTGGTGGCCGCGATCAGTTCATTAAGCTTAAGCTGCACAGCCAGCGAATCTTTATTCTGCGCCTTTTGGATGACGAATACCATCAGGAAGGTGATAATCGTCGTCCCCGTATTAATGACCAGTTGCCAGTCTTCGGAATAGCCGAACAACGGACCAGTCAACCCCCAGATAAGCACTACCGCGCAGGCCGTTAAAAAGGCGGCAGAACTGCCGGTCAGGTGTGTGATCCGGTTCGCAATGCGGTCGAAAATAGCGGCCCAATTCTGGGGGATTTTAGGTTGTAGTTCCATCACAAAAAACGGGTTAGTGTGTTGCTGTCATTTAGTGGGCAGAGGGGGTAGTTCATCATCACCGAACCACTGCCAGGCGACTTCCTTCTGATCGAGCGCGAAGCTGCGAAGCTCGGCCCGGAAGATAGCCTGCATCACCGGCGTAATGAGTGCTGCGTTCTCTGGTGTACCCACCAACGCGATGCGGGCAAAATCCGCCGTGACCGTCAGGTCGAACTGCAAATCCCGCCAGAGTTCATCCGGTTGCCAGCCCCGGAAGTATTCCATCTCCCAGTACAGCCGGGCTTCACCGGCACTGTGCAGCGTTGTATCCAGCAGCGGGCGCAAATCGTAGTAATCGTCCGCCGTAATGAAGTCGGCCACCCGCAGGGCCAACCGACCGGGTTGATTCAGCAAAACCTTAAACATCGTTCAGTACCGTTTGGGGGCCTGAAGCCATCAGGCTACCATGCCCAGAATTAAAAACAAGAGGAACCCGGCGAAGAACGTAGCCGTGAGCCAGGGTTTTTCCGGCCCTTCGTGGGCTTCCACCAACAGTTCCTCCGTAACCAGAAACAAGAGGGCAGCCAGCCCGAATGACAATACCATATCTAAGCCCGTTTCGGGCAGCTTGTGTAACAACGTCGCCCCGCCCACCGTACTGATGAAGAAAAGAGCCGACAGACCCAGCAACAGCCGAATAATGCGGGAACGTGGTATACCGTCCTCGGTTAAGGAAGTGGCTGTAGCCAGTCCCAGCGACAGCACCTCGACGCCCAGCGCAAACGCTAAGAGTATGCCCTCTTTGGCTCCGGCTGCGAAGCCAATGCCCAGCAGCAGTCCGTCGATAAAAATATCCACGCCAATAGCCAGCAAAAACGCCATCGGAAATCCACCTGATTTGGCTTCGCTCGTCGTCGCTTCACGCTTCGTAGAAGCCTCTTCCGGCGACTGGGTCAACCAGCGAATCAGCAGCATTAAGCCAATACCCACCCCAAAGCCGACCGCCGTCAGTAGGGGATCATGCAGCCGCACTACGTCGGGCAAAATCTCAACGGCCACCACCGAAAAAACGACCCCGGCTGCAAAATGCAGAATAGCCGAACGTACCTGTACGCCAAAGCGAACGAACAGGGCAACCAGCCCACCGCCGGTCAGGGCAACGGTCGGCAGCAGCGCATAGGTGATGATTTGTTGGAATAAGGGGGTCATAAGCAGACTTTGTCGTTGATGAGTTGACTGGTTAGGAGGTGTTTATAGCTCAGTCGGGGTTAATGGTGTAATACACGCGAACCAGAAAATCGAAGGCTTCGCCGTGACTGTCAATGCCTATGGTCAGGCTTTCCCATACGGCAAACGTTTTACCAATACTGGCTTCCTGCGGGTTTTCAGGTTGGGCGTAGGTATGCAGTTCTTCGCTCCAAAGCATAAAACCAGACTCGTCGTAGGTAGCCAGCGACAACGAGGGGTAGTGCGCGAAGGTCAGCTCATTCTCCGACACGAGCCGGTCGATACGCACCGAGCGGATACCGTCGCGGGCGTGCAGGTGAACCTGATGTCCTGTAGGGGTGAGTAGTACGTTGTCTTCTGTTTTCATCGATTTATCAGCGCCTGGTTTTTCATGAGACTTGGCCTTGTCAAACTGGGTCTGCCCAAATTCGCTTCGGGCAGACCCAGCCAACAGCGTACATTAGTGGGCGTGACCTTCCTCTTCGCCACTGGCGGCCTGTAGTTGCGAAAGGACCGCAAACGCGCCTTTCACTACCACCTGCACTTTGCCCAGGTCAAGCGTACCGGGTAGCGTCACC
This sequence comes from Arsenicibacter sp., assembly GCA_965247375.1. Lineage (GTDB taxonomy): Bacteria > Bacteroidota > Bacteroidia > Cytophagales > Spirosomataceae > Arsenicibacter. The sequence continues at coordinate 21,919 of CBDFHU010000062.1, forward strand.
TGCGAATAGCCACCCTCTGTCACGCCCCGGCGCACCGGAATTTGCTTAAAAGCCTTGCCGTGCTGCTCTTTTTCACCTTCCTTATGGTCATGCTCCTCCTTGGCACTGTGTTCGGCTTCACCTTCTTCGTGTTCGTGGTGTTCAGGTGCCCGCTCCTCGGTGACGATAAAAATGTAATCTTTGCCTTCGGCTGACACGATAGCCCCTTCGGGCAGAGCCGCGACCCGGCTGGCACCTAAGTCTAAGCTCGCCTTCAGAAACGTGTTGGGAGATAAACGGGCATCGGGCTGGTTGAGCCGGGCTACGACTCGCACCGAACGGTCGGTTTCAATAGTTCGGTTGATGTAAGTAATGCGCCCACCGCGCTCCCGCCCACCTTCATTGTTGAGCCGGATGCTCACCTGCTGGCCTTCCCGAATCTGGGGCAGGTCTTTCTCAAATACAGTCAGTTCCGCGTAGAGTCCCTGGCTGCTGGTAATGCGGGCCATGACATCGGCGGGCTGGACATACTGGCCTACTGTGGCCAGCACATCGGTGACAACGCCCGATACCGGGGCCGTGATTACATATAGGGAACTGAACTTACCATCCAGCGCGGCCTGGGGCGAGATACCCACCAGCCGTAGCCGTTGAGCCAGGCCACCTAAGCGGGAACGTACCTGATTGCGCTCCGAAGCGGTCTGTTGAAACACTTTCAGGGCACTGACGTTCTGCTCGCTCAGTTCTTTCTGACGGGCATACTCGGCATCTAAATAGGTCAGGCGGCTAACGTTTTCGGCGTAGTCCTGCTGAAACTGCACTAAATCCGGGTTCTCGATGCGCGCCAGCACCTGCCCTTTCCGCACGGGCTGACCGGGCAACAGCGGCAGGCTCCGCACAAAACCGCCTTGTAGGGCGGTGATGGCTACCTGGCTTTGAGCGGGTACGGCGAGTCGGCCATTCACTTGCAGCAACTGGCCCAGGTTGCGGTACTCGACCTTGCCTGTGCTGACGGCACCGATGCGAAGCTGATCGTCAGTCAGTTCCACGACATCTGCCGGGGCTTCCTCGTGGGCCGCTTCGGAAGCTGGTTTCGCTTCCGCTGTGGCGGTTTCTTCTTTTTTGGCGGTGTCTCCGCACCCCGCAGTCAGCCACAACAGGCTAATACTAAACAAAATTCGTTTCATGATTGGACCGCCGAAGCGGTTGTCTTAGGGTAAGCCCAGCAGTTGTTCTAAGCGAATGACAGTTTGATTGTATGCCCCCAGCACATCGACGTAGCTGGCTCGGGTTTGATAAGCCTGCGTGATGGCCTGTGAATACTGGAGATAGCCGATTTCGCCCGCCCGGAAAGCCACCCCTGCTTTGTCGGCCAGCAGCCGGGCGGTAGGCAGGCCCGTTTGCTCATAATAAGTGAGCGAACTTTGCAGCTTCCGAATCTCCTGGATGGTCGCACTCAGTTCGCCCTGAAGGTTGCGTTGGGTCAGGGCCAGCGTAGCTTCGCCGACCTGTTGACCCAGCCGGGCCGCTTCGATGCGGGCCTGCTGCGGTTTTCTAAACAGGGGTATGGCCACGCCTGCCGTTAAGCCCTGAAACCGTCGTCCTCCCCCATAATAAACTTCTTGCTGACCAACCAGATAGGTACCGATGAGGGATTGATTGAAGTAGCCCACCGAGAAGGAGGGCAGCAGCCGCGCCTGCTCCACGTCAGTTTGGCGGGTTGCTATCTCGATCTGCTGGCGCAACAGGGCCAGTTCGGGCGTTTGGGCCAGCGTAGCCGAGTCCGTCAGGGCGGGCAACGCCCGGCGCGTCAATGTCGAATCGGATAGACTAACGGGCTGATTCGTATTGAGCAGGGTTTGCAGGCGGCTTACTGTAATCTGCCGGTCAGCTTCGGTCTGCGCCAGCGCATTGCGAATCTCACCCAACTGGTTGGTCGCCGTGGCGACTTCCACCGCCGTGCCTTCTCCTGTGCGTTGACGCAATTCCGTTGCCTGACGGAACGCGACCAATAAACTATCCTGCGCCCGGAGCAACCGCCTTCGTTCGGCCAGATACAACAGATCGAAGTAGGCCGCTTTAACCTGCGCCCGCAATCCGTTCTGCGTGACTCGTCCCTGCACTTCCGCCCCCGTGACATTCGCATCGGCCAGTCGGCCCAACTGTCTTACCAGTTTAGGGTTGGGTAAGCTTTGGGAAACGGTGAAGTTATTGTCGAAGTTGATGCTGTTGTACTGGCCACCGGTCCAGCCGAAACTGGTCGCGCCGACATCGCGGGCGGCCCGGCGACCCGTTTGCTGCTGGGCGATGCCCAGCGCACTGATACGGGCTGTGCCGTTGTTGGCCGTTGCCTGTTGCAGAGCCGCATCGAGCGTAATGGGGCTGGTAGCTACTTGAGGCACCTGTGCCTGAGCCGTACTCATTCCACCCAACACGAGCGTTGCTATCAATAGCCAACTGGCTACTTTACCTACTGTAGCCGGTATCGTACCCACGCTGCGTTTCCCGAATTTGGTCTGTTCCCACCAATACAGACAAGGCAATACCAGTAGTGTCAAGAGCGTAGCGGATACTAGCCCGCCGATAACCACCGTCGCTAAGGGCCGCTGTACCTCCGCTCCAGCGGTGGTTGCCAGTGCCATCGGCAAAAAGCCCAGCGAAGCCACCAGGGCGGTCATCATCACCGGCCTCAGCCGGGTGGCTGTACCCTGCAAAATCCGCTCGCGCAGGTCTAAGTCGGTTTCGTCTTTAAGGTGATTAAATTCGCCGATCAGCACGATGCCGTTAAGCACGGCCACCCCAAAAAGGGCAATGAAGCCTACACCCGCCGAGATGCTGAACGGCATATCGCGCAGCCAGAGCGCAATCACGCCCCCGATGGCCGAGAGCGGAATGGCCGAAAAGATCAGCAGGCTTTGCCGCACCGAGCCGAACGTGAAGAACAGCAGCAGAAAAATCAGCCCCAGCGCAACCGGAACGGCAATACTAAGCCGGTCTTTCGCTTCCTGCAAATTCTGAAACTGCCCACCGTAAGTTACGTAATAGCCCACCGGCAGTTTAATCTGGCGATCCATCTTTTGTTGCAGTTCGGTCACGACGCTTTCCACGTCGCGGCCCCGCACGTTGAAGGCTACAATGATGCGTCGTTTGGCATCTTCGCGCTGAATTTGATTGACGCTGTTCTGAAACGAGATGTTGGCAATCTGACTTAGCGGTACGGCCTGTCCATCCACCGTTGTTACCAACAGGTTCTGCACGTCTTCGAGCCGCTGACGGCTCTGCTGTTGCAGGCGCACCACCAAATCATAGCGCCGTTCGCCCTCATAGACTAAGCCCGCCGATGAACCGGCAAAAGCGGCCTGCAAATAGCGGTTGGCCTCTTCAACGGACAGCCCAAACCGGGCCAGTGCATCGCGGTCATAGTTCACCACAATCTGGGGCAAGCCCGATACCTGCTCGACGTAGAGGTCTTCGGCTCCCGGCACCGTACCCACCACCCGACCAATACGGGCCGCGTAATCGGCTAAGACTTTGAGGTCTTCGCCGTAGAGCTTCACGGCGATGTCTTGCTTGACGCCGGAGATCAATTCGCTGAAGCGCATTTGGATGGGTTGTAAAAAGCCGAAGCTCACACCCGGAATCTGATTCAGCTTCTGCTGCATCTTCTCGGCGAGTTCCTCGCGGCTACTGGCTGAGGTCCATTCGGTCCGATCTTTCAAGATAACCATCAGGTCAGTAGCTTCAATGGGCATGGGGTCGGTGGGAATTTCGCCCGCGCCGGTTTTGCCGATGACTTCAATGACTTCAGGAAAGTTTTCCTTTAACACCCGGCCGGCCTGAAGCGACGCATCCGCTGATTGCGAGAGCGACGCGCCGGTCATTACGCGGGTCTCCACGGCGAAATCGCCCTCGTCCAACTGCGGAATAAACTCGCCCCCAAGCCGACTAAAGACGAACAGCGAGAGGGCAAACAAGGCGACTGACAGGCCAACGACTAACCCTTTGTGGCCCAGCGTCCAGCGGATGGCCGGGTCGTAGAGCCGGTGGAAAAAGCCCATGATGCGGTCGGAGATGTTCTTCGTGCCTTCCTTAACGGGCTTTTTGCTAAGTAGCAGTGCCGAGGCCATCGGCACATAGGTGAGCGAGAGGATAAATGCGCCCAAAATGGCGAAGGCCACGGTCTGGGCCATCGGGCGAAACATCTTGCCTTCAATGCCGACTAAAGCCAGAATAGGCAGATACACGATCAGAATAATGATCTCACCGAAAGCCGCCGAGGAGCGGATGCGGCTGGCCGACTCGAAGACCTCTTCGTCCATTTCGGCCTGGCTGAGATTGTGCCGGTAGTTTTTGAGCGCAATGTGGTGCAGGGTGGCCTCTACGATAATGACGGCCCCGTCAACGATCAGTCCGAAGTCAATGGCTCCCAGGCTCATCAGGTTGCCCGACACCCCAAACAGATTCATCAGGCTGACCGCAAAGAGCATGGCCAGCGGAATAACCGACGCCACGACTAACCCCGCCCGCCAGTTACCCAACAGCAGCACCAGCACGAATATGACAATGAGTGCCCCCTCGATGAGGTTCTTTTCTACCGTGCCGATAGCGCGGTTAACGAGTTTAGTCCGGTCTAAGAAGGCGTGAATCTCAACCCCTTCGGGTAGAGACTTCTTGATCTGCTCGATGCGCTGCTTGACGTTGCCAATGACCTGGGAGGAGTTCGCTCCTTTGAGCATCATGACAATGGCTCCCACCACTTCGCCCTCCCCGTTGCGGGTCATGGCCCCGTAGCGGACAGCCGAGCCAAGCCCCACCTGCGCCACATCGCGCACCAGTACCGGAATGCCGTTGGGATTTCGGCGCACCACGACTTTACCAATGTCCGCCAGCGTTCCAATCAGCCCTTCCGACCGGATAAAATAGGCATTAGGCCGACGGTCAATGTAAGCTCCGCCCGTGTTCTGATTGTTTTTTTCGAGGGCGGCAAACAACTCGTCCATCGTGACTCCCGTAGCCCGTAGCCGCTGCGGATCGACGGCCACTTCGTATTGCTTCAAAAAACCACCGAAGCTGCTGACATCGGCAACGCCCTTGGTGCCCAGCAGTTGCCGCCGAACGATCCAGTCCTGAATCGAGCGCAGCTCCATCGCCGGGTAGCGTTTTTCGTAGCCGGGTTTCGCCCGGATGACATATTGATAAATTTCGCCGAGACCCGTCGTAACGGGGGCTAATTCCGGGTCGCCCGCGTCGGCAGGGATTTGAGAGCGGGCCTGTTGCAGCCGCTCGAAGACCTGTTGCCGGGCCAGGTAAATATCGACCCCGTCCTGGAGAACAATGGTGACGACGGATAAGCCAAAACGGGAAATGGAACGTACCTCGACCAGATCGGGCAGGGTAGCCATTGTCTGCTCAATGGGAAAGCTGATGAGCCGTTCCACGTCGGGCGCGGACAGAGCCGGGCTTTGGGTGATGACCTGCACCTGGTTGTTGGTAATATCGGGCAGGGCATCAATGGGCAACCGGCTCAGCGAGTAGCCGCCCCAGATCACCAGGGCCAGCGTGAAGAGGCCGATGATGAGTTTATTCTGAATGGAAAAACGGATGATGCGATCCAGCATAATCGGGTCTGAACAAATGAGAAATAAAAAGATGCCGGACGCGTATAGGCGGTACTGCTACCACCCAAAAGGACGTAGCAATAGTAGCCAACGCGAAAGGCGAGGGTGTTCAGACCCGAAGTTGAGGGGGTTGCCAGATGGCGGAAAGAGGAGACGCCCAGTGAACGGGGACGTACTGAAAAATGGCTGTAGCTATTGGTACAAGCTCAACCGTAGGCACTACACTGTAGTTAACGTGGGGGGCAATAGAGATCGTAGCCGCGCAGCAGGCACATGTACAAAAAGGTGTGCAGGCATCATGGTTATCATGCGCCGGGGAAGGTAGCGGAACTGATGCCGCGATCAATACCGCTCCGCGCTCCTGCCGAGTCATCGGCACAGCTTCATCGGCACAGGGCCATACAGAAAGGCCAAGCACGTAGAGGGCTAATATGAGCGTAGTCCACTTCACGGCGGCAAAGGTACGATAAACCTTTATGCAACAGGTAGTCAAAAAGAATTATAAGTTTTTCAAGCTCTCAAAACTTGAAGCATTGATAGGTTTGCTTCTGCTTCTAATAGATGCCTATCTGCGAATGTAACAGTATCCATAGTCAGGATAGTTTGATAATCTTCAAAAGGAACCACGCCCAAATTCTTCTTCAACTGAGCTTTAAAAAAGGCTTGTCTTATGTCATTGAAACCTTTTATCATGTATTGAACAGGCAGATAAAGCGGAAGAAAAATCATCACAGGAATTACAGAATACTTAGTCTTCAGTGTAAAGGAGACCGCCCACGATTTCATTAAAGGTTCGTTAACTACATAGATGCCCGTTGCTAAAACCTCATTGGGCGGGAAAGCATACCAGTCTTCAAAATTATACAGGGGCGTTTCTGGTTCCATTAATTGATTTCTTACCCTTGTATACACGGGTTCAAACAAAAAAAGGTAACCAAACCTCTGAAACATCATTAGGTATGCGGTTTTCAATAGTGCCGTAAAGAATTTGTCCTCATCAATATGTGAAGGCGGCAGATTAAAGTTCAGGAGCCTACTATCTGGCTCTTTAGTTATTGAGTTAGCGAAATCTTCGGCTGTTGTAGGGTTATTATTGATGCGGCTGTGCTCGGCTGTCAAATTCCGAAATTCATCTACGTGTATTTTGCCTTTGACCTTTAAACCAGCCTGATTTGTAAGGTAAACATCAAATGAAGTATTGGGATGCAGTGCCAAGAGGTCTTTACGACGAAAATTGTTACTTAGATGGGAATCGACTTTAGAACCAAGTGTGTTGTTGCATTCTTTACAGGTCAATACGTTTGCCTTACCACCCAATGCTTTAGGTGGGGCATCTTCCAGTGTTAATGGATTTTGAACTGACTGGTCAAGTGATTTCTCGGAAAAAGGTCTTGTGCATATTGGACATAAATATGTTTTTAGGAACGGTAGATCTATTGGTGGAATAAGCCGATTTTCAACCAGCATTCGCAAATTTCCAGAGTACTTTGTGAAAATATCGTATCTACGTTTTTCAAACTCGTTCATCATATTTTTAACTATAGGTAGGGAGTGATTTTTAAACTGTGTCAGGCGGGCTTTAGTCGAAGCGATGCGGTTTGATGCGTTCTTCAAAGATACTTGTCAGGTCGTTGATGACCTCCTTCCAGTTGTAGGTTTTTGTTTCCCACTTTGTTTCCAGATTCTGAATCACCAGATACACCAGCTTTTGCAAAGCTACGTCAGAAGCAAAAGCTCCCTTCGTCTTGGTCACCTTGCGGAGCTGGCGATGGTAAGCTTCCACCGTGTTGGTGGTATAGACCACCTTGCGAAGGCTGGCGGGGTAATCGTAAAACGAGGATAGCAACGACCAGTTGCTCACCCAGCCTGCCAGTGCTTGCGGGTACCTACTGCCCACTGCTCTTGCATCCATTGTAGATTCTCCCAGCCCTGCTCGGCAGTAGGAGCCTGATAAACGGTTTTGATGGCCTTGACAAACTCTTTCAGATGCTTATCAGGAATAAAGCGGAACGAATTACGTAACTGATGCACAATGCATAACTGGACCGTTGTGCGGGGGAAAACCGTGTTGATAGCCGTATCAAAGCCTTTGAGCCCATCCACACAACTAATCAGAATGTCTTCTACCCCTCGTTGTTTTAAGTCCGTCAGCACTGTTAGCCAGAAGCGGGCCGATTCGCTCTCGGCTGTATAAATGCCCAGTACCTGTTTACGACCTGATAGCGTCAGCCCGATCACGCTGTACAACACACGCGTGACCACTTTACCGTCCTGACGAACCTTGTAATAGATGCCATCCAGCCACATCAATACATACAAACTCGCCAGGGGCCGGTTTTGCCAGTCCCGCATGGCGGGCAAAACCTTATCGGTAATGCTGGTTAGCTCACTATCAGAGAGTGAGTAACCATACATCTCCTGGAGATGCTGACTGATGTCGGCGTAGCTACAGCCGCGCCCATAGAGCGAAAGAATTTTAGCTTCCAACTGATCAGTGAGTACCACTTGGCGCTTGGGGACGAGTTGCGGTTGATAGCTGCCCGCTCGATCACGGGGCGTGGTCAGCTCCAGTAGCCCTGCGCTACTCTTAACTGTCTTGGTGGTTTTGCCGTTGCGTCGGTTGGCTTGGGGGCGTGACTCGGCTAAGTGGTTCTCCATTTCCCCGTCCAAAGCTGATTCTAAAAAGTGCTTGAGTAAGGGAGCGAACAGGCCGTCCTGGCCGGTAAGGGGCTTGCCATCATAAAGGCCCTTGATGGCCGCTTTTTTGAAGGCTTCGTAGTCGAAGGAGTCAGTCATGAGTAGGAAATTAGGAAATTGTTTTCTTCCCTTCTATTCAAACCCAATCTTGACACAGTTTAAAAAGCAGTCTCTATATTAGATATAATATTGGCTAGCCTGAGTAGTCTCATGGCGCAACGATGTGAAGTTAGCGAAGGTATTAATCCATTAAATGATTCTCTATGCTGGATTGTTGGTGCAAAAGATCAAGGTCAATTTAGAGGAGAGTTTGAGGTTAAATTCATAATTAACAAGAATAAATCAGAAAAGGAATTAATAAAAATTGCTATTATAAGTTCTGTCGGTTTATCATCAACCGTAGGTGACAGCGCTTCAATAACGCTCACTGATGGCTACAAAATATATCTAGTTAACAGTAAAAATTTTAGGTCTGAAGCAGATAAGATTACGGCACTATTTGCTCAAATAGATTATTACTATGTAAATTTTTTATCAGAAATATCGAGTAAAGATATAGCAAAAATAGCAAATAGTAAAATAAAGAGTTTCTCCTTAAAATTAAGATCTGGTTCCAGTCTGAATAGCAAATTAATTATGGAGATTAAAAAACATCCTCTTATATCTAAAACTTCGAGTTACACTCAAACAAACGACTGTGTATTAGTCACTGTCAATGAAATCTATTCGAAGCGTCAAAAAGAAATACTGGAGATTGCACTTTGTGCAAATAAATACGTTCAATAAAGATTTCATTTGACACGCAGAACAACATCAACTCATATACATTAAGGCATGTTGGGGAATTGATAAGGACTGGTAATCGTGTCAACTTTGTGTAGCCCTGCGGAAAAGTTCATAATTCGTCTTTTGCGAAAAATTAGTCTCGGAAACTCTTGTATACCGCTGAAAATCAGACTTTGATTCGTGAGATAACATTTTGAGATTGAGCGTAGCTTGAAATGACACAACTGGTGGAAGTTGGCACCCGTCGCTTTAAATCGGCCTTAAAAAAGACGATATCTTATGCATTTTCTACCATAATATTGCGTAGAAGCAGACTAACGGGTCTAGCTCGGTATGCCCAGCGCAGGCTGAACAGTCGAGGGACGCTTCGGTAAATTTCCAACTTGTATTGAGTGTGCTGAAATAACCAGGTGATTATTTCAGCACACTAAACCTATAACCCCTTTGAGTAACCTCTCTTAGCCACCTTTTCAGGAGAAGGTTGACGGTCTGAACCGCTTTGAGCAATCTCCATCGACGCATTCAACCCCTTTTGCCCTTGTTGATTTACCAATTTGTTACCCTGCTGAAAAGGAGTAATTCTGGGTGACTCTCCTAATCGTAGGTTATGCGACTGCGGCAAGGGCTGGCCATTACGATTTTGGAGTACTTCGTTGAAGTCCTTTTGCTGACGCGTCGGACGTATTACCTGATAGAACGGCTGACCCTGACGGGTATCAATTTCAGCGGTTAGCTTATTCAACACCTTACCCAGCAGCACCGAGTCATTCGGAAAGTGGATGACCGTGCGTGTTACCACCCGGTTACTGGCAGCGTCATGCAAGGTTTCTCGTTGAAATTCGGATGCCTTGTTCTCTTTATCGGCCGGGTCGTTGTTGTAGTCGTACTTGCGAATGAACAGATTGAGGTCAGCGAGCAGTTTGCTGATGAACTGCTCGTTTTGCTGTTGTCCAATCTGGGCGTTCTCACCGATAGGGTATCGTAGTTCCAGCGTGAGCCGGTTAGTTCCCAGTAGCTCCCGGCTACCCTCTTCAACCTGGGGTTGGGTTAAGGTCATCGGATTGGCCTTGCTGGACGAAGTTTCTAACTGATCACTCAGATCGAGTCGTTCTAAAGTTGTATTCTCCTTTAAGGCTGACCGTGCCGGGGCTGCGTATGTAATGTAGGGCTTTACTTTCAGATCAGCGTTTTCGGCGGGGTGGTCTAAGCCCAGGTAGTTAATCGCGAACCGTAAGCCAGGATTATCCCCATCCTGCGCGATAACCAATTGGGCAAAAGGATTTTCTTTTAGCTTTTCCTGAATAAAACCTACCTGCCGACCGCCCGGTTGGCCCGCCGTCGCGATATAAAGCCGTCGCTCGCCTTCCTGCTCCGGGTTGAGTTGCTTGAAGGAAAGCGCATCAATCGCCGACTCGGTGATCACGATCCGGTTGACCGGCGTCTCACGAAGTACTTCCTTCGCGGCACTAACGGGCATTTCTATACGCCGGTCCCGCCCGGCCTTCTCATCCAGATGGAACACAATATGCTGCCCATCGGCAGAACGGTAGGCAGTACCTGACGTGCCTACGGGTAGAGCCGTGCCATCGGTCAGGGCAATCTCTTTCTGAG
>CBDFHU010000063.1:0-14248 GCA_965247375.1 Arsenicibacter sp.
CCGCCGACCCGCTGCCGGTCGTATGATCAATCTGCCAGTATTCCTGTCCCGAAATAGCCGATAAGCCAGGCCAGTGAGCTGTTGTTCGGTGGTGCGTTCTGAACATATCGGGCGGTATAGGTCTCTGTTGTACTCCCCTGAACGGTCAGCTGAGCGGGCCGTGAGGCAGTGCCGTTGCCGATGGGGAAGGTAAAGCTGTCATCCCCGATCTTGCGGACGGGCCCCGAAACGTGTGCCGTATTCGAGACGCTGCTGCTTTGGGCATTATCGGCAAAAATGAGCAGGTTGGTGGCATCGGTCAGTACAATACCGGCGCTGAAACTGGCCGACTGGGTGATCCAGAGCGGTGTTTGCAGGTAGATGGCTGTGCCGGAAGCCGTGTTGCTGACGGTGAGCGAGCTGACCGTAATGGCCGTCGGGCTGGTCAGGGTCTGGGCGGCGCTCCCCGTAAGCAGCAGAGCTCCCTGGATAGATGTCAGCGAACCGGCATCAGTGAAGCTGGCTTTCAACGCGAGTTGCCCGTTGAGTACCAGTTGCCCTGTATTGGTTAGTGACTCGCCTGACGAAACGATGCTGGTATGACCGATATACAAAATGCCCTGGTTGACAACCTGGGCTGTTGCCTCGGCGGCCGGTAGCAGAAGCAGGCAGAAAAAAAGAAGGAAATGTTTCATGGGGTACTTAGCGTTTACGTGTCCATTGAGACATTTCTTTCCTAGTTCAATTGTTGAATGGTTAATGATGCACCATTGCCTAGCTGTAATGATGCCGCTCCTAATAATCCGAAGAATTGAAGCGAAATTGTACTGCCGGCAGGTAGTGTTACAATTACCTCGGCAGCAAAATGGCTCTGTGACAATACCGGATTAATAGAGCTGGCCAGGTTGGCTGCCCCATTAATAATCAACCGTGCTCCCATGAGTAAAGCGGCTGAAGTATTGGCGTAGTAGGCAATCCTGTATCTACCTGCGTTTGAAACAGTAAATACCGTATTTGCACCATTAGCGATAATACCATTACTGAGATTTTGTCCATTGGGTAGCGGAATTTCAGTTCCACCGAGCACAACGGCAATGATAGATCCGCCTGTATTGGCAGCAAACCCGCTGGCAAGCGCTGAACTACCACCTCCGCCGGTGCTCAGCATCTTCCAGTCGGGAGAGGCCGGTGTACCATTATTATAATAAAAACCTTCGGTACCACCGGTCTGGTAAACAAGCAGGCCTTTAGCCGGGCTCGTGATAGCTGTGGCATCTGTAACCCTTGGAATCAGTAACCCTTTTGAGGTTGACTGCACTTCCAGTTGCGCACTGGCATCAGGAGTTGTCGTACCGATACCAACCTGCGCCCGGGTCGGAACGGTCAGCAGGCAAATAGTCAAAAGGCTCAGAAGGGTTTTGTAGATTGTTTTCATGCGTACATAAACGTGTTAATTGTTAAACAAAAGGTAAAATCGGGTATAACGGACAGCGGTTATCCGGATAGCGGATTACAGTATGTGCTGACCAAAAAATGTATTAAATGACCAAAGAATACCGGCTGGCCTGTCGTGAGTCAGGCCGGTCGAGGTGATATGACGAAAAACGAGAAGAGATAAATCAACAATACGTACGTAAACCGGTGCCCTGGGGATTTGGAACGGCTCTGCTCTGACAAAAAAACAGACAGTGCGCCGGAAACGGCTAATATTCATGATCACGCCCGTTTTTGTCCGGAAATCAACAGGATTTGTCCGGAAAATGACAAGGCAGGGCAGGCAGAAGAAAGATCTTTACGCACCTAAACAGGCTTACATTTCTTCGCTATGTCGATCATTACTGAACTTACAGGCAACCGCCGCGCAGACCGTACCGTACTACGGCGGGTTGGCTGGCTAACCCTCCTTTTCTGGGGATTATATCAATCAGGCTACGGACAGACCGTGATTCCGGTTACCAGTACCAACGATAACGGTCTGGGTACGCTGCGCCAGGCGCTGGCCGATATTGACGGCAGCAGCACTCCGGGTACATTTACCATTACGTTTGCGGTGTCGGGGGTAATTACCCTCACCGGCCCGCTTACGGCCCCGGCTGATAAGGACGTAACGCTCACCGGCCCGTCGGCGACCACAACGGCGGTTACCCTGAGCGGTGGCGGTTCGTCCGGAATACTGAACATACCCGTCTCCGCGACCCTGACGGCCCGGTACCTGGCCTTTGCGAACGGGTCTGTAAACGGGAGCGGCGGCGCCATCAGCCTCGGGGGGGGGATTCTGCGGCTGGCTTATTGCTACCTTCATCACAATACGGCGACCAGCTTCGGCGGCGCGGTCTATCAGGGGGGCGGATCGTTTACCATTACCAACAGCACTTTTGCCGGCAATACCGCCATCAGTAACTCAGGGGCTTTGCATAAGGGCAGCAGCGACCCCGGGCTGATCGATAACTGTACGTTCAGCGGCAACGTAGCCCGTGCCGGCGGGGCCATCGAGGCCTCGCCCGGTAGCCTGACCATCAGCAACAGTACCTTTACCGGAAACCAGGCTATCGGTGTGGACGGTATTGGTGCCGATGGCGGGGCCATTTATGGCGGCAACAGCGCTGCCCCGGTAACCATCAATAACTGCCTCATTACCGGTAATACGTCTTCCGGCGGCGGGCCGGACCTGATCAGCGGATTTAACTCCGCGACGGGGTATAACCTGACCGGCAACACGACAGGCGCCTCGTTGTATGAGGTGACGACGGGTAATCTCACGGACATACCGGCAGCGGTGGTCCTGAATCCGGTCCTGGCTGCCAACGACGGCCCTACGCCCACGCATGCCCTCATCAGCACCGGCCCGGCCATCAACGCCGGGCCGCCCGCCAGCACCGATGCCGATCAGCGGGGGTTGGCCGTTTTCGATAACCGGCGTGATATCGGGGCGTTCGAATCACAGGTAACGCCGCTGGTAACGGCTATCGGGAGCGTATCGGCCGCCTGCAACGGGTCGGGCGGATTTTCGCTGACGGTAACGGGTGGTTCTGGTAGCGGCTATGCGTACCGGCTGACTGATACCGGTACTTTTACTACACTCACGGGGGCATCGCCGTATACGGTGGCTGTCAGGACTGCCGGCTCATATACGGTTACGGTACAGGATGGCCAGGGTAATTTGAGCACTCCCATCCCGCTGATGCTGACCGGCCCGCCGTCTGTCAATAGTACCGCAACGCCGTCGCTGTTTATCCTGCCGGGTCAGAGCGCTACGCTGACGGCATCAGGCGCCGGTTCGTATCAGTGGTCAACCGGAGAAAACACGGCTGCCATCTCCGTAAGTGTGGCAGATACCTATTCCGTGACGGGTACAACCGGCAGTTGTACGGCAGTAGCCGCTGTGACGCTGACCGTCCCCACCTGTGGCACAGTCGTGTATGTGACGCAGACCGGCGCCGGTTCACGGGACGGAAGTAGCTGGAGCAACGCTTTTTCCGGTACGTCGCTGCAAACGGCCATTCAGGTCGCGGCTGCGTGCGGTGCCCGCGTATGGGTGGCGCAGGGCTTGTATAAACCGACTATCTACACCGGCCCCGACAGCCGGACGGTGAGTTTTGCGATGGCTGCGGGCGTGGCGATATACGGGGGCTTTACGGGCAGCGAAACGGCCCTTAGCGGCCGGCCGGTGCAGAACCCGATGGTGGGGCAGTTCAGCAGCACTACCTTGTCCGGCGACATCGGGATCGCTGGCAATCAAACCGATAACAGCTTCCATGTACTCAGTAGCCCTGACGGGCTGACCACTACCGACCTGCTGGATGGCTTTGTGATAACCAGTGGTAATGCAAATGGTGAGTTCTTTAATAGTGGAGGCGGGGGAATGTTTATTGGAAACAGCAGCCCAACGGTACAAAACTGTTTATTCGTACAGAATACGGCAGTCACTGGCGGGGCTGTTTATACTCCTTATACCAAAAATAAGCCAGTCCTGATGAACTGTGCATTTTTACATAACTCGGCCGGAATAGGCGGTGCGATAGCACTGCCCTCTAGTGGTACCGGCAAGATGATAGTGAGCGGCTGCCGGTTTGAATCCAATTCAGCTGTGACGCAAGGGGGAGCGATCAGTACTAACGCCTCTATAGATCTGACCGACTGTCTGTTTCAATATAATATGGCCGGTAATGCCGGTGGGGCAATAGATGCTTACAGACAGGGAGAATCGTTTACGGTGAACCGTTGTGCATTCCGTTATAATACAGCCGGTATTAACGGTGGGGCAATAGACTTTATTAATTCCAATGATGTACTGACCAACTGCGTGTTTCAGAGCAATACTGCCGGTCGGGGAGGTGGTATTACTTTTTCGGCAGGCACCCCGAAACTGGTCAACTGCCTGTTCCGACAAAATTCGGCAGTCGCCGGCGGGGCTTTTCACTGTAGTTCAGACTCCAGACCAACATTGATAAATTGTTCGGTCTACAGCAATTCGGCAACTACCGGTGGAGCCGTATTTCTGGAATACGGCAGTACAACCCTGGTCAATACAATCTTGTTTGGTAACGGGGGCAGCAATACCCTGTATTCAACAAATAGTGAGGTTTTTACCAATACACTTCGCTACAGCCTGATCGAGCCGGAAGCCCTGACCGCACCGGGGGTAATCAACGGCCCCGGCAACATCACTACCGGTACGTCTCCCTTTGTCAGTGACAGTGACCTGCAGCTGGCTCCCGGATCAATCGCCGTTAATGCCGGTGATGTGGCCAGTCAGACGGTGACCGGCGGCCCTTATTCGGCCACGGCCCTGCCCGCCACCGATCTGGCGGGAGCAGCCCGTATAGCCGGCGGACGGGTAGACATAGGCGCCTATGAGTCGCAGACGGATGTGCAGCCCCTTCCGTGCGGACTTACGCCTGTGGCCACCGGCTTCCGGGCGAGCGGTGAGCCGGGGCCCGGCAACTGCAGCGTGCAGCTGCTGGCCACCGCCACCGGCGACCGCTTTGTCATGACCGGTCCGTCGGGCTATGTATTTTCGGCCGTCTACCGGAATGCCGGCACCTATGCCGTAACGGGCCTCAATGTCCGGCAGCCGGGCGTGTATACCCTGACAGTCTACAGCGGCAGTTGTAGTGTAACCTATACAACCGAAGTGTACGGTAAGGGATGCCGTTAAGGCCGTAAGCTGCCGGTCCCGGGCCGGTATTCACTTTATTGTGCGTCGGTGCCAATCCGGGTAAACAAAAATATCGTACTTTGCCAGTACCGGTAACGTGTGATATGGCCGTTTACCCGGTTGCCTGACTGTATGCGGAGTTACGTCTGTCTGATGCTGTTGATTTTACTGGGATCGGGAATCGGGGTGGCACAGCCGGTCTACCTCAAACCCGGTACCGACGTTATTAATGTGTGTCCGCTGGTGTCGGTCTACGCCGACCCGACGGGAGCGCTGCCGTTTGAGCAGGTCCGGCAGAAGACGTTTGTACCCCACCGTGAGTCCTCTTTTCAGTTTGGTTTTTCAAAGCAGGTTTTCTGGTTCCGCTTCACGCTTGACCCCGGCACCGCCCCGCAGGACCGGCAGTGGTATCTGCTCTGGAGCGATGGCCTGCGCGACCGGATCGATCTCTATATACCGCAGCCCGGCGGCCGGTGGCAGTTGCTGAAAGGTGGCCTGATGACGCCTGCTGCTCAGAAAGCCTACAAGGGGCTGTTTCCCGCCTATGCTCTGGGAGCGGTAACCCGGCCGCAGACCTGTTACCTGCGCCTCGAAGCCGGCGAATCCATTAACGGGCAGCTGACGCTGCTCACCGATCAGGCCTATATCGATAGCCTGCCCGGTAGCCTGGCGATGGTGTGGCTGGTTATCGGAATCCAGTTGCTGCGGGTATTTTACAATATTATTCTGGCCCGGTATATTCAGGACACCTCCTTCCGGTGGTATGTGTTTCACACGGTTATCGTCACGGCCTCGGTGCTCGGGTCATTCGGCGTGACGGGCAATCTGCTGGGCAATTACCCGACGCTGGCCGGCTTTTTCAATGTGGCCTTTTTTGAACTGATGCCGGCCACCTACACGCTGTTTATTTATTCCCTCCTGTCGGTACGGCGGCATTACCCCAAACTACGACCGGTGTTTTTCAGTATTGTGGCCATGAGTGTGCTTCAGCTGGTGTGCCATGCGTTTATACCGAAGATGTATTTGTTACAGGCCAACAATTACCTGTTTCTGTTCACCGAAGCCTTTCTGATTGCCGTCTGTAGCCATGCCCTGTACCGGCGGGTACCAATGAATACCTACCTGCTTATTCCGTGTTTCATTACCCTGGTGCCGTTCATCTTTCTGAACCTGCGCTCGCTGGGGATCATTGAGTATAACTGGATTTACCCGCTGATTTATGCCACCAACTTCCTCGAAATTGTGGCCCTGGCCCTCGTACTGGGCAAAATCATCCAGGCGGCGGAGCAGAAGCGGCTGGCAACCGAAAAGGCGCTCTTTACGGAGAAACTCGAAGCCGAGAAGCTGGTGGAGCTGGATGCGCTCAAAACCCGCTTTTTTACCCAATATTTCGCACGAATTCCGGACACCGCTGACACTGCTCATCGGGCCGCTCAGTGATCTGGTGCAGCGGTTTCCTGCCGAAGAACTTTACCGGATCATGTACCGCAATGCCGCCCGGCTACAGACTCTGATCAATCAGTTGCTGGACCTGGCCAGACTTGATAACGGTCAGCTGCAGCCCGACCGGCGGCCGGGGAATCTGGCAACGGATGTCCGGATGTGGGTATGCTCGTTTGAATCACTGGCCGCAAGCCGCCGGATTCAGTTTTCGCTGGCCCAGAGCCACCCGTCTTATCCGGCGGCGTATGACGCGGATAAACTGGAGAAAATCATCAATAACCTGGTGGCGAATGCCCTGAAATTTACCCCGTCCGGCGGGGCGGTTGACGTGGCCGTGACTTACAGCGATGCAGATATGCTGCTGACCGTAACCGATACCGGTCCGGGCATTGCTCCTGAACACCTGCCGTTTATTTTCGACCGGTTCTACCAGGTCGATGCCAGTCAGCGGCGCGGCTACGAAGGAACGGGTGTAGGCCTGGCCTTGGTGCGGGAGCTGGTGCGGCTGCTGGACGGTACCATCAGGGTTGACAGCCGGTTGGGAACCGGCACCACCTTTACGGTTACCCTGCCGGTCCGTGCCCTGTCCGGAGCAGAACTACCGGCAGATCCGGGTATTTTGCCGGTACCGGTGGAATCCGGCCCTGCCGTGCCGGTAATGCCGGAGCCGGAGGAGGTAGCGGGCGGGCCGGTCGTGCTTATTGTGGAAGACAACGACGACCTCCGTACGTATGTCCGGTCAATTCTGAGTCCGTTTTACCGCATTCTGGAAGCCACCGACGGGCAAGCGGGACTGGAGCTGGCTACACAGGCGGTTCCTGACCTGATCGTAACCGATATCATGATGCCGGTACTCGACGGTATGGCCCTGTGCCGTGCCCTCCGGCAGGCGCAGGCAACCAGCCACATCCCTGTTGTGATGCTGACCGCCCGTGCTGCGCTTGACGACCGGTTGCAGGGCCTCGGAACCGGGGCTGACGACTACCTGACCAAGCCCTTTGTGGCGCAGGAGTTATTGGTCCGCGTACAGAATCTGCTGGCCCGGCAACAGGTTATCCGCGCGTATTTCCGTGAGCAGGTGATCCGGCCGGCCGGCGAAACGCCGGCACCGGCGGTACCGGAACCGGTATTTACGGTACAGCAACAAACGTTTATCGACGAATTATACCGCCAGATTGAGCTACAGCTCGAAAACACTGACTTTGATGTCGAACAACTGGCAGCGTCGCTGGCTATGAGCAGCCGTACCCTGACACGTAAACTGAATGCGTTGCTGAACATGACCGCCGGTGAAGTCATCCGGACCTACCGCCTCCGCCGGGCGGCAGAGTTGCTCCGGTCGGGGCTGAGCCCGAGCGAAACCGCCTATCGGGCGGGGTTCGACAACCTGTCGTATTTCAGCCGCGTATTCCGGGAGTATTCCGGACTGACGCCTTCGGACTATATCCGGCAGCAGAAAGAGCCGTCCGCGCCGGAAGAATCGCGTAGCTAAGCGAATTGTGTCCGGAAATCAGCAGGATTTGTCCGGAAAATGACAAACGACCGGTTGCCGGTCAGCTAGTTTTGGCTTATACAAACCAGCTGACCAGTCATGAAAAAAAACTATCTGCTTCTTGCCTGCCTGTTGTCCGGTGTCGGTTGCCCGGCCATTGCCCAGTCTTCCATATCGTCTGAATCCGCTGCTCCCGGCGAGGCGGTGGCTAGCGCTGCCGTGGCTGAACCATTGCTGCCCGTTCAGGCGCATTACGATCTTTTGCTGTCGTTCCGCAACGCTTTGCTGCGCGAAGTCCGGTACCCTGCCCCGGCCTTACAGATGGGCCACGAAGGTACCGTACTGATCCGCGTTTTTCAGCGCGGCGACGGCTCCATCGGAGCCGTGCGCATCCTTAGATCGGCGGGACCGCTGCTAGACGCGGCTGTTTTACAGGCCGCCGAAACCATTCTGCAACGGCAGCCACCCGCGCAGACAGTGGAGGCTTCTCCCCGTAAAATGGACTTTCCGGTCGTGTTCCGGCCGTAGAGCTAGTGGTACGGACCAGTACGAAATACAATGCATTTTCACCTATGGATTGAATCAATTTACCTACGGATTTTTTCAAAAAAAAGCCTCATCCGGAATCTTTTTTTTTACCGCTAGCGTCAGGGCATTGATAAAAAGCTGGTATGTGTGTTATTATAATGATTATATGAATACTCTATAAAGTCATATTAAAGTTAGGGTTTGTCCGGAAATCAACAGGATTTGTCTGAAAAATGACAAGCCGGCGGGAAGCGCCTGGTGATCTTTGTAGTGGCAGGATAGTAACCGCTGTCAGGTAAAACGGATGCATCCTGTATGTAGCAGGGTACCCACTGATCGACGGGATTTTTGCCGTGCCGGCCGACTAACCTTTAGAAATTTATGCGCGACTTTTTCTTTTCATGGAGGCCTGTTGCCTCTCAAAACAAACAGTTTTGTAGTATACGAATACTAATTCCTTTACTCATTCTGTTTTTTTGCGGACTGGCTACGCCAGGCTACGGGCAAACCCCCATCTCCGTCACCAGCACCGCCGACAGTGGCCCCGGTACCCTGCGCGAGGCCATCACCACGGCCAACGGCAATCCCGACTTTACCTATCTTATTACCCTCCCCGCCAATCAGACGATTACGCTTACATCGGCCCTGCCGAACATCACGTTTAGTGGCACGATTGCGGGGGGCAGCACGCTTTGCCCGGCCACGGGCGCGGGGGGGAGTACGATTGCCCGTACCGGTTCGGCGGAGTTTCGGTTACTAAAACTATACAGCAGCAGCAGTATACAAACGTTAACCTTAATGGACCTTACCCTACGGGATGGGCTATTGACAACCGGGGGCGAGCAGATCGGGGGGGTAGTCGCTGTTCACTACAACCTGACGGTGAAGCAATGCCTGTTCCGAAACAATACCAGCATTGTGGGGGCACTATACAAAACAGGAAATGGCGAACTGGTGGTTGAAGACAGCTTTTTCGAGGATAACAGCACAACGATGGGGAGAACAAAAGCCATTTCCTGCGAAGGGCAGGGTCAGAAGTTCCGCATCGAGCGAACTGTATTCCGGCAATCCACCGATATGACAGGGTATTTTGTGTACTTTGCCGGTACACAGGGAGTTGTTCGTAACTGTGCCTTTCAGGGAACGCCGGCAGCGGGGATGTACGCATTTATGTTCGGGACATCGGGCTATCCGACTTCTGTGCAATTTGAACACAACACCTTCGAAGGGGCGGCTCAACTAATGATTGCCAATGGATTTAGTGGTAATGTTAATGTGCTGTTACAGAATAACGTGTTTGGTCAGGGTTCAACTGGAACGAATCTGCTACTTGCTGCGGGGGGGCCAAGTACCAGTGCTACATTCACCTCATTGGGGGGCAACGTGTTCGCTAACAACATCACCAGCAACCTTACCCTGCTGGCCTCCGACAAAGATAACGTCGGTACGGCGGGGCTGGGTCTTGGTTCGCTGACCACCGTTGCAGGCGAGTGTATCCCCGTTATCCCGCTGGGTTGTTTTAGTCAGGCCATTGATGCGGCCGTGAGCAGCACACTAACCACCGATGCGCTGGGAATATCACAGATTGGAACAGCGCGTGATGCCGGGGCGTATGAGAGTTCAAACGCGGCTTCGGTGACCTTCACCGTAGCCAGTCCCGCTGCTGTCTGTATGGGCAGTATGGCTACACTCACCGCCAGCGGTTGCACGGGTGGCACTGCCAACTGGCCTGGCGGCATCACGGGCAATACCTATTCCACCAGCGTTGCCGGCACCTACATCGCTACCTGTACCATTGGCACCTGTACAACAACAGCCAGCGGCACCGTTACGAATAGCCCAACGAGTTATACCATTACGAGTTTGGCCAATTCAGGCGCCGGGTCGCTCCGGCAGGTCTTCGCCGATATTGCGGCCAGTTCGTGTACCGGTCAGTTTACCATCACATTTGGTGTGTCGGGGACGGTTAATCTGGCTAGTACCCTCACGGCTCCGGCTAAAGACATTCTCCTGCTGGGCTACTCCACAACCAGTACGGATGTGGTACTCCAGGGTGGAGGAGCCTCCAGCAACTATCGTATTCTGACCGTGCCTGGTTCGGCTACCCTGTCCATTCGCTACCTGAGTTTTACGAATGCACGCGTGGGTGCCGGCCAAAACGGAGGGGCCATTTCGCTCGATGGAGGAAGGCTGCAACTGGCCCATTGCTACCTGTATGGCAACACAGCCAGTAACTTAGGTGGTGCTTTATACCACGGCGGTGGCTCGTTTACCATTACCAACAGCACGTTTGCCTCCAACACGGCCATCAACAACAGTGGGGCCCTGCATAAAGGCACGAGTAGCCCTGGCCTGATTGAGAATTGTACGTTTAGTGGCAACGTGGCCCGGGCGGGTGGAGCCATCGAAGCGTCGGTCGGGAGTTTGACAATCAACAACAGTACCTTCACCCTGAACCGGGCTGTTGGCAGTCCTTCCGGGGCCGATGGCGGAGCAATTTATGGCAGTGGCACCACCCCTGTCGTCATCAATAACTGCCTGATCGTGGGCAATTCCACCCTTGGTGCGGGTCCCGATTTAATTTCGTTATTCAATTCCACAACGGGCTATAACCTGATTGGTACCAGCACCGGCTACACCCTGACCGGAACGACAACAGGCAATATTATCAGTGTATCGGCGGAACAATACAGGCTAGGCAGTCTGGGCAATTATGGCGGAGCCACGCCCACTCATGCCTTGTTGCCGGGTAGCCTAGCCATCGATGCCGGCTCACCGTCGGGTGCCCCAACCACCGATCAACGGGGTATCAGCCGGGTGGGTACGGCCGACATCGGTGCGTTCGAATCGCAGGGATTCTCACTCGCCATTAGCAGTGGAAATAATCAGTCCGCTTTCCCCAATACGGCTTTTGCCAATCCGTTGCGGGTATCGGTCAGCAGTGCTAACGGTGAACCCGTTGAGGGAGGCATTGTTAGCTTTTCGGCACCCGTGAGCGGCCCATCGGCCACGCTCTCCAGTACAACAGTTACCATCAGCAGCGGCACGGTAGCGGTTAATGCAACGGCCAACGCTACTGCGGGCGGACCGTATAGCGTCATGGTGGGCACAACCGGAGCAATCCCGGTAACGGTAGCGTTTTCCCTGACCAATTCTGCCTGTCCCCCGGCCCTTATCCCGGTGACCAGCACGGCCGATAGCGGCCCCGGCACCCTGCGCGAGGCTATCACAAACGCCAACGCCAATGTCGACTGCGGCCCGTATCTGATTACCCTCCCCGCCAATCAAACCATCAGTCTGACAGCAGCTTTGCCTGATATTCTCTTCAGCGGCACCATTGCCGGGGGGAGTACGCTTTGCCCGGCCACGGGGGTGGGCGGTAGCACCATTGCCCGCTACCCAACGGCGGGCGAGCTTCGGTTCCTGAGCCTAACGGGTAGTAACAAAACGCTTGCGGTGGCTGATATTCAGTTTCTGAATGGACTGCTAACCACAGCAGGAACGGCTGGTGGAGCTATTTATGTTGAGAATAGCCATAGCCTGACGGTACAGCGGTGTGTATTCAGAAACAACCGGGCATCGTTTGGAGGGGCTATTTATACATATGAATCTGACAATCTGGTGGTAGAGGATAGCTATTTTGACGAGAATAGCTCTGGTGGTACAAGTGCAATCAGTACGGCGGCCCGGACTGCTCGTATTGACCGAACCACCTTTCGTCAGGTAACTCCTCTTAGCGGGATAGGTAACAGTGTATTTACCTTTAGAGGTACACCATCGGCACTGGTTCGAAACTGCAACTTCGGTGGGGGAGCGACAATAAACCAGGGTTACGTTATCCATTGTCTCGGATCATCATCCAATCCCGTCTCGGCTACCATTCAGCACACCACCTTTGGGCTATCTGCGGAGAGTCAGATTTATACGAATGCTTTCCTTGCCAACGTGTCGGTTAGCTTGCAGAATACCGTATTTGCTGCGGCCAGTGGTAACAATGCCCTGGAGACATTCAACGGTGCCGGTACCGGCAACGGCAACTTTACCTCGATGGGCGGCAACGTGTTTGCCAATGACATTACGGCGAACCTCACCCTGCTGGCCTCTGACAAAGACAACGTCGGTACAACCGGCCTGTCCCTTGGTTCGCTGACAGCACTGTCGGGCGAGTGCATCCCGACTATTCCGTTATTACCCGGCAGTGCCGCCATCAACGCGGGCGTCTCCACGACTCTCACCACCGATGCCCGGGGCATTAGCCGGGTAAGCAGCCCCGATGCCGGTTCGTTTGAGTCGCGGGGCTTCGCACTGGCTGTAACCAGCGGCAATAATCAGTCGGCACCGGTCAACACGGCTTTTGCCAACCCATTGCGGGTATCGGTCAGCAGTGCCAACGGCGAACCCGTTGAGGGGGGTGTCGTAAGTTTTTCGGCACGAGCGAGCGGAGCATCGGCCATACTCTCCAGTACAACAGCCACCATCAGCAGCGGTACGGCAGCGGTAAACGCGACGGCCAATGCCACTCTGGGTGGGCCTTACAATGTATCGGCCACCTCGGCGGGTAGCAGCACCACGGTGCAGTTTGCGTTGACCAATGCAGCCGCCTGCGTGTATTCGTACACGGCCAACCTGAACGATACCGGGGCGGGGTCATTACGGAACGTGCTGGCTACCATCGGTACAATCAGTGGTTGTACGGGGCAGTTTACGGTTACGTTTGCCCAATCGGGAACGGTTAACCTGGCCAGTGGGCTATCAGCACCGACCAATAAAGACATTCTGATTGAGGGGCCATTCAGTACCACCACATCCGTAACACTCCGGGGCGGGGAGCGTCCAGTGATTTCAGCATCCTGAGCGTACCCGGATCGGCCACACTGACAACGCGGTATCTGGTCTTTACGAATGGCCGCACGACCGGTAATGGCGGAGCTATTTCGCTCAGCGGGGGGACCTTACAGGTAGCCAACTGCTATTTCTATACTAACATTGCCGGCAACACCGGCGGAGCCATCTCTCAGAATACCGGGTCATTCACCATTACCAACAGCACGTTTGCCAGCAACACGGCCATCAGTAACAGCGGGGCTATCCATAAAGGGAGTACGGCCCCCGGCCTGATTGAGAACTGTACCTTCAGCGGCAATGTAGGCCGGGCGGGCGGAGCCATCGAAGCGTCTGTAGGTAGCCTGACTATCAACAGCAGCACCTTTACGCTGAACCGGGCTGTAGGCAATCCCAGCCCCTCCGGAGCCGATGGAGGAGCCATCTATGGCGGCAACGGTGCTAACGCTGTAACCATCAACAACTGCCTGATTGTGGGTAATTCCACGCTGGGTACCGGGCCTGATCTCGTAAGTGGGTTTGACTCCGGTCTCGGCCATAACCTGATTGGGAACATGGCGGGTGGGGCAACTCTCGGCGGCACCACCACGGGCAACCTCACTAACATCCCGGCGAGTGACTACCTGCTGACGGGCTTGGCCAATTACGGCGGGGCCACCCCCACGCACGCCCTCTTGCCGGGGAGCGTTGCCCTTAATGCGGGTTCGGCTTCGGGCGCACCGACGCAGGACCAACGGGGTATTAGCCGGGTTAGCCGACCCGAGATCGGCGCGTTTGAGTCGCGGGGTTTTAGGGTTAATGTCAGC
>CBDFHU010000064.1:0-9057 GCA_965247375.1 Arsenicibacter sp.
TGGGATTCCAGGGAAAGCCTGTGAACAGCCAGCCTCTGACCCACTCCACACTCATCCAAGCCAGTGCGAAACCAAAAGCGCGGACATATTTTGGTTCACGCGGCAGGCGATGAACAATCATCGCCCCGATAGAAATATAAACACCGCAGATCGCGCATAATCCTGCGACCGCCGGAATGGCGAATGCACCGTGCGTATCGGCATCCACATAAAAGGCGTTTGCGATCCAATTCAAACCAACGGCGAAGTGCCCGAAGCCGAAACTCCAGCCCACCAGTGCTGCAGAAGCTGTGGTTTTGCTGCCTTCCAGCACCCACAGCAGCAACGGCACTGTAATCCATATCAGTGGCACAATGTGCCAGGGTGGCATGGCCAGCGTGGTCGCAGCGCCCAACATGGCGGCCAGCACGGCACGCTGCCAGGTGCGAAGACCCAGCAGTTGGGCATGAAGTTTTGCGATCATGAGTCTGATGCGGTCTGCTGCGGCGGTGCGGGAATATTTCTAATGCGAAGGCGGCGCACGCGGCGCGGGTCGCCATCAATCACTTCAAATTCCAAACCATTGGGATGTTTCACCAGCTCTTTACGGCTGGGTACGCGTCCCGCAAGGCGGATCACCAAACCGCCCAGCGTGTCGGTTTCATCGCGTTCATCGCTGGTGAAGAGATCGCCGTAGCGATTCTCAAAAGCGTCCAATGCAACGCGCGCATCTGCGGTGACGCTACCATCAGCGTTTTGCGCTAATTCCAAAGGCGCATCACCATCGTGTTCGTCTTCAATCTCACCGACAATTTGTTCGACGACGTCTTCGATGGTCAGCAAGCCGTCGATGCCACCAAACTCGTCGACAACTAACGCCATGTGCGTTCGCTTCAAGCGCATGTCGATCATCAAATCCAGAACGCCTACAGCAGGCGATACAAACATCACTTTGCGCAAAAGATCCGATAACTTTGGTAACGGCTCTGCATCTTCAGCGCCTTCATAGGCAACCGTGCTACCTTGCTCGGCAACAACAAGCGCCAAGTCTTTCATGTGGATCATGCCAATCACATCATCCAGGCGTCCGCGATACACCGGATAACGTGTATGACCATCGGCGGCCAAAAGCTTCAACACCTCATTGAATGGTGTGTCGGCGTCGACCGCGACAATGTCAGCGCGCGGAATCATAATGTCAGCCGCGGTCATGTTGCGCAGCTTTAAAACGTTCGAGAGCAGCAAGCGCTCATTGGGGTCGATAACAGGCGCGTCACTATCCGCATTTTCTTCAATGCGGTCTTCGATCAGCTCTTCAATAACTTCGCGAACGGTTTCTTGCTCGGGCGTTTCCGGTTTTATGAACCGGCGCAAGCGTTCCATCAGGCCGGGGCCCTTATCATCACTCTCAATAAGGTCCGGCGATTTAGGGTGAGTTTCGCTCATCGTTTCTTTTTGACTGCCGCCTTCTTTTTGCCCCGGCTCTTTTTTACAGCTGCTTTCGCCACAACCACTGTGTCCGCATACGGATCGGCAATCCCGAGGGCGGCTAAAATAAGACGTTCCATCCGTTCCATCTTCAGCGCATCACGCTCAATCTCGTGATCATACCCTAGCAAATGCAGAACGCCATGCACCACAAGGTGCGCCACATGGGCTTTGAAGGGTTTATTTTCGGCGCGCGCCTCTTTTTGCGTGGTTTGCAGGGCCAGTACGATGTCGCCCAGCATTAACGAACCCTGCATCATCATCTCTTCATCGACAGCCGGAAATGACAGAACGTTGGTGGGTTTATTCTTGCCCCGGTAATCGCGGTTTAACACCCGGACCTTCGAATCCGTTGACAGCACGATGGAGATTTCCAAGCCGTCTTGAGCGGTGTTCACGAAATGCTGCGGCGAAAGCTGCGGGCGCACAAAATTCAACGTATGTATCGCAATGCGCTTACAAAACGCAGCGATGGTTTTTTCGCGCGCAGTCCATGCGGCACTTAGAATCGAAACATCAATGCGGATGTTTTCTGATGTACGCGCTGATGTTTTACGCAGTGACGATTTACTCATCGCGGTTTGCGCTTCTCCGGATTCTGCGAATCATAAGCTTCAACAATACGCGCCACCAAATCATGGCGTACAACGTCGGCGGATGTGAAGTTCACACGGCCAACACCTTTGACATTCTTCAACACATCCAGCGCATCAGCCAAGCCTGATTTCATGCCCGACGGCAAATCAATCTGGCTTAAATCCCCCGTCACCACCATGCGCGAACGCTCCCCCAAACGGGTCAGGAACATTTTCATCTGCACGGGTGTGGTGTTTTGGGCTTCGTCCAAAATCACGAAGGCATTTGTCAGTGTGCGGCCGCGCATGAAGGCCAACGGCGCCACTTCAATGTCACCCGATTCCATATTCCGCGTCACTTGATCGCCAGGCAGCATGTCGAACAGCGCGTCGTAAAGCGGGCGCAAATATGGATCGACTTTCTCTTTCAAGTCGCCCGGCAAAAAGCCCAAACGCTCGCCTGCTTCTACGGCAGGGCGTGAAAGAATAATGCGGTCCACTTCACCGGCAATTTTCATCGCCACGGCCTTCGCAACAGCCAAATAGGTTTTGCCGGTGCCCGCAGGCCCCAGGGCAAACACCAGCTCATTGTCTTTCAACGCGCGGAAATATTCCGCCTGGCCCGGCGTACGTGGCGCGATGTGCTTCTTGCGCGTGCGTAAGGTTAAATCATTCGCATCGGATTTATCGGTGGCCGATGCTAAGCGGGCTGCGGCATCCACATCACCATCATCAATAGCATTACCAGCAGCAGCGCGGCGATACAGGGTCATTAGTGCGGTTTGTGCTTTGGTTGCGTTTTCGGCTGGGCCTTCGATGGCCACAACATTTCCAT
Source organism: Arsenicibacter sp. (assembly GCA_965247375.1). GTDB lineage: Bacteria > Bacteroidota > Bacteroidia > Cytophagales > Spirosomataceae > Arsenicibacter. The sequence goes on from CBDFHU010000064.1 coordinate 2,878, forward strand.
GGAGATCTAACGTCACGCCTAGTCGCTGTTCCAGGCGTTGCAGGTTGCGGCTTTGCGGGCCGACCACATCCTGCACAACGGCGTTATCATCAAATTCACATGCAAGCCGTGCGGGGGCTGTCACTGTGTTAATGTCCTTGAACGTTGCGCCTGCATATTAAGCGACTTTTGCATCACAAAGTTCCGCACCCAAGCTGTAAGACTCTTGCGTGGTGATGCGCACCGGCACGATCTGGCCCAACAATGATGCGGGCGCATTCACGTGAATCGCTTGCAAATAGGGGCTGCGGCCACCCATTTGGCCAGGGTTCCGGCCCGGATTGGTCAGCAGCACATCCATCGTGCGACCTAAACAAGACGCATTAAAAGCGCGCAGTTGTTGATCCAACAACTCTTGTAACGCAGCCAAGCGCGCAGAACTCACATCATCCGGCACTTGTTTTTTCATCGCAGCCGCCGGTGTGCCGGGGCGTTTGCTGTACTTAAACGAATACGACTGCGTGAATGTGATCTCACGCACCAAATCCATCGTGTCGGCAAATTCTTGGTCGGTCTCACCGGGGAAGCCCACAATAAAGTCCGATGACAGAACCAAGTCTGGGCGATGACGGCGTAATTTCTCGATCACGCGGCGGTAGTCATCGCGTGTGTGATTACGATTCATCTCATGCAAAATGCGGTCAGCGCCCGATTGAACGGGCAGATGCAGCATCGGCATCAGTTGCGGCACATCGCCGTGCGCTGCAATCAGGTCGCTGTCCATGTCGCTCGGGTGCGATGTGGTGTAGCGAATGCGTGCCAAACCGTCGATTTCAGCCAGCGCGCGGATCATGCGGCCCAAGCCCCATGTGACGTGGCCGTCAGCTTCACCGTGATACGCATTCACGTTCTGGCCCAGCAGCGTGATTTCGCGCACACCTGCTGCAACCAAACCACGCGCCTCACGCAACACATCAGCGACAGGGCGCGAGAATTCAGCACCACGCGTATAAGGCACAACGCAGTAGGTGCAGAATTTATCGCAGCCTTCTTGCACCGATAAAAATGCAGTGGGTCCTTCCGCGCGCGGCGGTGGGAGGTGGTCGAACTTCGGCTCGGCCGGAAATTCTGTATCGATGATTGAGATTTTTTCGCGGCCGTTGCTCATGGCGCGCGCACGGCTGGCGCGGGCGACCAATTCTGGCAAGCGATGATACGTCTGCGGCCCCAGCACGATATCAACGTACGGCGCGCGCGCGGTAATTTCGGCCCCCTCGGCTTGTGCCACACAGCCAGCGACCGCGATCATCACATCGCTGCCTTTGCCTTGTGCGGTTTCTTTGAGCGGGCGAATACGGCCCAAGTCCGAGAACACTTTCTCGGCAGCTTTTTCGCGGATGTGGCAGGTGTTCAAAATCACCATGTCCGCATCATCAGGCGTGTCAGTGGTGGTGAACCCTTGCGGGGCCAATACGTCGGCCATGCGCTGGCTGTCGTAGACGTTCATCTGGCACCCGTAGGTTTTGATGAACAGCTTCTTGCGCTTCGCCGAAGTGGCCGGGGATTGTGCCCCCGATGAATGTGAGGTTGTGTCGTTACTCATTTGAGGGCCGGTGTATATCCCGGATGGCCCCCAAAATGCAAAGCAAGCCTGTGGAAAACCGTGAATTTTTACGACGTGTGAATAGGCGCTAAGGCCTTGGAACGACCTGATAAAAGCCTGGAAAAGCTTTCCGAGGTCACTTTATGGCAATGGGCGGCTAAGGCTTTGCGGCCCCCCATTTGGTCGGCTGTGACCGGCTCGTGGAATTCCACTTCAACGGTGGTCCGGCCCAGTTTCATCGCCTGCCACAGGTGCGGGCCTAAGGTCATGTCGCCGTACCAGGCGTAAAATGATCGCCAGCCCACCCCAATCGGCAAACCGTTTAACTTGGTATAGGCAATCGACATGGGCTGAACCGTAACCTGTTTTCCATTTACGGTTCGCTCGGCCACGGTGAACAAGGCACTTTTGAACGGTAGCATGTGGTTGCCATCGCCCGAGGTCGATTCGGGGAACATGATCAGACGGCCACCTTCATCCAGGCGGTTTTGAATCGCATCGCGCGCCACATTGGTGGAACTGCGCTTGCGGTCGATGAACACCGTGCGGCCCGCTTTGGCCATCAGCCCAAAGAAAGGCCAGTCGGCCATATCGCCGCGCGCAATGAACTCGCCCTTTACCGCAGCACCCACAACCATAATGTCGAGATACGAGATGTGATTACAAACCACGAGCAGCGGACGATCTGTCACTTGCTTGCCTTTGATTTTCAGATCAAAGCCCAGCGCGCGCGACATCAGGCGGTAGTACGCACGCCGTACACCTGCAGTTTCAATAAGCATCAGCCGCAGAATGCCGATGAACGACACGATAAAGAGGGTGAAGATTAAGAAGAACGTCAGGCGCACCACAGCCAGCGCCGTATAGGTCGGCGCTGACGGCAGCGTAATTTCGGAAGTTAAAGCCCGCGTGTTCAAAACCGCGCCTTAAGTTAGTTGCCCTTGGTCTCGCCTTGGCCAAGGTCATAGTGGCGTGTGTAGCGGCCCGTGATCAAGTCAGTCTTCACGATCACGCACAAGTCGATGGTGTTGAACTGTTTATCGATCACCGCACCTTCGCCAATGAAGGCACCAGCGCGCAAATAACCCTTTAACAGTGGCGGCAAAGCCACAAGTGCGCGACGCGCATCAATGCTTTCCGGGTTCACACGGCGCATTTCCACATAACGCTCGGGCAATGCACGCACGCGCAGCTCTTCAGGCGGTAAGTGATTGTAGTGCAGGTACGATAAAGCCAACGCATGCTTATCAGGGTCGGTCCCCGATAAGCTGCCGCAACCGAACATCACTTCAATGTTATGCTGCATCACGTATTCAGCAATGCCGCGCCACAACAATTGCATCGTATTGCGATCACGGTAGCCGATATCAACGCATGAGCGGCCCAGTTCCATCACCGCGCCGTCGCGGTTGGTGATTGGGCTGATGTCGAATTCCGCAGCGGTGTAAAAACCGCCTGCAATTGCCGCATGTTCACGGCGCATGAAACGGTATGTGCCGACCACGCGTTGCCCCACGGGTTGGGACATATCCTCGACAATTAAGTGCTCGCAGACGCCGTCAAATTGATCGACATCCATGCGCGTGGCGGCTGTTTCAGCCGACGGGTGAGCACCCAATTCCTCGTAGAAAACCCGGTAACGTAAACGTTGCGCCGCTTCGATATCCGCAGAATTCTCAGCCAAACGAAGGACTTGATGCCCAGCCGTCAGTGGCTTGAATTCAGTGGCCGTAAATAAACCGTTGGCCGGCTGCGATATCGGGGAGGACTGAAATACCGTCATGACACCCCATTATGTGAGTACGAATGGCCCCCAAGACCATGGCACAGGGGCATTATTAAGGCGGACCTTATAAGGCATGCCCCTTCTGTCGCAATGGTATAACGCAAAAGACACAATCTGTTGTGTTATTGTTCTGTAGCGATCTTGTTATTGTTCTGTTGCGGTCTTGGCCGGACGGTCCAAGGGCTCCACGAACAATTCCAGACGGTGGCCGACCAGGCGATAGCCATAGGCCTTAGCCACTTCATGCTGCAGACGTTCGATATCGTCGTTGCGAAATTCGATCACTTTGCCGGTGTGAACATCAATTAAGTGATCATGATGATTTTCCGGCGCAGGTTCATAGCGCGCACGGCCGTCTCCGAAATCATGGCGTTTGACGATGCCTGACTCTTCAAACAAGCGTACCGTTCTGTAAACGGTGGCGATGCTGATGCGTGGGTCCACTTCAATCGAGCGGCGATGAACTTCTTCGACATCCGGATGGTCTGCGGCCGCTGACAAAACGCGCGCGATCACGCGGCGCTGTTCAGTCATTTTCATGCCCTTATCCACGCACCGTGTTTCGATACGAGATGTCATACTTGTTTCGCTCTGTTGCATCACTCAATCTCTCCCCAGGCCGTGTCTCACAGCCCGGCACTTTATAGCCAGAACCGCCATCCATCAGCAGCGCCCATCATAATGTTGGGGCTCGCCCGATAAAAGCGCTCAATACGTACCTTTATATATAGCTGATTGATATATGGGGCCGGTTCAAAACGGCTCCATATCCGATAGTCGATTTTAAGTGGCCGATTTTAAGCTTTTCAGCCCTTTCGGCGTTTGCGTCCCTTAACGCCCAACCCGATTTGTTTGGCCAGGCTAGAGCGGCGCTTTGCGTAATTCGGGGCGACCATCGGGTAATCATGAGGCAGGCCCCAGCGCTGACGGTATTCTTCCGGGGTCATATCGTATGATGTGCGAAGATGACGCTTTAGCATTTTCAGCTTTTTGCCGTCTTCCAAGCACACAATGTATTCCGGTGTGATGGATTTTTTCACCGCCACTGCGGGCTCGGGGCGCTCGACACTGCCACCTTCAGACACCGAAATGAGCGCGCGGTGCACGTCTTGAATCAACTTCGGCAGCTCTTCCATTCCCACCGTATTGTTAGCAACGTGCGCCGCGACGATTTGGCTCGTCAGCGATAATATATCTTGGGAATTTTCGGCGGCCATTGTGTCCTCGATTGTTTTTGAGGTTATATTTGTTCGTATAATTTGAACGCACATTGCATTCAACAATTTGCGTCGATTCAAATAAAACCGTGATCCCGAAAATTAAGCTGCTACGTCATGAATGAAAACGCGAAATACGATCTCGATATCACGTCCGACGTGTGTCCCATCACCTTCGTCAAAACAAAACTGATGTTAGAGAAAAAGCCGACGGGCAGTATTGTGACTGTGCGGTTGAAAGGAATTGAGCCGCTCGACAATGTTCCGCGTTCCGTCGTGGCGCATGGTCATGAGGTTCTCTCCCTTGTCCCTGAGAATGCCTTACAAACGGATCATGCATTTGCGCATATTCTCACGATCAAGAGAGTGTAACGCTTAGCACACGATTTAGTTGCACCATCTCGCGATCATTTAAATCCCATCATCATTTCAGCCACTCCATCACCAGCGCATCAATTTTCTGATCGCCGCGATGGTAATAGTTTTTGCGCTCAGCGATTTGGGTAAAGCCTGCTTTTTTATATATCGCGATGGCGGGTGCGTTGTTTTTAGCGACTTCTAAAAAACAACGTGTGACCGCATGAGCCAACGATAAAACCAAACCCGCTTCTAATAATCGATAACCTAAACCTTGTCCGCGATGTGCAGGGTCAACAGCAATTGTCAAAACTTCGCCTTCGCCCGCGATACAACGCATCAAGATAAAACCGTCGGGCGTAGACAGCGCTGTCACACCCATCTGGTTCAACATCGCCTCAAAGAATACTTCGCTCCACGCATCGTCAAAACTCAATGCATGTAATCGCGCTAACAAAGCGGCATCCTTGGTGACGATGATCTCTGCGTTGTTCATGTTCATATCAAGGTCGCAGTAATCCGCCTGTCGGCGACAACGTCACATCAGGTGCGCGGACATAAACGGGTGTTGGGCCTTGGGCATCGGGCGCGCGGGTTGCGGCTAACTGCGCCAAGGCCGCAATGTCGCAGATATCTGGCGCGGTTGATGCTCGGGCGCTTGCGCCCAAAACAGCAATGGCGCGATCACGGGCATCGCCCACGACCATCAGCGATGCCGCGCCACAAAGCGCATTTAACTCCCCATCAGGAATATTCACGACATCAGATTGCGCCTGACCAGTTTGATCAAACAGTTGTGCAAACACGTCTCCACGTTTGCTGTCGATCACAGATAAAATAGATGCTTGGGGATCTTTTACGCCCGCAGCCAATGCTTCTGTTGTTGTAATGCCAATCGCTGGCTTTTGTGTGGCCATCGCCAACCCGCGTGCCGTCGCAATGCCCACACGTAAGCCGGTGAATGAGCCAGGCCCCACTGTGACGGCAATGCGGTCTAAATCAGCATACGTCATTTCAGCTTTTGTCATCGCGCGTTCAATCATGGGCATCAGCGCTTCAGCATGACCTTGCGTCATGACCACACTTTCGTTGGTTAGCAGTTGGCCATCAGCCCATAGGCCAACGGTGCAGGCGCCAAGCGATGTATCGAACGCTAAGATTTTCATCGATGTGCTTTTAATTGAGTTAGCCGCGCGGCTGATGCATGTTGAGTGGAGGTGAAGACACGAACAGATTTG
>CBDFHU010000065.1:0-55512 GCA_965247375.1 Arsenicibacter sp.
GTGTAATACGTATACTTGATGTTGACCAGCGCCGTGGCTCCCAGCTTCTTGGCTTCCATCGACATCTTTGCCAGCAGCAGTTCCTTATCCTGCATATTATTTCCCCGGCTGATCATACGGCCGCTTTCCATCTGACGGCTGGTTACCAGGGTTTCCTGCGTCATTTTCCAGCTTTTGCAGCTCTTCAAACGACAGGTCGGGCCGCTGATTTTCATAAAAAACATCAACCGGATAATTTGGCTGCGTCGAAATCGGAATGGCCGGCCGGAAACACCCTGTCAATCCCGCCAGCAGTCCGGCAATCAGTATCTTTTTCATCAATCCTACAGAAACAGTTATGTACAATAAATAATCGGGGGCCATCATTCCGGAATCCTGTTGCTTCTAAACCACAGCGTTCACGGAGATATGGCACAGAGAACCCAGCGTTACAACATTAACGTGTTTCCGGTACACCCTCATTATTCATTGTCCATTTTACATTATTTTAACAGTTCATCGACTACGCGGGGGAAGTGAGTGTGTTCGAGTACCTGGACCTTGCGCGCCACATCGTCGGGTGAATCGCCCGGTTCTACGACGCAACTCGCCTGAAAAAATGGGTGACCCTTCGTCGTAATGCTCGTTTACGTAGTGAATCGTAATCCCCGATTCAGTTTCACCGGCCGCTACAACTGCTTCGTGCACAAAATGACCATACATACCCTTACCGCCGTATTTCGGCAGCAGCGCCGGATGAATGTTGACAATTTTGTCGGGAAAAGCCGCGACCAGACCAGTCGGAATTAACCACATAAATCCCGCCAGTACAATCAGATCAATGCGTTGCGCCTCGAGTAATTGCGTGATGCGGTCGGTCTGGTAGAACGTCGTCCGGTCGAAGAGCAACACCGGAATGTGCAGCCGGCGCGCGCGGTCGATCACACCGGCTTTAGGATTGTTTGACAGAATGAGCGGGATCTCCACATCGGTGCGACCTGCGAAATAACCGGCAATGGTTTCGGCATTACTGCCTGACCCCGAAGCAAAAATGGCAATGCGTTTCATAATCGGCGAAATTACGAGTTTTGCGTAACTTTGTCCGAACCGTCGCCCCGACAAATCAACATGCTGATCACTCGTCAACTGACATTTTCGTATTCACCCGCGAAACGATTCCACGTTTCCCGACCTGCATTGTGCTGACCGGGAAGCGTTGCTCATCCTCGGTCGCTCAGGAACCGGTAAAACCACGTTTTCTGCATTTACTGGCCCTGCTGCTCAAACCCGAAACCGGATCGGTCACCATCAACGATACCGACCTGACGAAGCTGAGCCCCGCCGAAACGGCAGCCTTCCGGGCACAGCACGTGGGCATTATTTACCAGAAGCCTCACTTTGTCAGCTCCCTTTCGGTGATGGACAACCTGCTGATGGCCAATTACCTGGCCAGTAAGCCACAGGATAAAGCCCGTGCCCGTCAACTGGCCGAACAACTCGGCTTTGCGGAACATCTGTCGAAAAAAACCAGTCAGCTGAGTCTGGGCGAACAGCAGCGGGTAAGCATTGCGCGGGCTATGATGAATCAGCCCAACATGATCCTGGCCGACGAACCAACCTCCAGCCTCGACGATGTTAACACCGAAAAGGTAATTGCCCTGCTCCGGCAACAATCCGAACAGATCGGTGCCAGCCTGGTGGTGGTAACGCATGATCAGCGCCTGAAAGATGCCTTTGCCAACCGTGTTGAATTGTGATATGAAACAGGTATTACTGATACTGTGCCTGTTGCCGCTGACGCTGGTGGCGCAGAACAAAAAGAAAAAGGATTATCTGGTTAAACTGACGACGGATTACGGGACCATGCACCTGATCCTGTACGACCAGACGCCGAAACACAAGGAAAACTTCATTAAGCTGGTCGATTCGTCATTCTACAACGGGTTGTTGTTTTCACCGGGTTATTCAGAACTTCATGATCCAGGGCGGAGACCCGAACTCAAAAAACGCACAGCCGGGGCAGGCGCTGGGCAGTGGTGGTAAAAACTACCGCGTGCCGGCTGAGTTTGTTCCGGAGCTGTTTCACAAGAAAGGCAGCCTCGCCGCAGCCCGCGACAACAACCCGGAAAAAGCATCAAGCAGCTGCCAGTTTTATATTGTGCAGGGCCGGGCCTGGGATGAAACCTCGTTGGCGCAGCAGCGGGACCGGGATCAAAGGTCTGAACGGGCACCTGCCTACCGAAGAACAGGCCAATGTCTACAAAACCCTCGGCGGTACGCCTCACCTCGACGGTAACTACACCGTTTTCGGCGAGGTTATCGATGGCCTTGCCGTTGTCGACAGCATCGCGAAACAGCCCCGCGACAACCGCGACCGCCCGCAGAAAGACGTCCGGATGAATATGGAGGGTAAGTGGGTTAAAAAGAAAAGGATTACGAAACAGTTCGGATATACTTACGCGAAAAAGTAAGTGCATGGTTTGGCAACTCAACCGGTTAGCCCGTACTTGCATATCACTTTTCAGATGCGTTACCTGATTTATGGCAAAACGAATTTTAATCACCGGCTCGAATGGATTACTGGGCCAGAAACTGGTTGACCTCCTTGTACAGCAACCAGCTGTTGAGCTTATTGCGACCGCACGCGGAGAGAACCGGCTACCCTACAGCCACGGTTACGAATACCGGTCGATGGATATCACCAGCAGGGAACAGGTCCTTGAGGTTATTACGGCGGTGAAGCCGGATGTCGTGATTCATACGGCAGCGATGACCAATGTCGACCAGTGTGAATTTGAAAAAGACGCCTGCTGGCAGCAAAATGTGCTGGCGGTTCACTACATCATTGACGCCTGCAAAGCTACCGGCGCTTTCCTGTGCCACGTATCCACTGATTTTGTGTTTGACGGTACATCAGGTCCCTACAGCGAAACCGACGAGCCGAATCCGGTCAGTTTCTACGGCTGGAGCAAATATGCCGCCGAAAAAGCCGTGATCCACTCCGGCCTTAAGTGGGGCATCGCCCGCACCATGCTCGTCTACGGCATTGCGCACGACATGAGCCGGTCGAACATCATTCTCTGGGTGAAAAAATCGCTGGAAGAAGGCAAAAACATCAAAGTAGTTACCGATCAGTGGCGTTCTCCGACGCTTGCCGAAGACCTCGCCATGGGTTGCTTCCTGATTGCTGACCAGGAAGCCGAAGGCATTTTCAATATTTCGGGCAAAGGTGTGCTGACGCCTTACGAGATGGCCATTCAGACTGCCGACTATTTCGGCCTCGATAAATCGCTGATTGCTCAGGCGGACTCGTCTACCTTTACGCAACCGGCGCAACGGCCGCCGCGCACGGGCTTTACGCTGGACAAGTCAAATGCCGTGCTGGGCTACGACCCGAAAACGTTTGCCGAAGGCATCGCTATTCTGGCCGGACAGATTTCGGCGAAAGCGTAACATAATGTAGCATCTATATACCGCAAAAGCACGGCAACTGTCACCGGCAGTATGCTGTGCTTTTGTTTATAAAGACCATGAGCCAGATAAAAATTTACGGAGTCAGGGAAGCCCTGCGCCCGGTCCGCGACCAGCTTTCGGACATTATCCATGCCTGCGTAGTCGAGGCACTGGCCTTTCCTGTTACTAAACGGGCGCACCGTTTTTTTTACCTGGAAGCAGATGATTTTTTTATGCCGGAAGGGCGGACTCATCAATATACCATACTGGAGATCCAGATGATTGAAGGCCGGACTGTCGAAACAAAAAAGCAGCTCATCAGGCTTTTATTTGAGCGTATTCACGATCAGCTGGGTATATCCACCACAGATATTGAAATCTGCATTCAGGAGAGTCCGGCATGCAACTGGGGCTTCCGCGGCCAGACAGGCGACGAAGTGACACTCAACTACAGCATCAACGTCTGATCCATGCAATTCCACCTGAAAGTAAAGCCGGGGAGCAAAGTTGATGCCTTGTTTTATGATGAAGCAGGATTGTTGAATGTAAAAATCAAAGCACCCGCCCGGGACGGAAAGGCCAACACTTATCTGACGGCTTTTCTGGCGAAACAATTCGGCATCCCAAAGTCAGGAGTTACTATTCTTTCAGGTTTTACCAGCCCGCATAAGCGTCTTGACATTGAAGCCGGTGAGTCTGAAATCCGCGAAATTCTGGACTCCCTGAAAAAATAAACTCCCCGAGGCAGGGCCGCCTGGCGGTTCTAAACCCTCGGGGAGTTCGTTAGGTCACTCCGCCTCAGCAGACGCCTCGACCACTTTCGGATAGGGCTCCTGCGATTTAGGCCGGATATAGTGCCGGAAAAAGCTGCTGATTTTCATCTGTACAACCCCGAAAACAGCCTCTTTGAAAATCCGGGTCGACATCTTTGATACGCCTTTGGTCCGGTCGGTGAAAATAATCGGCACCTCAACGATCTGGAAGCCGTATTTCCAGCAGGTGAATTTCATTTCGATCTGGAAGGCATACCCGACGAAGTGAATCCGGTCCTGCAATAAAACCTCCAGTACCCGCCGGCGGTAACACACAAAACCAGCCGTCGGGTCCATGACCGACAGGCCGGTAATAAACCGCACATACACCCCGGCAAAGTACGACATCAACACCCGACCCATTGGCCAGTTTACCACGTTGACGCCCTTGATATACCGTGACCCGACGGCTACATCGGCCTCCTGATCGCGGCAGGTATAATATAAGCGCACCAGATCTTCCGGGTTATGCGAAAAATCGGCGTCCATTTCAAAAAAGTATTCGTAGCCATACGGCATTGCCCACCGAAAGCCGTCCAGATAGGCCGTTCCCAACCCAAGCTTGCCTTTCCGTTCCAGCAAGTGCAGACGATTGGAAAACTCAGCCTGAAGCCGGCGCACCACCTGAGCCGTACCGTCCGGCGACCCGTCGTCGACAATCAGCACGTCAAATGGCTCCGAAAGGCTGAATACTTTCCGGATAATGGCTTCAATATTTTCTATCTCGTTATAGGTCGGTATTACTACAAGGCAATTCTTCACGATCGGGTTCGCGCGCGTTAACGGTGCCGCTAATTTTAGAACAACTTTTTTGCAAAGTTCGTACAAATCCGTTGTTAAAAAATCTAAATCTACGGTTTCCTGCCCACAATCATGGCTCGTCCGGGTATGGTCCGGTACCAGACCTCCCGATGGTGCTTTAGACCCGCGGCTCGATGCCAGGTCTTTATTTCAGCCAGGCTATAATTGCCGGCGGCACTCGTGAGCCCGTAAAACAGATCGGTGCTGCTGCCGACGAGCTCCGGTTTGGCACCCGTGTCCGGCCGTATAAACTCATTGATGATGTATACCCCCCCGGGCTTGAGTGCGGTCGCCACTCGTTGCGCCACGGTCTGATTCTGCTCCGGCGTAAAATGATGGGCCAGACTCGACATCAGCACAATGTCGTACTGTTCCTGTCCGAAATCATCGGTTAATGCATTGCCGGCCTGATGCTGCACACGGTCGCCCATTTCAGATTTTGCCAGATAGGAAGCCGCCTGCGCAATCGCTTCGGGAAGATCAAGAATGGTAGCGGTAAGGGCCGGTAACCGTTTACATAAGGCCACGGCATGTTGTCCGTGTGCTCCGCCGATGTCCAGCATGCGGGTGGCGGTTTTAGGTACCGGTGCGCGCCGGCCAAACTCTTTGGCTTCCGTTCCCGTGGCCGAACTCATGGCATGCTGGTAGTAGCCCCACTCCTCTGTATTAAGTTTGCTATGATAGTCAATTCCTTCTCCGGTTTGCAGGTAATTACCCAACTGCTCAAGCCAGGGCCACACCACACGATTGTTGTACAGCATCATTCCAACCACCGACTCCGGACTGTCTTTCAGCACCCAGCGCTGCGCCGAATCGGTAATGGTAAATACCTCCTGCCGGAACGTAAAATACCCCAGCGCCGTCAGCAGTCCCATCAGCTCGCGGGTTGGTTTGGGTTGCAGTCCGCAGGTCGCCGCAATGGCCTCAATAGTCTGATGTCCCTGATTGACAGCCTCAAAAACGCCCCTGTCAGCTGCCTCAAGCACGGCCTTGCTGATCACAGGCATAATCTGGGCGTGCAGCAAGGGCCACGGCACCATATTAATTTTCAGAGCCAGCCATTCGAGCGGGTTGTCGGGCGTAATACTTAGTTGCATGCGGTTCTTCAGAGGAATGTCTACAGGTCGTAAGCGCATTCCGGCAGAAAATGTTTCTATGATCTTTCTGTAGAACGGAATGGCATTCCGTTTTACACTATCCCGCCCAGTTTTCGCGGTCCAGACTCCGGTATTGAATCGCTTCGGCCAGATGCTCAATCCGGATTTCCTCCGTCCCGGCCAGGTCGGCGATGGTGCGGGCGACCTTCAGAATGCGGTCGTAAGCACGGGCCGACAGACCCAGCCGCTCCATCGCCGTTTTCAGCAGTATTTTCCCGGCCTGATTGATCTCACATACCTCCTTTACCATCTGCGACGGCATCATGGCGTTCGAATAGATACCCTCTTTATCCGTAAACCGCTTCGTCTGAATTTCGCGCGCTTTTATAACCCGCTCCCGAATGGTTTCCGAGCTTTCAGCCGGCCGGTTCGCGGTCATCTGGTCGAACGAAACCGGCGTTACCTCTACGTGCAGGTCAATACGGTCGAGCAACGGGCCGCTGACTTTATTCAGATAGCGCTGTACCACACCCGGTCCACACACGCATTCTTTTTCAGGGTGATTGTAATAGCCGCACGGGCACGGGTTCATACTGGCAATCAGCATGAAATTAGCCGGAAACTCAACCGCCCACTTAGCCCGCGAAATACTGACCTTACGCTCCTCCAGCGGCTGCCGCATCACTTCGAGCGCGGAGCGCTTAAACTCCGGTAATTCGTCCAGAAACAGAACACCGTTATGGGCCAGTGAGATTTCGCCGGGCTGCGGGAAGCTGCCGCCACCTACCAGCGCCGCATCCGAAATGGTATGGTGCGGACTGCGGTAAGGCCGCTTTGACAGCAATTGCGCCTGTTTTCCCAGCTTTCCGGCTACCGAATGAATCTTGGTTGTTTCCAGCGCTTCTGCCAGCGTCAGCGGCGGAAGGATGGAAGGCAGTCGTTTGGCCAGCATGGTTTTGCCGGCACCCGGCGGCCCGATCATGATCACGTTATGCCCGCCGGCAGCGGCAATCTCCATCGCCCGCTTGATGTTCTCCTGTCCCTGTACGTGCGAAAAATCCGCCTCATAGTCATTCTGACTATTGAAGAACAGATCGCGTGTATCGACCACGAGCGGTTCAATGTCCTGTTTACCTTCGAAAAACGCGACGGCATCCTGAATGGTACGCACCGGAATTACGTCGAGGTTATTGACAATAGCCGCCTCACCGGCATTTTCGACCGGCAGTACAAAGCCTTTAAACTTTTGCTTACGGGCTTCAATCGCAATCGGCAGTACGCCTTTGATCGGACGCAGCTGCCCGTCGAGAGAAAGTTCACCCATAATGACGTATTCACTCAGATTTCGCTGAAACGTAGTTTGTTCGGAAGCTTCCAGCACGCCCAGCGCAATCGGCAGGTCATAGGCGGAACCTTCCTTGCGAATGTCGGCCGGTGCCAAATTGACTACCACTTTCTGCCTTGGCATCCGGTAGCCGGTGTATTTCAGCGAGGCTTCTACCCGCTGCTCGCTTTCTTTTACCGCACTGTCGGGCAAACCCACCATAAAGAAATGAAGGCCCTGCCCCGCCGAAACCTCCACCGTAATAATTGTCGCGTTAACGCCGTAAACGGCCGCCCCAAAGGTTTTTGCAAACATACAAGTTACTAATTGTTGAGCCCCTTACGCCCTGAGATACATCAGATTCATCATCTGATGCCTTTATTAAACACCTGAACCCCTATATGACCAGAAAGGCGCTCCATCGAGCGCCTTTTTAAAATGTATTAATGTTCGTGATGGCACGCCCTGGAGTCGTGCCATCACTACTAAAACAATCCAGCATCCGGAGTCCTACTCCTTCCACCGCCATTCATTGGCGATTTGCAGCGGTGTCCGCAGCCCCTGCGCAATCAGGTAGTCGCGGGTTTTGGTATCATCGAGCCGTTTGGTTGGAATCTCATCGGCGTCAGCCAGGCCATAGAGTACCATAGACGTATACCGGACCGTATTGGTCATGTGGTCTTTGTTAACCAGATTAATACGGTCACAGTTGGCGTGATAGCAGTCCAGTACCTCTTTGGTCAGGCTGCCGCTCATACCCACTACCGGAACGCCTTCAATCATAAACGGCTGATGATCAGAGTGTAACCCCGCCTGATTCGCCGATGTATTAGCAAATACCGGGTCAACCTTCTGAATAACCTCACCGATTGATTTAAAGAAGGCTACCATTTCCTCACGGCCAAAGGCATTAATCCCGCCGGGGTTATTTGTCATGTCGAGGTTCATCATGTACCGGACCTTGTCCATCTGACCGCTGTTTTTCAACGCTGCGGCCATTGCCTTGGACCCCAGCAGTCCTTGTTCTTCACCCATAAACATGACAAACTCAATTGTCCGCTTAGGTTTCAGTTTCAGCGCCTTGAATGTCCGGGCAATGTCCAGTACCGAGAACGAACCAATGCCATTGTCGATGGCGCCCGTGGCCAGATCCCACGAATCGAGGTGACCGCCGATGATGATTTTTTCGTTTGGATAATCGCTGCCGGTCAGGGTGGCAACCACGTTACGGGCACGGATTTTCCGGCTCTTATTGGTCATGTCGATGACCGCATGGAGCTTATCTTCCTTTTCTTCTTCGATCCATTTCCGGAGCGCGACACCGCTTTCGTACGAAATACAAACCGCCGGAACCGGAATCAGCTTTCCGGTTACCGAGGCCGTACCGGTCAGCAGCACATCGCCTGGCACCAGATTCACCATGATTACACCGACGGCACCGTGCTGAATGGCAAGGGCTGTTTTTTCGGAGCGGTGCAGATTCCGCGCGCCTTTCGGACCGGCAAGACCAATGTTTACCAGGGCTATTTTGCCTTTGATTTTGTCTTTGACAGCCGCAAAGTCGCCCTCCAGCCCGTTGCCGACGTCGATGATCTCGCCGCGCACGTGGGCTGATACCGGCGAATGGGCCAGAGAAACCACCTTCAGATCACGGAAATTGTCGCTTTTGTTGGGCACTACGCTCAGTGTGACCGTATCCCGCATCCACGATTCGACCTCAAACGGTTCATACCGGACGTCTTTAAAACCATACGACCGGAGCAAATCATAAGCATACGTCTCCGCTTTGGTTCCGTTGGGGCTTCCCGTCAGCCGGTGGCCGATCTGCTGCGACGCATCGGCCAGGGTTGTGTAAGCCTTCCCGTTTTTCAGCACCTCTTCGTTAATTTTGCCGAAAACTTTTTCAAGAGACGCCCGGCGGTCGGCAGGGCCGGTGAAGGTAAAGGCAGTAAGCAAGCCTACTGCACTGATTAATAAAACAGTGGTCAACCGCGATTTACGGTAAAAGTACAGGTTCATAGAGTAGTAAAGCGTGAAATTCTCTTAAAAGTACAAAAAAACCATTTTTTCCGCTAAGACATTTTTTGCCCGGAAATTGTTATATCTCGTATATACTCCGTTCACACGATAGGTATATCCTGCGATATTGATTAAAAAACGAATTACTCCTATAATTTAAACATTTTCATTTTACTGTCCGGCGACTGTTCGCTTATTTTACAGTATGAAACATTCATTTAAAGCACATCCGTGGCATGGAATCCCTATCGGAGACCAGGCTCCCGCCCTCGTAACAGCATTTATTGAAATCGTTCCCACAGACACGGTTAAGTACGAAATCGATAAAACAACCGGTTATCTGAAAATTGACCGTCCGCAACAGTTTTCAAACATTATTCCTGCCCTGTACGGTTTCATTCCTCAGACGTATTGTGGTGATAATATTGCCAAATTTGCCAGTGAACAAGCCGGTTTTACCGTAGAAAAAGGCGACGGTGACCCGATTGATATATGTGTACTGACTGAACGCGAAATTACCCACGGCAACATCATGCTCCAGGCGATTCCGATCGGCGGTTTCCGGATGATCGACAAAGGCGAAGCCGACGATAAAATCATTGCCGTATTGAAAGGTGATGCCATGTATGGCCAGTACCGCGAACTGAGCGACATGCCCGAAGCCGTTCTGAAACGCCTTCAGCACTACTTCCTGACGTATAAAAACCTGCCGGGCGAGAAGTCAATGACACAGATCGCTAATGTATATGGACGCGAAGAAGCGCAGGAGGTCATCCGGATGTCGATGGAAGATTACGCGGTTCTCTACGCTTAAACACTTTGTCGCGAACCCAGCGAAAGACTTCCGGGTAGATGGTCGTTCCGTATGAATAGTACGTACCATCATAATTCTGCTTAATATCGGTTTGTACGAGGGTGTAGCGGTAACCAAACTGGCCACTCAGACCAATGTAACGGGTTGCCCGCCACTCAACGTACAGACCGAGTTGAACAGGCAGAAAAATGTCTCTCCCCAAGCCACCGGTCCGCTCACCGGTCTGCACTTTCTTGCGGAAAATATTGGATACGCCCCCGCCGATTTCGCTCGGAACCGCGACCAGCCAGTGCCGGTTGTTCACGATATTATATTGATACATGAAACTCCCGAAATAAATCTGATTGCCGGTATACTGCGGCTGTTTACCGATAATAGCCGTGAGTCTGGATTTTTCCAATAGTTGCCGGTACGACTCCGGTTGCAGAAAATAACACCCGAACGTAATCCGGTGCCGTTTTCCATAGGCAAACCCCAGATTTCCGCCCCAGATATTTACTGGTTTATCGGCGATGAATGAATTGCGTGTGTCGAGGCTAAGCACAAAGCGGGGACGCACTTTGCCGGATGCGCGCAGACTGTCTACCCCTTTCCGGCGGGGTGTCTGAATTTCCACACTCGGAACCTGTGCATAGGCAGTCTTCAAACTGCCCAGACTTATGCATATGATCCAAACCCAATGACGCATCCGGTACTGATTATGACTAACGCTTATTTTGTTACTCTTTTTGCAACAGTGTTCTGCAACACTCTGTTCAGCCCTAACGTAAAAATTACTGGTTTCCTTATTTAACCACTTATCCTTTAAAGCAAACACTTAACACTTTTCTCAGTATACTGTGCCTTTTTACGTTTTATTTTTGTTATTGCTTAAGACTAACTTTTTAGTGTTTTAAATCATACATGCGACAGTTTCTGAAATATGTGCTGGCGACCATCGTCGGCCTTTTCCTTTTTTCATTTGTCGGGTTCCTGCTCCTGATTGGTATCAGTGCCGCCTTCTCCTCGTCAGCGGACAAGCAAACAGAGGTAGCCGGCAATTCGGTACTGAAATTAAACCTCAACGGTAACATTGAAGAACAGGGCGTTGACAACCCGTTCAGCGGCGTTGGCCCGTTCAATGCCGAGGCAGATGTGATTGGGGTCATTGATCTGAAAGATGCGCTGAAAAACGCGAAGGCCGATCCGAATATTAAAGGCATCTATTTGCAGTCTGAATATCCGCAGGGTGGCTGGGCATCGCTCGAAGAAATCCGGAATGCCCTGATTGATTTTAAAAAATCGAAGAAATTCGTCTATGCCTACGGAGAAGTCATGACCGAGAAAGGCTATTACCTGGCTTCGGTTGCCGACAAAATTTACGTAAATCCGGCCGGCGGTATCGAATGGAACGGCCTGAATGCCGAACTGACCTTCTTCAAAGGTACTTTCGATAAACTCGGTATCAAGCCGGAAATCTTCCGTGTCGGTGAGTTTAAAAGCGCGGTCGAACCGTTTATCCTCGATAAAATGAGTGCGCCGAACCGCTTACAGGTCTCCTCATTCCTGAACTCGGTAAATAACCATTTTGTCGGGAATGTGGCCGCAAGCCGTGGTTTGACCGTAGCGACGCTGAAAAATCTGGCCGACAGCCTCAAAGTGGAGACGCCAACGGATGCCCTTAAAGCAAAAATGATTACCGACGTGGCGTACCATGATCAGGTTGAGACGGATATCCGGAAGCAGTTAGGCATTGATGAGAAAAAGAAAATCGGCTATGTTACGCTCAGCAAGTACAGCAAAGCCGAAAAACACGTAAAAGAAGGTGATATCAACCAGCGGATTGCGGTCATTGTCGCCTCGGGCGACATCGTCAGCGGTAAAGCCGAAGACAAAAATATCGGTTCGGAAAGCTTCAACGCCGAACTCCGCAAAGCCCGTCTTGATGATAAGGTAAAAGCCGTTGTAATCCGGATTAACTCCCCGGGCGGCAGCGCTCTCGCTTCGGATGTGATGTGGCGGGAAATCCAGCTGACGAAAAAAGTAAAACCGGTGATCGCGTCGATGTCTGATTATGCGGCTTCGGGTGGGTATTACATGGCCATGGGCTGCGATAAAATCGTGGCAGAACCAAACACCATCACCGGGTCAATCGGTGTGTTCTCCCTGCTGTTTAATACTGAAACATTCTTTAAGGACAAACTCGGTATTACCTACGACCGCGTCAACACCAACGCTAACTCCGATTTTCCGGCGGTAACCCACGAAATGTCGCCGTTCCAGAAGAAAACCATGCAGCAAAGCACGGAACGCATCTATGCCGCCTTTACCGGTAAAGTCGCCGAAGGCCGTAAACTGCCGGTAGACAGCGTGCGGAAAATCGCCTCCGGCCGCGTCTGGACCGGTATTCAGGCCAAAGCCAATGGTCTGGTCGACCAGCTCGGCGGTCTGGATGATGCCGTTAAACTAGCGGCCAAATCAGCAAAACTGGATGACGGTGATTACCGCGTTAAGTATATGCCGCGCAAAAAAGACTTTTTCGAACAACTGTTCAGCTCATTCAGCGATGATGAGGAGACAAAACTCCGGGCGCAGCTCGGTGAGTTAGCCCCTTACGTGGCTTACCTGAAAAAACTGAAAACCATGCAGGGTATTCAAACGCGGATGCCATTTGAGCTTAAGATCGAGTAAGTTAATTTTCATACATTATAGTGGTAATACAAAGTGGCCGGTTTACGAACTGGCCATTTTTGTTTACTTTTCTGACATGATGCCATCGCAGCCGGTCCATTTTGATGTTTTTGCGCTGATCATTCTGCTCGGAATTGTTCAGGGAGTTTTACTCGGTATTTTCTTTCTGACAGGGAGCCGCCGCCTGGACATCGGTAACCGCTGCCTCGGCTGGATGATGCTGTCAGTCAGCAGCATGACTACCGAAATCTTTCTGAATTACACCAACTACATGTTCAGGATGCTGGAGATTGTGGACTTTTCGGAGCCTGCCAACTTTCTGCCGGGACCTTTGTTTTTCTTTTTTGTCTATACCCGCATACAACTGACCCTGCCCAAACGCTGGTGGCTGCATTTGATTCCCTTCGGGATCTGGACCATCAACGCCGTCACCTGGCTTTACCAGCCGGTTCGTTTTAAATACAATTCCTACATTGACTCCCACCATCCTGAGCTCCCCTTTATTGACCCCAGTCCCCACTATTTACCGGAAGACTTTACCGGTCTACGGCCGTTCGTTACCGAAATGACTTTAGTGAGTCTGTTAATCTATGTGACCTGGTCGTTTATTATTATCGGACAAACCTTCCGCAAGCAAGGCGCAGGTTTTTTCAGCAGCCAGCCGCCTTATCTGGCCCGTATCCGCAACCTGACAATTGGCATCAGTATGCTACCCATTCTCATCCTGATCGTCAAACCGAATTATCACCACGATCTCGGCGACTATATGCTGGCCTGCTACATTACCGTAACGATTTACCTGACGACGATTATGGTCATGAGCGGTTCCAGCTTTTTCCGGCCCGAAACACTGTCTGTGCCCGTTCACCCCGGGGATCTACCGGAGGAACCGAAGAAAAAATACGAAAAGTCGGCTTTATCGGAAGAGATTGAAGATACACTTCTCAACCGGCTAAACCAGTTGCTGATCGCCGAGCAACCGTATCTGGACAGCGACCTGACCCTGCCGAAACTGGCCCAACGGCTCAATACCTCCCCCCACCACCTGTCGCAGGTACTCAACAACCGGCTTCAGCAGAGCTTTTTTGATATGCTGGCCCAATACCGCGTACAGGCAGCACAGCGGCTTTTGCAGGACCCCGCCAACAGTCACCTCAAAATAGACGAAATTGCCGAACGCGTCGGTTATAACTCGACATCGGCGTTCCATACGGCGTTTAAGCGGCTGGCCGGGCAAACACCCGCTCAGTACCGCGCCTCGCAGGCCACGCAGGACTCCTGACACCTCCTTTCCGGGGTTCGTACCAATCGGGACGAAGTTCTTGCTTCCCGGAAAATAGCGGTTCAGCGCCTCCTGGCGGCCAATTTTGGGGCATCAAACCGATTTAACAACAAACGCTATGATGCCCGACCCTACTGTCAGCTCAACGACAACAACAAACGCACAACCACTGGCCACCCGCCGGTACGACCTCGACCGGCTCCGTGTATTTGCCATCCTTGTCTTGCTTTTTTACCATACCGGCATGATGTATGTCAGCTGGGGCTGGCACATTCAGAGCAAGGAAACCAGCGTCGTTTTTGAAACCGTCATGCGGTGGCTGCATCGCTGGCGGATGCCGTTACTCTTTTTCATCTCCGGGGCCGGTACATTTTTTGCGCTGAGAAAACGCAGTTATGGCGCCTATGCCTCCGAACGGTTCAAACGCCTGTTTGTGCCGCTTGTGTTCGGCATGTTTGTGATTGTACCGCCACAGATTTATCTGGAATGGCTGTTCCGGGGACGGTTTGCGGGCTCCTATGCAGAGTTTTATCCTAACGTATTCGGTTTTCAGCCGTATCATGACGGGGGTACCGGCGGCGCCTTCAGCTGGCATCACCTCTGGTTCATCTGCTACCTGTTTCTGTACTCCCTGATCAGCATTCCGGTTTTTATGTTCCTTAAGTCGGCCAGCGGTCAGCGGCTTGTCGATCGTCTTGAACGGCTGACGGCGCGTAAAGGCGGTGCGCTCTGGCTGGGCCTGGTTATCTTTATCAGCCAGCTGATGACCCGTCCCTTCTATCCCGAGGAAACCCATGCGCTGCTTAACGACTGGGCCTATTTTGTTGAAAACCTGCTCCTGTTCTGGCTGGGCTATATACTCGTAAGCCGGCCGGTTTTCTGGCAGCAGCTCGCCGGTCAGCGCCGGATTTTTCTGGCAGCGACCCTTCTGTTTACCGCCGTTATGTACGCCATGCCGCCCATCTTCGGCTTCGACCGGATTGATACTGAATTACCGCTTGATGTTACCTACTTTTTTAATAACCTGATGCTGATGTGGGCCTCAGTGCTCATGTCTGTCGGGTACAGTTACCGGTATATCAACCGCAACCACCGGTTGCTACCCTACCTCAACGAAGCCGTTTATCCGTTTTACATCCTGCACCAGACAGTCATTGTCATCATTGGCTATTGGGTGCTGAAGCAGAACTTCGGCGTGTATGGTGGCTTTTTGTTTACCAGCCTGGCCACGCTGCTGGTATGCACAGGGCTGTATTGGTTTATCATCCGTCCGTTCCGGCTAACCCGCTTTCTGTTCGGTTTAAAATCCTGATTTCTCTGGGACTTACGCAAATCGGGGAAAATTGAGTAACATTTGGTGTGAGAACTACGAGCCAACTTTATTGTCAATATCTGCTTTCCAGTCAGGTCAACTATACCTGCACGAACTTGGCTGATCATGTGGCTGCCCTCTCCCACGATGATGTTACCCGTTACCTGGCCCAAGAGAAACTTACCCCCGTTTGCTTTGGGAGAGTAGTTTGGTTACCACTTCGGGAGTTAGCCTATCAATGTCAGACGACGGTCTATCAACTCAAGCATGGCTTGCTCACAGATTGTCTTAGAGGGCAGTTGCATACACCAACCATATGCTTTGCGTAAGTCCTAATTATGTAAATATATTTTTTGTTTGTAGAGATTTATTTAGGCGAAAATGGCATGTTGGCATGATTGTGGTTACACAAAGATGTAACTGTTTGCTAGCCGGACCTGATTTTAAAAAAAGGATCAATAGTAAATAAAAAACCTTCTTAATCAGCGCAGCTTCACATGAAGGTACCCTGATCGAGTATAAAACTTCTCTATAAGCATCAAGATTTCTATTGATAAAAATAGTAATCTTCTTATGTCTTTCTATTACACAGGCCATAAACACGCCTGCTGAATTCCCATTATCATCGGTTAATCCGACTTGTCAACATTTTTTTATCTGATTTGGTCATGTTTAGGGTTCAGGAAGCAGCTTAACGGCTTTTGCCTGGCTTACTAACTGTCTGGTTTAACACATGACCCGAAAAAGCAATGACTAGCTTATTGCTGAAATTGACTGGACCAAACCAGGTAAGCTTACCCGAACAATGGCTTAAAATTTGCTCAGAGAAAGCGCTCAAAAATCAATGTACTATAGTCTGCCACCTTTAAGTTCTAAGAAAATGAAAAAAATAGTACCCGTTTTTTTTATAGCCATCAGTGCCCTAATTAGTACGCCGTTCCCGGGATTTGGGCAGGCCCCCAACCTGGGAACGGCATCAAGTTTTGCGGTATTTACGGCCAATGGCGCGTTGACTAATGTTGGAGCCAGTGTGGTTATTGGCGACATTGGTACGAATATTGGGGCCTTTACGGGTTTTCCGCCGGGTACAGTAGTTGGACAAACAAGACTACCCGGTACTACTCAGGCTGATCAGGCGGCTACCGATGTCATTGCTGCTTACAATGCCTTAACCACTGCTCCTTGCAGCGGGACGATTGGGCATCTATTGGGCAATGGCCAAACGCTTGTTCCTGGCGTATACTGCCAGAATTTGCCATCGGCTGCGTCGACCTTAAATAACGTGCTTGTTCTGGATGGTGCTGGTACATATATCATTAAACTTAACGGCGCCTTAACTACCGCAACCGGATCAAGTATTAGTCTGATCAATGGCGCATCGCTTGAGAATGTGTTTTTTCAGGTCAATGGTGCTGTCGATGTTGGGGTTAGTGCTTTTTTTAGAGGCACAATATTGGCCAATGGTGCCATTAGGTTACTGGATGCCGCATCACTGGAGGGAAGGGCTCTGTCAATTGCAGGTGCGATTTCGTTGAGTAATAACCGCGTGACAACGATAAGCCCCGCCTTGTCTCTGAGTGTTACAGCGGGTGCCTGCCAAACGGCCACCAATACGTATATACTTACCGGTACCGTTACACTCACCGCAGCAGTGGCCAGTTCATTGACAATACTTGATGGAGCCAATTCAGCCGTTGTGTCGGTCTCAGCTGGCCAAACTACGGCCAATTTCAGTCTATCGGCATTAGTCTCAGGAGCGGTCAATCATTCTGTAACGGTCAATGGTCCCGGCTATAGTACTGTCTCTACGTCTTATCAGGCACCTGCTTCGTGCACGGTAACACCAGATCCAGCCAGTCTGGGCGGGGTTATTTTCAAGGATTCAAACCAGGATGGGGTTCAGAATGGGGGCGATACACCCCTGCCGGGCATTGTGGTAACGCTTCTGAATAGTGCTAATTCGCCGATTGGCAGTCTGACAACTAATGCATCGGGCATCTACAGCTTTAGCGGCTTAACCCCTGGCGTACCGTATTCGGTTAGCTACTCTACACCGGCGGGTTATTCCATTACGACCCCTGCCGTAAATGGCGTGCGAGGGCCTGTCACCTTGAGTGCCGGTGAAGCAAATACGGGCTTCGGGGCGGGTTTCACCCCATTAACCGCTATAACCGCCACCTTAGGCGGGGTTATTTTCACGGATTCAAACCAGGACGGGGTTCAGAATGGGGGCGATACACCCCTGCCGGGCATTGTGGTAACGCTTCTGAATAGTGCCAGTTCGCCGATTGGCAGTCTGACAACCAATGCATCGGGCATCTACAGCTTTAGCGGCTTAACCCCTGGCGTACCGTATTCGGTTAGCTACTCTACACCGGCGGGTTATTCCATTACGACCCCTGCCGTAAATGGCGTGCGAGGGCCTGTCACCTTGAGTGCCGGTGAAATCAACAATGGCTTTGGGGTAGGTTATTATCAATTAACACCGGGGCTCTCCCTAGCTAAATTCGTTGATAACGCAAATGCGCAAAAAGGAGCTATACTCAGATACACCATTGTGGTAGTAAATTCAGGGTCTGGTCCGGCCACAAATATCGTTGTCAGAGATTCGGCAACTGTTGGTTTAGTCTATATCCCTAACTCGGTGACCTTGCCGATTGGCACTACCTTTACACCTGGTTCGCCCGTTAGTAGCTGGTCCATTGCCATGATCAGTGCTGGCCAGAGCCTAAGTTTATCCTTTCAGGCAAGGGCCGATAGTTCAGGAATACTCTACAATAGCGCATCAATTCCTGGCCAGGCAGCTAGTGTCTGTACCTCGATACCTACCCGGGTTTGTGCCAATGAGCCATATGCATTCGTCTTGACCGTTCCAACGGGTCGTTCGAGCTACCGCTGGTTTAAAGATAACGTTGAGCTAATAGGGCAAAATACCAATACGCTTAGTGTAACTGCCATTGGTAGCTATCGGCTAGCAGTGGATAATGTGGCGGGGTTATGTCCTGATTTTTCCTGTTGCCCGTTTATTCTTGAAGAAGATACCCTGCCATCCTTCCAGGTTCGGGCTGTGCCTGCTACCTGTGTTGGCAACCAGATACAGGCAAATGGGCAACTTATCCTGAGTGACTATGATCCATCGCATACGGTTCAGTACTCAATTGGAAATACCTTCAACCCCCTGTTGGCGCCTGGCCCGGCCCAGCCGATTGCTGCCGGGGGGGTATTGGTAACCAACCTGGTTGATTCTGGGGTAGCTCAGGCCTATACCATTCGGGTATATAATCGGGCGGGCTGCTTTCAGGATAGGACGGTAATCCTGACACCGACAACCTGTAGCTGTCCTCCACCAATTTGTGTGCCTGTAGTGATTCGGCATATTAAGTAGCGAGCCACCAGGTAATGAAGCGTATGTCTTTCCTACCCGTTTATCCGGTCAATACCCGTTTGGGCTTATAATAAGCTCAAACGGGTATTGACCGGTATATGGATCGACTTAATGTAGCTCTTATAAAATCATTTGTTTACTACTGTCAATATAATAGGAAACGATAAAACAAATAAATGTGATAGCGAGTCCCGTAAATGGAGCGGAGAAGCAATATTCTTTGGCTAACCAAACATAAAAACCAAGCCTCTGACATGCAGTAGGCATTTCATTATAAAATGCCCTTTTACTATCCAAACAATGGGGAGTACCTCAGTGCTCTGTTTTTCTTTCTAAGGCAAGCTACCAAATCCTGGTTTCTTACCGGCCCTCACACCTAAAGGCCGAAGCGGCAACTGCACCGGGAAGAAAAACAAGTGACAGGAATTGTCAAATGCCAGTGTCGGCAGAATTGGAGTCAGCGAAATCATATTGCAGCGGCTCAAGTAGTTTGGTTACCACTTCGGGAGTTCGCCTATCAATGTCAGACGACGGTCTATCAACTCAAGCATGGCTTACTCACAGATTTTCTTAGAGGGCAGTTGAATACACCATATGCTTTGCGTAAGTCCTATTCTCAAAAAAGTACAGGTAACCTGAACGTGAGATTATGTATCGTAAAATAAATATTTCGTAAATTGTCCGTTCATTATGAACGCTCTGTATGATTCGTTTACTTCATCTCACAATTTTATTCTGTATTCCGCTTTCCCTTTTTGCACAAATCAACAAACGTCCGCTTACGCATGCCGACTATGATCGCTGGCAAAGCGCACGTTCCGAAAAGATTGCAGCCAACGGCCAATGGATCAGCTACCAGGTCGATGTTCAGGAAGGCGACGGGACACTTTATGTCCGGCAAAGCAATCGGAGTACCGCGGCTAATGTACCGCAGGAATTCAGATTCCCGCGCGGGTATCAGGCTCAGTTTACCGCCGACAGCAAGTTTCTGGTGGCCAAGCTAAAAGCCCCTTACGGCGACACGCGCAAGGCGAAACTGAAAAAGAAAAAGCCGGACGAAATGCCGAAAGACAGTTTACTGGTACTGAACCTGTCGACCGGTCAGGTAACCCGCTTCCCGAATGCTAAATCGTTTGTGATCGGCAAAAACGGCGGCAACTGGCTGGCCTTTTTGCAGGAACGCAAAGAAGCCGGTGGCACTGGCGTGACCGCCGAGGCCCGCCCTACGCCCGGACGGCGCCGGAATGACGCCGACGCTGATACCGATCTGACAGCAGAGACCGACACAACGGCGCCGACACCGAAAACCGCCGCTCCCCGCTCGCAGTCGGCTGGTGCCCGCGCCGCTGCCGCCAAAAAGCCGAAAGGCGATGACCTGATTATTGTCAACATGGCCGACGGTTCGAAGCAGATGATCCGGTACGTCAGCAGTGTAGTCGCTTCTGACAACGGCAAGTCGATTTTCTTCAGCCGCGAATCGCACGTTGACTCCCTGAAAGCCGGCCAGAATCCGGTACCGGGCGTGTATCTGTTCGATACCCGCAACCAGCAGATCGCAACGATTGACACCAGTTCGAAACGTAAAATTTATAAGGGTCTGGCCATTGATACCACCGGTACTAATCTGGCGTGGATCGCCTCAGCCGACTCAGCCAACGCCGAAGTAAAAGCCTTTACGCTGTATTATAAAAACATGCAGCCGCTTACCGGAGCTGTGGCCAGCGGTAAAAAAGCCAAAACGACAACCGTAGCACCGGCCGTGTGGACGATTGCGGACACGACCACCAAAGCCCTGCCTAAAGGCTGGTCGATCAACGAATTTACGACACCACGCTTCTCAAAAGACGGTAAGCGCCTGTACTTTGCTACGGCGCCCATCCCGCAGAAGTCCATCAAGGATACCCTGACACCGGATGATGAGAAAGTGAAAATGGATATCTGGAGCTGGACCGACAGCCGTTTGCAGCCTATGCAACAGAAACGGTTGCGGGAAGAAAAAGAACGTGGTTTCCTGACGGTCTGCGACCTGACCACCAATTTACCGGCCACGGCAACAGCCCGTCCGGGCAATGTAGTGATGCTGGCCAGCCGCGAGGTGCCGAACGTACGCCCTGACTACAGTAAAAACCCGCGCTATCTGCTGGGTTCCAGCGACCTGCCGTATCAGGTAATCAGCTCATGGGATCCGGGGCACACCGACCTGTACCTGATTGATACGCAGACCGGCGACAAAAAGAAAATCAGTAACGACCTGATGGCGTCGGAAGTACAACTTTCGCCGGGCAACAAGTATGCCTACTGGTTTGACGAACGGGATTCACTGTGGCGCGCCTACTCGATTGCCGACAGCAAACTGATCGATCTGACGAAAGGACTGCCGAGCAAGTTTTTCGACGAAGAGCACGATACCCCTAACCTGCCGGGCAGCTACGGCGCTGCGGGCTGGACAGCCAACGACAAATACCTTTGGCTGTACGACCGCTACGACATCTGGCAGATTGACCCGACCGGCCGCGAAAAGCCGCTGAACCTGACCATGGGCTGGGGCCGCCAGAATAAGGTGCGTCTGCGCCGCGCTGATCTGGAAGAAAGCGAAGAGCGTTTCGATAACGAACCGATCAATGCCGCCGAATCGCTCTACCTGACCGGAATCTGGGAAAGTGATAAGCATACCGGTATTCTGAAAGCCACGCCGGCGAAGAATAACGAACGGGCCATCAGCATCCTGACGCAGAGCAACCACCGGTATTTCGGCTTGTCGAAGGCCAAAAACGCGCCGGTTGTCACGTATTACAAAGGCAACTTCCAGGAACCGATTAACCTGTACCAGACCGATACCACACTGGCCTCGCCGGTGAAACTGACCAAAGTAAACCCGCAGCAGGACAGCATCCGCTGGGGTAGTGTGGAGCTGGTAAACTGGATGGGTACCAACGGCGTGAAGCTGGAAGGGCTGCTCTACAAACCGGAAGGCTTCGATCCGAAGAAAAAATACCCGATGCTGGTGTACTTCTACGAACGCAACAGCGAAACCCTGAACGATTATAAGGCTCCGTCGCCGAGCCGCTCGACGATCAACATCGCTTATTGTGTATCCAACGGCTACCTGGTTTTTGTGCCGGATATCGTGTACACGACCGGTCAGCCAGGCCCGAATGCCTACGACTGTATTGTGCCGGGTGTACTGAGCCTGATCGACAAAGGTTTCGTGAACCGCGACCGCATCGGTATTCAGGGGCAGAGCTGGGGTGGTTACCAGACCGCTTACCTGATTACGCGGACGAACCTGTTCCGGGCAGCGGGAGCCGGAGCACCGGTGGCGAACATGACCAGTGCCTACGGCGGTATCCGCTGGGGAACGGGTATGAGCCGGATGTTCCAGTACGAAAAAACGCAGAGCCGGATTGGCGGTACGCTGTGGGATAAGCCGCTGAATTACATCGAAAACTCACCGCTGTTCTTTGCCAACCGCGTGGAAACGCCGTTGTTTATGACCCACAACGACGCCGACGGTGCCGTTCCGTGGTATCAGGGTATTGAGTTCTTTTCAGCGCTGCGCCGGTTAAATAAACCAGTCTGGCTGCTGGTGTACAATGGTGAAGATCACAACCTCGTGCAACGCCATAACGCCAAGGACCTGAGCGTACGGATGTACCAGTTCTTTGATTATTACCTGAAAGACGCGCCGATGCCCCGCTGGATGAGCGAAGGCCGCACGGCCGCTGAGAAGGATCGCGGCGATATGAAGTATTAAGCTGCTAACTCATAAAAAAGCCCCGCGGTGTAACCGGCGGGGCTTTTTTATGGCGGTTACCGGTCAACCAGCACCCGGTCGCCGTGGCTGGGCGGTACGGAAATCACCAGAAACGTTACGTTCTGGTCTGACTCATTCCGGACCTGATGAGCCTCCCCCGCCATGACCTGTAGTCCCTGCCGGGCGCTGAGCCGGTGAGTCTGCCCGCCGGTTTCGATGGTCAGTTCACCGTCAAGGGCGTAGAAAAACTGAATCGCCCGTTCGTGATAATGCCAGACCTCGGCGCGCCCCGGCGGTACCCGCTCCTGAATAACACTCACGGCCGGATGACTCATCAGGTGCCAGCCGTCACAATCACCGCCCCAGACGTAATGCGGGGCATTTGCTATAGATACAGGCTTCATGATGGTGTCGTTATCGTTAGCTGAAACAGGTCGTCGCGGGTGTAGTGTCCGATCACGTCGAAGTCAAGCTTGCTTTTAATCACCTCATCCAGGTCAATATCGGCGGTCAGTACGCCTTCCTGATCCCAGAGCGGTCCGGCGATGATTTCGCCCTGCGGCGAGACAATCACACTGCCGCCCCGGCAACTAACCGGCTCCGCGCTATCGGCCACTGCGTCGCGGTAAGCCTCCGGATAGTCATCCATCCGGAAAAACTGGTTGCACCCCAGTACGTAGCAACGGCCTTCGCAGGCAATGTGCTGCATGGTGGCGGTCCAGGTCGGGCGCGCATCGGCCGTCGGGGCAATGTACACACTTACCCCTTGCCGGTACATGGCCATTCGCGCCAGCGGCATATAATTTTCCCAGCAAATCAGGCCACCCAGTTTGCCCACCGGCGTATCAAACGCCTGCAACCCATCGCCCCCCCCCTCGGCCCAGACCAGCCGTTCGATGCCCGTCGGCTTAATTTTCCGGTGTTTACCCAGCAAACCTTCTGTCGGCGACAGGTATACCGATGTGCAGTACAGACTCCCGTTCACGGCATCCCGTTCGGTGATCCCCACAACCAGCCAGACACCATACTGACAGGCAAGGTGTTCGAGCCGGGCAAGGTCTTCGCCCCCGACCTCTACACTTTGCTGCCAATAGGTTTTGTACAACTCGCGGCCGGCATCCGTCCGCCGGCCGATATGCGAGCCAAAAATAAACCCTCGCGGATAGCCGGGAATAAATGACTCCGGAAACACCACCAGCTGTACGCCCCGGGCAGCCTGTTCCGCTACGAGTGTTTCCAGTTTCTGCAGTGTTTTTTCGCGGTCAAAAAAGACCGGCGTCGCCTGAACGACGGCAACTTTAACGGGCATATACGAATCAGTCTAAAGCGTAAATGAATGTAAAATTCAGCAATTCCGGTACAGCAACGAAAGGTTACATTTTGTATACATGTATGACATATAAATTTTTATTACCTTAGTAGGCCGAATACGTCTTAAAAGCGGAGGTAAACCATACGATGAGTGAAAAAACTGAATCGCCGTTAGATATACTGCCCATTGTGTCGACCACAATGGCGGATCAGGTAGAAGAGCGGCTGCGCGAATATATTACCAATAAGGCGTTTAAACCAGGCGATCCCATTCCGAAAGAGCTTGAGCTGGCCGAGGCCCTGGGGGTGAGCCGGAATGTGGTGCGGGAGGCCCTGAGCCGGCTGCGGATGCTGGGGATGGTTGAGACTAAAAAGCGGCGTGGTATGGTCCTGGCCCAACCCGATATCCTGAGCGGCATGGAACGCATGCTGCATCCGCATATTCTGGGCATGGATACCCGCAAACAGATTTTCGAATTCCGGTTGGTGCTGGAAGTTGGTCAGGCCTCGTTACTCTTTGCCCGCAAAACCGACGAAGGGATTCAGAAGCTGGAAGAAATTGTACAGCGAGAAGTGCTGGTACAAACAACCGAAGAAAAGGTGGAATGCGAAATTGCCTTCCATTCTGCTCTCTACGAAATGGCTGGTAATGAAACCATTAAACGGTTTCAGGCCATGCTCATGCCCGTTTTTGAATATGTCGTTGAGTATGAGACCGAGCATCAGTTCCATGCTGTCGGGTCGGTTACCCATCAGGACCTGGTTGATATATTGAAGCATGGTACAGCCGCTGACTTTGCCAACGGTATGCTGAAGCATCTGGAACCCCATCTGGTTTTGCTCACCTGACGCGGTTCCCGGATTACCTGCCCGCTGTCAGCACAGGCAACGCTATATGCCTACAGGCGGGCAGGTAAAACCAATGATCGACTCACTGCTCTTTGAACGCCTCAACCGCTAACTCCCTGAAGAAAATCCCTTCGTACGGGCTTTTCTGACCGGCTTCGTAAAGACAAGCCAGATTACCGCCGGGAGTTACAACCAGGTTGGAATAGGCCGACGGGCCTGCGTAAACCACCTGTTTTACAGGCCAGGTTTTCCCCTGATCGTACGAAAGCCGGACGGTCATATTTACCCTTGCTTTCTGGTTAGCCGGATTAGAAAACGCCAGGAACGGCTTCCGGCTTTTGTGGCTGTACCACAGCAAACTCCCCTGACACACCGGCTCTATCAGCGCCGTATCGCCACGAAGAGCAGCCCATGACTCCCCTCCATCAGTGCTTGTCGACACCTGACGGACACGGACACTGGTATAATTCCGCATGTTCAGCATCAGTACGCCTTTGGGTAGCTCGGCAATACTGCACTCGTTTACCTTGTCGGTTGGGGTTGTCCCGCCCAGTTGCCAGGTCTTGCCTCCGTCGTCAGAAAAGATGCTGTGCGAGAAATACTTCTTTGTACCTGCCTCAATATGGTCGCACGGAATCACTAACCGGCCTTTGTATTTTTTGTGCGCCAGCTGGATACCGTTGCAGGGGCCGGTGGCGTACCAGGTCCAGTCGGGACGTTTGACCGCAGAGGTGATCTCCCTGGCCGTTGACCAGCTGGCACCATCGTCTGCTGACGAGAGAACGAATACACGGCGGGTGTCTTTGCTGGTGCCTTCGATGATCTGTTTCTCATGGTCGCCGCCTAGGTTCCAGGTCGTTACCAGAATGATGTTGCCGGTCTTTGTATCGACCACCGGAGCGGGGTTGCCGCAGGTATTGCCGGCATCATCCCAGACCATGCTCATCTCCGACCACGATTTACCGCCGTCCGACGAGCGTTTTACCACAATATCAATATCACCGGCATCCCCGCAGCCATTCCGGCGGGCTTCGGCAAACGCCAGCAGGCTTCCTTTGGTGGTTTTGATAATGGCAGGTATGCGGAAACAGGCGTAGCCGTTATCACCCGCCCGGAACAGGGCATTTCCTTCCTGCGCAAAGCCTGTGCTGCTCGCCAAAAAAGCAGCTATAAAACTGAATGTTTGCCAAATACGAGGATTCATACGTTTGTTTAGTTGATTAGTCTGTTCCATTTTAGTTATCCGTGAAATCATCCGTGCGGGGTTTCAGAAAAGCCAGCTGTAGCGCAACGGCGATGATGACCAGCACCACCAGCATCGCAAAAGCCTCACCTAATCTGTTATTGTCAGAAAACTTACCTAACACTGTCGTGGCCAGTGCTCCGGCAAATACACTGAGCATGTTCATCAGGCCATAGGCTGTTGCGCGGTATCTGGCCGACACAAACTGACAGACAATCGGCATGTTATTGGCATCGAACATACCAAAGCCGAAGCCAAAACAGACCGCTGCCAGCACCGATTGCACCAGTGATTGGCCATAACCTACCAGCAACAGTGCCGGAATGGTCAGCGAAACCCCGATTGCACCGGTATACAGGCGTGCCCGCAGGTTTTTCCGGCTCCACCGGTCGGATAGCCTGCCCCCGAACAGCACGCCGATCAGGGCCGAAACCGAAATGGCAATCGTCGCAATCGGCCCGGCTTTGGCCATTTCTATGCCCAGGTTTTCGGAAAACAGGGTCGGCAACCAGTTTTTAACCGCCCATCCCGGAATGCCCGGTAAGGTAAAGTAGAGCAGAATGACCCAGAAGAACGGATTTTTCAACAGGATCGATAAGCCTTTAAAGATAGACGGCTTCGCCATACCGGCCTGCCGGTCAGCGATGGCCGGCGGTTTGTCTTTCAGAAACACCAGCAGGATAACCGAATAGCTCATGCCAATAAAGCCAAACAGGCTGAACGTAAACTGCCACGAAAACTGCTGTGCAATGGTGGCCCCGAAGCCGCCAAGCGCCTGCCCGATGTAGATACCGGTTACGTGAATGGCAATAGCGAGCGACCGGGTGGCTGAAGGATGAAAATCAGCGATCATGGCCAGACTGGCCGGAATATATAACGCCTCGCTGACTCCCATCAGCGCCCGCAGCGCATACAGCTCATTGAAAGTTGTCGCGTGGCTCATGGCGTAGGTCACCAGCGACCACACAAACAGGCTACCCAAAATCAGCCACTTCCGGCTGAATTTATCGGCAACCATACCGGCTACCGGGCTCATAATGCCATAAATCCAGAGAAAAACAGCCATGAGCCGGCCAAAGTTAGTGGCCGATTCCAGCTCATGAATGTCCAGTTGCATGCCCTCCCGCATGGTTGAGAGCATTTGCCGGTCCAGGTAGTTCAGCATGGCAACTACCCAAAGTAAACCCACCAATACCCAACGGTATCTTTTTTCTGTCTGCTCACTCATCCGTTTTACTGGTTAGAGGTTTACCTGATCCAAAGTACCCGTGGTGTACGCGTGCCCGGACGAGCCTCCCCGCCCGGGATCACATAACCGCCCTGCCACGGCACCAGAGGCGTCGTAACGGGCAGATACGTACTTGCGTTCGGATGTGAGGCTGCGTCGGACCGGATGTCGGCCGGAAATTGTTGCAGGACCGCCCATTGGCCGGCTGGCAGCGGCAAGGCCAGCACATCGGTACTGAATCCGGGATGGGTGTCTTTCAGCGTCGGGGTCCGGCTGGCATATTCGCCGGTATCGCCGCCGAAAATCATAATCCGGCCCTCCCTCACCAGCGCCGGGCCTGCCGCAGCAACCGTCGGGTGCGGCATATCGGGCAGGCGGGTCCATTGCTTCATCGTCGTATCAAAAACATAGGCGTCGGTGAGGTACACGCGGCCCGCCGTTCCGGTAGTTTTATCCGGTACCAGATCGGCGCCCGAAAACAAATAGAACCGGTTACCCGACACGGCAGCCACGCTCAGCATCCGGCCCGGACCCTCCCAGACCGGCAGCTTTTGCCAGACCCGGTTGGCCGCTGCCAGATCCAGCGCGTAGAACTGCCGGAGCGTCTGCGGCGAATCCGGTTTTTCGAGCCCTCCGGCCACATAGAGCACATTTCCGATAAGCGCCCCGCAGGCATTTGCGATGGGGTGCGGAAAGGCAGGCAATGACTCAAAGGCAAGGTGCTGCTGTTTCCAGCGCATCAGAAAGGCATCGGCGACGTGGCCTTTTTCGTTACTGCCCCCCACACAGACCACGGCATCTTGCCAGGAAGCCGTCACGGAATACCCCAGCGGAACAGGCAGTTTCCCCGCTTTTTTCCACTGACCGGCGGGCGACTCCAGCACAAAAACCTGATCATACCACCTTTTGGTATCACCGCGCCACGGCCTTCCGCCGTTCGGGAAATTGCTCCCGCCGGCGACCAGCAGCGCCCCGTTCGACACGCCCGCCAGCGAACCTGCAAACCCGTCGGCGTCCGGAATCGGCGGCAGGTTGTTAACCGAAAACGTATGCTGGGCAACCATCGGAGCAGAAACCATCAGAAACAGGAGATAAAGAATAGCCTTACGCCTCAGTGACTGCATCGGACAAGGTTGTCGGTTTAACCGCTTTCAGCGCCTCCCAAAAGCCAGTCTGCGCTAATTCACTTTTCAGGGCTGCGTAATCAGCCGGTGAAAGGGTAACGAGCGGCAGGCGGCACCCGCCTACGTCTACGCCAAGCATGTGCATAATAGCTTTCTGGGCCGGAATCGGCGGATATTTCACAAACGCCCGAACCATATCGATCAGCAGATTCATTGTCTTCCGCGCCGCATCCATCCGTCCCGCTTCGTAGTTCCTGATTACCTCCAGATAGAGCGGGGCGGCAAAGTTATAGGTACTTCCGATGGCGGCCGTCGCACCGGCACCTAAGGCCGGCAGCAGCATCTCGTCGAACCCGTACAGGATAGAAAACCGGTCGCCGAAATGGTTGAGACAGGCCTGAAATTCCCAGATAGTGTTTGCGGTATACTTGATCCCGTGCAGATTCGGAATCTGTTGGCCGGCCAGTTCCAGAAACCGGAGCATGTCCATGCCCACACCCGTCAGCATCGGTATGTGGTAGTAGTAGAAGGGCAGTCCGGGAGCCGCCGACGCAATCTGCGCCATGCAATCGACCAGGTTTTCGACCGATAACGGTTTGAAATAAAAGGCAGCCACGGCCGAGGCCGCATCAGCCCCGATCTCGTAGGCGTGCTGCATCAGTGCGCGGGATTCGGCAATGCTCGAATGTCCGACATGGACCCATATCTGTAACCGCCCGGCAGCGGCGGTCACAAATGCCTCCGCTACCGCCATCCGTTCGCTGATGGTCAGGTTGGGGCCTTCGCCGTTGGAGCCACAGATAAAGGCACCGGTCAGGCCGTCGGCAATGAGGTTTTCGACCAGGACGGGGATCATGTCCGGATTCACGCTTCCATCAGGGTGCAGAGGGGTAAAAGGGGCTGCAAAAAGCCCTTTAACGGGTGTATGTTGCATAATTAATAGCCTTCGGTTTGTACGAGTTTTGCGTTCTTACCCAGATTGGTAATCGTGATCGGCCAGTAGAGCGGCGTGGTCTTACCAACCAGGTTAGGAACAAATTTATAGATATCGATAGTACCTCCTTTGTAGAACCTCACCAGATCATACCACCGCTTGTTTTCCGCATACAGCTCACGCCCCCGCTCGGTCAGAATCTCCGTTTCGAGGGTGGTTTTATCCGTCGCGCCGGTGTAATCACCGGTACCGGCGCGCTTCCGGATTTTGTTTAACTCCGCGACGGCACTCTGCGTATTGCCCAGCGCCGCATAGGCTTCGGCTTTCAGCAGAATCATATCCGCAAGACGATAAACCGGCAGATCGTTGTCCGGAACGCGGTCGTCGGTATATTTTGTCCCCGGATGTTTCACTACCCAGACCGACGTTGCAGCCCCTGTCGACCGCCGTTCCGTCACAAACGTAAACGGAATCCGCTTATCAGCCCCGTTGGAGAACCATGCCCTTGCCCGCGGACTCATCAGATAGCCCGACTGCGCATAAGCCGGCGATACCGCCGAGACAATACTGTCGGCATTGATGACGCCGGTAATGGTACTGGTGAGTGCCATCAGGTTAATCGCGAAATTGGTTGCCCCTTCGTCGCGCAGGAAAAACGCGGTCAGAATATGCTCCGGATTGGCGGCTCCCCGAACGGCAATGACATTTTTAAAATCCGTATTGAGTGATACCCCACTGGCTTCTACTTCGGTTATGGCCGACAGGGCCGCGTTAAAATCCGTGGCACCACCGCCCAGCACTTTGGCGCTCCACATCCGCGAATCAGCTTTGAGAGCCTGTACACCTGCGTAACTAAACCGGTATTTTGTCGACGGAAATGCGTTTTTGGCGAAGTTCGTCATCGACGTAAAATTCTGAACCGAGGCATCAATATCGCTCTGAATCTGCTTCATCACCTCAGTTTCCGGAGACCGTTCGAGCAGCGGTACATTATCGTCGGTTACGGCCTGTAGCATCAGCGGAACTTTACCGAAGATACGGGTAAGCGAAAAGTAGAAATAAGCCCGCAGCGCGTATGTTTCGCCTAAAATACGCTTTTTGGTGTTAGGACTACCCGTAAACTCAAACCCCTGAATTTTGTCGAGCAGCAGGTTACAGTTTCCGATGGCGGTATACCAGGCCTGCCAGTCGGCGGCGCCGTTGACCGGGCTCAGCTGGTGCAGTGAGACCGCCGCATTTAGCCGGGCATTAATCCCGTTCACGTATTCATCGCCGCGCTGCGAGCCGTATAAATCGGAGTTGGCAAAGTTGCGCATGGCACTGTATATACCAGTCAGATAAGGCTCAAAATCAGCTTCGCTTGTAAAGTAGGTCTGCTCGGTAATCGACGAGTCGGGTTTTACCTCCAGCAGCTTATCGCAGCCTTGTAGCAACGGCATCACCACCAGCGCGATCCCGATCAGATATAGTTTCTTGTTCATCTTGTTTCGTAGCTTGATAAGGATGAGTCACTTAAAACCGCAGGTTAGCGCCCAGTGAGATCTGGCGCGGGCGTGGATACCCGCCTGGATCGTAGCCCGTATACACTTCCGGATTCATGCCCTTATAGGCAGACAGATAGCCCAGGTTGTAGATGCTCGCAAAGACGTTGATGTTAGCGGCACCGATCTTTTTCGCCGCTGGCTTTGGCAGGTCATAGGCCAGGGTCAGCTCACGAAGCGCCAGAAAATCGCCTTTGTCGAACAGCGCAGATACATCGGAAGCATATGAATTATTGACCCCGACCGACGAAGCACGGATGTAGTTTTTCTGCCCCACATCGGCGTCACCCAGCGAGAACCGGGCATACCGCTTGCCGGTATCGCCTTCTTTTTGCCAGATGTTGCTGCCGAGTGCTTCTGACGGTGCGCCTTCGTTAAAGGCCCGTCCGGTACCCAGCGCCCGCGCCAGGGCTCCGTTCGAAATCACGTGTCCCAGCGCGTAATCGGCGTTGACCCGCAGCGAAATCCCTTTCCAGGTCAAGGTGTTCTGAATACCGCCCAGCATAGTCGGTGTGCGGTAACCGATAAAAACCACATCTTTCTGGTCGATGATATTGTCACCGTTCAGGTCGCGGAAAATGTAATCACCGGCGTGCTTTTTAACCGTCAGCCCATTGGTGGTTACCATGCGGTCGGTATATTGGGCATTCCATTTTTGAGCGGCCTCTTCGGTAGCAAACACGCCGTCGGTCTGGAACACATAGAGCGCATACGGCCGTTCACCCTCGGCAAACCCACCGACTTCGATGTCCTTGCCCGTCACCGGATCGGCAATAATGGTCCCGCCCTGCCGGTTTTTCGCCCGGCCGTTGTCGGGCAGTTTCAGGATTTTCTGGTTGTTTTTCGCAAACGTAGCGTTGATCCGCCATGAAAAGTCACGGACTCTGACCGCTTCAGCCCC
The DNA here is from genome assembly GCA_965247375.1 of Arsenicibacter sp. GTDB lineage: Bacteria > Bacteroidota > Bacteroidia > Cytophagales > Spirosomataceae > Arsenicibacter. The sequence continues at coordinate 31,834 of CBDFHU010000065.1, forward strand.
CAATTCAATTTCAATCCCTTTGTTTTGGAGAATCCCGTTATTGAACACAATCGAGCTGAACGGCGATTCGGCAGGCAGCGGTTTCGAATCAAGCCGGTCTTTGGTCAGCTTGTTGTACCAGTCGACCGTCAGGTTTACGCGGTTGTTAAAAAGCCCCAGATCCAGCGCAATGTCGGTTACTTCGGTCTTTTCCCATTTCAGGTTCGGGTTCGCCAGATTGGCCCGCAAAATCCCAGGCGACTGCGCATACTGGTTGGCGTTGTAGCCGCCATAGGTGTCGGTATAACTCAGCCCGCTCGTCCCCGAAACGCCCCAGCTGGCCCGCAGCTTCAGGTTGCTGACAGACTTCACGTTTGTAAAGAAGCTTTCGCGGTGAATGTTCCAGCCACCCGAAACCGACGGGAACGTGGCATACTTGTTGCCGGGCGCGAAATTGGAGAACCCGTCATACCGCATCGACGCAGCCAGCAGATACCGGGCATCATAGTCGTACTGCAACTGGCCAAAAAACGAAGCCGATTTCGTAACCCCGATACCGGTCCCGAAGGCCGTCACGTTGGTAGTCGGCACCCCGTTGACCGACGTAATCGACGGTTCGTTGATCGTAAAAATATAGTCGTTGGTTGCCCGCTGCGAGCCGATTGTGATGGTATTGTTGTAGTTACGGGTGTAGTTAAAACCGGCGAGTGCCGTAATGTTGTGCAGCCGGTTAAACGTATGGTCGTATTGCAGAATCTGATCGACCATCATCTGCCGGTAGAAATCGACGTTTTCCCGTTTCTCGCGGACAGTTGCCGGTTTAGAGAAATCCGTATCCGGAACACCTTTCCGCATAAACATAAACCGGTAGTCGCTCATCACATACGACATTGAAGGGCGATACGATAATCCCGGTATGATGTTGTAGGTCAGGCCAACCCGCGTCGTAATCCGCTCGGTATTGACCCGGTATTCATCGTATTTCAGCGTGTGAAACCAGTTCCGGACCGAATAGCTTTCGCCCGACTGTGGGTTGCCATCTTCCTTGAAGGTCCGGATCAGCGGTGAAATCCGCATGCCCCGGATCGTCGCATTCAGGTAGTTATCCTCGACATTGTTCGGAATAACGTTCTGATAATTGACCATCGCGTCAAGCGTCACGTTTTTGCTCAGTTTAAAACCGAAGTTTCCCAGTGCGTTGTAGCGCTGATACCGCGTACCCACCAACGTACCATCCTGCAAGGTATATCCCGCCGACACGTTATAATTAGCCACATCGCCACCGCCGCTGATACTGACGTTATTGTCCTGGGTTACACCCGTTTTCCAGAGCATATCCTGGTACCGGTTGTCGTAAAAAAGGAGTTTGGTCCCCGGATTAACCGGATCGTCTATCGTCTGGTAGCCTTTTGCCAGCAGGGCATCAACGTACGCCTGCCCCTCAACCGCCACAATGTTATTGTAGAGTGCTGTCGTGTAGAGCCCGTTACCGTAGTCGCCCTTATTGGTGTAAAGCCGCGTACCGGCCGAAAAACCACCATTGTTTAAAAACGTATTTTTTTGGGTGGCACTGAGGTCATAAGTCGTATTTGCCGTGGTTCTGGCTAGTTTGAGATAATCCGCCGCATTCAGGTAATTATAGCTCCGGCCGGGTTGCTCAAACGTGGTCCGGTGTGAGACATTAACACTTGTTTTGGCGTTGAATTTGCCCGTACGCGTTTTTACCACGATGACCCCGTTTGCACCCCGTGCTCCATAAATAGCGATGGACGCAGCGTCTTTCATCACTTGCACACTCTCAATGTCATTCGGGTTAATGTCGTTGAATTCGGCGCGAGACCGAAACACACCGTCTATGACAATCAGTGGGTTAACATCCGAAGCATTAGACCCTAGTGCATTATTACCGTCGGTACCGTATACGTTACTTTTTGTTCCGCCCCGGATGATGATATTGGCCGATGCAAGGCCCGGCTGTCCGGTCGTAACCGGAACCGATACGCCCGCCATTTTGCCCTGAAGCGACTGCACCGGATTCGCATTCGGCGTATTTTTCAGTTCAGTTGCGCTCATTTTAGAGACGGCCGACGTCACTTTCGCTTTTGATTGTGTGGTGTAGCCTACCACAACCACCTCAGCCAATGCCGCCGCATCAGCCTGAAGCCGGACATCAATGGTCGTCCGGTTATCAATGGCAACTTCCTGACTCAGATAACCGATATAACTGACTACCAATGTTGCGCTGCCGGATGCCTGTATGTTGTAGCGTCCGTTTTCATCGGTAACAACGCCGGTCGTCGTTCCTTTTATCAGCACGCTCGCGCCGGGCAGCGTAGCGCCGCCGGCATCTGCTACTGTACCCGTCACCTGCCGGCTCTGGGCAAGCGTGAGGTTCACCGCAGCACCCGGCCAAAGATACATTGCCAGTAAGCACAGCAGTAGCTGCTTGTTTCTACACATAGCTGACACTGCCCGCTTTGCCGGATTGATCACAGACGACCGGTTCTGTAAAAGCATTTTAGTTGCCAGACTGATCCTATAAAATTCGTTCATAGTTACTGTAGACTTAAAATGATTGTCAATAATTATGTAGAACATAATGGCAAATGTATATGTCTTGCGATATAATTTCCAAACCTTATTGAGAAAAAAGTGCAATAATTTTCAGGAACAGTACATTTATAGAGCTTTGAGAAGCCAGAGTGACACAAATCTGCCATTTAAAACTGGTACAGGAGGAGCAGGATCCGGCGCTGATTTGTAATCTGCCTATATACTTACCGGTCAGACAGCCTTATTGTAAGTTAGGGGCAATATGCAGACGTTCACAACGTTATACTTATATTATCAATTTACTAGAGTTTTGTTAAAGCAAGTTGGATTCTCTTTGCTTATGGCCGCTGTTAAGCCGGCCATGGCAGTAGCCCCTAAAATTGTCAATGTGTCAACCGCTCTCGCTGACGCAACCAGTGCCGGTAAAGTCACAAAGACACTTAATGAGACCCGCGAACGCAGCGAAGTCGAATTTCCGGTGTTAGACGTAAACTTTTGTGGTGAATGTGTGCCGTTTGAACAAGTCAGCGTATTGGATCGCTGGAAACAGGTGATGACTACCTACGGCCGCCGTAACAATGACCTTGAACGCCTCCGTGAGCGGTCAGACAAGGTTTTCCCGCTGATTGAACCCATTCTGGAGCGCCACGGTATTCCGAATGATTTTCTGTATGTACCGGTGGCCGAGAGCAGTCTGAATGGCCGCGCGGTATCGAGGGTTGGGGCCGCCGGTTACTGGCAGCTGATGCCCGGGACTGCCCGGGACCTTGGCCTGAAGGTAGGGAAACGTGTTGATGAACGATTTAATCTGGAGAAGGCGACCGATGCTGCCTGCCGGTATATCCGGCAACTCTATGATAAATTCGGTTCCTGGTCGCTGGTAGCCGCTGCCTACAACGCGGGGCCGGGCTACGTCAATAATCAGCTCGTCCGCCATAATCAGCGTGATTATTACCAGATGAAGTTGCCGAAAGAAACGCGCTTATACTTATACAGGATTCTGTTTTACAAAGAGATTCTGACCCGTCCTGAGTCGTACGTCCCCATCTTTGCCGCGCGGACGGTGGGTTATATGTTCCGTGCACTTTCAGCACCGGCGGAAGGCAGCAGCACGTCTGCACTCCCGTTCCGGATCCTGACGGGAACGGCCGATGCCTGGGTGTCGCGCTTTTCGTGGCAGCTGCGGGCGGCGTAATTAATATACTTTTTGAACTTCCGGGAACAGGGCCGCCAGGCGGCCCTGTTCCCGGAAGTTCATTTTACTCCTCGGCCAGTTTCAGCATATCTGCTAAAACAGCGTCGCCACTGCTCGGGCGCTTGGCGTTACCGTCGATAATCTCTCCTTTCTTGTTAATCAGCATATACCGCGGAATGCTCGGAATACCGAAATACTGGGCGGCGCCCGGGTTCCAGCCTTGCTCACCGATCAGTTGCAGTGCGTTCAGGGCGTTTTTCCAGGTTGGCTCTTTCTCGTCGATGGAGATGTAGAGAAACACAATTTTCTCTTTCTGCTTATCGGTCAGCCGTTCATGCAGTTGTTTCGAGAACGGGAACTCTGCCCGGCACGGTCCGCACCAGCTGGCCCAGAAATCGACGTAAACTACTTTGCCTTTGAAATCGTCAAGAATTACTTTTTCGCCTTTCAGATTCGTGTACGAGAACGTATTCGGCGGAATAGTCCGCTGCTTCGGCGTTGTAGCGGCAACGACCGGTTCGTCCTTCTTATTCATAACCTCCCCGATTTTTGCCTTCACGGCCTCGGCATAAGCGGCTGAATTCGGCGTGGCAGTCAGCATATTATACACCGCCCGCACCGACGACGGAGCCACCTTGTCATAGTTCTCAAGCAGCAGCCGGCTAATTGCATACTGATATGGTGCGCCGGTCAGGTGTTGTTTAGCGTAGTTTGCTTTATCACCGAGTGATTTGTGGATATCTTCCTGCGTATATTTCTGAAAATTACGGGCCCGTGAGTTAAAATAGGTCACGTAATAAAACAGGAAATTCCGGTAAGGCTCAGCAGGCAGGGCATCGGCATCATTGGCTTTGGCTTCGTCGAACCCGTCAAGCATAACCTCCGGCAACGACATCAGTTTAGTCTGCGTCGTCTGGGCATTGCCCCGCAGAATCGGATAGGCCAGGATCAGGTGCCAGTAATTCCAACGGATCGACGATTCGACGTATTTCTTAAACGCATCCGAAAACTCACCGGCCTGCGGGTAGCCTTTGTAAAACGCTGCCTGCGCTTTCCGGGCGTTAAACAAGCCCATCTCCCACTCGTCTACATTAGTGGTACGCGCTTTTTCATACTGTCCTTTGGTATCAAAATCAGCTTTAAACTTATCGGCAAATGCCTGCATAAAGCTTTTTTCAGCCGGTTTTGTGAATAAATTTTCGGCTTTAGGCCCCTGGTAGAGATCCTGTGCCACGCTGCCGGTAAGTACGAGTAAACCAAGCAGAAAGGTAAAGATGGTCGTCTTCATAGTATGGTGAAATTAGGCAAAAACGATACCAGTCGTATCATTGATCTGACAACTTTTTTTCGCCGGAGAAATCTAAACCCCGCCGTTGGTGCGTATATGTCGTCAAATACTTAGCTATTTCTTACGTCATGAATGTTTTACGCAAAACAGGAATCGTTGCGGGCTGGACAGGTTTGCTCTGTCTGACCGGGCTGCTGACCTGGGCTAACTGGGAAGCACCACCGCTGCATGCACAGGCTAAACCCGTCGGGGTAGCGTTGCTGAAGGTCGACGGCCTGAAGGATGAAGCCAAAGCGACCCGTATCCGTGAAGAGATTGATCAGTTACAGGGTGTAACCGCCTGTTCGGCCAATCCGGCCAGCCAGCTGCTGGGAGTCACCTACGATACCGACATTATTACCGAAAAAGAATTGACAGCGTTTGTGAAAAAGCAGTTTACTCAGGTCAGTCTGCCATCGGTTGAGGAGACACCCGTGAAAGGCCCGCAGTGCCCTGTTCCGATGGAATACATTCTCAAAATGGAAAAGCTGAAATACGCACTCTGCTTCCGGTAGTCAGTACAGCATTCGTACCAACTTAACTAGTTCATTTTGGCTATCAGCAAAATAGCCACCGGAGGCTTTTGTCTCTACCCTTGATTTTTTTCACCTATAACCAGTTCATTCCAATGATCAGAAAAACATGGGCAGCAACGCTGTTGCTTGCCGGTACCCTCGCGTTTACGGGTTGCAAGAAAGACGAACCAGCTGCTCCGAAATCACTGTATGACCGTTTGGGCGGCGTCAGCGCCATCTCTGCCGTTGTCGATCAGTTTATGCTGAATGTGGCAGCCGACCCGAAAATGGCCCGTACATTTGCTCCGCTCGTACAGGATGTGGTGAAAAACGGCGGCGATCCGGCCAAATCAACCCGTTTTCAGTCGCTGCGTAATAACCTGATCGACCAGATTGGCCAGGCAAGCGGCGGTCCGCAGACGTATAAAGGCAAAGACATGGTAACCGCTCACAAAGGCATGGCCATTACCGATGATGAGTTTAACTCCCTGGTCAATGATCTGGTGGCATCCCTCAACAAATTCAACGTTCCATCAACCGAACAAACTGAATTACTGACGGTTCTGGGTGGTTTGAAGCCACAAATCGTTGGCAAATAATAAGTTCGTTCCCGGTATAGAAATATGCCGGGAACACTAACGTATATATCATACGTTAGTACATGATTACTTGCTTATTCCATCCCTTTTCGCTGATTAGTTGTATGATTGCTCACTCTTCTCAAGTCGTTTTCCGGCCTGAAGCCACCGCCCTGCCGACAGACGTGTGCCTGACCCGGACCGTCGAACTGGATAGCCAGTCCCCGGTGGTAGAGTTGCTGAACAGCTTCCGGGAAACGTTAGCCAACATCCGGCAATCCGAATTGTCGCGTTACCGGAAACAATTATCCGATGCTGAATATGCGCTGGTTGACGCCGTTGCCGAGCAGATGATGCAGCGGATTGCAGTCCGGCCGTCGCGTCAATTGCTGGCATCCGATGGTGAAGCCGGTATAACCGCAGGGACCTTTGCCTCCCTTTTTCATCTTACGCCCGACACAAAATAAAAGCCAGGCCCCCTACAAAGCCCGGCTTTTCACTTGTCTGTTTACTGTTCAGTATATCTACACTAGTTGCCGCTGGTGCCGGTCGCGTTATTGACCACCTCACCTTTGAACATCAGGGTAACCATACCACCTTCTGCATTTGATTCTACCGTAACGGTTTTGCTGAACGCACCCATTGCCGCCGCATTATACGTTGCCTTCACCTCGCCGGTCTTACCCGGCATCACCGGATCTTTCGGATAATCAACCCCTGTGCAGCCGCACGAACCGCGTGCATTGCTGATGATCAGCGGTGCCTCACCCTTGTTCGTAAATTTGAATACCGCCGTTACCGGTTTGTTTTGTGCAATCTTCCCGAAGTCGTGTGTGGTGCTTGTCCAGCCGAAAGCGGCCATAAAGTTTGTGTTTGCCAGAACCAGGGTAGCGGCCATCAGCATCAGGCCGAAAGAGAAAAGGATAGTGCGTTTCATACTTTTTTTGTTGTTGTTTAAATGACCCGCTGACGCGGAAAAGCCTATCGAACATGTTCATGACAAAGGTATTCCGGCCCGGCCGGACGGCTTGTTAATGGCTTGCTAACGTTTGTTAATGACTTGTTAATGCCTGAATCTGAAGCAATAGCCCGATTGTGAATCCGCCCGCATTTGGGTTATTTTGTATTACCCGTTCCTGAACACTACCTTAGTTCTATGAATAGTCTTTATCCTTAATTCTCAGTTCATACATGTCCCGGTCTGTCATACGCGTCCTTGTGGCCCTTTCCGTCGTCGCCATTATCGGCATTCTGACCATTCAGGCGGTCTGGGTGCGGAAGGCCTACGCCCTTCGGGAACGCCAGTTCCGGCAAACCGCCTTCATTGCCTTGCAGGAAGTAGCCATGCAGGTAGCGCGTTTCAACCACGTTATGCTGAACCGGTACGCCGTTAAGCAATTATCGTCCGACTACTTTATTGTCAATACCGACTCGCCGATTGACCCGGTTACGCTGGAAAACTTCATCCAGACCTCCCTCCGGAAGCACAACCTGATCACCGACTTCGAATACGGGATCTATGACTGCTCGTCGGATCAGATGGTGTACGGCGATTATGTAGCAACAGGTACGCCGGGCAAACCCATGTGCCACATGCCAAAGTTTTCGGGGTTTACCTATTACTTCGGCATCCGGTTTCCAAAGCAGAGCGGCTACGTCGTCGAGCAGCTCGACGGCTGGATCTGGTCAACGGCGGCGGTTTTAGTACTGGTCATTATTTTCGGCTATACCATCAACATTGTCCTGAAACAGCGCCGGCTCACGGAAGTGCAGCGTGATTTTATCAACAACATCACCCACGAGCTGCAAACGCCGGTATCGACCATCCGGATTGCAGCTGATGTGCTCCAGCAGGATGCCATCCGTCACCAGCCGGAACGCTTCGGGCAGTATGTCCGGATTCTGAAAGAAGAAAGCCAGCGGCTCCAGAAGCAGGTCAATAACGTACTGCAACTGGCCCGATCCGAACACAACAGCCAGTCGAAGGGTCAGTTCAGTCTGTCATGCAGCGAGCAGAATCTGCATACCGTCCTGACCGAAGCGGCGGCCTCCTACTCCGCAGCCGTCACGCTGGACCTGACGGCCGACGTACCGTTTGTCTACGCCGACCGCTATCACCTTGATAACGTTATTCATAACCTGATCGACAATGCAGTTAAGTACACCAACGGAAAGCCCGACATCCGGATACGGACGCAGAATGAAGAAGGCAGGCTAGTCTGGTCGGTACAAGATAACGGCATCGGGATTGCCACTGAGCACCACAAAGCCATCTTCCGGCAGTTTTTCCGCGTACCGACCGGTAACGTGCATAATGCCAAAGGGTTCGGTCTGGGCCTCTACTATGTCCGGAAGATTATCAAAGCCCACCGCTGGCAAATCAGGCTCGACAGTACCCTCGGCCAGGGCAGCCGGTTCATCATCACCTGCCCCGTTATGGTTGATGAACAAAGAGTGAAAGAGCGAAAGAATGAAAGAGTGAGTGAAAGAGCGATTGAGTGAAAGAGTGACCGTTGCCGGTAGCTACAAAAAGTGGTGGCACGATTTAGAGTTGTGCCACCACTAACACAACCAGAACAATCAGCAACAACCAGAACAACCAGTATCAAACCTATGCCGAAGGCCCATATCCTATACGTTGAAGATGATGTAAACCTGAGCTTTGTGACCAGGGACAACCTCGAAATGGCAGAGTATGCCGTTACACACTGCACAACGGGCGACGAAGCCAAAGCCATCTACAAACCCGGACAGTTTGATGTCTGCCTCCTCGATGTGATGCTCCCGCAATGTGACGGTTTTTCGGTAGCCCGCCACATCCGGCAGCAGGACACACAGGTACCGATTCTGTTCCTGAGTGCCCTCGCCGACCGGGACAACCGCCTCCACGGCCTCCGGCTGGGAGCTGATGATTACCTGGGCAAACCCTTTAGTGTCGAAGAGTTATTGCTGAAGATCAACGTATTTCTGCGGCGGAGTGCCGGCCAGCAGACCGTTCCTAAACCGGCGCCGGTCAGCAAGACCCAACGGCAGCTAGGTGCGTTCGGATATAATATAACCGAGGGTAGCCTGACCTTTGGAGACCATACCCAGACCCTGACGCAGCGCGAGGCCGAAGTGCTCACTTACCTCATCGACCGTCCTAATGAGATGATCCGGCGCGATGATATTCTGAAAGCCATCTGGGGCGACGATGACTATTTCATGGGGCGTAGCCTGGATGTGTTTATTTCACGCCTCCGCAAGCGGCTTGCGCCCGATGCATCCATCCGGATTGAAAACCTGCATGGGGTGGGGTTCCGGCTAAGGCTCAACGGGTAACCACGATTTTCGGGCGACCACGATCAACATCTCTTCGGGCGATCACGTGGGGGTCGCCCCTACGAATTATTGGCTACCAAATACGATTTGGCATTACCCTTTCGTTACGCAAGAAGTTTACTATTTAATACACACAAACAGTAGGAAAATTACGTATCTGGCTTATTTTTGCAAGAATACCAAAACTATCGGTATCTAAAAATCTATAGCCAAAGACGCATGAAAAACCAAAAATTAACGATTGCTTTATCAATGCTGGCGGGAGCTGCATTTGCTCAGCAAGCCCCGATCCAGTTTGCCGCCAAGGGTATTGTGGCTGTGTCGGATGCCGATATGGCTGCCTCTGCACTGATCGACGGTAACCTGTACAAAGATAAGGGCACTCGTGATGCCTTAACGCTGATCCAGTTCCCCCTCAACCGGAACGGTCAGAACATTAACACTGCCCTCGTCTCAAACTCCATGACGCTTTCCGACAAAACCATTGCCATCACCAATAATGGCAAACTGGCGTTTGTTCTGGAAGGCCGCGGGCAGGTATCCGACAGCTTACCTTCACTGAAAAACGGGATCGCCGACTTCCCGGCAACCAACGCCATGTTCGTTGTTGACCTGAGCGGTGCCAAACCTGCGGTTAAATTTAAATTCCCGACCGGCCCATCGTTGTCGGCCGTTACGCTGAACCCACAGGGCAGCACCATGCTGGTAGCATCCGGCGATGCAGGCAAAGAAATTAAAATCATTGATATTGATGCAACCGGTAAGCCTACGCGCGTACTGGTAGCGGCCGCACCAACGCAGGGCCAGCAAATTACGGACCTGGTCTTCCATCCGGGCGGCCAGTTCGCTGCCTACACCATCGGCTCCACCGGCGAAGTCGGCCTGATGAAATACGGCATTGATGAAAAAACGAAGAAAGCTTTTGTTGTGGCACACGGCAAGCCGGTGAAAGTGGGTGCAATGCCTGGCTCAGGTAAGTTTACCCCGGACGGCAGCTTCTTTATTATTCCCGACGGCAAGAAAGCCTTAGGTGCCGGCGGTACGGGTGCCGGTGAAGTATTTGTCGTACAGTTCAGCACAGAAGACACACCGGGTGAGCACAAAATCGTGGCGCAGGCTGCTACGCCGGAAGCACCGGAAGCCGTTGCCGTTAGTCCCGACGGATCAATGGTAGCCATTGTATCAGCCGGTCAGTCATATGCACCGTTTGGAACAGCCAGTGCCGGTAAGAGTACTGTGGGTATTTATTCACTGGCGAAAGACGGTAAACTGGCGTTAGGTAACGAATATCCGTTTGAAGGCATTCTGCCGCAAAGTGTTGAGTTCGACCGTGACGGAAGTGCTATTGCAGTAGCTGTCAGCGAATACCTCGACTATGGTAACCGCAATGGCGGTATCGAATTCTGGACCGTTACCAAAGGCGATAAGCCTGCCCTGGCCAAACAGCCGGGCCGTATCGGTCTGACACGCGGCGCCCATGCGCTCCGTGTGATTTACTAGGTTTTTTTTCAAACTTACCTGACATCCTGTAACTTCCCGACGTTTATCCGTTCGGGAAGTTTTTTTATACCCTGTCCTTACATGGCCTACATCCTTGGTGCCGACATTGGCACAACCAACGTTAAAATACTGGCCTATGACCCGGCTACCGATCAGCTGGTTGGTTCAGCCTCAACGCCTGTTACCACGTATTATCCGGAACCAAACCAATGTGAACAGGCACCGGTCGAAATCTGGGAAGCATTCGTGACGGTGCTCAGGGAGTTACTGGACCAGTTAGCCGGTAAACAGCCGGTGCAGACCATTGCCTTCAGCACGGCCATGCACAGCATCATGGCCATTGATGCCGATGGTAAACCGATGACCAATGCCATTATCTGGTCCGATAACCGGGCCGAAGAGGAAGCCCATACGCTCAAAACCGAGCAGGCAGCGCTTGGTCAGGCCATTTATCACCAGACCGGCACGCCGATTCACCCGATGATTCCGCTATGCAAGCTGGCTTACTGGCGGCGCCACGAGCCCGACCTGCTTCATCAGGCGGCCCGTTTTATCTCCATCAAAGAGTATTTGTGGTTCCGGCTCACCGGTGAGTACGAAATTGATTATTCTATCGCCAATGCCACTGGCCTGTTCGATCCGGAGCACAAGCAATGGAGTGACCTGGCGCTTTCGGTGGCCGGTGTCCACGTCAGCCAGCTGTCAACGCTGGTACCGACTACCCATCAGCGGCCATTTGTACCGTCGGCGATTGACAGCGAGCTACCCCTGACCGGCGAAGTATCGCTGCTGATCGGGGCCTCCGACGGGTGTCTGGCTAATCTGGGCGCCGGGGCCATTCCGGCCGGCACTACCACCCTGACTATTGGTACGAGCGGTGCCATCCGCCAGACAGTGCGGCATCCGCTGCGCGACAAACAGGGACGGCTTTTCTGCTACTACCTCGACGAAGGCTATTACGTTGTCGGCGGACCAACCAACAACGGTGCGAATGTCCTCCAATGGCTGGCCGAACGGTTTACCCGAACCGAAACCGAAGCTGTTCTGACACAGGCCGCCAGCGTTGACGCCGGAGCCGAAGGACTGTTGTTTTACCCGTATCTGCACGGCGAGCGTGCGCCCCTCTGGGATGCCGCCGTACGCGGGGCCTACCTGCATGTCGACTGGAACCATACGCAGGCCCACTTCCTGCGAGCGTCGCTCGAAGGTATTTTGTTTAATCTCTGGAGCATTAACCGGCTGCTCACCCCGCATACCCACCCGACTAAAGTCATCCATGCCAACGGCGGCTTTGCACAGTCGGCATTCTGGGTGCAGATGCTGGCCGATATTGCCGGTGTCCCCGTGCGGCTGAATGCCAGTAACGAAAGCGGGGCTATCGGCGCTATTTTGCTGGCGATCAAAGCCAACGGCACGGTTTCTACACTCGACGAAGCCGCGGATTTAGTTACATTCGGCGAAACCTATCAGCCTGATCCCGAACGACATACAAAATACGGGCAGATTTTTGAGGAATGGAGTCAACGGCTAACCCTGTCGGCACATGCGGAAATATTCCGCAATCAGTCCTATATTTGACAGTTAAAGTTGACCAGAAAACAGAGCTCCGACGTTGTGAATGACTTATCTCCTCCTGCAACGCCTGGCTCGCATAACCACTGATAGTATGATTCGTACCGATTGGACCCGCAAGGAGATTACGGACATTTACAATACGCCGGTTCTGGAGCTGATTTATCAGGCCGCAACTGTTCACCGGCAACATCATGATCCGCAGGAAGTACAGGTATGTACACTCCTGTCGGTTAAAACGGGAGGATGCCCTGAGGACTGTGCCTATTGCCCGCAGGCCGCCCGCTATCATACCAATGTCAAGGTACATAAACTGATGGAAGTTGATGAGGTCCTTGATGCCGCCCAACGCGCTAAGGAGTCCGGCAGTACCCGTTTCTGCATGGGTGCCGCGTGGCGCGAAGTCCGCGACAACCGCGATTTCGACAAGGTCCTCGACATGGTAAAAGGCGTGAACGGCATGGGTATGGAAGTGTGCTGTACCCTCGGCATGCTGACCGACTCACAGGCACAGAAACTGAAAGAAGCCGGGTTGTATGCCTATAACCACAACCTCGACACCAGCGAAGAATTTTACGACGATATTATCACAACCCGCACATACGACGACCGGCTGGAAACGCTGGGCAGTGTCCGGAAAGCGGGTATTTCGGTTTGTTCAGGCGGCATCATCGGTATGGGTGAACAGCAGGAAGACCGGATCGGTATGTTACTGACGCTGGCAACCCTGCCGGAGCACCCGGAATCAGTACCGGTCAACGCCCTGGTACCGGTCGAAGGCACACCACTGGAGGACCAGGAGCGTGTTTCGGTCTGGGAAATGATCCGGATGATTGCAACCGCACGGATCATTATGCCGAAAGCCATGGTCCGTTTGTCGGCGGGCCGCGTCCGGATGAACACCGAAGAACAGGCGCTTTGCTTCCTGGCTGGTGCCAACTCAATCTTTGCCGGGGATAAACTGCTGACGACGCCGAATCCGGAAGAAGATGCCGACAAGCAATTGTTCCAGACGCTGAACATCCGCCCGCGTCCGTCGTTCAAAAACGGCGAGGCTCCTGTTAAATTTGAGCAGATTCCGACGCACGCGTAATAAGTAGTGGCACGACTTAAAGTCGTGCCACTACTATCAGCCATACCATTGTCTGGCGACCCAGTCCAGGTTGTCTTTATTACACCGTCAAATTCCAGCCGTCGCGGTAATCGCGTTTTACATACTGGTTGGCCGGGTCATAATTAGTCACCTTCATATTGGCTGCGTCCCAAAGCAGCTTCTTGCGGCCGTTGTATTTATCAACCGTCCGTTTGCCCGACGGATTATCGCGCAGCATCCAGCTACGGATCGCCAGGTTACCGATCAGGATACTTTCGGTAAACGGAGCAGCGTACTCAAACGGCGAACTGGTTTTGCCTTTCCCATAGCCGTCAATACAGGCGTTTACCCATTGCAGGTAATGGTCTTCGTCCGGTACACGGGCAATGGTTTCCGGAATATTCAGATACTGGTTGTCTTTCAGCGGCAGCAACCGTGGGTTCGCCCCGTAGCAGTCGGCCATCAGCTTGCCTTTCGAGCCGATAAATAATACCCCGCCGTCTGAGTTACCAAAACTCTCGCCTGGCAGCAGTTCTTCAGGCAGTTCGGGCAGCACACCGCCATCGTACCAGCTCAGCTTAATATCACCTTTGTTGTCTTTACGCGGGTAGTTGAGGTGAATCGAGGTTGAGAACGGTGTCCAGTCCGGGTTATCGTCCTGCGGGCGCAGGGTAAATGTCCACGTACCGGCTACGCTGCACTCGACCGAATTCGGGTAATCGACGGGCAGAATCCGGAAGACCGGGTCAAGGATATGGCACGCCATATCGCCGAGCGCACCGGTTCCGTAGGGCCACCAGCCCCGCCAGTTCCACGGCAGATAGGCCTGATTGTACGGCACTTTCTTCGACGGGCCCAGCCACAGATCAAAATCCAGCTCTTTCGGAATCTCATACGTCTGATCGGTCGGGATCGCCTGTGGCCATACGGGCCGGTTTGTCCAGGCAAGTACCTTGTGTACGTCGCCGATAATGCCGGAATTATAAATTTCCTGCATCCGCCGAACACCATTTCCCGAACCGCCCTGATTGCCCATCTGGGTAATGACCTTGTACTTTTTCGCCGCCTGCGACAGGACACGGGCCTCATAAATGTCGTGGGTCAGCGGTTTCTGGGTATACACGTGTTTACCCAGCTGCATCGCCGCCAGTGTTGCGACGGCGTGGGTGTTGTCGGGGGTTGAAATGGAGCAGGCGTCTATGTTTTTGCGTTCCTTGCTCAGCATTTCGCGGAAATCCTTGTAATACGTCGCCTTCGGGAATTTCGCCCGTGAATCGACTGCCTGCCGGTCATCGACATCGCACAAAGCGACGATGTTGACATTCGGGCTTTTGGCAAACGACGCCAGATCACTTTTCCCTTTACCACCTACACCAATACCGGCAATATTGAGTTTGTCACTCGGCGGGATGTAGCCTTTACCGAGTACATGACGGGGTACAATAAAAAACGAGGAAGCGGCCAGTGTCGAGGCTTTGATAAAGTCCCGGCGACTGGTATTGTCTGTAGTGGGGTCCTGCTGGTTCATAAAGATTAACGGGTTGCGGGGCGACCCCACGTGGTCGCCCGTGAATAGCCAATCAATCGCGATGCGGGCGATTATCAATTACCGGTCTGCACCAATGTGATGCGGGCGATCGGTCAATTACCAGCTGCGCGATGCGGGCGACCACGTGGGGTCGCCCCTACAGATTGGTATACTCCCTGCTCTTTATTTTGTACTATCAGGAATGGGAAAAACAGCTTACCGGCGGCCCAGTTCAATAGCCTGCATATCAGAAATTTGCCCGTCGTGGAGGGAGAACCGCAGACAGGTCCGCATGACGTGGAAGCCGGTTTTGCCGGCGGCACCGGGGTTCATATACAACAGATTCCGCATCTTCGGGTCGCGGACTACTTTGAGGATGTGTGAATGTCCGCAAACAAAAATATCCGGCGTATCAATTTGCAGATTGGGCCGGACAATGGGGTTGTATTTCGGCGGCGTACCGCCGATATGGGTAATCCAGATATCAATACCTTCGAGCTGAAACCGCTGATGTGACGGCAGATCACTTGACTCTCCGTCGATGTTGCCACAGACAACCCGCACCGGCTTAAATGCTTTCAACTGATCTAAAACAACAAGCTGACCCACATCGCCTGCGTGCCAAACTTCATCACAATCATCGAAATGGCGGAAAATCTGCGGATCAAGATAACTGTGTGTGTCGGAAAGCAAACCGATGCGGGTCATTGTCGTGCTGTGTTATGAATGGTCGTTGCGCAAAATTAACCGTTCAACAGCACATCTTTCATTTCACTGCGAATTCGTTTCTTATCAATTTTACCGACGCTCGTTTTCGGAATCTCCGGCACAAATACAATCCGGTCGGGCACGTACCACTTATTGATCTCCCCGGCCGTTGCTTTCGTCTGTAACTGAGCCCGTAATGCTTCAGCAGAAGCCTCAACACCGGGCTTCAATACCACCAGGGCATAGGGCCGCTCGCCCCACTTCTCATCCGGCAAGCCGATTACGGCTGCTTCGGCAACGCCTGGCTGCTGCGACAGCAGGTCTTCGATATCGAGCGACGACACCCACTCGCCGCCGGTCTTGATGACGTCTTTGGTGCGGTCAGCAATGTGGATCCAGTTATCGGGCGTAATACTGGCCACATCGCCGGTGTGCAGCCAGCCATGCCGCCACAGGTCTTCGGCCCGTTCGGGTTCCTTATAATAGCCCTGTGTCAGCCACGGACCACGCGCCACAATCTCGCCCAGCGACTGTCCGTCGTGGGGGACAAACTGCCCGCTGTCGTCCATCAGACGCATCTCAATAAACGGCGAAATCCGGCCCGCCAGCGTCCGCAGATCAACCTGTTCATCGATTGGCAACGGCCGCTCCTGATCATTCAGATACGTCACCGACATAATGGGCGCCGTCTCAGACATGCCGTAACCGGCATATACCTGAATCCCTAATTCGAGCGCAGCTTTGGCAAGGCCTTTGGTCAACGCCGAACCGCCGATGATTACCTTCCATTTGCTGAGCTGCGGCTTAAACTGCTGCGCCGCCGGACTGCTGACCAGCATGTTCAGGATAGTCGGCACGCAATGGGATAACGTTACCCCTTCCTTCAGCAGTAATTTCAGCAGGACTTCGGGTTCATAGCGTCCGGGATAAATCTGTTTGGTCGACAACATCGTTGCCAGAAACGGAAAACCCCAGGCATGGACGTGGAACATCGGTGTGATTGGCATATACACATCCGCCAGCGAACTGAACGGCACCGCCTGATACCCGCAGACATAACTCATCAGGCCCATGGTATGCATAAACAACTGCCGGTGTGAGAAGTATACGCCTTTCGGATTTCCGGTCGTACCGGTGGTGTAAAACGTTGTAGCCCACGTATTTTCGTCGAAATCCGGAAAGTCATATTCATCAGACTGACCGCCGAGCATTGCCTCATATTCACCCGCAAAACCTTCGGGAACCACTACCGATCCACCTTCGGCATACACCTTATCACTGATTACAATGATTGATTCAACCGTCGTGAGCTGGCTTTTTACGGCGTTCAGCAACGGCAGAAAATCTTCATGAATCAGCACGACCTTGTCCTCGGCGTGATTCATGGTGTACAGAATCTGCGCCGGTGACAACCGCACATTGATGGTATGCAGGATGGCTCCGACGCATGGTACACCGAAAAAGCATTCGAGATACCGGTGGCTGTCCCAGTCCATTACCGCAACCGTATCGCCGCCCTTCACCCCGAGGCTGGTCAGGAGATTGGCCAGTTTCCGGACCCGGCCATTGAAGGTCACATAGTTCATCCGGAATAAATCGCGGTATATGATTTCACGCTGCGGTTCGTATTTCAGCGATTGGGCCAGTAATTGTTTGATAAGCATCGGCGGCTCATTCGCGGATGCTGTACGTGGGATTAGTTTTGTCGTAATCATAACCAATTAGGCGATACCAGGAAAATCTTGAATGAAAACTATACAAACAACAGGCATCAAACAAGTCTTTCCTACCCAAAAAGGCAGATCCGGCATAAAATGTGCACGAATTGAACTAAAAAGCCACCCCTTCTTACCGAAAGGATGGCTCCGTGTATTGCTTATGGTCTCTATCAGAGCAGCAGCCCTGCCAGCGTTGCCGACATGTAGCTGGCTAATGTACCGCAAATCAAGGCTTTAAAACCCAGCCGTGCCAGATCACTCCGGCGGCTTGGAGCCAGCTCACCGATTCCGCCTACCTGAATGGCAATCGAGCTGAAATTGGCAAAACCGCAGAGTGCGAAGCTGGTAATAGCCACTGTTTTCGGATCAAGCGTATCTTTCAGCTTGATCAGGTCCAGATAAGCCACAAATTCGTTGACGACCATTTTCGTGCCCATCAGCGCGCCGGCCGTCTGAATATCCTTGGTCGGAACGCCCATTGCCCACGCGAATACCGAGAACAGGTTCCCTAGCAGGAAATTCAGGCTTAGCTCCGGAAAACCGGCCAGCTCACCTAGTTTAAACAGAATACCGTCGATCAGCGGCGATCAGGGCGATAAACCCGATCAGCATCGCAATCACGTTGAAGCCAACCTTAAGCCCTTCACTGGCACCGGCGGCAATGGCGTCCAGCAGGTTCGCGTGATTTTTCTTAATATCTACTTTCGCTGAACCCTGTGTTTCAGACACTTCTGTTTCCGGAAAAACGATCTTACTGATCACCAGGGCGCCCGGAGCAGCCATGATGCTGGCCGCCAGCAGGTACTCGGCCGGAATACCGAACGAGATATAAATGGCCATTACGCCACCCGCAATACAGGCAAAACTACCCGCCATAGAGGCCAGCAGCTCGGAGTTAGTCATGCCTTTCAGATAGGGTTTCACCATGATCTGGGCCTCTACCTGACCAACGAAGGCACTCGACACGTTTGATAATGCTTCGGCACCGCTCACACCCATCAGCCATTTCATGATCCGGGCCATAAAGGCTACGATCCGTTGCATGATGCCCAGGTGATAGAAAATATTCACCAGTACCGCTACGAAAATGATGGTGGGGATAATTTTAAAGAAAAAGATCGTTGGCTGGCCGAATGTCTTGCTGAGTAAGGTTGTGCTTACCAGCGGACCGAATACGAAATCGGCTCCTTTATCGGCAAAATCCAATAGTTTTTTTACGAAGGCTCCCAGCGCACTGAACAGGTTCCGGCCAACGTCGGTTTTTAATACAAAAATCGCCAGACCAAATTGCAGGCCCAGTCCAACTCCTACTGTTCTTAAATTAATTGCACGGCGATTATTAGACATCAATAAGGCAATGCCCAGAATCAGGACAATGCCGATAAGCCCGGTGAAGCGCTCCATTTAGCGTTGTTAGATGATAAAAGTTTCAATTAGGTACTGCGAAGATACAAAGTTTATGCCTTTACCGATGGGCCTTCGGGGAGAATACTTTGACAGACAGCCGGTCTTCAACCCCCTCTTTAGTACTTTTTAAAGACAACCGGCCACAAAAAAGCCGTATGCCCGGTTGTCCCCGCATACGGCTTCAGCCTGAAAACCAGCTACTCTTTCCTACAGGTTTGCAATAGCCTGAACCGCTGTTTCTTCAATCGGCTCTTCGGGCGTTTCCTGTTTTTCAGCTTCGTCTTTCCGGAAAAGACACACTACATCTTTGATATCGTCTTCTGTCAGATCAAAGAACCGTTTCTGTGCGTTAAACGCTTCCTGCCCCTCTTCTACTTCACACTTTTTATAATTGCCGTCCTCATTTCAGTTCATACGCATTGATATTGTCCCGCAGGTTAAATTCCAGGATTTGCATACACTGTTTGCGAACCCGCGGATCGGCCAGGAAAAACAGCGACTCAAGCCGCCGGTCAAAGCTCCGGACCATCACATCTGCACTCCCGCCATAAATTTTCGGATTTCCATTATTGTGGAAGTAGAAAATCCGGGTATGTTCCAGAAAGTCGCCGACAATTGACCGCACGGTTATGTTTTCGCTCAATCCGACCCGTTTAGGCCGCAGGCAGCAAATCCCCCGTACAATCAGCCGGACCGGTACGCCGGCCTGCGAAGCCGCGGTACAACTCGTCGATTACCTCCTTGTCTTCCAGCGAGTTAATCTTAATACAAATACCGCTATCCTTACCGGCCTGCGCATTTTCGGCCTCCGCCTGAATCAGCCTGATCAGCTGCTTACGCATATCCCGCGGGGCCGTAATCAGATACTGATAATCGTTAGGCAGCGAGTGACCGGTAATTACGTTGAAGAACTCGGAAATGTCGTGTGTATATACATCGTCGGCCGTCAGTAACCCGATATCGGTATACAGCTTGGCTGTGTCTTCGTTATAATTTCCGCTCGACAAGTGGGCATACCGCACCACGCGGCTACCTTCATTCCGGACCACCAGCAACAGCTTTGGTGTGTGTTTTGAAACTGCTGATTCCGTAAATCACGAAGCAGCCGGCTTTTTGCAGGCGCTGCGCTTCGTGGATGTTATTTTCTTCGTCGAAACGGGCTTTTACCTCAAACCAGCGCCGATACGTGTTTCCCGTTTTCGGCCGCCTTTAGCAGCGCATCTGTCACGCGTGAGTTTTTGGCCAGCCGGTAAATGGTTAGCTTAATTGCCAGTACGTTTGGGTCTTCAGCCGCCTGTTCGAGCAATTGCAGCACCGCCTCAAAATTGTTGTAGGGGTGATGCAGCAGAATATCCCGCTCCTTGATCGTCTCGAAAATATCCTTGATTTTTTCACGGCCTAAGCCCAGCGGCGGTACCGGTGACCGCTGAGCGGGCATATCGGCTTTAAAGTCGGGGTGTTTAATGATCTGCCAGAGACTGGTAAAATCGATCAGCGAAGCGGCTTCGAACAGATTATAATCGTCGATTTCCCATTTCTTTTTCAACAGATTGCTCATCCACTCCGACGCCCCCGGCTCTATTTCGACCCTCACTACGCGGCCCAGGCGCCGGTTTTTGATCTTTTGCCGGATCTCGTCGATAAAATCAGCTTCTACGTCGTCGCTTTCCTCGAGGGTAAAATCACCGTTCCGCGTGATCCGGAAGAGGTTTACCGACAGGATTTCAACATTCCTGTAGAGCTTTTTGATATTATGCCGCACGATTTCTTCGATCGGCAAAAACAACATGATGGGATCTTTGCCCTCCTCTTCCCGTTCAATGGTCAGGAAGCGGGGCAGGTTGGCCGGAATCTGTACAAACGACAAACGGTGATGGTCATCTTCTTCCGCAATTTGCTTTTTCCGGACCACTTTCGCCTCCGGATTCTGGGTTACTACCCCGAAAATCAGCACCTTCGCCAGCAACACCGGAAACGTATGAGTATAGTCATACAGCATCGGCGTCAGGGTCGGGTAAATCGTCCGGTCAAAGTAATGATCGGCCTCTTCCTGCTCTTCCTGACTTAGATCACCATATTGTACTAATTGAAGACCGTTTTCCGGAAAGACCGGCAGCAGGTCATTCATTAGCAGACTATGCTGATCCTTATTGAACTGATGGACTGCCCGGAAGAGTGCTTTTTTAAACGGTACCTCCCGCAAACCTGAATAATCAATCCGCTCTTTATTATAGTCCAGGTAATTATACAGACTGCCCACACGAATGGTAAAAAACTCATCCAGGTTTGAGGCCGTAATTGCCAGAAACTTCAGGCGCTCCATAATCGTCCGCTCAACGTTACGGGCCTGATCGAGCACACGTTCATTAAACTTCAGCCAGCTCAGGTCCCGACTCAGGTAATTACTCTGATCGATAACGCTGATTGCTTTTTCATTGGCTTTTGCAGCCAGTTTACTATCCCCTTTCGCCGGTATCGGTTCCGCAGTACGCTGGCCAATCCGGGAGATAAGATTAGTTACTATTTTATGTGGATTCATGAGAATACGTTTAGGATTTTTACAATTTCAACCGGCACAGTGCGCTTATGAAATACATTACCGGATATGTTGCGTCATACACCTCATCCGGCTGGTTACACCGCCATTTCACAAATATAACCCCTATAGATAACAAATATTTCCTGCTGACTGCTAACAAATTGTAAAGTTTCTATTTATCGTTTGGTTATGGGGCAATCATCCAGGAACGGATACACAGACCATGCTGTGTTTTCCGCGTTTTGCAGGCAGGCATTGTGCGGGAAGAAATGGTATTAAAACAATAGTGGTGGCACGACTTAGCGTCGTGCCACCACTGGATGATACTGATTTTTGCTGTGCTTTAGGCGACCACGTGCTTATCAGGGCGACCCCGCGGAGTCGCCCGTACGGGAGGGCGGTTTAGATGTCGATCCGGGCGTATTTGGCGTTGCGCTCGATAAATTCGCGGCGCGGCGCTACGTCATCCCCCATTAGCATCGAAAACACGTGATCGGCATCGGCTGCCGATTCAATGGTTACCCGCTTCAGGCTTCGGGTGTCCGGATCCATAGTGGTGCTCCAGAGCTGCTCCGGGTTCATCTCACCAAGACCTTTGTACCGCTGTACGTGTACGTTTTCTTCACGGCCACTACCCGCAACTTCACGGACAGCCGCTTCCCGCTGGGCTTCGGTCCAGCAGTAACGTTCTTCCTTGCCTTTCTTCACCAGATACAATGGCGGCTGTGCGATGTACACATAACCGTGCTCGATCAGTAACCGCAGGTGCCGGAAGAATAACGTCAGGATCAGCGTCCGGATGTGGCTGCCATCCACGTCGGCATCGGTCATAATGATGATTTTGTGGTAACGCAGCTTATCCAGGTTCATCACCGTTTCGTCGCCGACGCGCTCCAGACGGATACCCAGCGCCGTGATGATGTTTTTGATTTCTTCGTTTTCGTAGATTTTATGCTCCATGGCCTTCTCTACGTTCAGGATTTTACCCCGCAACGGCAGAATCGCCTGGAACGCCCGGTTACGGCCTTGTTTAGCCGACCCGCCGGCCGAGTCTCCTTCCACCAGGTACAGCTCGCAATGGCCGGGATCGGTATCCGAACAGTCAGCCAGTTTACCCGGCAGGCCCATACCGCTCATGAAGTCCTTCCGGTCAGTCATGATACGTTTGTAGGCAAGTTCGGCGGCAATCCGCGCCTGAGCCGAAATCAATACCTTCCGGATAATCGACTGGGCGATTTTCGGGTTTTCTTCCAGCCATGTCTCCAGCATATCCGACATTGCCTGACTGACGGCGCTCACCACATCACTGTTACCCAGCTTAGTTTTGGTTTGCCCTTCAAACTGCGGTTCAGCCACTTTCACAGAAATAACGGCGGTTAAGCCTTTCCGGAAGTCGCCGCCGTCGAACGTAACCTTACCGGCATTTTTCGGCAGGTTTGCCGCGTTTTTGTCGGCATAGTTTTTCAGTACGCGTGTCAGCGCTGTCCGGAAACCCTGTACGTGTGTACCGCCTTCAATGGTATTGATGTTGTTCACATACGAGGAGATGTTCTCACCAGCCTCCATGTTGTAGACCAACGCCACCTGAACGGGTGTACTGCCCTTATCGCTTTCCATATAAACCGGAGCCATCCCTTCGAGCGACGGCCGGCTCTGATCAAGGTATTTTACAAATTCGATCAGACCACCTTCCGACAGAAATTCGGTCCGGTTGATCGGCTCACCGCTTTCGTCCAGTTCCCGCAGGTCAGTCAGCGTAATACGGATGCCCTTGTTGAGGAACGCCAGTTCGCGCAGACGGCCGGCGACGGTTTCGTAGCGGTAAACGGTTTCGGTAAAAATACTGTCGTCCGGTTTGAAATGCACCATCGTACCGGTATCTTCAGCAGTACCAATCTCCCGTACATCGTACATTGGATGACCCGTCTGATACTCCTGTTCGAAGATTTTGCCTTCACGGTGTACTTCTACCCGTAAGTGTGTCGACAGTGCATTTACGCAGGATACACCGACCCCGTGCAGACCACCTGATACCTTGTAAGTATCCTTATCAAACTTACCCCCCGCGTGCAGGACAGTCATAACAACTTCCAGGGCCGATTTACCGGTTTTGTGCAAACCGGTCGGAATGCCCCGGCCGTTATCG
>CBDFHU010000066.1:0-12859 GCA_965247375.1 Arsenicibacter sp.
GCTGGAGGACATGGTGAAGAAGATGGCGCACCACCAGCTTGGTAAGGATCTCAACGAGGAGGAGACTGCCTCGATTGTTTCCTTCCTCAAATCGCTCAAAGGGGATCTGCCAGTGGAATATATCAAAGCGCCCAAATTGCCGGAGGGCGGACCAGACGTGCCGAAGGCATGATGATCTGAGCCGTTTTGGGCCAGCAGACCCAGTTTCTAGTGCAGCCGGACCGCAAGGTCCGGCTGTTTTGCGTTTAGGACACGAGGACACGAGGACACGAGGACACGAGGACACGAGGACACGAGGACACGAGGACACGAGGACACGAGGACACGAGGACACGAGGACACGAGGACACGAGGACACGAGGACACGAGGACACGAGGACACGAGGACACGAGGACACGAGGACACGAGGACACGAGGAGGTAGCGTCGGGTGTAAGAGGGGAGGTGCCTAGACAGTCCCAAAGGAGCTTACATGACGTTGTGCGGCGCGTGGTGGTAGCAAATACCAGACACTACCAGGATGAACGGTGCTTGGGCATTAATCAGGGTCAATCCTGACGGATAAAAAGGGGGTGGGGATCGAAGTGCTGGAAAGAAAACTGCAAAAAAGATCAAAAAGGCCTTGCGGGATCCCGGGATTGTACTAATCTCTCAATCCCGCAGCGAAAAACGCGGGCTGAGAAAAAAGGAAACGAGAAACTGAAGTTGCTCATTTCCGATTGAATCAGAAACGATCTTTCAGAAAACAGAGACAGTGGAAGTTGGGATGAAAGTCCTGATGAAGCTGTCAGAAAACAGAAGGCTAAATTGTGCGCTGCGCGTTTAAATGCGCAGGTGCCTGTGGTTTAAACAGGCGCAGTCAATTTGGCTGGCTAACAGGCCAGCAAAATATATTTTTGGAGAGTTTGATTCTGGCTCAGAACGAACGCTGGCGGCGTGGATAAGACATGCAAGTCGAACGGATTATCATGAGTAGCAATACAAGTGATGGTTAGTGGCGAACGGGTGCGTAACACGTGGATACATTCCGGAAAGCGGGGGATAGCCCAGGGAAACTTGGATTAATACCGCATGTGGTCGAGAGACTAAAGACGGGGACCGCAAGGCCTGTCACTTTCCGATTGGTCCGCGGCCTATCAGCTAGTTGGCGGGGTAAAAGCCCACCAAGGCTACGACGGGTAGCTGGTCTTAGAGGACGACCAGCCACACTGGAACTGAGACACGGTCCAGACACCTACGGGTGGCAGCAGTCGAGAATCTTTCACAATGGGGGCAACCCTGATGGAGCGACGCCGCGTGGAGGATAAGGTCTTCGGATTGTAAACTCCTGTCATGCGTGAACAAGGCTGTAGGGTTAATAACCTTGCAGATTGATGGTAGCGCAAGAGGAAGAGACGGCTAACTCTGTGCCAGCAGCCGCGGTAATACAGAGGTCTCAAGCGTTGTTCGGAATCACTGGGCGTAAAGGGTGCGTAGGTGGCGTGGTAAGTCAGATGTGAAAGCCCGGGGCTCAACCTCGGAATTGCATCCGATACTGCCATGCTAGAGTACTGAAGAGGTGACTAGAATTCTCGGTGTAGCAGTGAAATGCGTAGATATCGAGAGGAATACCAACGGCGAAGGCAGGTCACTGGGCAGTTACTGACACTGAGGCACGAAGGCCAGGGGAGCAAACGGGATTAGATACCCCGGTAGTCCTGGCAGTAAACGGTGCACGTTTGGTGTGGGCGCAATCGACCGCGTCCGCGCCGTAGCTAACGCGTTAAGCGTGCCGCCTGGGAAGTACGGTCGCAAGATTAAAACTCAAAGAAATTGACGGGGACCCGCACAAGCGGTGGAGTATGTGGCTTAATTCGATGCAACGCGAAGAACCTTACCTGGTCTTGACATGCATTGTGTCTCCGGTGAAAGCCGGATAGGGTAGCAATACCCGCTTTGCACAGGTGCTGCATGGCTGTCGTCAGCTCGTGTCGTGAGATGTTGGGTTAAGTCCCGCAACGAGCGCAACCCCTGTGATTTGTTGCCACCCGGTTTACCGGCGCACTCGAATCAGACTGCCTCGATCAACGAGGAGGAAGGTGGGGATGACGTCAAGTCCGTATGGCCCTTACGACCAGGGCTGCACACGTACTACAATGCCCAGTACAATGTGAACCGATACCGCGAGGTGGAGGAAATCAACAAAACTGGGCTCAGTTCAGATTGGAGTCTGCAACTCGACTCCATGAAGCTGGAATCGCTAGTAATGGTACATCAGCTACGGTACCGTGAATACGTTCCCGGGTCTTGTACACACCGCCCGTCACATCATGGAAGCTGGTTTCGCCCGAAGTGCATGAGCCAACCGCAAGGAGGCAGTGCCCTAAGGCAAGACTGGTGACTGGGATGAAGTCGTAACAAGGTAGCCGTAGGGGAACCTGCGGCTGGATCACCTCCTTTCTATGGAGAATTGTCCGGGGGCTCACGCCTCCATACAGGACAAGGTCGACGCCGACATCTCGCAAGAGAAAGGCGTGCGAATGGCGGAAGCCACCGCAAAACCTTTTTTCAGCGCATGATGACCGCAGCGCGCAATTTAGTCTTCGTTTTCTAATGTCCTTGAGCGGGGGTATAGCTCAGTTGGTAGAGCGCTAGCTTTGCAAGCTTGATGTCAGGAGTTCGAGTCTCCTTACCTCCACCAATGATCAGCGGGCATGTAGCTCAGTTGGTTAGAGCACCGCCTTGATAAGGCGGGGGTCACTGGTTCGAGTCCAGTCCTGCCCACCATCACTTAAGGTCATTTCTAGATTTTCAGGAATTCATAGTTCTTTGACAACTGCATACAGGGTAGAAAAACAAATTTTAATTGAGCAACTGTTGAGAACCAACAGGTTTCATAAAGATAGTGAAATTAGAATCAGGCGATCAATTTCCGGTGTCGAGCAATCGGCATCTACCGGAGATGGATTTAATGCAATGCAAGATACATAGGGTATGTAGTGAATGCCTTGGCACTAGCAGGCGATGAAGGACGTGGTAAGCTGCGATAAGCTCCGGACAGCCGCAAACAGGCATTGACCCGGAGATTTCCGAATGGGATAACCTGTGATGATTCATCTCATCACGTGACGCTCTGAATACATAGGAGCGTCGACGCTAAACCGCCCGAAGTGAAACATCTCAGTAAGGCGAGGAAAAGAAAGCGAATGCGATTCCGTCAGTAGTGGCGAACGAAAGCGGACCAGCCTAAACCGGAGGTTTACCTCCGGGGTTCGGGGCCCGATGTGGCAGTTGAAAGGTTAGGTGAAGCGAATGGAAAATCGCTCCAAAGAGGGTGAGAGGCCCGTAACCGAAAACCAGACAACGCCTAGGGATTCCCAGAGTAACACGATCCACGTGGCATTTCGTGTGAAGATGTGCCGACCACGGCATAAGGCTAAATACTCGCTAGTGACCGACAGTGAACAAGTACCGCGAGGGAAAGGTGAAAAGAACCGCCGTGAGCGGAGTGAAATAGTACCTGAAACCACATACCTACAAGGTGTCAGAGCCGGCTTGTCCGGTGATGGCGTGCCTTTTGCAAAATGAGTCTGCGAGTCAGTCTGTGTGGCAAGCCTAAGCCCTTCTGGGGTGGAGGCGGAGCGAAAGCGAGTCCGAACAGGGCGACAAGTCGCACGGGCTGAACCCGAAGCGGAGGCGATCTACCCATGGCCAGGTTGAAGCGTTGGTAATACGACGTGGAGGACCGAACTGGTGAACCTTGAGACGTTCTCGGATGAGCTGTGGGTAGGAGTGAAAGGCTAATCAAGCCCCGTAATAGCTGGTTCTCCCCGAAATGTATTTAGGTGCAGCGTCATGCGCTTATCGAGGGGGGTAGAGCACTGAATGAGCTAGGGGGCACACCCGCCTACCAAACTCAATCAAACTCCGAATACCCTTGAATGTAGCATGGCAGTAAGACTGTGGGGGATAAGCTTCATAGTCGAAAGGGAAACAGCCCAGCCCTGCAGCTAAGGTGCCAAAATACCGCTCAGTGGAAAGGAAGTGAGATTTCATTGACAGTGAGGATGTTGGCTTAGAAGCAGCCACCATTTAAACAGTGCGTAATAGCTGACTCATCGAGAGGTCTCGCGCCGAAAATGATTGGCGATAAGCGGTATACCGAAGCTCTGGATTGAACAAGCTACGGTTTGTTCAGTGGTAGGGGAGCGTTCTGTAAACGTCGAAGCGGGAAGGTGACTGACCGTGGAGCTTACAGAAGTGAGGATGCAGACATAAGTAACGTTAAGGGCGGTGAAATCCCGCCCCGCCGTAAACCCAAGGTTTCCTGGGCAACGATCTTCGTCCCAGGGTTAGTCGGGAGCTAAGTCAAGGCCGTATGGCGTCGGCGATGCACATCGGGTTAATATTCCCGAACCGGCTATGGTTAAACCAGGCATGCGCGGAAATTGAGAAGACACACCGATTGAAAGTGGTGGAAGGAGGCGGGGCGACCCAAATCCGGTTCTTCGATCCGACCGCCGAGAAAAGTGTCCTGGCCCTTTCCATGGCCGCCCGTACCGCAAACCGACACAGGTGGGTGGGTAGAATATACCAAGGCGAAAGAGTGAAACCTCGTTAAGGAACTCTGCAATCTAGTCCCGTAACTTCGGAAGAAGGGATGCCCTCCTCGGAGGGTCGCAGTGAAAGGGGACAACCGACTGTTTATCAAAAACACAGCATTGTGCCAAGACGAAAGTCCAAGTATACGATGTGACACGTGACCAATGCGGAAAGATTAAGGCAAGGGGTTAGCCGCAAGGCGAAGCTCTGAACCCAAGTCCCCGTGAATGTCGGCCGTAACTATAACGGTCCTAAGGTAGCGAAATTCCTTGTCGGGTAAGTTCCGACCTGCACGAATCGTGTAACGAGTTGTCCGCTGTCTCAACGAGGGGCTCAGTGAAATTGTAATAGCAGTGAAGATGCTGCTTACCCGCAGAAGGACGGAAAGACCCTATGCACCTTAACTGTAAGCTGTCACTGGTCGTTTGGTTTCCATGCTTAGCGTAAGTGGGAGGCTTTGAAGCATGACTTTCGGGTCATGCAGAGCCGTCGATGAAACACCACCCTTGGGTATTGAACGATCTAACCGCAGTCCATGAATCTGGATGTGGGACCATGTCAGCCGGTCAGTTTTACTGGGGCGGTATCCTCCCAAAGAGTAACGGAGGAGCGCGAAGGTTGGCTCAGCGTGGTTGGCAATCACGTGTTGAGTGCATTGGCATAAGCCAGCCTAACTGTGAGACCTACAAGTCGAACAGATGCGAAAGCAGGCCAAAGTGATCCGGCGGTTTAATGTGGAATTGCCGTCGCTTAACGGACAAAAGGTACGCTAGGGATAACAGGCTGATTTCATCCAAGAGTTCATATCGACGATGAAGTTTGGCACCTCGATGTCGGCTCGTCGCATCCTGGGGCTGGAGAAGGTCCCAAGGGTCCGGCTGTTCGCCGGTTAAAGCGGCACGCGAGCTGGGTTCAGAACGTCGCGAGACAGTTCGGTCCTCTATCCTCTGTGGGCGCAGGAAAGTTGAGGGGTTCAATTCCTAGTACGAGAGGACCGGAATTGACGCACCTCTGGTGTTCCAGTTGTTCTGTCAAGAGCATCGCTGGGCAGCTATGTGCGGAAGGGATAAGCGCTGAAAGCATCTAAGTGCCAAGCCCATCCCAAGATAAGCTTTCCCTGAAGGATCGTGGAAGACTACCACGTTGATAGGCCACGGGTGCAAGCGCAGTAATGTGTTCAGCTTAGTGGTACTAATCATCCGTTTGTCTTGCATTGCTCCATCTCAATCCAATTGTGTGAGCAACACAAAGCCTGGTTCAACAGGCTCGGTTCGAATTTGATTTTTCTATTCCCTGTGTGCAGTTGTCAGAGAACATCCCCTGAAGAATCCAGGCTGTTTTCTGCGTTAGTTGGCAAATCGGCCAGGTGTCTCCAGACACTCGGCCCGTCCGCTCCCTCCCTCATCCGGGGATAAGCGACACGGGCCGCAGTCTGGTGACCATGGCACAGTGGTCCCACCCGTTCCCATTCCGAACACGGAAGTGAAACGCTGTTGCGCCGATGATAGTATGGCGACAGGCCATGCGAAAGTAGGACGTTGCCAGATTAAAATCACCCCGCATCTCGAAAGAGGTGCGGGGTGCTTTGTTTATGGCCATGGAGCCTGGTCACTTTCGCTTGCTTCCTCCCTCATCCCTCTCCCCCAGAAACCCAGCCTTTGCCGGTGCCGGCTGGCAGATGCCTGGCGGTCGTCTGATACTGGTGAGAGGCGGGGTGAGCCGCGTGGCTCGATGATCCCAAGCGTTGATGGACGCGCCGCCCCGGTGGTGGACAGGTTGCCGGGCACCTTTGCCGCCCAGCGTCCACCTGCGGCGTGCAAAGCCCAAATCCGCCACTCCCCCAAGAATCACGTGGCCAGCTCACCGCCTGCCTGTCGGGCTGGGATCCCGTCCCTACACGGATCGCCTGCCACCGCGCTGGGAGATCACAGGATCGAAAACCAGGTCGTCCGTTCACACCCAAACCCACCCAGTCGAGACCATCATAGGAGCGGAGCGCGGAAGCTGGCCCAGTGGCGGTGCCTGCAGCCAGTAGCTCAGTCATCGCATAGCGTTTGGCACCACCTACACACGCAAGGTTGGTTGCAACACTTGGCTGGCGCACAGACGCCTCCCCAGACAAAAACAAACTGCGCAAGGAGAGGGCTTAGTTCCCGCCATTGTCCCAGCGGGAATGATAGTGCATCGACCCGCAGAGCCTACAGGGCCTCCGCACCAAGAGCAACACGCCTTCCAGTGAGACCGATGCTCTGTTGCTTTGACAACTTACTGCGCTTGGAGTTGCGTTGTCGTATGACGCGCTTGAAACGAAGCAATTTAGTTTTTCAGTTTACCCTGGGGGTGGCGATACTGGCGCTATCTCAATGTGTTAAAGACGAGCCTCCGCAAACCAGTGGGTACTCGAACGTAACTGACACTGGTGAAGTGAGCAAAGCCGCAACCTTTGCCGTCGCACAACAAGCCGCTACCAGTGGAGAAAAGATGCACTTATCACGGATCGTGCAAGCCGAGCAATTGCGCGTGGGAGGGACGAATCATCGCATAGTTCTGGAGGTGAGAACTGGAGGACAAAAACGCCTAGCTCAAGCGGTGGTGTACCAATCGCTTGCTCCGCAAATGATGTTAATGTCTTGGCAGTGGATGGACGACAACACAGAGGCCTCAGCGACTCGCTGAGGCCTCCTCCGAAGACATCTGTCGGCGCGAACTGCGCTGTGAAGTTTACTTCTTCACCCAGCCGTCCTTGAGAGTGACGGTCCGATTGAACACAGGCGCGTTGGGCTTGCTATCAATCGGATCGGCATAGAAATAGCCCACGCGCTCGAACTGCCAATGGCTTCCGGGCGCAGCATCTTGGAGGGCTGGCTCCAGTTTTGCATTTGCAATCACTTCCAAAGAGCCTGGATTCAGGAACTGAGTGAAATCGCCGTCTTCACCTGCATCCGCATCCGGTGTTTCAACAGTGAAAAGGCGGTCATAGACGCGCACCTCGGCGTCAATCGCATGGCGCGCACTGACCCAATGGATAATTCCCTTGGGCTTCGTGCGGCCTTCGGGCTTCTTGCCGTGGCGAGTTGCGTTGTCGTAGGTGCACCGAAGTTCCACAATGTTCCCAGCATCGTCTTTGACGACCTCTTTACAGATGATGCAGAAGGCAAATTTCAGGCGCACTTCACCACCTGGCTTCAAGCGATGGAAGCCGTCGGTTGGGAACTCCATGAAATCATCGGATTCGATGTAAATCTCCCGGCACATGGGCACTTGGCGGGTGCCTGCAGCGGCGTCCTCCGGGTGATTCGGCGCCTCAAAATACTCCACCTGGTCCTCGGGGTAATTTTCAATGACCACTTTGATCGGGCGGAGCACGCCGTACGCGCGCAACGCCACCTTGTTCAGATCCTCGCGAATCGCGTGTTCCAGGAGCGCAATTTCAGTCAGCGAGTTAAATTTGGTCAGCCCGATCGTTTTGCAGAAGGCGCGAATCGCAGCCGGCGTGATGCCTCGGCGCCGCATGCCGCTGATTGTCGGCATACGGGGATCATCCCAGCCGTTGACCAGCCCCTCTTTCACCAGGCGCAGCAGCTTGCGCTTGCTCATCACTGTGTAGCTGAGGTTTAGCCGTGCAAACTCGCGCTGATAAGGCTGCCCAGGCAGGCCGTCCACATTGTTGATCAGCCACTCATACAGTGGACGATGCACTTCAAATTCAAGGGTGCACAAGCTGTGGGTGATGCACTCCAGCGCATCGCTCAGAGGATGCGCGTAGTCATACATGGGGTAAATGCACCAAGCGTCGCCAGTGCGGTGATGGTGCGCGTGGAGGATGCGATAAATCGCAGGATCGCGCAGGTGCATATTCTGCGAGGCCATGTCGATCTTGGCCCGCAGAACCTTCTCACCCTCTTTGAACTCACCTTTTCGCATCCGGCGGAAAAGATCCAAATTCTCCTCCACGCTGCGCTCCGCATATTTGCTGCGGATCCCCGGGGTGGTCAGCGTTCCGCGGTTCAGACGCATTTCCTCCTGCGATTGATCATCCACATACGCCAGGCCTTTGCTGATGAGCTGCTCCGCAAAAGCATAGAGCTTTTCAAAGTAGTCGCTGGCGTAAAAAAGATTGTCTCCCCAGTCAAAGCCCAGCCACTTCACATCGGCCATGATGCTTTCCACATACTCCGTTTCCTCCTTGGTGGGATTAGTATCGTCAAAACGCAGGTGGCAGCGGGCATGTGGCGCATGCTCCTGCGCCAGGCCAAAATTCAGGCAGATGCTCTTGGCGTGCCCGATGTGCAGATAACCGTTGGGCTCCGGAGGAAAACGGGTGACAACGTTTCCACCATTGCGTCCTTCCGCCCACATCGGTGGCGATCATTTCGCGGATGAAATCGAGGGAGGCAGGGGCGGTGTTGGCGGCTTCGTCTGACATGGAAAAAGGGAAAGGGGAGAGTTTGGGCCGGAAGTTTAAAGTTCAAAGTTTAAAGTTCAAAGTTCGCATGCTCGCTTCCTTGTTGCGCGAGGCCGGAATCCGTTGTTTTTCCCTGCAATCATGTCCCACCCAGCTCCCGCGCCCACGCATCTTGACCTGTCCACACTTGGCGAGCCTGTTTACCGCGGCTCCGTGCAGAACTTGTATGCCGTTCCAGGTCATCCCGGCTTTGTGGTTTGCGAGACCACGCCAGCAGGATCGGTCTTCGATGTTGGCTCTATCTTCAACATTGAGGGAAACGACCTGAATCGTGCCATTTTCCGTCACTCCATGTACAGCCGTCTCGGCCAGCCGGAGACCTGGAAACGAGTGAAGGCCGCGATCGAGGCCACGCCCATGGATGAATCCTGGCGTAAGGAACTGCTCAGCGGCCCGCTGGAACTGATGCTGGAGAACGGTGCCGCTACCCACCATATCGGCATGGTGGACGCGAAAACAGGTGAGATCGTGCGCGAGGGCATGCCCGCGAACCCAAGCTGCTACAACGTGGTGCGCCGCTTCCCCGTCATGCACCCGCCGCAGCGCACGCTGCTTGGCACCCATGTGTTTGACTACGTGCAGTTCCACCAGAGCGCCACTTACGTGGTGCCGCTGGAATACATTGTGCGGTTCGGCGTCACCAGCGGTTCCTCGATTCTTAAAAAGTATCAGAGCTTGCTCGACTCTGCAAAGCGCGCTTACGAGCAGGAACTGGGGCTCAGCAAGCCGATGGGCATTTGGGAAATGCTGGAGCGGCCCATCTATGACCTCACCAGCAAGTACGAGCCTGAAGATCGTGCGGTGAGCAAGCAGGAGGCACTTCTCATGTCCGGCCTAAGCGGCCAGGACTTCCTGCAGACCATCAAGATGGCCATCCTTGGCGGCTGGGCCGTGCGGGAGTTGCTGGAGACAGCCGGTCTGCTACTGTGGGACCTGAAGTGGGAGTTTGCCGTGGATCGCGAGGAACTGCTGTTTGTGGACACCATTGATGCAGACTCCTTCCGCGCCACCACCTTCCTGGAAGTGGAAGGCCGCAAGCTGGTCGTTCATTACAACAAGCAGGCCATGCGCGACTATTACCGCCTAGTGCACCCAGATTGGTACGCGGGCATCAATGACGCCAAAGTACAAGCCCAAAAGGCTGGCATACCGTTCAAGCAGGTGCTGAAAGAAGGTCAGGCCGCAGGGAAATGGCCTGCCACCCCGGTGGTGGATGCCACCTTCCTGGATCTGCAGGCCCGGAAGACCGCGCTCATACGCGAGCATGTCTTGTCTGAGCGGGATGCTGCTGCCATCAAGGCAGATCTGCAAGCCACCGGCGAGGCGGAGGTCGCATTTTACAAGGCCAAGGGGTTGCTGCCGGATCTGCTCAAGGCGAATGCCGTGTAATGGCTGGCGTTTAAAGGACAAGTCTCTGTCAAAAAGTCTGCGCCGTTAAGCACGAGCGCTGCACTGTGGTCATCTCGTAGTCGAGAGATGACCACCGGGCTTGGCGTGCTTCTATTGTCAGAAATCAGCCCAAGGTAAACGCAGGCAGCTTCACCACTTTGCCGCCGTTCATGGCGGACTCGTGGGCGCACAGGCCCACGCACGTCCAGTTGGCGGACTGGGTGGCATTGGGGAAGGGTGGGCGCTTCTCGGCCAGCGCACTGGCAAATTCATGCGCCAAATGCGGGTGGCTGCCGCCGTGCCCGGAGCCCTGGGTGAAGCTCAAATGCGTGCTTTTGGCCAGATCATAAACTCCCTTCGTGGTGAAGCGGCGGATCGGCGCGGGCAGGCGCTTGGCGAAGTCGGGCGCCTTCACCAGCTTGGGAATCTTGTGCTCCGGCAGCTTGGCGCGGTGCATCACCAGCGGCTCGTGCTCAATGAGCGGCCACTCGATGGATGCCTTGTCACCATAGACGTCAATGCTCTCGCGATACTGGCGTGCCGTGTCGAACAAGCTGCGAATGATTCGCGCGTTCACATCCGTGCCGTGGAACTTCACGTGGGCGGACTCAACTGCGAAGGGCGATCCGTATGCTTTGATCAACTCCTTGCGCACGGTGCCGGAGCCAAAGCAGCTCACATATTCCGCCGGGCGGCCGATCAGTCCAGCCACGGGCCCCACGCAGTGCGTGGCATACCACATGGGTGGCAGGCCCGGCCAGTAGTTTGGCCAGCCGTCCATGTCCTGCTGGTGGGAGGCCTGGACGAACTGCAGCTTACCCAGCGTGCCCTTGTCGAGCTGCTCCTTCATGTAAAGGTACTCGCGGGCATACACCACGGTCTCCATCATCATGTAGCTGAGCCCGGTCTTTTTCACCAGGTCACAGATCTTTTTGCAGTCCTCGATGCTGGTTGCCATCGGCACGGTGCAGGCCACGTGCTTGCCTGCCTTCAGCGCTTCGATGCTCATCCAGCCATGGTCGGGAATGGGCGAATTGATGTGAACCGCATCAATGTTCGGATCCTTCAGCATTTCTTTGAAGTCCTGATACCGCACCTCCACGTCAAAGGCGTCGCCAATGGAGTTCAGCTTCTTCTTGTCTCGCTGACAGATGGCGTAGCAGGTGGTCAAAGGGTGGCGCTGCCAGATGGGGATGAATTCTGCCCCGAATCCGAGGCCGACAACGGCGATGTTAAGTTTTTTGGCAGGCATGGCTGGCGGGTGATAGGAGCCGATTTATAGGCGGAACCGCGAGTTGAAGGGAAGGACAAACTTTGGGGGAAATCGGACGTGGGGCTGGGCGTTATGCCATCCTCAGGCGCCGATTGCACCGGCAATTCAATCTCGTTGTCCAGTGGTGGATGCCGGGCACTATGTGGGGATGCTAACTGCTGATTTCGATTACCACTTGCCGCCAGAACTGATTGCCAGCGAGCCGCTGACAGACCGCGCCGGTTCAAGGATGATGGTGGTGGACCGCCGTGCCGGGCGGATTGAGCATCGCTCCTTTCGCGATATCACCCAGCTAATCAACGCCGATGCCGGTGACATGCTGGTGCTGAACGACACCCGTGTGGTACCTGCGCGCTACTTTACCAGCAAAGGGTATGAGGTGCTCCGCGTGCAGGCTTACAGCCCCACGCGCTGGCGCTGCATGGTGAGGCCCGGTAAAAAATTTAAAGTGGGAAACACCGTGGAGATTGGTGAAGCAACCGGAACGGTCATCGAAATTTTGGAGGAAAACGGCGACCGCATCATCGAGTTTGACCGAGCCGTCGATGAGGCAAAACACGGCCATCTGGCACTGCCGCACTACATGGGGCGGGAGGACCAGCCCTCAGACCGGGAACGCTACCAAACAGTGTTTGCACGCAGCGAGGGATCGATCGCCGCACCAACAGCAGGCTTGCACTTCACACCTGAGGTACTGGACAAACTACCTCACACCTTTGTCACTCTGCATGTGGGTGTCGGCACCTTTCAGCCAGTGAAAGTGGACAACATCGCTGATCACATCATGCACACCGAGGTTTATGAGGTCTCGGAACCCACCGCAAATGTGCTGGCGGCGGCGAAGCGGGTCATCCCAGTCGGGACGACTGCCATGCGCACTCTTGAGACCGTGGCTCGTGATCATGGGCGTGTGGTCGCCGCAGCGGGGAGCACAGACATTTTCATTCATCCCGGTTTTGAGTTCCGCGTGGCAGACGGTCTGCTCACTAATTTTCACCTTCCCAAGTCCACGCTGATCATGCTGGTCAGCGCCTTGGCCGGCAAAGACTTGATCATGGAAGCCTATGCGGAGGCGATCCGTGAAAAATACCGCTTCTTCAGTTATGGAGACTGCATGCTGATCGTGTAGCACCCGCATCTCATTCCTAGAA
>CBDFHU010000067.1:0-39153 GCA_965247375.1 Arsenicibacter sp.
ACACTACTGCGTAGCGAATATGCCGGGTGCTGTACCTTACACATCAACGGTGGCACTGACAAATGCAACCATCCCGTATGTGTTGCAACTGGCGAATAAAGGCTGGCAGCAGGCTTGCCGTGACAACGAAGAGTTATTGAAGGGCTTGAACGTGGTGAACGGAAAAGTTGTTTACAACGGTGTTGCTGAGGCTTGGGAGCTACCATTGACACCAGTAAGCGATGTGTTGCGGAAAGTAATTGCTGTTTAGTACCTTTATAAGCAAGTAGGAAGCGCTGCGGACTCCGCAGCGCTTTTTTTTTGCTCAGAGATTTGCCTTCACTAACTCGTCCCATTCGGCCGCTAGCGGGCCTTTAAACACCGGTGCGCCTGCCCGCCGGTACCAGTAGCCGGCATTCCACTCATCACCCTCCTTGCGGTGCAGATAGGCATGAAGGCGGTCATAGGCTTTAGCGCCTTCCTTACTTTGGGCAATGTTATGCGCCTGTTCCCAATCGTCGTTACCGTCATACCACAGGGCGGTCAGAATCGGGTTAATGCCTGCCGGAGGCGCTGATCCGGCGAGCGAACCGGTAAATGCTTCGTATGTCATGTGCTGTTGAGATTTTTTTTCTGATTCGCGTAGGGGGGGATGGCCGGTGGCCTGTCATATCAGTGCCGGCAACCAATGAACGGTCCTGACCCGATCAGCGGCTTAGTTGTAAACAACAAAAAAAGAACCATGCGTATACCTTGTTTTTTAATAGTCCTGACCGGGCTGTTATGCCATTCCTTTGCCCGCGCCGACCGCGATGATTTTCCGGTGCCTCCTTCATCGGCCAGCCGTCTGTTCTACATTCAGCGCAGCAATAATACGAATACTGTCATTTACGACGCCAATCTGCTGGCAGATAAAAAGCTGGACCCCCAAAAACCGGTCTCCGTATATTGGATACGTTATGCCGAAAAAGGCCAGCAGGAAGGGCTGTCATTCTTTCAGTGGAAAATGGCCTATGGCTACAAACACCGCCCGCTGAACGGGGCTGACGGCTTCGAATTCAGCCTGAATGCCTTCGACAAGCGACCGATCCACATTACCAGCGAACACGGCCACGCCATGGCAATGATGCAGATCAACGGCCGCCCGGCGCGTCTGCACAAGGTATTTGTCCAGATTGCACCCGGCACCCGCCTCATTCCCGCCGTACAGTATATCGAATTATTCGGCGTAGATACCGATGGCAACCGCCCTGTTTACGAGCGGATTATGATCTGACAGTATTAAACAGGAATACCATTCCGTTCTAGACATTTTATGAAACAACATACTTTTGAACAGGACGTACAGCCGGTGTTGCTGTACGCAGTGCCGCTTATTGTCCTTTGTATTCTGCTTGAGTGGTGGTTTACCCCGCCACGACGACCATCATCAGCCGTATGATGCCGGTGATTTTAAAGCATCCGTCGGGATCGGTTTAGGAAGTCTGATTATTAACGGCGTCCTGAAGGCCGCAACAGTGGCGATGAGTTTATTCTTTTATGAACTTGTTCCGTGGCGTTTGCCGGATACGTGGTGGGTCTGGTTGCTGGCGTATGCAGGCATCGACCTCTGTAATTATACGGCTCATTATGTCGCCCATAAGCAACGGTTCTGGTGGGCAACCCATGTAACCCACCATTCGTCGGAGCATTTGAATCTGTCGACTTCATTCCGGAATTCCTGGACGCAGTACCTGAAAATTATCTTTTTTATTCCGGTCTGGTGCCTGGGCATTCATCCAGCCATCACGTTTACCTGTTATCAACTGGATTTACTGTACCAGTTCTGGATTCATACCGAAGTCATTCCGAAATTACCACGCTGGGTGGAGTTCATTTTTGTGACACCCTCGCATCACCGCGTGCATCACGGCTCCAATGCGGCTTATCTGGACAAGAATTTCGGTACAACCTTTATCATCTGGGACCGGTTGTTCGGGACGTTTGCGGAAGAAACCGAAAAACCGGTCTATGGCCTGACGAAACCGGTTGACTCATTCGATGTGATTTACCTGAATTTTCACGAGTGGGCGGCGATTTGGCGCGATCTCCGCCGTGCCACGTCTGTCCGGCAGATATGGACTATCCTGTTTGGCCCGCCGACTTAACTTTTGACGGGATAACAGGATTTATAAGGTGTAAATCCTGTTATCCCGTCCGGGAGAAATCGGTTTATATCGGAAGGTAGACGGAGAATGTCGCACCGGCGCCTTCTGTAGAGTCGGCAAGGATGGTTCCCTTGTGGTTTTCCGCGATCTTTTTACACATAGCCAGCCCAATGCCCGTCCCCATGTAGGTGTTCCGGTCGTGGAGACGGTGGAAAATCGTGAAAATCTGCTCGGCATATTTAGGGTCAAAACCAATACCGTTGTCCTGTACCATCACCTTAATAAACGGCCGGTCGGTACTAAGCCGGTTTAGCTGCTTCAGTTCACTCATCGGGACATTTTCTGCCTTTATTTTAATGACGGGTGCCTTCTGGCTGAACTTAATGGCGTTGGTAATCAGGTTGGTAAACAGCTGCGAGAGCTGGAGTGGTATCCCTTTGAGGGTCGGTAACAGACCGCGTTCGACCGAGACATCGTGCTGTTCTATCAGCAGTTCAAGGTCAGTCAGAATGTGGTCAAGAATGAGATTGAGGTCAACGTCGGTAATGAGCTCGTCTTTCTTCGACAGCCGCGAATAATCGAGTACCGCCTTGATGAGCTGCGCCATGCGCTGAGCCGAAGAGGTAATTTTACCGAGGTAACGCTGCGCCATGTCTGTATTGCTCAGGTTATCTTCCAGCAGATCGGCAAAGGTCTGAATCTTCCGGAGCGGTTCCTGGAGGTCATGGCTGGCAATGTAGGCAAACTGCTCCAGTTCGTGGTTAATCTGTACCAGTTCCTTATTCGTACGCTCGATTTTCTGCGTGGCTTCGACCAGTTCTGTTACATCGTGCGACAGAATCAATACGCCATAGACTTCATCTTTCTGGCGGAGCGGTATAAAATAGTTTTCGAAAAAGCCGTTGATGACCGTCGAATAGGTGATAGTATTATGCCTGAAGTGACCTGCCAATGCGTCGAGCGAATCCTGATGCGCTTTCGAATCCCGGGCCGCCGGAAACACTTCCAGGTAGCCGCGTCCGAGTACCTGATTGCGGTCGCGTCTGTACAACTGTTCAAACTTCCGGTTAACGGCAGTAAATTGCAGATCGGTATCCAGAACGGCAATCACGTGGGCCGACGCATCAAAGATCGTTTCCACAAATTCTTTCTGGATAATGAGTTCTTCGTTTTTGCGGAGAAGTTCCCATGTACGCTCCTGCACTTTCCGTTCCAGCTCTTCGGCACTTTCCTGCGCCTGCTGCCGGGCCAGTACCATGTCGGTGATATCATGAGCCAGGCCCATAATCCCGGAAATGATACCGTCTTCTTCGCGTAGCGGCGTAAAAATCAGCTTGACATAAATAGTTTTCAGCAGCCCGTTATTGAGCAGGGTTGCCGGTATCTCGTTTGCAATGAACGGTATACCAGAATCATACACATGCTGCATAATAGCCTCAAACGGCTGATCTTTTACTTCGGGCAGTGCTTCAGACAGCGTTTTATGCAATACCTCCTCCCGTGTACGGCCCCAATACTGCAACATGATGTCGTTGGCCAGTTCAATACGGCATTCCCGCCCACGGTATAAACTGATACCGACCGGTGCCTGGAGAAAGAGGCTTTGAAGATGGGCCGTATTTTGCTTCCGGATACGCGAAAGCTTGATTTGCGAACGCACGCGTGCCAGTAATTCTTTGGCAGAAAACGGCTTAACCAGATAATCGTCAGCACCGGTATCATAGCCCTCAATCCTAGCCTCTTCACCGGCCCGGGCCGACAGGAAAATAACGGGGATCGCCGCTGTTTCCGGATTTGCTTTCAGGGCACGTAACAATCCGATACCGTCAAGTACCGGCATCATGATATCGCTGATAATCAGGTCAGGCTGTTTCTGCTGCACCATTTCCAGCGCTATCTGCCCGTTCGGAGCGGTTTCGACCCGGAACTCACGCATGGTGAGCCGCTGGATATAGGTACGCATATCCGGATTGTCGTCAACAATCAGTATAGAAGCCGGCTGCTGGTCGGCCGGAAGGGTATTCAAAGGCGGAGGCGCTTCATTATTCCGGCTGGTATGGGGATCGCTTAAGCTAAGGGTTTCCTTGACAAACAGATCCGGAATGATGGACTCATAATGCGGGTCAGCAACCTCCGACACCTGATCCCCGGGCAGATGTTGGTTGCCGGTTTGCAGACAGACGGTAAAGGTGCTGCCTTTACCCAACTCACTTTCGACGCTGATTGTGCCGTGATGTAAGCCAACCAGTTCATGGACCAGTGACAGGCCGATGCCGGTACCTTCGTAGGTGCGGCCGGTCGCATTGGCAATGCGGTGAAAGCGGTCGAACATACGCGGCAGTTCCTCTTCCGGAATGCCGACGCCGGTATCCCGGACCCGAAGTACAGCCAGACCGTCTTCATAGTTCAGCGTAACCGAAATACTCCCTTGCAGCGTGTACTTAAAGGCATTAGACAGCAGGTTGAGGACAATTTTTTCCCACATCTCACGGTCAACGTATACGTCAGGACCGTTTAAATCGCAGTGGATATGCAGATGCAGTCCTACCTGATCTACCAGTGACTGAAAGCTGCTGGCGAGATCGATGGTTATCCGGGAAAGGTTTACCGGATAGAAACGAGCCTGGACTCGTTTTGCCTCTAACCGACTGAAATCCAGCAGCGAATTGACGAGCCTGAGCAGCCGCATCGCATTCCGGTGGCTGGATTCGATGCGGTTTCGTTCCACAAAATTCAGGGTCGAATCCGGTTCGTTCAGGAGTTCTTCCAGCTGACCGAGCATCAGTGTCAGCGGCGTACGAAATTCGTGGCTGATGTTGCTGAAAAAGGTAGTTTTTGCCCGATCCAGTTCCAGTAGCGCTTCAGCCCGCTTACGCTCTTCTTCATAAGCCCGTACATTAGTGATGCCTGTTCCGATCTGGTCGGCAATCAGCTTGAAAAAACTCAGGTAGGTTTCGTTGGGTAACCGGTAGGGGTTCAGTCCTACCACCAATACAGTCAGCGGCTGACCTGCATTGTTCAATAACACCGGCTGTAACAGCGCCGTTGCGGGAGCCTGCGGCCATGTTCCTTTTGGCAGGTCCCGGAACCGGCTGCCCAGCGTGACAAGTGTACCAGAACCGGTGGATGTCATGACGTTCTGCAAAAGCGCTGCTGCCGGATGCGTATCATCATGCAGCGACAGACGCGGAACGGCCAGCGTAGATGCCGGATCCAGATCGGTATTGCCGACCAGCGTTGCGGTCTGTTGCTCATAATCCAGCTGATAGAGCAGGGCAAACGGGAAGTCCTGCGGGTTTTTCTGCAATGCCAGTATAGTAGCCTCGTACACTTCTTCAACCGACTGATTATCAATAGCTGCGTTGCCGACATCTTTTAACGTCCGGATATGTCGTTCGTTGAGAATCCGTTCCGTCTCATCGGTGTTCGCGCAGATGATACCGTGTGTACCGCCGTGATCGCCGGGAACGGGGCTGTAGGAAAACGTGTAGTAGGTTTCTTCGGGATAGCCGTTCCGCTCCATGATCAGCAGCAGCGCTTCATCGTAGGTGCCTACGTTATCACGCATTACCCGGCCGGCCCTTGAACCGGCCTCATCCCAGATTTCGTGCCAGACCACAGAGGCCGGTTGACCCAGTGCTTCGGGGTGTTTACCACCCAGGATCGAACGGTAGGCGTCGTTGTATAGATTAATGAGCTGATCGCCCCACCAGACAAACATGGGCTGGCTGGAGGTGAGAATAATCCGGATGCATGTTTTCAGGCTTTGCGGCCAGTATTCAACAGGGCCTAACGGAGTAGATGACCAGTCAATAGAGCGTATGAGCTGACCGGTTTCACCACCGCCCTGAAGAAACTCCGGAATCGACTGCTCCTGATGTATCATAACGAGAACGTTGAGTCTGCCTGCCTGAACGGTTGAGCCCCGAACAGACTGGCAAATCAAGTAATTTATTACTGATTTTTTCAGTATTTGGCAAAGATATGAGCCAATGCCTGTGTCAGGGTTGAAATGCTGGGTGGTTTGGCCACATAATCGGTAGCCCCCAGCGATTTGGTCTCATGAATGTCTTTTTGTTCCGACGATGTAGAGTACATGATAACAGGTACATGACTGAGCCGGTCAATTTTTTTGAGTTCGATTAAACATTGCCGGCCGTTCATGCGGGGCATGTTCAGATCCAGGAAAATATAATCCGGAATAAACGATTCATCCTGCTGTAATTTCGAAAGAGCATCAATACCATCGTTCGCAAACAGACAGTTGATATCCGGATCTACTTTTCGTAATGCCAGTGCGAAAATTTCCTGGTCATCAACATCATCGTCAACCAGAAAACACATTTTATGCTGGGTCATAGGTAAGTATTTGGCAGTAAACTTACGCTTTTTCAGGAAGATAAGTTACTGTATGAGTAAAAGCTTAAATAGATCAGAGCACTTTTTTCAATACTTCAAACGACAGCACTTGTTTGGGGGCACCAACTGAAGGGGTATCGGGAAATGGCTTAATGATGCCGGTCCGCTGATAGCCCCGTCGTTCATACCACGCGATCAGCTCATGCCGCACGGTAATTACGGTCATGACCACTGCGCTACAGCTCTGGCTAACAGCATGATGCTCAGCGGCATGAATCAGCATCCGGCCGATTCCCCGGGCCTGGCTTACCGGATCTACAGTCAGCATCCCAAGATACAAATCATCCCCTTGCTTTTCAAGAAAAACACAACCTTTCAGTTGATCGCCGAGGGTTAATTTCAGGATCGTAACGGCGGGTTTAGCCAGTAACGCTAACAGGTCCTGTTCGGTGGTCCGGACCCCGTCGAGCAGGTCTGCTTCGGTGGTCCAGCCTTGCTTTGAGCTCTCGCCCCGATAAGCGCTGTTAACCAGTCTGTTCAGGGCTGGTACATCGGCCGGGGTTGCGGGTATGATCTGTTGATTCTGCATGACGGAGGGTACTGGTTGTATTAGGTACTGGTTGTTGCCTGTTTCTAACAGGCTTCCAGGGCCTGGAGAATAATCCCGCAGGCCTGACGGATTTCATTTTCCGTAATGGTCAGAGGAGGGGCGATCCGCATCGAGTTATTGCAGAAGAGAAACCAGTCGGTAATGACGCCGGTTTGGCCAGGCTGATTCCCGTAGGCAATAGCCTGATCAATAACCGGCTTCAGCACGTCAAACGATTCCATTTCGGCCGCCATCATCAGCCCCTTACCTCGGATTTCCCTGATTTTCGGGTGCACCAGCAGGCTCCGGATCAGCTGACCTTTGGCATCAGCCTGTTGATAGAGCTCATCGGTCAGAATGGTCTGCAGCGTAGCCAGCGAGGCGGCCGCCGACACCGGATGACCGCCGAAGGTAGTAATATGGCCCAGGACCGGATTTTCTTTAAAGACACCCATGATCTCCGGCGAACTGATAAAGGCCCCGATCGGCATACCACCGCCCATGCCTTTAGCACACAGTAATACGTCCGGCGTAATTGGATCGCCGAAGCCCTGGAACGCCCAGAATGTACCGGTCCGGCCAAAACCAGTCTGGATTTCGTCAAAGACCAGCAGCGCGCCGACGTCTGTGCAGCGTTCGCGGACAGCCCGCAGGTAAGCCGGATCAGGCACCCGCACCCCGGCTTCGCCCTGCACCACTTCCATAATGACTGCAGCTGTGCGTCGGGTGATCGTTTCCAGATGCGGCCAGTGACCATGCTGAATATGGCGGATGTCGGGTAACAGCGGCCGGAAGTTGCGTTTGAAGTTTTCTTCGCCCGACAGCGAGAGCGCGCCCTGGGTTGATCCGTGGTAGGCATTGATGCAACTGAGGATCTCCGCCCGTCCCGTATAACGCTTCGCCAGTTTCATGGCGCCCTCAACGGCTTCGGTACCGGAATTGGTAAAATACACGTTGCTCAGCGAGGCTGGTAATGTCTGGCTCAGCGCGTGGGCGAGGCGGGTCTGCGGACTCTGCACATACTCGCCGTACACCATCAGGTGCATATAATGATCCAGCTGTTCCTGAATGGCGGCCAGCACGGCAGGATGCCGGTGGCCGACATTGCTGACACCAATACCGGAGATAAGATCGATGTAGGCCTGTCCGCCGTTGCCATGCAGGTAAATGCCTTCTGCACGGTCAATTTCCAGGGCGAGCGGAAAGTCTGACGTCTGGGCAACGTGTTGAAAGAAAAGCTGCCGATGGGTAATTTGCTGCAATTTCGAAAAAAAATAGTCTGCTGCAAAGCTACAGCTTTACCACCGTTTTAGGGTAGTTTTATTACGGTTTGAAGGCGCTTTTACGTAATGCGAAGCCCTGTTCACTCATTTACTCTTTCACGCT
Source organism: Arsenicibacter sp. (assembly GCA_965247375.1). Lineage (GTDB taxonomy): Bacteria > Bacteroidota > Bacteroidia > Cytophagales > Spirosomataceae > Arsenicibacter. The sequence continues at coordinate 8,461 of CBDFHU010000067.1, forward strand.
TTATATCACGTATGCCGGCACGGCAGTACGATGCGGAAGGTTGCGCCTTTGCCTTCTTCGGAAAAAGCGGAAATCTGCCCGGCGTGGTTGGCAACGATCCGCTGGCAGAGTGCCAGGCCAATACCTGTGCCCTCGTACTGGGTTTTGGTATGCAGCCGTTGGAAAAGACCGAAAATCTGCCGGGCATATTTCGGATTAAAGCCAATTCCGTTGTCGGTGACCTCAATATCACAGTATTCCAGTCCGTCTGCGGTCTCCGGATCACTACCGTCCGGCACATCCCTGTAGGTTGTCGCACGGATGGTGATCCGCGGTGATGCTTCTGCACGGCTGAATTTCAGGGAGTTACTGATCAGGTTATAAAACAGCTGATACATCTGGAGCGGAACCGCGTCAATGGTACACAGATTGGCGTACTCAATCGTTCCGGCCTTTTCGGAAAGGAGCAGTTCCAGATCGTGCATCACATCGCGGATGATCAGATTCAGGTCAACGCGCTGAATCTGTTGTTCCTGCTGGTTAATGCGCGAAAAATTCAGAATATCCTTGATCAGCAGGGACATGCGGTTAGCGGATGCCTCAACACGGTCGAGGAGCCGTGTACCGGATTCGCCGAGTTTGTCGGCATACTCGGACTGGAGCATGCTGCTGAATGACTGGATTTTGCGTAGGGGTTCCTGCATGTCATGGCTGGCGATGTAGGCAAACCGTTCCAGTTCCTGATTCGACTGTTGTAGGTTGAGGTTCAGTTTCCGGAGTTGTTCGGTGCGTTGCTGAACCAGCCGTTCCATCTCCTGTTCGGCCATCTTCTGGGCAGTAATATCCTGAACCGTGCCAATAATCAGATGCGGAGATTTATCGTCGTTGAAAAAGACCCTGCCCACCGACCTGACCACACGCTCTTGCTTTGTCTCCAGATGAACAATTGTATACTCATCTTCGTAGTACCCATCCGTGCCGTGGACAAGCGTTTTCTTCGCCTTTTCAATAAACCGGGCACGGTCCCGCGGGTGAATGGCCTTCACGCCCTCTTTCGGGTCGATACTGGTTTCGGTAAAGCCAAACCATTGCCGGAGCCGCTCCGAAAAATAAGCCTTCCGTTCGGCAATGTGAACGCGCCATGTACCAAGCTGGGCGGCTTCGATGGCCGTTCGCAGCTGCTCTTCGGCTTGCCGGACTTTCCGCCGGTTATGCACCAGATTCGTCACGTCGACGGCCATGTTCAGGATCGCGTAAATCTCGCCCGCTGAGTTGCGGAGAGGCTTGTACGTGAAGTTGAAATAGAAGCTCTGCAATTTACCATCGACCACCAGATCGGCACGATCTTCTTCGGCCTGGTAGGGGATGCCGGTAGTGTACACACGCTGTAGCAGTTCATGGAAAGGCTGCCCTTCCAGCTCCGGGAGCGCGTCGGCCAGTTTTTTGCCGATCACCGAAGCGGGTTTGCCCCACACTTTCAGCATCGCCTCATTCGCCAGTTGAATCACCATATCCTTACCGGAGTAGACAGCGGTTGCAATCGGGGCCTCGTCAATAAGCGTTTTAAACCGCAGCTCGCTTTCGGCCAGTTCTTTCTGTGATAACACCTGCGTGGTGACCTCATAGGCAACTACCATAATGCCTTTGTTTGTCAGGTTGTTATCGTTCAGTGGCGCGTAAACAAAGTTGAAATAAGCTTCTTCCAGCTGATTGTGCCTGTGTAAAAATACCCGCGCGTTTGTGCCATTATGTGGTTTGCCGGTCCTGTATACGTCGGCCAGAATATCCGGAAAAGGCTGCCCGGCCAGCTCGGGCAGACCGGTTAGCAGTGGTAACCCGATTACGGAGCGGTTTTTGCCCCACACCATCAGCAGCATATCGTTGGCCGACTCAATAGTCATCTGCTCACCCCGTAACACACCGACCGCAACGGGGGCCTGTTCAATCATTTTAACAAAGCGGCTTTCGCTTTCTGCCAGCTGGTTTTTCGTCTCGATTTCGTCGGTGACATCAATAGCCGTGCCGGCAAACCGATAGGGGACGTGCTGTTGATCAAAGTAGACTTTTCCCTGACATCGCAGCCAGCGAAGTTTATTGTCTTCTGCACCGATTGTCCGGAAAACACAGTAGTAAAGTCCGTTTGAGGTTGGGTCAAGTGCTTGTCTTACTGCTGAATCGACCTTTTGCCTGTCGAGCGGGTGAATGTGTTTAAGTAGTTCACTGTACGTAATGGAATCGTGGTCTGAAAATCCGTAAAGTTGCCGGCAGCGTTCGTCCCAGTGAATGACTTTATTGACAGGATCAAGATCCCACACACCCATTTGGGCCGATTCAAGCGCAAAGCGCATTCGTTCTTCGTTATCGGTGTCGTAGCCTGCCTGTGCCATTTTCAGTGGATGTACCAAAATGATAAAGCTACAAATCCCCGGATTGTTTAAGATTTTATTGAACCGAAAAAAGAGAAAATCAGATTGAACGGGCTGATATATGACAAAGTGACAATTAACCGGTTGGTGAGCTGTTTGTAAGATTTGCCGGACAAAAAAGCCCCGGCCAAAGAAACTTCGGCCGGGGAGCTTATGGTAAACTATACGTCGAAAAGAAAAGTAATTCCTCAGTGTGTTACGAACGCAGGCGAAGTTTCCTGCCGTGTACCTTCATCCACATGGATAATGTACGCTTTTCCGCCAGCCCGGATGATGGCTTCTGCTACCTGTTCAGGGGCTTCGGGAGCGTAGGCAAACATACAGCCGCCGCCGCCGGATCCGTTAATTTTACCCCCATAGGCACCGGCGTCCAGGGCTGCGTCGAGCATGCGGTCGATTTTCGGGGTCGAAATACGTTGGGCTTCCCGTAGATTGGTCTGGTGGCGGTACAGCAGATTGCCGAACGCTTTATGGTCAAGCACCGGTGCCTGAATAATGGTCAGGGCTTCGCGCAGAATATCGCGGTTATCAATATTGCCGAGCAATAACGCATATTCGTCGGCGGTAAACAGATGCCTGAAAGGGGTCACCTCTGCAACCGTGGTCTTATGCAGGCTGAAGCCGGGGATTTCGGTTTTCAGCCGGTCCATAATCCGGAGCATACCACCCTTTACCCTTCCCAGAATACCGATCGTATCCTTTGGTTCCGATGAGTCGCCGAGAACAAAACGGCCCAGCGCCGGCCGCAGCGACTGCAACTGAATGGCGGGCTGGCTGCTGAGGTAAATCAGGTTGCCGACAGCCGTTGAATAATGATCCATCATACCGCCCGGTTCCCCGAATTCGAGCACTTCGGCTACGTAAGCCAGTTCGGCCAGCCGCGTGGCGGCCAGTGTCTGTGGCTGATCAGCCAGCTGTGTTAGTACATTTAGCCACGAAATCAGCAGGGCCGACGAGCTTGAGGTGCCGGCGTTGATCGGAATATTGCCATGAATCCCGCCCTGAATGCCGCCGCTGAACGTAAACCCTTCGCGGCGAAGCACGTTGACGGCGCTCCGGAAATAATCACGGTCATGCTGATAAACCAGCGGAGTATCGGTTAAATCGAATACCTCTTCGGTACCGATATCCGGCAAACCCAGTCTGATTTTTTTTTCAGGTGTAGGCCCGGCACTGATCTGCACCCGGCGCGAAATAGCTGCGGCAATGACCGGCAAGCCCAGGTAGTCCTGATGCTCGCCAAACAGGCAGACGCGGCCGGGCGTCGAAACGGTTAAGGGTAAAGGATGCATGAATCGTCAGGTAAAAACAAAACGTAACGGGGGATAAGCCGGTTTTCAGGTTGAGTAAATCAGAAAGAAAAATTAATAAATATCATTCAGGGCAAAGATCGGGGCGTTGGTTTTCCATTTGCCACGGGTGAAATCAGGGACTTCAATCGGTTTGCTGCCCTGCGCGATTGATTGCTCCGACAGCGGACTAATGGCGCTCCAAACAGCGGCATCATACACGTCAATCGGCGGGGCTACCTGATTCTTCACCGATTCGATAAAGGCGCGGAGAACGAAAAAGTCGATACCGCCGTGGCCGGAATTGGCCGCCGTTTCGGCGTGCTTTTTCCAGAGCGGGTGATCGTATTTGTCCTGGTAAGCAGCAAACGGTTCCCACTGGTGCGGCTTCGGACTTTTTCCTTCCAGGTAAATCATGTCGTTGTCGTCCATCCAGATGCCTTCGGTACCCTGTGCGCGGAAGCCCAGCGAATAGGGGCGGGGTGAGTTTGTATCGTGAATGATCATGATATTTTCCCCGTTGGCACACTGGAGCATGGTTGTCACCACATCGCCCAGTTTGAAGTTTACTTTCGCATTCGGGTGGTTGGCACCTCCCTTATCGACCACGTATTTATGCAGGCCGCGCGATTTGGTAGCCATGCTGGTCAGGTGCGTAAACCGGTTACCACGGTTGATGTTCAGCCAGTGGGCGACCGGGCCAAGGCCGTGGGTTGGGTACAAATCACCGTTGCGGTCAACCGAGTGTTGGGTACGCCAGTGTGCTTCGGAATAGCCTTTGGCGCCGAATTCAGCGCCTACGCCGCCAATCGACTTACCGTCGTTGAACTTGATATTCCGCAGGTCGTGCTGATACCCGCAATGGGCATACAGCATTTCGCCGAACATACCCTGCCGGATCATATTCAGGATCGCCATCACGTCACGGCGGTAGCATACGTTTTCCAGAATCATGCAGTGCGAGCCGGTTTTTTCAAATGTATTTACCAGGTCCCACGACTCCTTCAGCGTAACCGTTGCCGACACTTCAACAGCGGCGTACTTACCAGCTTTCATGGTCGCTACAGCCATCGGCACGTGCCATTCCCAGGGCGTAGCAATGACCACACCGTCGATGTCATCCCGCTTGAGCATCTGCTGAAACGCTTCGTCGCCTTTTGTATAGGCTTCGGGGAGTTTGCGGCCGGCTTTCTCGATCATCTTATTCGTGCGGCTGATCGCATCGGGATCAACATCACAGATCGCCGTGATATCAACATCATTCCGGTAGAGCGCCTGGGCGACGTGACTGCGGCCACGGGCACCGACTCCGATAAAGGCCAGTCGCACGCGCTCCAGCGGTGCCTTTACAGGTGTAGCCGCGGCGGGCGTAAGCAACGATGGAATAAACGGGGTCGCAGCTCCGGTGAGCGCGGCCGTTTTCAGAAAGGTTCGACGGGACGTAATGGACATATTGCGTAGTGCTTAAAGCCGGTAAAGGTCAGTTCAGGTTAGGCGCAACCCGATTTCGAAGGAAAGTTACCGGGGTTATCGGCCAAAAACAACAGCAATAGTGGTGCGAAAACAGAGTTTAACCGAATTTTTGATGCACAAACGTTTGCACAAATGCATGCAAACGTTTGTGCAAAAGCACAGAAAAACAGGATTTTTTAAGGCTGAATCTGACTTTGCGGATATGGTGCGTCCGGACGACCAAAAGGGCTAAAAAATACAAATTGTACAAAAAGTATATTTTTTGTATTATTTAATGATTGCAGTCCAATTATTTAGGATTATTAGAAAAATACAATTGAACTGACTTTTTAAGGAATCTATGGTATTTAACCAATAATCGCCCTATTTAACCCGAAAAATGTAGGACTAAATCAAGAACTTTTGCATTTTTCAAATTGGATAGGTACAAAACTCTTGCTTTAAAAAATGCTGTGAGCATACCTTTGTCACGGAAAAATTAAATAATCAATTATGAAAACGATTCAATTATCCGCAGCTGCTTTGATCGCAGCATTTACCCTGACAACGGCCCCTGCTACATTTGGTTTTGACGGTGCGCTTATGGGTAAAGTTACAGTTGTTAAATCAGAATCTAAGAAGTTCCAGTTGCACATTCCTAAGGCAATGACACAAGGCAGCAGTGCTGTGCAGGTTTCATTGATAGACGTAGACGGTACAACACTGTTCGCTGGTACAGTAATTGACCGTACAGAAAAAGGTGTTCCTTTCGACGTAGCTTCTCTGCCGGATGGTAAGTATTTCCTGACAACAAGCACAAACACATGGTGGTCTTCGCAGGAACTGAATATCCGTAACAACGCCCTGTCAATCGACGACACGAAGTTGACACAAATCGCCCGTCCTACAATTTCTACCTACGCAAAAAACAAACTGCAGGTTACTATTCCGACCGTAAACGTTGAAACAACAAACGTAGCGATCTACAACCAGAACGATGAACTGGTATTTGTTGAAGAAGTTGCCGGTAATGTTAGCCGCCTTGATCTGAACGGTCTGCCTGAAGGGGCCTATACCCTGACTGTAGGTTCAGATGTGAAGCGTTTCGCCGAACAAATCAAAGTAGAAAAATAAGAGATGGGGTCAGCGCTCGTATGTCGGCCCCCTTTCTTCTCCCTTTCCTTTCGGTTGAGAAGATAAAACGCCCGGATTCGTGATCGATCCCGGGCGTTTTTTTATGTAAAGAGCGATCTTCTGCTTCGCAGTATGTTTAAACTGTAGTGGCTTCGGCGGGGATGACGCCGAGTTCCCGGCCGACTTTTGTGAAGGCGGCAACGGCTTTCTGCAGGTGATCCGGCTCGTGACCGGCCGAAATCTGCACCCGTATCCGCGCCTTGCCTTTTGGTACGACCGGATAAAAGAAACCGATTACGTAAATGCCTTCTTCCAGTAAGCGGGCGGCAAACTGCTGGGCCAGCGGGGCATCGTACAACATAATCGGTACAATCGGGTGCTCACCCGGAATAATGTCGAAACCGGCGGCTGTCATCGCCTCCCGGAAATAACGGGTATTCGATTCCAGCTTATCGCGCAGGGCCGTCGAATTTTCCAGAATATCCAGCACCGCCAGCGAGGCACCGACAATCGACGGAGCCAGTGTGTTAGAGAACAGATATGGGCGTGACCGCTGACGCAGCATCTCAACAATTTCTTTCCGCGCGGCCGTAAAACCACCCGATGCTCCTCCGAGCGCCTTTCCGTAGGTACCGGTAATGATGTCAATCCGGCCGAAAACATTTTTCAGCTCCGGCGTTCCGCGACCTGTTTTGCCCATAAATCCGCTGGCGTGGCACTCGTCTACCATCACCAGTGCTTCGTATTTGTCGGCGAGATCACAGATTTTGTCGAGCTGCGCAATGGTACCATCCATCGAAAATACCCCGTCGGTTACGATCAGTTTACGCCGGCAACCCGACGCGGCCTGAAGCTGCGCTTCCAGATCGGCCATATCGTTGTTTTTGTAGCGGAACCGCTTTGCCTTACATAACCGGATACCGTCAATGATCGAGGCGTGGTTGAGCTCGTCCGAAATAATAGCATCTTCTTCGCCCAGCAGCGGTTCGAATACCCCGCCGTTGGCATCAAAAGCCGCCGCATACAGAATACAGTCTTCGGCACCGACAAACGCAGCCGTCCGGCGTTCGAGTTCTTTATGAATATCCTGAGTCCCGCAGATAAACCGGACCGACGACATACCAAAACCGTGCGTGTCCAGTGTTTTGTGCGCCGCTTCGATCACCGCCGGATGCGAAGACAGACCAAGGTAGTTATTGGCACAGAAGTTAATAACCTCGCGGCCGTCCTGAATGGCAATCGCGGCGGCTTGTGGTGTAACAATAATGCGCTCGGCTTTGTAGAGACCGGCTTCCTTCAATGCGTCGAGCTCCTGACGCAAGTCGTTTTTCAGATTTCCGTACATGGCTGTTTATTTATGCAGTTTGTTGATAAAGGGCTGTCAGTTGATGAATCATTTCGTTCGTCATGCGGGGCAGGTCAAACGCCGGTTGCCAGCCCCAGTCGCGCCGGGCAATTGAATCGTCGATGGATTTTGGCCACGAATCGGCAATCTGTTGCCGGAAGTCGGGCTTATAGTCCGTTCTGAAATACGGAAAATGCTTCTGAATTTCGGCCGTCAGCTGCGCCGGTGTGAAGCTCATGCCCGCGAGATTGTAGGATGTCCGGACGCGGATTTGTTCCGCCGGTGCTTCCATCAGTTCGAGGGTAGCGCGGATGGCGTCATCCATGTAAATCATTGGCAGGAGCGTATCCTGATCGAGGAAACAGGTAAAGTTTTTACCTTTTACAGCCTCGTGGAAAATGGCCACGGCATAGTCGGTGGTGCCGCCACCCGGCATCGATTGATAGCTGATGACGCCGGGGTACCGCAGAGAGCGGATATCCAGTCCGTACCGTTTGTGATAGTATAACTGCCAGTTTTCGGCGGCTACCTTGCTGATGCCGTAGACGGTTGCAGGGTCGAGCGATGCGGTCTGCGGCGTTTCATACTTCGGTGCCTGATCCCCGAACGCAGCAATGGAACTGGGCACAAATACCTTGTTGAGGGTAAATATGCGTGCCACTTCCAGAACGTTGAGCAGCGTCTGCATGTTCAGGTTCCAGGTCGCAATCGGGTCAGTTTCTCCCTTCGCCGATAAAACGGCAGCCAGGTGGTAAATCTGGGTGACCCCGTATTGTCTGACGATATCGGCCAGATCGTCGGCGCGGGTAGCGTCCAGTTGCACAAAGCGATGCCCGTCAGTGGCTGGTTTGCGCAGGTCGGCGCCAATAACCTGATCCGCTCCGAAGCGGTGTTGCAGTTCGGGAAGCAGGGCGGTTCCGATTTGCCCGTTCGCTCCGATAATTAAAACGGTTTCCTGTTTCATAACGGCCTTTTTGTTAAGGTCTTCCGGCGGTTAAACACCGCAGAAGTATTGTTTAGCGGAACAATTATTGATGAAGTAATTTTATTGGCAAATCTATAAATGAAAGGTAAAAAGATGGCATGGTGTTTTAAAATCAGTTAATATTGTTGTTTTAATAGTAAATAGAAGGAAAATTATCGAACCTGGCAGGAGCGGTGACCGGGCCTAAAGAAAAAATTTCTTCATGGAGCAGATCGATGAAACTGACAAGACTATTCTGCGGCTGTTGCAGCAGGATGCCAAGCTGACAACCAAGGAAATTGCGGCTCAGCTGAGCCTGACCTTATCGCCGGTTTATGAGCGGATTAAACGGCTGGAAAACCTGGGTTTTATTAAGCAATACGTGGCTATTCTGGACAAAACCAGACTGGGCCGGCCCATTACGACGTTCTGCCAGGTGTCGATGCGGTACCATGATAAGGCGTTTATCGAAAAGTTTGAGGAGGAGGTGCAGAAGCTGGAAGAGGTGCAGGAATGCTACCACATGGCCGGACAGGTCGATTTTCTGCTGAAGATCAACATCAGCAGTCTCGACGAGTACCACGATTTTGTGAAAAATAAACTGTCTCAGATTGAAAATATCGGTATCCTCAACAGCACCTTTGTGTTAAAGGAAATTAAGCACGAACTTGGCTACCGCGTATAATGCTGCATAAACGATGAAAGAAGCCGTAACGATCAAGGAAATTGCCCGTCGTCTGGGAATCTCACCGTCGACGGTCTCGAGGGCGTTGCAGGATCATCCGCGTATCAGCGCTGCGACTAAACAGGCTGTCAGAACCCTGTCAGAAGAACTGAAGTACCTGCCCAGTACCACGGCCCGTAACCTGCGGCAGGGCAAAACCGGCATAATCGGGGTAGTGTTGCCCGAAATCCGCGAAAATTTCTTTTCAGAAGTGCTGAACGGAGTCGAAGAAATTGCGTTCGACCGTAATTATACCGTGGCACTCTACCAGTCTCACGACCGCTACGACCGTGAAAAACAGATTCTGGATGTACTGGCCGCGCAGCGGGTCGATGGCGTATTGCTGTCGGTCGCCAAAGAGTCGCGGCGTTTTGAGCACATTCAGCGCCTGATTGACCTACAGATTCCGGTGGTTTTGTTTGACCGGATTCCGCCTGATATTCAGACGCATCAGGTGAGCTGCAACATGGAAAAAGGGGCTTATGAGGCCATCAAGTGGCTGGCAGGGCAGGGGCGGCGGCGGATTGCGCTGCTGAACGGCCCGCATCCGCTGGTGGCTAGTGAGGAGCGTTACCGGGGCTACATTAATGCCTTGCTTGAAGAAAACCTGCCGGTCGAAAATGCGCTCATCAAGCGGGTCGATCTGACCCGTGCCGACATTCACCGGAAGATGGAGCAATTGCTGGCCTTGCCCGGGCCACCGGATGCCGTGCTGGCCTTCAATGATTACGTTGCTCTGGATGCGATGCAGATTTGCCGGACCCGGGGGCTCCGGATAAATCAGGATATTGTTTTTGTCAGTTTCGCAAATCTGCCGCTGAATGCCTATCTGGAACAGCCGCCGCTGGCATCGGTAGAGCAATATCCGTTTCAGATTGGCCAGACGGCTGCTACGATTCTGATGTCGGTTGTTCAGGCAAAAGAACCGGAAACGGACTGGAAACAGGTTGTGCTCGAACCCAAACTTATCCTGCACAACGGCCATGTCTAAGCCCGGGTTTCTGACAGAATTACCGGATAAACAGGATAGCCTTGCCGGATATAAACGGGTTCCGGCTAATCCTGAACTCCTGTCAACATAGACGCAAGTAGTAAATCCTGCCAAAAATGACCAATTTTGGGAGCTCATTAATCAAACGTAACGATGGCGAAAGTTGTGCTCATTACCGGAGCTTCGACCGGCCTGGGTGAAAGCATTGGCAATCACCTGGTGCAGAAAGGATATATAGTGTACGGTACTTCGCGGAATATCGAAGGTCAGCAAAAAGCGTTTAAAACGCTGAATATGGATGTCAGCAGTGAAGAAAGTGTTGGCCGTGGCATTGAGCGGGTGCTGGCTGAGCAGGGGCAGATTGATGTACTGATCAATAATGCCGGGCTGGGCATTGCCGGTCCGGTAGAGTCGCTCCTGACCGACGACATTGCCCGCGTACTGGATACCAACGTCATTGGGCCGGTGCGCACCATACAGGCGGTGTTGCCCCACATGCGCGACCGCAAAGCAGGGCTGATCATCAATATCAGTTCCATCGCTGCCGAAGCGGGTCTGCCGTACCGGGGAGCTTACAGCGCCAGCAAAGCCGCTCTCGACCGGATTACCGAGGCTCTGCGGCTCGAACTGGCGCCGTTCGGTGTTCAGGCCTGCACAGTGCAGCTGGGCGGCGTCCGGACCGACATCAACAAAAACCGCCTGAAGGTGCTGTTACCCGTAAGCAGTGTCTACAAAAAAACATTTGACCGGACCTATGAGCTGATCGACGAAAGCGTGAGTCAGGGACTGGCACCGGAGCTGTTTGGTGAGCTGATCGAAAAAATTATCAACACCCCGCACGTTGAGCGGACGTACCGGCTGGGCAAACCGCTGGAAAAATTTTCCGTCATCCTGAAGCGCATTCTGCCGACGGCAACGTACGAAAAAATGATCCGCAACCATTACGACATGTAACCCAACCCGTAGGGGTCACCCCACGTGGTGACCCAACTGAGTGTCGTGTGGTGACCCAACCCCAAATAAATACAGTATGAAAGTCAGTGGATTTACCATTATCCGCAACGCCCTGAAATACGATTATCCGATTGTCGAAGCCATCCGGTCGATTCTGCCGGTTTGCGACGAAGTGGTGGTGGCCGTCGGAAATTCGGAAGATGGTACCCGCGAGCTGGTGGCCGGCCTAAGCCCGAAAATCCGGATTATCGACACCGTCTGGGACGATAGCCTGCGGGCAGGCGGTCGCGTCCTGGCTGTCGAAACCGATAAGGCCCTGGCAGCCATTTCGCCCGATGCCGACTGGGCATTTTACATTCAGGGCGATGAGGTAATCCATGAAAAATACCTGCCTGTTGTGCGGCAGGCGATGGAACAGTACCTGAACCAGCCCGAGGTCGAAGGCCTGCTGTTTAATTACCTGCATTTCTACGGGTCGTACCGGTACGTGGGCGATTCCCGCCGCTGGTACCGCCGCGAAATCCGCGTGATCCGGCCAACGGGCAATGTCGTGGCGTACCGTGATGCGCAGGGTTTCCGGACGCGGGAAAATAAAAAGCTGCACGTTAAGCTGATCGACGCCTGGGTGTATCACTATGGCTGGGTCAAACCACCGGACAAGCAAAAAGCCAAGCTCCGCGATTTCGGCCGGTTATGGAATGACGATACAAAAATGGACGGCGTGCTCGAACGCGCCGAGTCCTTTGATTACTCCGGCATTGATGCGCTGGCACTCTTCAAGGATACCCATCCCGCTGTGATGCAGGAGCGCGTCGACCGCATGAACTGGCTGTTCGACTTTGATATTAAACAAAAGAAATACTCGTTCAAAAACCGCATCCTGATGGCCGTACAACGCTGGACCGGCTGGCGCGTCGGCGAGTACCGGAACTACAAACTGCTACGTTAAACATACACGACCTGATACTTTTTGCCGGGCAGTGAACGGATTACCCCCTGAAATTCAAGGTTTAGCAGGAGGGATGCCAGACGACCCATCTGAATCTGACTTTTCCAGCTGAGGTCGTCAATATGCAGATCACTATGCTGGCGGAGCAGGGCAACCACCATGCTTTCTTCCTCCGTAAACTGATGGGAGAGTACCGGTGTACCGGTGGCTGCTGCGCCGTTTTTCACGGGCTGATCCCAGTTCATGGCCGTAATCAGGTCGTCGGGGCCGGTGTAAATCCGGGCTTTGTTTTCGCGGATCAGCTTATTACAGCCAAGCGAAAACGTTTGATTCAGCTGACCGGGCACGGCAAATACCTCCCGATGGTAATTATTGGCGTATTCAGCCGTGATCAGGCTACCGCTTTTGGCTGCCGACTCCACCACGACAACCAGATCGCTGAGGCCGGCAATAATCCGGTTACGGGCCGGAAACAAACGCGCATCCGGTTTTACGCCCGGCCGGTTTTCGGTCAGCAGACCGCCCTGTAGCAGCATCTCCTGCGCTGTTTTCTGGTGAACAGCGGGATAAATCACGTCCAGCCCACTGGCCATGACACCGATGGTCGGTAACTGACCGGCCAGGCTGGCGCGGTGGGCAATGATGTCAATGCCGTAGGCGAGACCGCTAATGATGCTGACACCAAACGGCTTCATGCCCTGCACAATGTCTTCCGTAACGCGCCGCCCGTAGTCGGTGGCCTGCCGCGTGCCGACGAGGGCCAGCGTCCGGCGGGCGTTGAGGTCGGCGGTGCCCTGGACATAGAGCATTACCGGAGCATCGTACAGGTCTTTGAGGCGTTTGGGGTAGGCTTCGTCGGTATAAAACAAAGCCTTTGCCTCCATCCGGTCGAGCTTCTGAACGGTTTTTTCGGCTTCCTGCTGTACAGGAGAGCTGAGCACGGCATGCGCGGTGGCCGGTCCGATGCCGGGGATTTTCCGGAGTCGTGCCGGGGTGCTCCGGAACACCTCCTGCGCCGAACCGCAGTAGCTGATCAGTTGGCGGATCAGAATATCGCCGATGCCCGGCACGAGCGTTAACGCAATCTGGTGGTGGTTTTCGTCTGTCACTGGCGTTTAGGTGAATGAACACGTGTTAATGAAACATTGGCTTCACTTGTGACGGGGAAAACCACTGATTGGACACAGTATGTTTACGTTTCATTCACACAGAAGTAATATCCGGAGTAGAATTTTGCAGGTGATTTTGACAATCATCTATCGACTCTACATGTACAATACCAACCTTCTTAAAGTATCTGCAGTCGTTTTCGGAGTGACTGCGTTCTTCGCCTGTTCGTCGGATGAACCATCGAACGGCGTGAATTCAAACATTGTTTTCAAGGCACATTCCGTCAATCCGTCACTGGTAAAAACAATGACGGGCTTTGAGAATCTGGAGGTACTGCCGCTGATTAGCTCAGACGACAAGCTGGAGCAGTCACCGAACTTTGTGTATGGCGGTCAGCCGGATGGTGCGGGGCTGATGAAAGATCCGGCCAGCGACGGGTATATCTTCGTGACAAACCACGAATACCTGCGGTCGGCCTCACGCGTTTACCTCGACAAAACCCTGAAACCTGTCAAGGGCGAGTACATTGTCAATTATGAAGGCGGTGTATGGCGGCTTTGTTCGGCGACGCTGGCGACGCCGGACGTTCACGGCTTTGGCCCGGTATTTCTGACCGCCGGTGAGAGCGGGGCCGAGTCGATGGTCCATGCGATCAGTCCGGTGGGTGCTGCCGATGTGAAAAACAAAGACCGCGTATTACCTGCCCTGGGGAAAGCGTCGATGGAAAATGCGGTGCCGCTGCCGAAAGATGCCTTTACCGGCAAAACGGTGATTATCATCGGCGAAGATGATTCGAACGGGCAGTTGCTGGCCTACGTATCGAACACCGTGGGCGATCTGCAAAACGGTAAACTCTACTTCCTGCGTCAGAAAAACCAGGACCCTGTCGAAACAAACATGAAAGTCGGGCAGGCCTACGATGTTGAATTTGTGGAAGTTGACAATGCCAAAACGCTGACGGGTGCGCAGATTGCTTCCTTGTCGGTCGAAAAGAAAGCGATTCAGTTTGCCCGCGTCGAAGACGTGGATTACCGCAAGGGCGGTGGAGCCAACAGCCGGGAGATTTACTTTACCGCGACCGGCGTAGCCGCTGCGCAGAAAGACCCGATTGCCGGTAAAACCATGTGGGGCCGTGTGTATAAACTGGTGCTTGACGCCGCCAACCCGCTGGCCGGTAAACTGACACCGGTGATTGACGGTGAGGTTGATCCGGGCAACAGCATTGTGAACCCGGATAACCTGTGTGTTACCGAAAATTATGTCTACATCCAGGAAGACGGCGATTCGTTCTATCTGGACAATAAACACGATGGCCGCATCTGGCAGTTCAATATCGCGACCGGCCAGAATAAGGCGATGATTGAGATGAACCACCGCCGGACGGAGGCTACGTTTAACGCGAAGTATAATTCGGTAAATGCGAACCTGCTTAGCTCATGGGAGTATGGCGCGATGCTGGATATTTCGGACATCATCGGCGTGCCGAACACATTCATGATCAACCTGCACCCGCACACCTGGCGGGATATGAAATACAGCAATGCTGACGGCAGCTCGGTGAGCAAGGCAACCAGTCTGTCCGACGCCGCAACAGGTGCCTATGCCGAAGGTGGTCAGACCATTATTGTTCGTGGAATTCCCCGTTAATCCGATTTACTATAAAACCGGCCCCTCACGCCTGTGTGTGAGGGGCTTCTTTTTGTGAACCCTATGAAACAGAACGGATTAGTGCTGGTTGGTATATGCCTCGTAGCCCTGCTGACGGTCGGTTTTCTGAGTATCCGGCAAGCCGGACAACCGTTGTTCAGGCCAGCGGGACAGCTGAAAGAGCAGGTTACCCGGCAGCTCGATAGCCTTGATGCGCAGCTGGAACAGACGCTGTTACTCCCCGTAGAACAGGAAGCATCTGCCGTTGCGCTACGCCAGGCATTTCTCGCCTGCCGCCTGAGCTATAAAGGCATCGAGCCCTTTTCGGAGTATTTTTTCCCGGCCACTTCCCGGTTAATCAACGGCCCGCCATTGCCCGAAATTGAAGCAGAAGAAAACAAGGCGTTCGAACCGGAAGGTTTTCAGGTGATTGAGGAACTGCTCTATCCTGAATTCGACACTACCCAACGGCAGGTACTGACCGCAGAAATCCGGAAACTGCGCCGTGAGGTAGCCCGTTGCCGGCAATTGTGGGCGGTCACCGACCTGACCGACGCACATGTATTTGACGCATTGCGGTTGCAGATGTTCCGCATCATAACGCTGGGCATCACCGGATTTGATACACCCTTATGCCAGACTGCCATTCCGGAAGCGGCTGCCAGTATCCGGCAGATACGGCAATACCTCCAACTGTATACCGTGTTACAACCGGCGGGCGATTCGCTGCTGCACCGGCTTGAGGAGGCCGCCGGTTACTTGCAGCAACATCCGGATTTTAACACGTTTGACCGTGCGCAGTTTATCCGGATGCATGCTAATCCGGTATCGCGGGAGTTGCTGGCTTTTCAGAAAAAACGGTCGGTACCGGTATTGACCGACCGGCGACCGCTGAAGCCCTCGGCGGCGACCTTGTTTGAGGCCGGCGCCTTTGATCCCGATGCGTATGCCACTACCGCCGATGCCCGCATGAATCCGGCAAAGGTTGAGCTGGGCCGGCAGTTATTTTATGACCCCGCTTTGTCGGGCAACGGGCAGCGGTCCTGTGCCGGTTGCCACCAGCCTGACCGCGCCTTTACGGATGGCCTCGCCAAAAATAAGACACTGACCGGAGACGGGTTTGTGGCGCGGAACACCCCGACCTTACTGAATGCGGCCTTGCAGGCAGGGCAGTTTTACGACATGCGGACCCCGACGCTCGAAAGTCAGTCATTTGATGTGGTGCACAATACCGGCGAAATGAACGGTTCCTTACGGCAGGTTGCGGCAGCCCTGCAACGCTCCCCAACCTACGTTGCCTTGTTTAAAAAGGCTTTTCCGGCTCATAGAGAGGCCATTGAGCCCGCACAGATTCAGAACGCCATTGCCGCTTACGAACGAACGCTCATTTCACTAAACAGCCGGTTTGATCAGTACATGCGGGGAGATGACCGCGCTATGACGGCCGAAGAAATTTATGGCTTTAACCTGTTTATGGGCAAAGCGAAGTGTGGTATTTGTCACTTCATGCCGCTGTTTAACGGAACGGTTCCGCCGGGCTTTACCAAAACCGAGTCGGAAGTAATCGGCGTCCCCGCCAATGCCGGGAACAAAATACCGGACACGGATATCGGGCGGTATGCCTACGTAAAGGTGGAGCCGTTGAAATATGCTTTCAAGACGCCCACACTGCGGCACATCGGCCAAACGGCACCCTACATGCACAATGGCGTTTACCGCACGCTGGAAGAAGTCGTTGATTTTTACGACAAGGGAGGAGGGACTGGCCTTGGCTTCACGCTGGACAACCAGACACTGCCGGCCGATCCGCTGAAGCTGACAAACAGGGAGAAAAACGCGCTGGTTGCTTTTCTGAAAGCGCTTTAAGGTGCCGTCTGAGAACCCTCCGTCCGCGGAGCAATCGGAGGGCTCTCAGATGGTTGGGAACCGTCCGGCAGCGAGTTGCGCAGTTCTTCCAGAAACTTCTTGATTTTGACCAGCTTGTTAATCATCTGCCGGTTCTCGTCGTGCCGCGTATTTTTGGTCCGCAGGTGGGCCTTGGCGGCGGCGAGTTTCATGCCTTTTTCGGTGGTCAGATGGATGATTTCGGCGATGTGGTCAATGTCGCTCTGTGAATAAATCCGCTCGCCGGAACGGTTTTTCTGGGGTTTTAAACTCGGAAATTCTTTTTCGTAATAGCGCAGCTTTGAGGGATTGACGCCAAAGCGGTCGGCCACTTCCTGAATGCCAAAAAAACGTTTCTCCGCGGAATCCATATCAAATCAGAAGGGGAATTATGCAATTGCCTGCCCGTGAGCAAGGAATGTTTCGTATCAAACGATGAAAATAACGTAAATTTGCGACAAAGATGCCGGACCGACAGACATTATGCGACAGACTCGTTATTGATACGGCCGGCGTTACCAATTCACGTTTCTGAGTCTGCCGTCCGATTTTTATGACATCTTCCGAGATTCGCCAGCATTTTCTGGACTTTTTCCGTAGCAAAGATCACCTCATTGTCCCGTCGGCACCGCTGGTAGCCAAGAATGACCCGACCCTGATGTTCAATAACTCAGGGATGGCGCAGTTTAAAGACTTTTTCCTGGGCAACGGCACCCCGCCGTCGAAGCGCGTCGCGGATACGCAGAAGTGTCTTCGTGTATCGGGCAAGCACAATGACCTGGAAGATGTAGGCTTCGATACCTACCACCATACCATGTTCGAAATGCTGGGGAACTGGTCGTTTGGTGACTATTTCAAGAAAGAAGCCATTGCCTGGGCGTGGGAACTGCTGACTGAAGTCTACAAACTGCCGAAAGACCGGTTGTATGTGTCGGTATTCAAAGGCGACGAAAAAGACAATGTGCCGTTTGATCAGGAAGCTTGGGATCTGTGGAGCCCGATTGTGGGTGAAGAGCGGATTATTCTCGGCAATAAAAAAGATAACTTCTGGGAAATGGGCGATACCGGCCCGTGTGGTCCGTGTTCGGAAATCCACGTTGACCTGCGCCCGCAGGCTGACGTAGATGCGCAGCCGGGCAAGGAGCTGGTTAACGCCGATCATCCGCAGGTAGTCGAAATCTGGAACCTGGTATTCATGCAGTTCCAGCGGATGGCCAACGGGTCGCTCGAGCCGCTGCCGGCGCGCCACGTCGATACGGGCATGGGCTTTGAACGTCTGTGTATGGCGATTCAGGCCAAAATGTCGAACTACGATACCGACGTATTCACGAACACCATTAAGGTAATCGAAGAGCTGAGTGGCAAAACCTACGGCGGCACGCCGCGCGAATATTCAGATGTGGCCATGCGCGTGATTGCCGACCACATCCGTGCGGTTTCCTTTGCGATTGCCGACGGGTTGGTGCCGTCGAATGCTAAAGCCGGTTACGTAATCCGCCGGATTCTGCGTCGTGCGGTGCGGTACGGTTACTCGTATCTGGGCTTTACCGAGCCGTTTATGACGAAACTGGTGCCCACGCTAGCGAAGCAGTTCGACGGGGTTTTCCCCGAACTGATTGCCCAGCAGGATTTTGTAGCCACAGTAATTCGTGAAGAAGAAGCGGCGTTCCTGCGTACGCTGGAAAACGGTCTGAAACTGCTGGACAAGATCACGGCAGAACTGACCGATAAAAACGAAACAATCATCAACGGTGAAACCGTCTTCGAACTGAACGATACCTTC
Source organism: Arsenicibacter sp. (assembly GCA_965247375.1). Classification (GTDB taxonomy): domain Bacteria; phylum Bacteroidota; class Bacteroidia; order Cytophagales; family Spirosomataceae; genus Arsenicibacter. The sequence continues at coordinate 27,092 of CBDFHU010000067.1, forward strand.
GGGTTTCCGGTCGATCTGACGGCGCTGATCGCCCGCGAAAAAGGATTCCGCATTGATGAAGAGGGCTATCAGACTGCCTTGCAGGCACAGAAGCAGCGTTCCCGCAAGGATGCCGCTTCGTCGGCCGGCGACTGGGTCGAACTCGTTGATGATAACGACGGGGTGAGCTTTGTCGGTTATGATCAGACCGAAGCGGATGCCCAGATCATCAAATACCGGAAGGTGCAGAACAAGCAAGGGACGCAATACCAGATTGTGATTGACCCGACGCCGTTCTACGCCGAATCGGGCGGGCAGATCGGTGATACCGGTACGCTGACGCTGACGGTGGGTGGCGAACAGAAAGTCATCACGATCTCGGATACGAAAAAGGAAAATGACCTGTCGATTCTGATTTCAAGTGATAAGAACATTGACGAGGCGTTGCAGCAGGCTACGGCCGTTTCGGCGCAGGTCGATGCGCATCGTCGGACACTGACCAGCAGCAACCACTCGGCCACGCACCTGCTGCATGCGGCCCTGCGCGATGTGCTGGGAACGCACGTGGCCCAAAAAGGCTCCTACGTGGGTCCGGATGCGCTGCGGTTTGACTTCAGTCACTTTACTAAGGTGACGGACGAAGAACTGGCCAAAGTAGAGGAAATTGTTAATACGAAAATCCGCGAAAACATCCTGCTCGACGAGCGTCGGAACGTCCCGATTGATCAGGCGAAGGCGCTGGGCGCGATGGCCCTGTTTGGCGAAAAATACGGTGATTTCGTCCGCGTAATTGTGTTTGATCCGGAATATTCGGTTGAGCTTTGTGGCGGTACGCACGTATCAGCCACGGGTCAGATCGGGTTGTTCAAGTTTACCTCAGAAGGATCGGTATCGACCGGTGTACGCCGTATTGAAGCCGTTACGTCGGAGCGGGCACTGGCGATGCTGAACGAACAGCAGGCCATTCTGGACCAGCTGAAAGAATTACTGAAAGCCCCGAAAGACATCGTCAAAGCGGTAGAAAGCCTGTTGCAGGAGCGCAGCCATCTACAGAAGAAAATCGAAGGCTTCGAAAACGAAAAGGTACAGCAGCTGAAAGAACAGCTGTTGACGAAAGTAAGCCAGACCGCAACGGGGCATTCGCTGATTGTCGAGCGCGTAGACGTGCCGTCGGCCGATTCGCTGAAGCAGCTGGCCTATGATCTGAAGGCGAAAATTGATGACCTGGCGCTGGTACTGGGTGCCGATGTGAACGGTAAGCCACAACTGGCCGTTATGCTGCCCGACAGCCTGATTCAGGGCAAGAAACTACAGGCGGGTCAGATCGTGAAAGAACTTGCCCGTGAAATTAAAGGTGGCGGTGGTGGTCAGCCATTCTTTGCCACAGCCGGTGGCTCCGACGCAAGCGGCCTGGATGCCGCCCTTGCCAAAGGCCGCGAGGTGCTGGCATAGCGGAGCGCTTCTGATATAAAAAAGGAGGCTGTTGAAAAACAGCCTCCTTTTTTATGCTTACTTTTTGTGTATGTCTTCGCCAAAAATTACCCCCATGAATGAATGGTGCCAATCCTCGACCTGCTCCGGACTTCTCAATTCATCCAGCTTGGCGACGCGGTGCGTCAGGTGAGGGTAATCAGTATCTAATTTGTTCACAATCTCGGCCGAAGTGGGCTCGTAAATTGCTTTTATAGGAACGGTTGTCTGCGTTTCGTTGCCATATTGATCTACAGCTACTACTTCTGCAATATAAGTCTTTGGCGTCTTTTCCATGGCTTCCAGTAGTTAGTGTTTATTCTCTCAACAACCAGATTCAGGAAAGGTTTACGGCGTAAACTAGTTTAACGAAAGGTTAATCCGGGTTTTAATCTCAATAATTTTGTTGCTGGTGGCCATACCAGCGCCGGAACCACCTTGCACCCCGTCGTTTTAATCTCAATAATTTTGTTGCTGGTGGTTCTGATTGTTCTGGTTGTTGCTACAGCACTAAACAGCTCAGAACCCTCTGCAACTACCAGAACAATCAGCAGCAAAGAGTTAATACCCCTGGGCTTGTCCGTCTTTGCGGGATTCGGTTGCGCCGTGGTATACTTTGTTTTTTGCATCGTACATGATCGCCTGATAACCGCCGTAGCCGCCGAGGCCGAAACCGATTTTATGGCCCTTCCGCATCAGATCGCGGATGGTCTCATAGGAGTAACCCGACTCAAGCGTAATTTCGCCGACGCCTTCCATTTTCTCGCCGGTTGGCTCCGACGAGCCCTGATGGTCGATACGGGGGGCGTCGCCGGCCTCCTGCGGGTTCATGCCGTAGTCGATCATGTTCATGATGATCTGTACGTGACCCAACGGCTGGAAACTGCCGCCCATTACGCCAAAACTCATAAACGGCTGACCATCTTTGGTCACGAAGGCCGGGATAATGGTATGGAACGGCCGTTTGTGCGGGGCGTAGGTATTGTTCTGACCCTCCTGAAGCGAATACAGCTCCCCGCGGTCCTGAAACATAAAGCCGAGGCCATCCGGCACCATGCCCGAACCAAAACCACGGAAGTTGCTCTGAATCAGCGACACCATATTGCCTTCGCCGTCAGCAACGGTCAGGTAGATGGTATCGCCGTCCTTGAGGGCTACGTTAAACGAGCCTGCATCAATCTTTGTCAGCGCCCGGTTCATGTCGATCAGTTTCCGGCGTTCAGTGGCGTAGGGTTTAGAAATCAGCTCCTTCACCGGAATCTGCGCGAAAGCCGGATCGGCATAATATTTGGCCCGGTCTTCGTATACCAGCTTTTTCGCTTCCACAAACAGGTGTACATGCTCCGGACTACCCCACGGTATTTTCGAAAAGTCGTAGCCTTCCAGAATATTCAGCATCTGAAGGGCCGCGATTCCCTGACCATTGGGCGGCAGTTCCCATACGTCATATCCGCGATAGTTGGTCGAAACCGGTTCAATCCAGTCGGATGTATGTTCGGCGAGATCGCGGTAGCTCAGAAAGCCGCCGACCCGCTTCATGAAGGCATCAATCGTACGGGCGATGTCGCCTTTGTAAAATGCATCACGCCCGCCTTTCGCAATTTTTTCCAGCGTATTGGCAAGGGCTGGGTTCTTAAAAATCTCGCCGCGTTTCGGGGCCGCCCCGTTGGGCGCATACGTCTCTTTCACGTTCGGCAGATTCCCGAGACGACTGATCATACCGGCCCACGAGATAGAGGCTTCGTCATGGACGGGATAGCCTTCGCGGGCATAATGGATGGCGTTGGACAGTAGTTTCTCCATCGGCAGTTTTCCGAAGCGTTTATGGAGTTCAAACCAGCCGTCTACGCAACCTGGTACCGACACCGGCAGCGGACCCGTGGCCGGAATGTGGGTTAGTCCCCGCTTTTTAAACTCGTCGAGCGTCAGCGAATACGGTGAACGCCCCGAAGCATTCAGGCCATACAGTTTTTTCGTTTTGGCATCCCAGACAATAGCGTACAAATCACCGCCAATGCCGTTGACATGGGGTTCCACTACGCCTTCCATTGCGTTGGCGGCAATGGCGGCGTCAATGGCCGTGCCGCCGGCTTTCAGAACGTCGATGGCTGCCTGCGTAGAGAGCGGATGAGAGGTACAGGCCATGCCGCGTTGAGCCATAACCACCGAACGGGTAGTCCAGGCCTTGCCCATCAGGCGATCCTGGGCAAATACCGTTGCCGGTAAGCAAAGTGTCAGAGTAAGTAGTAGTTTGTTCACGGAGGTAAAGAGCGAAAGAGATAAAGAGTGAAAGAGCGGCCCGCGGTTGGAGTGAAAGAGTGTATCGCTTTTTTAGGGAAGAACGACACACGCAGTCCGGGCATTCATCGGGAATGCCGACTATGAAAAAAGACGGTTTTCAGGGGTTGACGACGTGCATGCCGCGGACATTCCAGCAGGTCTGCTCGGCCGTATCAGCACATTCGAACATATTGAATTCTTCGATTCCCTTATCCAGACGGGGAAAATACAGCACGAACTGCACTTCTTTGTTCGGATGTACTTCCGTATAATCAGGCGAAAGGGTAATGCCTTCGGCTTTGATCAGCTCGTAGCTTTTCAGTTTGTTGACGGCAATCAGTTTGGTTTTCGGCTGTATCGAAATCTGACTGCTAGTCACGCTCCAGTCGCGGGTCGGGTCTATTTTGAACACCATGTGCAGGATCGTATACTGATCGGTCAGCCGGATGTCGGTTACGCGGATATTCGGGTCGTTGGTACTGCCCAGACCATTGGTTGGGTCGGGGAGTAGTTTGCGCGAATACGGAGCCGTGCCGGCCCGCTGGTCAACGTAATACTCGGAGGATTGTCCGGCAACGCGGGTGGGGTTGTTGGCCGGATAACCCGCCACCGGTGACTGGGTACGGGTTACACAACCCGACAAACCCAGAAATGCAGCATATAGGTAGAATAAAGGACGCATAGACAGACCAGTTAAGGGAGAGAAAAGTTACAAACTTGCCCCTTTTTTTCAAAGACATGTGCTGGTTTTTATAAACCTGCTGTGTTCGTATTTTTGTTTTATGACAACAAATACGGTTCGTAAAATCATCCACATCGATATGGATGCCTTTTATGCGTCGGTCGAACAACGGGATAATCCTGATTTGCGGGGCAAGCCGGTGGCTGTTGGTGGTTCGCGGGCACGTGGGGTAGTGGCGGCGGCCAGTTATGAAGCAAGGACGTTTGGCGTGCGGTCGGCAATGGCATCGGTAACGGCCAGAAGGCGGTGTCCGCATCTGATTTTCGTCCCGCCGCGTTTTGAGGTTTACAAAGGGGTCTCTGCTCAGATACGCCGTATTTTTGAGGAATATACCCCGTTAGTAGAGCCATTGTCGCTGGACGAAGCCTATCTCGACGTGACCGATTATCGGGACGGTAATGTATCGGCAACAGAAATCGCAAAGGAGATAAAAGTAAAAATTAAGGCTGAAACCGGATTGACCGCTTCGGCGGGCGTTTCCTACAACAAGTTTCTGGCCAAACTGGCTTCTGACTACCGGAAGCCCGACGGTCTGTACGTCATTAAACCCGGAAAAGGAGAGGCTTTTGTCGAGCAGTTATCGGTCGGGCAGTTTCACGGAATCGGCCGGGTAACAGCGGAGAAAATGAATCAGCTGGGGATTCATACGGGGGCTGATCTGCGCCGGCAAAGCGAAGAATTTCTGCGCCGGCATTTCGGTAAGTCCGGAGGCTATTATTACCACATTGCCAGGGCCGTAGACGACCGGCCTGTAAATCCGGAACGCATCCGTAAATCAGCTGGATCGGAGAATACATTTGAACACGACTTATTTACACCGGCTGAGCTGGAAGAGGGACTTCGGCCGATAATTGATGAGGTGTGGGACTACTGTACGAATCGGGGTATTGCTGGCCGTACGGTCACGCTGAAGGTGAAATTTGACGATTTTCAACAGATTACCCGCAGTAAATCGGCTTTATCGGTCATTCTGAATAAACCGTTTTTTGAGCAACTGGCATTCAATCTGCTCGAATCCCTGCATCCGGTGCCCAAAGGTGTCCGGCTTCTCGGTGTAACGCTCTCCAACCTCGAATCCTTTGACGATCTGGAAGGCCGGCAGTTAACATTTGATTTTTAGGCTTTTATTGCAGGACGATTCTGGTTGTTGGATGGTTCTGATTGTTGCTGGATGGTTCCGGTTGTTGCTGGTGGTTCCGGTATTTACTGGTGGGTGGTGATTGAGTGATGCTTACCGGCAGGATCACTCAATCACTCAATAATTCAATCATCCAATCACCGTCCCGGCGGCGGCAGTTCTTTCTGGAACACACCGGCACTATTGAATAACAGTCCTTTAGGCTTATTATTCTGGCTGATCAGGACTACATAGTTACCGGCCTCGTCTTTACCTGCCTTTTTGATCTCAGCCCCGGCATAGTTGCTCTTGATATAATCCGTGACAGATGCCGGAAGGGCAGTGATTGGAATCTCTGTTAGTTTTGGCGGAGCGGTAGCTGTGGTAGAGCCCGGAGGGCCTGGCCGTGGACCCGGACCCATGCCGCTACCCGAAGCCGGTGGCGTTGCCGTACCTGACTGCGGGCCACCCTGTTGCGGGCCACCCATCTGTGGACCACCCTGTTGCGGGCCACCCATTTGTGGGCCACCCTGCGGTGGTGGCGGGAGTTCTTTCAGGAATTTACCTGATGCATCGAAAAGCAGTCCTTTGGGTTGGTTGTTCTGCACAATCAGGACCACGTAGTTGCCGTCTTTGTCTTTACCGGCCCTTTCGATGGTGGCGCCGGCATAACTGCTGCTAATGGCGCTGGTAATGGTTGCAGGCAGTGCACTGATTTCGATAGGCGTCGGCGGCGCAGGGCGGCCTTTGGCGGTGTCGGCGGCGGCTGTGGCGGCGCCCGAACGGGCTGCACCGTCTGATGAAGGGGCAAGAGAATCCCGGTCGCAGGCGGCCAGGCTGATCAGGAGCCCGATCGCTGCAAAGCATACTGTCTTCTGCATAGCAATGATTGTTAAGAATGAAATAAAACGGTAAACGAAGTGGTAAGAATACCCGTATAGTTATTGCATGCGCTCGGAGAGATTGTTAGTAGTTTAGATGCAGGCCCCGGTAAAAACCTGCGGGTACAGACAATTTTTTTACGGTCCCGGTCTGCCTTCCGGAGGACCAAACGGCCTGCCCGGCAGCCGTTGTCCGTTGCCTGGCGGCGGGCCCTGCCGTTGGGCAAGCTCCTCCAGAATCGTATCAAACCGGCTTTGCTGTTCAGGGGTCAGCACATCGCGGACTTCTTTAAAGTGTTGGAGCCGGTTTTGTTCGAGCTGCGAAATAACGCGGCCCAGCAGATTGGTTAGCCGGCCGGATTCGGCTGCCGGTAAAGGCGTTTCCCTTGTCAGGGTAAATAGCTGTTTCCGTAATAGACGGGCACTATCTTCCAGTGGTCTTGACCGCTCTGACAACGCTTCGCGGGAGGCAATCACCTGCTGTTCCTGCGTATCTGTTAAGGATAATTCCCGCTCTAAGAAACGGAATGCCATAGGACCACCTGCCCCGGGAGGCATACGGGTCTGGCCGAAAAACATCCAGCCAATCAAACCGAGGTTTAACAGCACCAGCAGGGCAATGACGCCTGACAGCCAGCGAATAAGCTTTTTTGTTTCCATAGCCTTACTTATTGAATATCCAGTGAAAGCCCGTAATCAGACGCCATGGCGTCGATGGATGGTTTGGTGGCATAGCTCTGCCGCTGCGACCGGCTGTAAACCAGTACGGCAGCCACATTCAGGACAATGAGCAGGGCAACCGAAGCAATGACATAGGCCGGTTTGACCTGCCAGATCCGGGAATAGGTGTCTGCCCGTTGTCGTTGCAGACGTCCCTGGATGCGGGTGTACAGAAAAGGCTTTGGCTCAGCCCGTTCAATGCCATCCAGTGCATGCAGTGTTTTTTCAATTTCGTCTTCCATACGCTTGTTCGGTTTCAGGCCGGTTTACCGGCCGTTATCACGCATTATAATAATAGCTGTGTAACTGCTTTTTCAGATTCTGTTTGGCCCGGAACAACAGCGATTCCACCGATGAAAGGGTTGTCTGCATCACGTCGGTAATCTCCTGATAACTTAATCCCTCCACATGATACAGCGTAAACGCTACTTTCTGTTGATCCGACAGCCGGTTAACGGCGGCAAACAAAATACGTGACCGTTCCTGTTGCTCCAGCTGAACGCCGGGGTGATCGAAATCGACGGGCTGTAACCGCTCGCCGGATTCCTGTTCGTCGTCGTTACCCCCGAACAAACTAGTGGGCCGACCGGGAAAAACTGACGGGTGTCTATGTCGACTGGAGTCCTGTCCGCCACCCCGATTTTCCGGATCAGAAAGTAGAAGTAGGTGGCCTTGTTCCGTTTGCCAAACTCAATCCACCGGTGTCGTACCTGACTGAAGCCGCCGATAAACACCTGATCTTCCTGACGGGTCTGAGCGGGCAAATGCCGGAGATCGACCTGGTCAACGTAAAAACAGAATCCCTCGGGCCAGGCTTGTCGCGGGTGACGGCCACAATTATGAACAAAGGACTGCTGCCGACCTATGCCGAAATCGGAGATCGGGTACGTTTTGTGCAGAAAGTGAAAACGGAAGTAAAACTCAGCAACGGGCAGACCATCACCTCGGGTCGGCGACTCAACCTGCGTGCGGCCCTCGGAGCGGGCGAGAAAGAAGAGTACTCGTGGCTGATTACTGGTACGGGTAAAGTCACTATCGAAGCGGGCTGCCCCACCGCAGGTACTAAATCAGTTGATGTCACAATTCGCTAAACGGCGGTTAAACCGGACGCTTTGTTCTAAAAAATACGAACCATGAAATACCTCTCATTATTTCTTTTACTCGCGTGCACTGCCCTGCAAACGACTTTCGCCCAGCAAACTGATCCCGATTTGAACGGGATGCGGGCCATTGGTACGCCCGCCAACCCCAAAGTCCCCTGGACGTGGAATTACTACATGGACTTTGCCGGCTACACCAAACTGGCCCAGGAACTGGCCAAAAAGCACCCGGATCTGGTGCGGGTCGAAAGCATGGGCAAGTCGTCGATGGGGCGCGACATGTGGGTCATTACGGTAAGCGATTTCAAAACCGGTAAGCCCGAACAAAAACCGGCCTTCTGGATCGATGGCAATATTCACGCCAACGAGTTGCAGGGAACGCAGTTCAGCATGTATACTGTCTGGTATCTGGCCGAAAATTTTGGCAAAGTCGATTTTATTACCCAGTTGCTGAAAGACAAAACGTTCTACATTTCGCCGTCACTCAACCCCGATGCTCATGAAAATTTTATGCACAAAGCCAACACGACCAGTACGTCGCGCTCGGGTATGATTCCCCTCGATGACGATGGCGACGGGACGGCCGATGAAGACAATGTGGACGACCTCGACGGCGATGGTAACATCGTACAGATGCGCCGGAAATCGCCGACCGGTCGCTGGAAAGTGGACCCCGGCAACCCTCAGCGCATGATTCCGGCCGCCCCCGACGAACCGGGTGAATATGAACTACTGGGCAACGAAGGCATTGATAACGACGGCGACGGGCGGGTGAATGAAGATATGCCTGGTTCCTATGACCCGAACCGCGATTGGGGCTGGAACTGGCAGCCCGATTACGTGCAGAATGGCGCTTTCTACTTCCCGGGTACGCTGGCCGAAACTCAGAACGTAAAGAAATTTTTCTATAGCCACCCCAACATTGCCGGTGCCCAAAGTTACCATAATTATGGGGGGATGTTTTTGCGCCCACCGGGTGCAGAGGAAGACCAGATGTATGTGCCCCAGGCCGACATTGCCGTGTATGACCTGATTGGCAAGACCGGCGAGAAAATGATTCCGGGATACAAATACTATGTGCTCTGGAAAGACCTGTACACGGTCTATGGGGGAGAGATCGACTTTATCGGGCTGAATCGGGGGATCTTTATGTTTTCCAACGAAATCAATACCTCGTACCGCCTATTCAATAAGAACTCAACAGCCGACCGGTTTTCTAATACGGAACTTGAAGAATTCGATAAGCTGTTGCTATTCGGCGATGCTTACGTAAAATGGAAGCCCATCAAACACCCTCAGTACGGCGACATTGAAATCGGGGGCGTAAAGCGAAACTACGTGCGGAATACCCCCGGCTTCATGCTGGAGGAAGAAGGTCACCGCAACATGGCGTTTACCTTGCTCCACGCGTTCCATACGCCTAAGCTGGAGATTATGGACATCAAATCCCGCGAACTGCCGGGTGGTTATTCGGAGGTAACCGCTACGGTGATCAATCACCGCGCCATCCCGACCCACTCGGCCCAGGACATTCGGTTTAAGATTGAACGGCCCGATTACATCACCCTCAAAAACGCGCAGGTGGTGGCGGGCATGATTGTCGAGAATGCCGATCTCGGCCTAACCCGTGAACAGAAACGAAACCCGCAGACCATTGAAGTAGCCAACATTGGCGGCACGGTGTCAGGGGGCGGAGGCAATGGCTTCGGCGGATTTGGGGGCGGGGGCAACTCGGTCCGTGTCCGCTGGATTGTCAAGGGCAAAGCCGACAAATACACCGTCGAAGTGGATAGCCGCAAGGGCGGGGTCGTAACGAAAACGATGTAATTCTTTTTAAGCCACAAAAATACACCCGTCTGGCCGACCGTGCGTTTGATGGTTGACCAGACGGGTGTATTTTAATCGCCTTCACTATTTCTTTTTTTACGTAAATGCTAAAAAGACATCACGTTCTGGCTGTTCTGGCTTTCCTGATCTCTATGGAGGCGATGGCGCAAAACCTGAATTCATTACGACAACAAATTCAGCACATTGTTGCCGGAAAGAAAGCCACGGTGGGCATGGCCTTGATGAGCGATGATGGGAAAGATACGGCCTCCATCTACGGCAACCGGCATTTCCCGTTACAGAGTGTGTTTAAATTTCATATTGCCCTGGCGATGTTGTCGCAAATCGATCAGGGAAAGTTTTCGTTGGATCAACCCATCAAAATTCAAAAGAAAGACCTCTTGCCGAATCTGTATAGTCCGATTCGGGACAAGTATCCGAATGGCACTACGCTGAACCTATCCGAAATACTGGCATATACAGTTTCGCAAAGCGATAACGTGGGGTGCGACTTGCTGCTAAAACTACTCGGAGGGCCGGAAGTGGTAGAGCGTTACATCAAACAAAGCGGCACGAACGATATAGCCATAAAAGTAAACGAAGAAACGCAGCAGGCGAATTGGGACCTGCAATTTAAAAACTGGACAACACCCAGGGCCGCCGTCAATGTACTGCAAACATTTTATGTGAACCGGAACAAACGGCTGTCAACCAAAAGTCACGACTTTATCTGGACGGTGATGAAAGGCACCCAAACGGGTCAGGCCAGACTAAAGGGGCAGTTACCTAAACAAACGATTGTGGCCCATAAAACGGGTTCCTCGGGAACGAACAAGGCAGGAATAACCGCAGCTGTCAACGATATTGGCATTGTGTTTTTGCCCAATGGCCGCTACTATGTCATCAGTGTCTTTGTAACGGACTCCAAAGAAAATGAAGACACGAATGAAAAGCTAATTGCCGACATAGGAAAAGCCACCCGGGACTATTTCCTGAAACGGCTTCAGTGAACGGCACGAATACCGCCTGCCACAGCGAACAGTTGGGAAAATCTGAAAAAACGGACTGCACCGGCGGTACTGCAAATTCGTCACTTGCCCCGATAGGTCACTTAGCCACCGCACTAATAGGGCATTTGTGTGAGACTGTTGTATAGGCAACAGTACTATACAGTATTTCAACCTTCTTCAGGCCAAAAGCGCAGTCCGTAAAATCAGACCGCAGTTGCGGACGGTCGCCGAATCGGCAGCTTTTACGTTTCGTTAACCTTCTTTTACAGGCCATTAACAGATGATAGAAGCAAAACGTTTAGCTTTGCGGCCCGGCGTAGTGGTTGAAACCTTGAAAACAGAACGAGTAATGATTAAACGCGTATACGTTTGTGTCCTGTGGATGCTTGTTTTTGGCACGTCCTGTCAAGGACAAAGAACAACACAACCCCCGAAAGATACTATCAATTACAATAGCAAAGACACAGCCACTACCTACGGGCCTAACTCAATGGTTCGGAATGTAAAGCAGGGTAGAAACGGAACTATTTTGATTGCCTCATGGAAGGGTATTCTTCGATACGACGGAAAATCGTTCACCAATCTCACCAGTAAAATAAGTTCGCCCAGCTTCTGGGATGTGCTGGAAGATCGAAAAGGAAACCTCTGGTTAGCTACCCGGGATTCAGGTGTTTATTATTACGATGGGAAATCTTTTCAACAGTTTACAAACAGGGAAGGACTTGCCAATAATTTTGTTTGTAAAATTTATGAAGATAGAGCTGGCATCGTTTGGTTTGGCACAGGCAATGGCCTGAGTCGTTACGACGGGAAATCCTTTCGAAATTTTACCACTAAAGAAGGCCTTTCCAACAATAGTCTTACTACGATCATGGAAGACAAAACCGGGAAATTATGGTTTGGCACCAGAGGTGAGCCCTGTTTTTATGATGGAAA
>CBDFHU010000068.1:0-34290 GCA_965247375.1 Arsenicibacter sp.
CCTGGGGAAAAAGAAGATTTTCAACCTTGAAGGCGGGTTTATTACCCAGAAAAACGCCATGTGGCACCGCGAGGTAACAACCGACACGACCTACTCCAACCTGAATCTTTGGTCGCTGGCTACATTTCTGGACATGCCCCTCAACAAGGAAAAAGGCACGGCCATCAGTGCTTATGCCGGGTATTTTAACCTGAACTATGGTCCGGACTACCTGCGGTACAATGGCATCATGAACCCCGCCACCGGCTCGTCGGTGTCGTTGCCGGGTGTTTCCGGGATTCAGGGGAATGCTTTCCCGATGTTCGGTACCGGTAAGGTGGTATATGCGCAGGCCGGTTACCTGATGAAGCAGGATTTGTTCGGAGCAGGTAACGGTACGCTGATGCCCTACGCGCAGGCTCAGATCGGTACTTACGAGCGCCTGACCAAAACGTCGGGTGTCTGGAACCTCGGCATGAATTACCTCATCCGCGGCCACAACAGCAAACTCTCCCTCGATTACCAGAACCGGCCGGTTTACCGTGCCGACGGAAACAAACTGGCACCTAATGGCCGCCGCGGTCAGCTGGTGCTGCAATATCAGGTGTTTATCTAGCCGGGTGATAGCACGACTCACAGTCGTGCCTCCACTATCTGCCACTGCCACCACTTTTTTATTGTCTGAACTCTTCTCATTTTTACAGCCTGAATCATCACAAGCACAGTTTTGGAGCGTCCTGTTATTGTTGTCATCATTCCTGCCTACAACGAAGAAAAGTCAGTGGCGAAGGTAGTACGGGAGATTCCGGCGGCATGGGTGCAGGAAGTGATTGTGGTCAATAACAATTCCCGCGATAATACGGCGGCGGTAGCGGCCGGCGCCGGCGCTACGGTGCTGGATGAGCCGGTGGCGGGTTATGGCCGGGCCTGTCTGCGGGGAATTGCCTACGCTCAGAATCGTGAACCAAAACCGGATATTGTCGTTTTTCTGGATGGCGACTATTCCGATTATCCGGAAGAACTGCCACTGGTGATCGACCCGATTCTGACCGGTAAAGCCGACATGGTGATCGGGTCGCGGGCGCTGGGCAACCGGCAGCGCGGGGCTATGACACCGCATCAGGTATTTGGCAACTGGCTGGCTACGACCCTGCTGCGATGGATCTACGGCGTGCAGTATACCGACCTCGGGCCGTTCCGGGCGATCCGGTTCAGCAGTCTGATGGCCCTGGGTATGCAGGACCAGAACTATGGCTGGACGGTAGAAATGCAGGTAAAAGCCGCTAAAAAAGGCCTGAAAACCACCGAGGTACCGGTCAGCTACCGGGTACGCATCGGTGTATCAAAGGTCTCCGGAACGGTAAAGGGAACCGTTATGGCCGGGTATAAAATTCTGACAACGATTTTCAAATACTGGTAGGCTGCCGGTAGGCGAGTGGAGACCAGACCCATGGAAGTTATTATACTGATACTGTACGGAGTAGCACTGCTGCTGCTCTTTGTTTACAACCTCGGGCAGCTGAGTCTGATTACGATTTACCTGCGGTCGAAGCAGAAGCGCAAGGCCAATATCCGTGCTGCCGATACTATTCCGTGGGAGCAGTTGCCACCCGTTACGGTGCAGTTGCCGGTGTATAACGAACTGTACGTTGCCGAACGGCTGATTGATTCGGTCGTCAAACTCCGCTATCCGGCCGACAAGCTGGAGATTCAGGTCCTCGACGATTCGACCGACGATACCGTTGACATCATTGCCCGTAAGGTAGCCTATTACCGGCAACAAGGCATACCGGTTACGCACGTGCGGCGGCCGGAGCGGAAAGGCTTCAAAGCCGGTGCCCTGGCCTATGGGTTGCAGGAAGCCCGCGGCGAGTTTATCGCCATTTTTGACGCCGACTTTGTGCCCGATCCTGACTTTCTTCTAAAAACGATCCCGAACTTCAGCGACCCGAAGGTGGGGATTGTGCAAACCCGCTGGGAACACCTCAATGAAGACTACTCGCTGATGACGCAGTTGCAGGCCTTCGGGCTGAATGCGCATTTTACCATCGAGCAGAGCGGCCGGTACGCAGCCGGTTATTTTGCCAATTTCAACGGTACGGGCGGGGTCTGGCGGCGGGCGGCCATAGACGATGCGGGCGGCTGGCAAAGCGACACCCTGACCGAAGACCTCGACCTGAGTTACCGGGCGCAGCTGCGTGGCTGGACATTCAGTTACCGCGAAGACATCGGGTCGCCGGCCGAACTGCCCGTAGCCATGAACGCTATCAAATCGCAGCAGTACCGCTGGATGAAGGGAGCCGCCGAATGTGCGCGTAAAAACTTCGGCAAGGTGCTTTTTGCGCGACATACCTCACTGGCCGTTAAAATACACGCATTTCTGCACCTGTTCAGTAGTGCAACCTTTATTCTGGTGCTGGTCCTGGGCGTGCTGAGTGTGCCGCTGCTGTACATCCGCGCCAGCCATCCCGACTGGGAAGTTGTCTTTTACATAATCAACTTTTTCCAGTTTAACCTCTTCATTCTGATTACGTTCTATGGCTTGCCCTACTTTGTGCTGTCGCGGAAAAATAAGATACTGGTCTTCTGGTATTTTCCGATGTATTCGTCGCTGATGATGGGGCTGTCGCTGCATAACACCATTGCGGTAGTAGAGGGGTATATTGGCCGGAAGACGCCGTTTGTCCGCACGCCCAAATTCAATGTGAACAAGACCGGTGAACGCTGGAACAGCAATAAGTACCTGGGTAAAGGCCTTTCATGGCTGACGTTTGCGGAAGGGCTGCTGGCCGTTTACTTTGTCTGGGGTATGTCGTCGGCCTTTCTGCTGGATGATTTCCGGATGATTTTTCTGCACCTGATGCTGGCGGTGGGCTTCGGTATGGTCTTTTTTTATTCGCTGAGCCACTCAATGGCTGTCCGGTGGCGTAAATTTGCCTGAGACATGCCCGGTGGTATGCAATTGGCACCAACCCGTCATCATCGAATTGTACTGAGATTAACCCCATTGCATGACCATCACTCCGTTCCGTGCGGGCTGGCTAATTCTGTCCGCCTGTTTATATGCGTTGGCAGGCTATACAACGCCCCGTGAGCAATTTCCGATGCTGGCAGGCTTTGTCCTGTTTCTTTTCTGGGGGTATATGCTCCGGATCCGTACACTCGCCGGCGAGCCCCGGCCCGACCGGTTTCTGTTTTTTGCTGCCATTCTGTTCCGGGTATTACTGCTGCTGGCCCCGCCGCAGCTTTCCGACGATTACTTCCGGTTTATCTGGGATGGCCGGCTCGTTGCCCGCGGGTTTAACCCATACCTTTATCTGCCCAACACGATTGTCAACGCCGTTCCGGGACTCGATGACCTGCTGTTGCAACTGCTGAATTCACCTGGCTATTATACCGTATACCCGCCGTTTAACCAGTTACTGTTCGGGTTGGCTGCCGTGCTTTCGCCCGATGATATAGCCGGTACGGTGGTTTGGCTGCGTATCCCGATACTACTCGCCGATATTGGTAGTATCTGGCTGATGGTGAAGTTATTGAAGCATCTGGGTAAAAATCCGGATCTGGCTCTGCTCTACGGACTGAATCCGCTGGTGATTCTGGAAATTACGGGCAACCTGCATTACGAAGGAGTTATGGTGTTTTTTGTCCTGCTGGCGGGCTGGCTTGCTGTGCGGAACCGGATTGCACTGGCTGGTGGGGCCATGGGACTAGCCATTGCAACCAAGCTCCTGCCGCTGATGCTGCTGCCACTGGTTATTCGCTGGCTGGGCTGGTGCCGGGGAGGGCTTTTCTGCATGATCAGTCTGGCCGTGGTTGCCGTGTTGTTTGTCCCGTTTTTCTCGCAGGAGCTGGTGCAGAATCTGTTCAGTAGCCTCAATCTCTATTTTCAGAAGTTTGAGTTTAACGCCAGTGTTTACTATTTGTTGCGCTGGCTGGGTTTCCGGTTACTGGGCTATAATGCCGTCGCGTTGATCGGGCCGATGCTGTCAGTCATAACGCTGGCGGGTGTGCTGTGGCTGTCGTGGCGGGGCGGGCCGGGTTCGGTACCGGTGTTGCCGATGCGTGTGTTGCTGATTCTGACGCTGTACTTTGCGCTGGCCACAACCGTGCATCCATGGTACCTGACAACGCTGGTGGCTGCCGCGGTTTTTGTGCCGGTGCGTTACCCGCTGCTCTGGTCAGGGATGACTATGCTGTCGTATGCCGCCTATCAGACCATGCCCTATCGCGAAAACCTCTGGTTTACAGCCTTTGCGTATTGTGCTGTTGTGATATTTGCGCTGCGGGAGTGGCAGCAGAACAATGCCTCCGCTGAAGCCTGACAGAACGTTTTCAGGCATTGACCGGATTCCCTTTTTTCTTCCTGGCGGCGAGCTGGTGCGACGAAACCGGAACGTGCCCGTCCAGGCCAGACAGCTCAACGCGGCCGCCACTACGTTCGTAATCGCGTTTGAAATGCTCCAGATTTTCCATAACCGTATGGTCGATCAGTTGGGTTTCCCGGAGGTCAATGGTTACGTTCAGGCCTTCCGGAATAGCGGCGAGGGTTTGTTTGATACCAAGGTAATTAGTAAAAACAGCGGCTTTACTGATGCGAACCAGATACGACTGATCGGTAAACGATACATCGACCGGTGCCTTAAACATCGCGGATACCGGTTTCCCGTTGATCAGGTTGATGACCAGTTTAACGGCCATTCCCGCTGCTATCCCAACCAGCAGGTCTTCGGCCAGTGTCAGCCCAATCGTTACCAGGAAGATCAGTAACTGCTCCTTGCCGATTTTAAACGTATGGATAAACTCTTTCGGGTGGGCAAGACGGACGCCTACCGTAATTAGCATGGCCGCCAGTGCCGTGTTCGGAATCAGCTCCATCCACTGAGAGGCGGCCAGCACGAATAGTAGCATCCAGAAACCATGAAAAAAATTGGCCCAGCGTGTTTTGGCGCCATTAGCGACGTTGGCCGAACTCCGTGCGACTTCCGAAATCATCGGCAGCCCCCCCAGAACCGCCGCCAGTGTATTACCAACACCAACAGCAATCAGGTCACGGTTCATATCTGATTTACGCCGGTACGGGTCCAGCATGTCGATAGCCTTCACTGTCAGCAGCGATTCCAGACTCCCGACCAGGGCCACCATAAGGGTATATTTAATAAAAATGCCCGGCTGGCTAAGGCCACCGAAATCAACGTTAACCGTTAGGCTATCCATCAGATTACCAACGTGCACAAGCGCATAGATGGGTTCGGTATGCTGAAAATCAAGTACCAGCCCGGCCGGAATTGAAAAGACCAGAACAACCAGCGGGGCCGGTATTTTTTTCAGAAAAGAGTCGTTGCGCAGGTAAGGCCACAGCAGCATGATGCCCAGGCTAACCAGCCCGACAAAAGTAGCTTTCGGGTCGATATGAGTGATGCTGTACGGAATCATCGCCAGCAGTTGCAGCGGACCCTTGCCTTTGGTCATTGCCGGATCAATGTCGAACAGAACATGGATTTGCTTAGCAATGATAATCAGACCGATTGCGGCCAGCATCCCGTGTATGGCCGATAGCGGGAAAATGTCGGTCAGCTTGCCCAGTTTGAACAGGCCGAACAGAATCTGAAGCAGACCACCGGCCAGCATAACTCCCAGAGCCAGATGCCAGCCTTGCCCGCCGCCGCCAAACTCATTGACGGCCCCCGCCACAATAACAATCAGGCCGGCCGCCGGTCCCTTGATTGTCAGCCGCGAACCGGCGATCAGACTAACTACAACACCTCCGATAATGGCCGTTACCAGTCCCGTCAGTGGCGGGAACTCCGAGGCTTTGGCAATTCCGAGACTCAACGGAAGGGCCAGCAGAAAGACGGAAAATCCGGATAGCGCATCTGCGAGGCCATGACGAGCCAGACCTGCCAGCCCGTCAGCCGGTAATTCATTTGTCTGTTTCATGAAGCAAAATTCAGGGTACTGATACGATCAGACAGATAAACAGACATTAAAGAACCTCAATATTCCGGAGCAGCGCTTCAGGTGACCGGGAATTTAACCGGTTTTTAATTTCAGTAGTAAGGGGTTTTGTTCAGGAGAAAACACGTGTTCCCGGGCCTGAATTTCACTGGTGGGTGTACGTTTTTTAGCGTCAATCTGTAATTTAACCACATCATTACAAACGGGTTTATTCTACGGACCAAGCCTGCGGCAGATAACGCGGGCGGGTTTGACAAGCTGGTGCACTATGGAAAAAGACTTTAAGAGTTTAGTCATTACGGAGGTAGAACGGGGGAAATACGAAACCGTCCTGAATACGCGGAATACAACGCAATTGCCACAGGGAGAGGTGCTGATCCGTGTCCGTTATTCGTCGCTTAATTTTAAGGATGCCTTGTCGGCCTCCGGCAACAGGGGCGTAACCCGGCACTATCCGCATACGCCGGGTATTGATGCGGCCGGCGTTGTGGAGGCATCGGATCATCCGGACTGGCAACCCGGCGATCAGGTAATTGTAACAGGTTTTGATCTGGGCATGAACACCAGCGGCGGCTTGTCGCAGTACATCCGCGTACCGGCGAAGTGGATTGTCCGGTTGCCCGAACAGCTTACTTTAGCCGAAAGCATGATGTACGGGACCGCCGGTTTTACAGCTGCCCTCAGTGTAGCCGCTCTGCAACGCAACGACGTGACGCCGGATAAAGGGCCGGTTGTGGTAACCGGCTCAACCGGCGGTGTCGGGTCAATTGCGATTGCCATGCTGGCGAAACAGGGCTATCAGGTGGTTGCCGTGAGTGGTAAGGCATCGGCAGAGGAATTTCTGAAAGGGTTAGGCGCCACAGACGTAATTCCCCGTTCAGAGCTGGAGGACGCTTCAGGCAAGGCACTGCTGAAGACCCGTTTTGCGGGAGCGGTAGACACGGTTGGCGGCGGTATTCTGGCCAATCTTATCAAAAGCACACACTATGGCGGGACGGTTACCTGCTGCGGGATGGTGAACGGCGGCGAGCTGCCTGTAACTGTCTTTCCGTTTATCCTGCGCGGTATCCGGCTGGTCGGTATCGATTCGGTGGAGTTTCCGCTGGCGGAGCGGGCAACAATCTGGGAGCGGATGAGCGGCGATTTAAAGCCGGCGGATCTCCCGGCACTCAGCCACGAAATCGGGTTAGAAGACGCACCGGCGAGCCTTCAGAAAATTCTGACGGGCGGCATGCAGGGCCGCGCCCTCGTCCGGATTGATTGATTGCGGCTTACCAGGGCACCTCCCGGAAAACCGGACATTCGGGAGGTGCTGATAGGTGTACGTTAAAACGTTGTGCTCCTTTACGACTTCTTATCTTCGTGGTTTTCTTAGTTAGAAATCCCCCTGATAAAACGGACTGAACACATAATAACTGCTGTCGCGCTGCGCGCGTTTAGGCTCCGTCTGGATATGCAGCTCAAACCGTGGTATGCGGGTTTCGTCGGCCCGCATCCAGTCGTAATACGGTTGCTCCCGCGTGTAGACCCGTAAGACTTCACGGACATGCACCGTTTCCACATCTTTCGGCGTGGCTTCCAGCCCGTTTATCGTGATGGTAATGTCGTTCTTCACCTCGTCCAGTACTTTCAGATAATCATCTTTCCGGCGTTCAATGAGCGTCTTTTTATTGTGAAAGAACATGGCTTCCAGCAGGGAATTCATCGTGTACATGAATGACTTCCCGTACATGTTATCAGTGAGCGCCGCTGCTGTCAGCATATTGGCATAAGCCTGACGCTGATACGTAGCAGGTAATCTATTGGGGCTGGTTTCTATCAGTAAACGGAATGACTGAGGGTCGGCTTTGTAGTTGTCAGAAAGCTCAGGATTTGTTGCCTGCTGCATAACAAACAGCTCTTTTACCTGATTATAGGCCAGCCGGTTGACCGCTTCCTTGTCCGTTTCTTTCCCATTGATAAAGTAGCGGGTATCAAACTCGTGCTTAGGCAAGACAAGTAAATGATTGTCTTTCAGACCAACGACCACGGGCTCCGGTTGATTCAGCGGTTCTGATGACTGCAATGAAGGTCTGACCGTAGTCGTTAACTGATGCAGAATTTTATCGGCAACAGGTTTTGTTTTGTAGAATGTAAAAACGGTAGCCCAGTGATTAGTCTGTTCCAGTTCCAGCACGAGCCCCCGTGTCGGATTAGTTGCCGGAATGGCATTGGTTAATGGTTTATCGGGATGGTTGTCGGTTCGCTGACAGGCCCAGAAGGCGAGGATACCCAGCAGGATAAAGGCCCCGTACCGCCAGCCGTGATGCCATCGGCCTGACCGCTGGCGGTTTATCATCCCGATCCGGCTTTTCAGGTCCGACTGGTTAAAGTTGTTGGTAAACGAATACATGGCCGTCGTCAGTTTTCTTTGATATACAGCAGGATTCCGGCTGCTTTTCCGTCTGCTTCATGGACCAGTATGGTATGTAATTGCCCGGCTTTAAGGGTTTTTAGGTCTTGCGGCTTAATAAGGTTATTGTTTAGGAAAACCAGCGTCTGAGCAAATTCCGGTTGCAGCGTTAACGTACTATCAGCATTCACCAGTAAGCCGGTACGGTTAGTGATATGTTTATTGGTCAGGTATTCGAGTGGTTTGGTCAGGATCGTTACGCCGGTGTTTTCGAACATATGCTTACCATCTTCGACGAGATAGCTGAACCGGTTTGATTGTATAAAAGCGGTAGCATCGGCTTCATCTTTGCGCGCCAGTTCATAGAGCTTGTCAGGGACATCGCTGTACGTGTTCGGTTTGTCAAGCCCGGTTAAGGCCTGTACTGTACAGGCGCCGCGTTGTGCACCCGTGCCAAAGCTGATAATCCAGCAACGGATAGGAGTATGATTTACCCCTTGTTCGTTATTGATCGTGCCTGAACTGCCTTTCGGGTCAATCAGCTTTGCTTCAAGCCGGTTGATGTAGCTGTAAAGCTGATCGTATTTCAGGTCCCGTATTTCAAGCTTAAGACCCAGTTTAGCCAGTTCGGCCCTTGCCATCGCCAAGTCATCAAACGTATTTTTCGGTGTTACCAGCCAATGGATCTGATTTTTTTCCTGACGAACGTATTTGAACGTACCGGCTTGTAAAGTGCTTTTTTCTGCCTTTTTCAGGGCCTTTGGCCGTCGTGTTACGGTGTTATTTGCCGGTTCTACAGGCGATAGCACAGGTATTGTGCGGGCAAGCGCTTCTGCTTTGGGTTTTATAAAAGCGGAGGTAACCAGTAACGTGGCACCCATGAGCAGAAAATAATTGCTGTTTTTGTACCAGCGGGAGTGTGGTCTGTTAATCATGGTGATTCGCTTTTTAAGGTCTGATTTGCTGAAATGGTTAGTAATGGTTTGTCTTGGGTCGGTACCCAGCGTGGCCTTTACCAGATGGAACTGGTAGGCGCGGGGGTCTACACCTTCGGCCAGAACCGTCCGGTCGGCAAGGTATTCGAGGGTTTGGTGGACGAGCTTTTTAAAGAGCCAGATGGCCGGATTAAACCAGAAGAGGATGCATAATACCTCGGCAACCAGCGTATCCACACTGTGCCACTGCCGGACATGTACCCGTTCATGACGCAGAATGTGTTCCAGCTCAAACGGCGAATGCTGGTCCGGATTAATAACGACCCATTTAAAAAACGAAAACGGTGAGGTGGTTTGCGGCGAAATAACCAGTGTGAAATCCTCATAATCTTCATGCGCAGACCGGTCGATCAGGAGCCGGAGCGACCGGAGCTGAAACACCAGCCGTACCAGCAGTACGATGATCACGATGCCGTACAATGCGAAAAAAGCAGTACCCCACGGAAACGCTTGTGGCACACTGTTGCGTAGCTGCACGCGGTAGCTTTTCCGGTCAGGATAGGTAATAATTACCGGAGTCTCAGGTTGCGGGGCCCGGATCAGCTGTGGGGTCAGGGCAGCCGTTGTTTTTCTGATAACGTTCCGGACCGGGGCCGGCCGTAGATCCGGCAGATCGGCCAGCGGCAGTAAAAGGGCTGCTCCCAAACCCGCCCACAATAACAGACGGTTGGTCTGAAAAAAGGTCAGGTTCCGGAGCAGCACGTAATAGCCCAGACTAAACGTAATCAGCAAGGCGCTGATTTGCAGGAGGTAGGCTAACGGATTCATGGCGTGTGATTAATCTCTTTTTTCGATCATGTTTAAAATTTCGCGGAGCTCGTCGGCCGAAATTTTCTCGTTCCGGGCAAAATAACTGACCAGATTCTTGTAGGAGTTATCGAAGTAATCGGTTACCACCTTTTTCAGCACAAAGCGGTTCTGGTAATCTTCTTTGCTGATAATGGGGTAATACTGGTGCGTGTTTCCGTAGGCACGGTGTCCGACATAGCCTTTTTCCTCCAGATTGCGGACAATCGTCGAGACCGTGTTGTAATGCAGCGGCGGATCCGTAAAGTAGGGCAGCATGTCTTTCACAAACGTGTGATCGAGCTTCCACAACACCTGCATTACCTCCTCTTCTTTCGCAGTTAGCTTCTCCATAGTTGATTCGGATAATTAGTGAGACGAAAATAAAACTATTTTTTTCGTTTGCAAACTATTTTTGTCGTTTTGTCAGAAGCCTTTATCCGGCGGTCTTCTCTGAAAAAGGGGAAAAGCAGGAAGGCTGCTTTCTGCGGTTGTTTTTATCGTGACCAGACAATCAGAAATCAATAAAAAACGTTTAAAACGGGTACCTTTGTTTCTTGTTAGTCATCCGTAGAGGTATTTGACTGACACCGTATTACGCTTTATGATCATAAACATGAAAAAAGTATTGGGGGGGCTGGCGGTTTTAAGTGTGCTGTTGACCGGATGTGACCCGAATACCATATACAATGCCTACGAAGATATTGACGACGGCGCGTGGTATGTGAAGAATGAACCGACATTTACATTCACAATCGATGATGCGTCTATTCCGTACAATATCTATTACAACCTGCGCAACAGTCTGTCGTACCCGTATTATAACCTCTATCTGACGCGGTATCTGACCGATGATAAAGGGAAACAGATTGAGTCGCGGCTGGACGAGCTGCTGTTAATGGATCCCAAAACCGGCGAGCCCCGCGGCGAAGGTCTTGGCGATCTGTTTGACCATAAAGTGCTTATTAAGAGTAATTACCGGTTTCCGAAGCCGGGAAAATATACCATCCGGATCAAGCAATACATGCGCCAGGACCCGCTGCCTGAGGTGCTGAGTGTAGGTATTGCCGTTGAGAAAGCGATTCCGCAATAAAACGAGGCTGTCCTGTGAAGCTTTTAGGGAGTCTGTATCAGTTATGAGAAGCTATGAAAAAGACATTACCCTTGTTTCCGTTGAATCTGATTGCCTACCCCGGCGAAGATCTGAACCTGCACATCTTTGAACCCCGTTACCGGCAGCTGGTCGATGAATGTCTGGAAGAAGAAAAGACGTTCGGTATTCCGGCTTTTATCGGCAATAAAATGCCGGGCTGCGGCACGGAAATGCACATCACGTCACTGGCCAAACGGTACGATGACGGCCGGATGGATATCAAAACCAAAGGGGTCGGCGTTTTCCGGCTGCTTGATTTTGTAAACCCATGCCCGGGAAAGCTGTATGCCGGCGGTGATGTGGAAATGATACCGATGGGCAATACGATCGGTGAGCATATAGAGGAACTGATGGGCTATCTCCGGCGGTTGTACCAGCTTCTGCAGACTGCGGTTGACTTTGATCCGGATCAACCTGATTTTTCCTTCCGGATTGCGCATAAAATCGGTTGTTCGCTGGAACAGGAATATGAACTGCTGACTATCGCCGATGAGAGTGACCGTCAGTTGTTTCTGATCGAGCACCTGAAGCGTGTAACGCCGGTTATTTCTGACATGGAAGAAACCAAGCAGCGTATCCGGATGAACGGCCATTTCAAGAATTTTGATCCGCTGGATTTTTAACCGGTTACAGACCCTGATAAAACACAGATGCCACGCCTGATGAAAGCGTGGCATCTGTAGTTACGGGCTTACTCTTTTTCGTCGACTTTGCCGATGTTGCGGACCCGTTTGGGCAGTTGCTCGGCCAATTCTTCGATGTTTTTGATCGGTGGCCTTGGCTTTTCGGCCTCGCCAAGCAGGAAGCCATACGGCTTCAGCGGCTCAATAGAGTCGAAAATAACTTTGATGATGGCCGTCATCGGCAGGGCCAGAATCAGACCGGTTAGTCCCCACAACTGCCCCCACAAAATCAGGACAATAATGGCGGCCAGCGGGTTAATGCTCACTTTTGATCCGACGATGTACGGGGTAATGAAGTTACCTTCGAGAACCTGTACGAACAGGAAGACACCGATGACACCCAGTGCAACCAGCGGATTATCGTTGGTTACCAGCGTAAAGAGTGCCGGCAGTACCGATCCGATGGCGATGCCGAAGTACGGAATCAGGATCAGGACGGCCCCGAAAAAACCGAAGAAAACGGCGTAATCAACACCCAGAATCAGCAGGCCCACGGTGTTGAGCGTACCAACAATCATGATGACCAGCACTAGCCCGGCCATGTAATCTTTTACAACGGTATAAATGCGGTGAAAGACCGTATCTATTTTTGCACGGCGTGTGTGCCCGAATACCTTGTAGAAAAACGACCGGAAGAAGTCGCGGTACAGCAGGAAGAAAAAGATGTACAGCGGCATCAGCGAGATTGTCGACAGGGTATTGGTGGTGGCCAGCAGAGTAGAGGTCAGGATGGCACCGGCTTGTTCTACAGAGTTGTTCAGATACTTCCGGACTTCAGACACCTGCCGCTGCCGGTCGATATTGAAGTTTTTCGTGGCATAGGTCTGGAGTTTGTTCAGCAGGTCGTTGCAACGCCGGATGATTTTGGGGGCTTCCTGCGCAAACTCACCAATCTGGCCGTATACCAGCGAAATAAGGCCGTAAACCACGCCCAATGCCAGGATCAGGCAAATAATAATGGCTACCACCCGCGGTACCTTTACTCGTTCGAGCCGGATGCAGAGCGGGAATAGCAAGACAGACAGTAAAATCGAGAAAACCAGCGGAACAATAACATCCTGTAGCATATAGAGCCCATACACAATGATCACGATTGAGATGAGCACAAATGCCAGTTTAGCATAAAAGGGAAGCTGTACTTCCGGTGAACGAGAATCCATAATACAAGTATAGCGCTTTCGTATGCACTCCTTTTTGATTTTTTTATTTACGATGAAAGTAGCGCTTTGTTCCTGTAAAACGGAAGCGAAACAAAGCGGTTTGATGCGGCAGCGGTCTTTCTACAAAGTAAGCCGTATCGGACACCTAACAACCCCCGTGAACGAATGTTCAGGAATTGTATACAGAGGGATTGACCCGACAACCGGCCTGCGTCTGTTCTGGACCCATAATGACAGCGGCGGGCGGCCGGTCGTGTACGGCGTGAACGAAAAAGGCCGTCTGATCGACTCGCTGGTGGTGGCGGGGGCTGTAAACACTGACTGGGAAGACATTGCGGCTCAGGACTCAACGGCGCTGTTTATCGGTGACATCGGCAACAATGCCGGTTCACGGGAATCGCTGACGATTTACCGGCAACCGCTCACCGGCCAGACTTTACCTGAGCGCATCACATTCCGCTATGCCGATGCCACCACACCCGCGGATCCGCAGCGGCATAACCGTGACAGCGAGGCCATGATCCAGCTGAACGGTCAGCTGTATGTGTTTTCGAAAAACCGGTCCGGGCGGTTTGTGCGTATGTATCGTATGCCTGCCAAAGCCGGATCGTACACGGTCACCGCACAGGATTCGGTGTACCTGAAAAGTATGGTAACCGGCGGTGCTGTGAGTCCTGACGGTAAGCAGTTTGCGCTGGTGAGTTACGGAAAGGTGTATCTGTTCGGGATTACCGCGGAGGGCCTTACCTTTAAACAGCCAATTGCCTGCCTGCGGATTCCGAGGGGGCAAACGGAGGCCATTTGCTATGTTTCCTCAACGGAACTGGTTATGGCCAACGAGAAGGGGAAACTGTTTCTGATACGGCCGGAACGGTAATGATGTGCCTTAGAAACCCGTTGCGGTTCAGGAACTTATAGGCGCATCTGTCGTTAAATAATTGTTAAG
Organism: Arsenicibacter sp.; assembly: GCA_965247375.1. GTDB lineage: Bacteria > Bacteroidota > Bacteroidia > Cytophagales > Spirosomataceae > Arsenicibacter. Next base: position 14,053 of record CBDFHU010000068.1, read on the forward strand.
AATCGCTTCCTGATTCGTAACATACGCAGGAAGGCATGTAATTTCGGGTCACTACAAAAGCAAACTGCTACATGATGAGTGCAACCAAGGCTTCCCAACAGCCACATCGCGTACTGGTCGTTGACGACGATACCGATATTGTTGAGTTGCTGGAATACAACCTGACGAAAGAAGGTTATGACGTCCGGACGGCTAACGACGGGCGTAAAGCGATCGAAGTGGCGAAAACGTATTTCCCCGAACTCGTGCTTTTAGATATTATGATGCCGCAGCTGGATGGCATCGAAGCCGGTCGGCAAATGCGGGATATTCCGGAAATGCGGCAGGCGTTTATTCTTTACCTGACTGCCCGTTCGGAAGAATATTCAGAGGTGGCAGCGTTCGAAATCGGCGCCGACGATTACATTACCAAACCAATTAAGCCGCGTGCGCTGATGAGCCGGATTAATGCGCTCTTCCGCCGTGAAGCTCAGAAAGCTGATCCGGGCGACCGCGTCGAAATTGCCGGTCTGACAATCAACCGCAAAAACTATTCGGTGAACCTGCCGGACGGCCGCTCAGTGATTTTACCGAAAAAAGAATTTGAACTGATTTTCTTCCTGGCGCAGCATCCGAACAAGGTGTTCAGCCGTGAAGAACTGCTGCAAAAAATCTGGGGTGCCGACATTTACGTTCTTGAGCGGACAGTCGACGTACACATCCGGAAACTCCGCGAAAAACTCGGCGAAACCTACATCCGGACCCTGAAAGGAGTCGGCTATATGTTTACCGACGAAGAGTAGAGCCGCAAGATCTTGCGGCTCATTACCTATTGGTGGCACGGTTCAGACAGATTCATCTGCTGGTCGTGCCACCACTTTTTTTCGGTCTATGAGGCGCGAGGAGACGCAAAATATTGCGTCTGTACGTACATCAGAAAGAATAAATGCCATAAATGCTGACGGCGAGAATGGCGGTCAGGCTGGTCCAGAACCAGAGGTTGTACCCCAACGAGGGCGTCAGGTTAGCGGGGAGCTGCCGGTAGCGGAACTGCCAGGCGGCCCACGCCACGACCAGCAGCAGCACCGAGGTGGCGGCCCCGCCCAGCAGGATCATCAGCACGGGCAGCTTGATGAATACGAACAGCAGAAACCATACGGCCGGAAAGACCCACGCCAGGGTGGCAATCGTCTTTTTGCGCGAAGGTGCGTCATGGTACGGCATCCAGCCGATTTGCCCGAAGGCATCCCCGAAAATGCGTGCCCAGCTGGCGGTGGCGGTGAACAGGGTAGAGTACAACACAAAGAAGGCTCCGATCAGAAACATCACCTTCGCGCCCGGACCCAGCGTAACGGTAAAGAGCCGTGACAGTGTTTCGACCATCGCGTATCCGTCGGGTACCTGACCGCTTTCATGGAGCAGGGAAGCCCCGAGCAGATAGAAAGCCGCTGTTACAGTTGTGTAGACCACCATGGAACAAAGGGCATCGAGCGTCATCACCCGGATCCAGCCTTTGGCGCGTTCGGTCCATTCGGGGGTATTTTCATAGGGACCGGTGTAGACGGCATATCCCTTTTCAATGCACCAGTAATTGTAATACATGATTTCGTCGCCCCCGACGCCCGTAATACCGAACGCACCGATGGCAACACCGACAGCAGCGGGCGGGAGCCGGAAGGTGAACCCTTCGGCCAGCTGGTCGCCGGTGATGGCGTAGGCGGTGTATTGCAGCAGCAGGAGCGACAGCAGAATCAGGGCGGTGAAAAGCATGATCATCAGCAGCGAGCCTTTTTCGACCCAGCCATAGCGCCCGCCATAGACTAAAATTGCCGCCGAAGCCGCCGAGGCAATGGCCCATACGTTGACCGGAACGGCCGGTATAGCCATGTGCAGCACCAGCGCTACTCCGCCGACGATGCCGCCCATTTGCAGGAGCTTGAGGGTCTGGAGCGATAGCCATATCCAGATCGTGGCGTGTGTACCGTTGATCCGCCAGCCCGCCAGCCTGTTCAGCGACTGCATGGTGGTAAGGCCGGTATAGATCGCGTTTTTGCCGAATTCGAGCTGTAACGCCACCTTCACGAAGCAACTGACCAGAATTATCCAGAACGTGACGAAGCCGGCTTTAGCCCCGAGGGCGGTCGTGGCAATCAGCTCGCCGGAACCGACAATAGCGGCCGAAAGAATGAAGCCCGGACCGAGGTGGCGCAGTTGCCCGGAGAAGGTAGTAGGGGCGGGCCGGATGCCGGTCGGGGTGGTGGTTACTGGTACGTCGGGTTGCACGGCAAACGCTGGTTTAGGTTTATTCCGTAAACGCGGTTTCACCGGTAAACTACTGTTAATGCAGGGATTAAGCGACTTTATACGTAAACCGCTCGTAGGAAAGCTGGATAAAGCTTACGGTGTACAGGATGGCGATAAAACCGAGGGCCGCGCCTGCACTGGCATAGCTTTGCAGGAAATTCCGGACAACGTGTGAACGGTCATCGGTCAGAAAGGCCGGAAGATTAAGCAGTAACTGGAAGATATTCAGATAGGCTGCTCCGGTTTTGTTCAGGTACTCAACGGTAATCCTGTGCTGTGCGCTATTACTACCTTTGCTGCCATTCCGGATGAAAAGCTGGATAGTGAAGCTCACAACGCCTAACCCGAAAATAGCGGTGACGAGCCATTTCGCCGGTATGCCTAACGCCGCCTGATAGGCCAGAACCGCAATCAGCAAGGTCGTGACGAGGGTTGGCCAGTGGAAATAACTTTTGACAATGGCCCGGTGGCGGGCCGCAATCTGTTGCCGGAGCGATTTGAGGAACTGCTCCTGCAAAGCCTGAATCCCTTCGCCGGAGCCCATCCCGGCCCACGCCCACCGGCTGGCGTCCTCAAAGGTCATGCCGCCGGCCATTTTCTGTTCGGTCAGGGTGGCGTAGTGATCCAGGAGCTCATCCAGCATTTCGGTGTATTCGATGTTGGCCAGTTTTTGTAGGTCAAGGCGTAGGGTCGCAAGTTGGTCGGTGGTCAGCATGGCGGTTTGGTTGGTTATGGGTGAGCGTGGTGGATGCCTTTTTTCGGGAAAAAGAACTTGCGCATGCTGAGTATGATCGCTATGTAGTACACCACACACAGGGTTTGTAACAGGGTGTTGATCATCAGCGTGATTTCCCGCGCATTGTGTGCCAAAAGTCCCGAAAGCCAGTATTTGTTAATGGCAAGTAAGGCCAGGCCGAGGCCGTAGGCGAAGATGAAAAAAGAGGGCGTTGGGGCGGTGACACTCATGGTGGCCGGGCGCAGGAGGGCAATGGCTGCGGTCGCCATGGCCAGCAGTACCGTAAAGGAAACATACCAGATCGCAATCGTAAAAAAACTATCGACCATATCGGATGCACCAGCAACTGTATTCAGTACCAGTACCGTGCAAAGCGTTAGCGGAACGAGTGGCCAGCGGTCGCCCTGCATCATGCGGCGGACTTCGCGCCATACCATCGTATCGAGGTGTTTTGCCTTTTCGGTTTGGTACGTTTCCTCCATTGCCAGCAACCCCTTTCGCCCGCCGAAGGAGTGATGAACAGCGGCAAGGGCGTTATCGAACGACTGCCCCTGCTCCATCGCTTCAGTGATGCCGTTGGCGTAGTGGTCGGTGAGTTCGGTGATGAGCTCTTCGTTGAGCAGCCAGTTGTCCTTCCGCAGGTGGCGGTTGATGGCGGCGAGTTGGTCGGTGGTCAGCATGGCAGTTTGGTTGGTTAGGCGGATTGCAAATCCGCTGTCAGGTGCATACGGATGTGAACATCTGCATGAGCTAGTAAACTTCAGGTACGTCGTAGAGAAAGCGGTACATCTGCCCCTGAGTACGCAGGTAAACGTAAAACGTGGTAAAATAGACCGCGGATAAAATCGGGGGGATTGGGGCGAGTACATTCCCTGTAACCCCGATAATCAGGAACAAACCGACAAACAGGCCGCTCCGTTTAAACATATACCAGGCTTCTGACTGAGGGTTGTGCGGACCTTTGAAAATGCGGTCCCTGACATAGGGCAGCAGCGCATTCAAAGAAGTAATCATTGCCCCGAAAAAAGCCCCGAATGGAAGGCCACTGATAAAATGCCCCGCTTTCGAATCAGCAGAAGGTATGGCTGTCAGATAGGAAGCAAATAAAAACAGGGCTGCGAATATGCCTGCTGTTATCCACAGATTCTGCCCTTTACATTGCAGCAGAACGGCGTCTTTCCAGAACCGGTCGTATTTCCGGAACGTGACTTGATTGTATTCCCACTCCATCTGCCGGATGGCCTTCTGCCCGCCGAATGCACCGTATACTTCCTGCAGGGCTTCCGGAAACGTCAGATCGCGGGTCATGCGTTCTTCAATGCCGGTGCTGAAATGATCGGTCAGTTCGGCAATAAAGTCCTCGTTGGAAAGCAGCAGCACTTTCCGGAAAAAATAGTCGATTTCGTATGTATGTTCGGGCTGTAGCATGGCTGTGTGTCAGAAAGAAGGTTTCAGGTTCAGCAGTGTCTGGAGGTTTTCGACAAAGGCCGTGAGTTCAGAAATGCGCGAGGCTGCCTGTTTGTGGCCGTCTTTGGTGAGGGAATAATACTTCCGTACCCGCCCGTCGACCACCTGCGTCTCCGTCGTCAGCAGCCCCTCGGCCTCCAGCTTGTGCAGGGCCGGATACAAAGCCCCCTCCGTAATGGTCATATCGCCCGCAGTCAGCTCCTTCACTTTCTGCGTGATCTCGTAGCCATACATTTTCTCGCGGTCTTCCAGCAGTTTCAGGATGATGACCGACAGGCTCCCTTTGAGTAATTGTTGATTGTTTGTACTCATGCTGCAAGTATACATCGGACTAGAGTATACCTCCAAATCTTAGGTATAGTTTTTTTTGCGGTTTGCGTCAAAATCTTTCCGACCTTTGTGCTTTAATGGTACCTGACTTTGAAAACATATTTTCGATTACTCTCTTTTGCCAAACCGCTCGGTTCCTTCCTGGCGCCGTTCCTGATAACCTCGCTGTTGGCCAGCCTCTTTGGCGTGCTGAACTTTGCCCTGCTAATCCCGTTGCTGAATGTGCTGTTTGATCAGGTAAGCCCTGCCGACGTGCAGAAAATGCTGAGTCAGCCGGCTCCTGCCTTTTCGCTGAGTACCTCACCGACCACCTATTTCCAGTACTACTTCAACCAGATTTTTCAGGAATACGGCAAGCTCGGGGCGCTGAAATATACCTGTGCCATCATTGTGCTGTCGGTGTTGCTCAACAACCTGTTCAAGTATCTGTCGGTCCGCCGTTTAGAGGCATTCAAGGCGCGGATGGTAGCCCAGCTGCGCGAAACCGTGTTCGACCGCGCGGTTAGGCTGCACCTCGGGTTCTTTTCCAATGAGCGCAAAGGCAACCTGATTTCGCGGATTATGACCGACGTCCAGGAGGTTGAAAACTCAATTGCCAACTCGCTGTCGGCCGCCTCAAAGGAACTCTTCCTGCTGATTGCCTACCTCGTGATGCTGTTCAATATCTCGGTATCGCTGACGTTGTTTGCGTTTCTGGTCATTCCGGTATCGGGGATTTTTATCTCATCGCTGGTGCGGCGGATGAAGCGCGACGCGCAGGCCGGTCAGCAGCGGCTGAGCGGCATCCTGAGTATTCTGGACGAAACATTCGGCGGGATGCGGGTCGTAAAAGGCTTTAATGCCGAGTCGTTTGTGCTGGGTAAATTCCGGCAGGAAAACGATGCGTACCGGTCGTCGGTGCGGTCGCTGGCCAACCGCCGGGAGCTGGCTTCGCCGTTTTCGGAGTTTATGGGCGTATCGGTCGTGGCCGGTATTCTGTTGTATGGGGGCGGTCTGGTCCTGTCGGGGCAGTCGGAGCTGTCGGCCTCGGAATTCATTGCCTACATTGCTATTTTCTCGCAGGTAACGCGCCCGGCCAAAGACATTTCAAACGCATTCAGTGCATCGCAGCGGGGCCTGGCTTCGGGCGAGCGCGTACTCGAACTGATCGACACGCCGCCGGCCGTACACGAAAAACCGGATGCCGTAACGATCGGTCAGTTCCGCGACCGGATTTCGGTGCAGCAGGTGTCGTTTGAATATGAAAAAGGTCTGCCGGTCCTGAGTGACATCAGCTTTGATCTCACCAAAGGCAAAACCATCGCGCTGGTAGGGTCGTCGGGGGGCGGTAAGTCAACCATTGCCGACCTGATTCCGCGCTTTTATGACCCGACAGCCGGGCAAATCCTGATCGACGGCGTTGACCTCCGCGACTGCACAACGGCATCGCTACGGGAGCAGATGGGTATCGTGACACAGGAGAGCATTCTGTTTAATGACACCATTTTTAATAACATCGCCTTTGGCAGCGAAGCGACGGAGGAAGAGGTGATGCAGGCCGCTAAAATTGCCAATGCCCACGAGTTTATCATGAACCAGCCCAACGGCTACCAGACCGTGATTGGTGACCGGGGCGGGCGCTTGTCGGGCGGACAGCGGCAGCGACTCAGCATTGCGCGGGCAGTCCTGAAAAATCCGCCGATTCTGATTCTGGACGAAGCGACGTCGGCGCTGGATACCGAATCGGAAAAACTGGTGCAGGAGGCCCTGACCCGACTCATGGCCAACCGGACAACGCTGGTGATCGCCCACCGCCTCAGTACGATTCAGCACGCCGACGAGATTCTGGTCGTTCACCAGGGCCGGATCATCGAACGCGGCTGCCACGACGAACTAGTCCGGCTCGACGAAGGCTTCTACCGCAAACTCAGCACCATGCAGAGCGTTTAGGGGTATGGATAATGTAAAATGAATAATGAAGGGCATCAAGAGCATTGTTCATTTTACATTGTCCATTATTCATTCGTTACCTCATACATCTCCAGGGCATTGCGCATGCGCCGCTGCATGATCCGGCGGAGGCGCTCGGGATGGAGGACAATCATGCCTTCGCCGAAGCCCAGAATTTCCTTCTCCAGTTCAAAATTGTGCTGCACCTTCAGCTGAATAACGATGCCATCCGGTCGCCGTTCGATGACCTGCTGCGAGTGGTGCAGGGGCTTCGTCTCCACATACGGCGCATGTAGCTGGTTGACAAACAGCCTGACAATCATCGGCCGCAGGTGATGGCTGACCGACACGCCGATTACGTCGCGGTAAAACAGGTCGGGGTCAATCGTTTCGTTGGCGATGTACTCGCTGTCGTGGTCGGGGGCAAGCGACAGAATCCGGTCGAGGGCCAGGTTATAGATGTGGTTGTTTTTCGGGCGGACACCCACGGCAAACCACCGGTTTTTAAACTCTTTCAGCCACCAGACATGAAACACAAACGTTTGGGGCTGCCGCGCCGAAAACGACTGGTAGGTCATCTGCATGGGGTGTTTATGAATGATGGCCTGATATAGCTCGTCCAGAAAATGCAGGCCCTTCACGTTTTCGTTCTTCTCAAAATCAATTACCGGAGCCGACTTCCGGGCCGTTGAATACACGTGGTCTTCCAACTTCTGCACCACCTCGTTCAGCGCCGTAAAGTGTGAAAACCCCTTAAACTGCTTCAGCACCTCAACGGCTTCGTTCATCCTGGCCAGGTCGCCGTCCGACAGCGGAATATTCGTAATGCTGTAGGTCGGGTCTTCGTAGGTATAATACTTTTTTTCCTGCACAATGATCGGGGCGAAGTAGCCCAGTTTATCACTGCGCATCATCTGAATGTCGGCTTGCAGTGTCCGGCGGCTGATGCCTTTATCGATGCCTTCATATTCGTAGAGGGCTTCTGATACACAGTCGATCAGGTCGTCGAGGGTCCACCGGCGCTGGCGGTTCCGGAGGCAGGCGTCGATGGCTTTGTAACGGATCAGTGCGTTGCGGTTGGCAGGCATGGGAAAAAATTTTAGAGAAAAGTAGCTTTTTTTTTCATCTGCGCAAAAAGACTGCGCACTTGCCGCTAACCTTTGTGACGACGAAAGCAGTCAGTACCAAACCGGATGCGGGTATACGAGGCCCCATAGTGCCGGCGCCGCTGGCGACCGGTATGCTGTTGGCCTGATGTGTGATCGTCTCCATCTGTTGGTCAGAGGTTCGACTCCTCTTCCTGCTCCGGCAGGATAGCTCAGCTGGTTAGAGCCGAAGCCGGCCGCTTCTCAAATGGCCATCGTCTATAAAACCCCACAGGTGTATGCCGGGCGGGTATCGGCGTCGGCCGGTCCGCAGCCAGGCCGACGCCTGTAAACAACGGATTCCCGCTGCGCGCCGGACGCTGTACCGGCCAACGCGACAAGCCAGTGAAACACGGTCTCCACACCGGCCGTAACCACCGGCACCCGCGTTGGCCACGCAGCCGACACCGCCTTCGGGTACGTTGTTTCCGCACACGTCTGGTGTGCATACGCCTGTAGGTTTTGTCAATTAAACAGCAACCATTTACCAATCATACAACCATGAAAACTGTGCGCATCTTATCGCATCAAATCGGATTAGTATTCAAACACGGCAACTTTGTGAAGACGTTGCCGGCAGGTCACCACTGGCTCTGGCCGAACGAGGTGGCGTATGTTTACAATCAGGGCGAACTACTGCAACAGCCACCGTATGATCTGGCCGTCTTGCTGGCCATCCCCGATATAGCGGCCCTGCTGGATGTGGTTGAAGTCAAAGACAATGAAATTGTGCTGCAATACGAAGACGGGTTGTTTCTGAACGTGCTGCGCAAGGGCCGCTATGCCTACTGGAAAGGCCTGAAGCAGTATAGCTACCGTCATCTGGACATCACGCAGCCGGTGATCCCGGCCGATGTTGATCTGGCGTCGCTGATGCCGGTGCCGCTGGGCGCTTACGTCCGTACCTACACGGTAGAAGCACACGAACAGGGGATTTTGTTTGTTGACTGGGCATTTGTGGAAGTATTGAAACCGGGCCAATACCACTGGTGGAAAAACAACACGCCCATCCATATGCTGAAGGTAGATATGCGCCAGCAGCAGATGGAAGTATCGGGGCAGGAAATCCTGACGAAAGACAAGGCTTCGGTGCGGGTCAGCTTCTTCATTCAGTTTCAGGTGCTTGACGTGGTGAAGGCGCTGGTCGAAAACAAGGAATATGACCGACAGTTGTATGTACTGATGCAACTGGCCCTGCGGGAAACCATCGGCGCGATGACATTGGACGAGTTACTCGATAAAAAAGCAGAGATCGTTGACGGGATACTGGCGCAAACTGCCGGCCGGGCGACGGTGTTGGGTGTTGTGTTGAAGGGCGGCGGTTTACGGGATGTCATTTTGCCGGGCGATATGCGCGACATCATGAACCAGGTCTTGCTGGCCGAAAAGAAAGCCCAGGCCAACAGTATCATGCGCCGAGAAGAAACCGCCTCGACCCGCAGCTTGCTCAACACGGCCAAGCTAATGGAGGACAACGAAATGCTCTGGAAGCTGAAAGAAATGGAGTATGTTGAAAAAATCGCCGATAAAATCAGCTCGGTGTCGGTATCGGGCAGCGGTCAGTTGCTGGATCAGTTAAAACAGATTTTTACCGCGTCGAAGACGTGAACGAAATAGATCATGGAAACAACAACCATCACACAGGAGGATATACTGAGCCTTGGCCCGATTCCGGAAAACCTGCACGCTCCGTTTCTGCGGGTAGCAAACGGATTGGTGACGCGGGCCGGTTATCCGAAAGATAAAATCATGGGGCTCCTGGCGCAGATGCTCCGGAACCCGAAAAAATTTGCCTATTCCAAAAATAAAGTCACCAACCTGGCGCAGGCTATTTACGAACTCAATAAACAGGGAATTGCGGTTCCACTGAGCGAAGCAGGAGAGGCCTGGCTGCCTGCCGAACCGGCGCCCTATGCGCTGGCGGCCGACGGGAAACAGGCCGAAGCAGCCTACATGCTGCGGGAGGAAGCCCTGAAGTATGCCATTTTCGGGAAAGAACACATTGAGGCCGGTGCATTGGCCCAGATGCAGACCGCTGCCAGTCTGCCCATTGCGGTGGCCGGCGCGTTGATGCCGGATGCGCACCAGGGCTACGGACTGCCGATCGGCGGTGTGCTGGCCACCGACCCGAATACGATCATCCCGTATGCGGTCGGGGTAGACATTGCCTGCCGGATGTGCCTGTCGGTTTTTGATATTCGACCCGACTACTTCAAGCGTGAGCCGCATCTGCTTAAAAAGGCGCTGGTGGAGCAGACAAAATTCGGGATAGGGGGCGAAATCCGCGATAAGTTCGACGAAAGCGTCATGGATTTGCCGGAGTGGGCAGCTACAAAAGTAATCCGCGACCTGAAAGACAAGGCCTACCGGCAGTTGGGAACCTCGGGAACCGGCAACCACTTTGTCGAATGGGGAATTGTTGAGGTTACGGAAGCCGATGACCTGCTGAATGTGCCGCCGGGAACGTATCTGGCCCTGTTGTCGCATTCTGGCTCACGCGGGTTTGGCGGAGCAGTGGCCAACTATTACTCAAAACTGGCCATGCAGAAAACAAAGCTACCGAAACAGGCGGCGCATCTGGCCTGGCTCGACCTGAATACCGAAGAAGGGCAGGAGTACTGGATTGCGATGAACCTGGCCGGTGAATATGCGTCGGCTAATCACCACGAGATTCATAATAAAATTGCGAAGGTGCTGCGGGAGAAGCCGCTGGCAATGGTCGAAAACCACCACAACTTTGCGTGGAAGGAAACGCTGGCCGACGGCCGGGAAGTAATGGTGCACCGAAAAGGGGCCACACCGGCGGGTCCCGATGTGCCGGGGATTATTCCGGGCTCCATGACGGCACCCGGCTACGTGGTGCGGGGGCTTGGCCATGCCGCTGCCATCAATTCGGCCTCGCACGGTGCCGGACGGCTGATGTCGCGGACCCAGGCATTCAGCCGGATCACGCAGTCGCAGGTCAATAAAGTACTGGAAGCCGCCGGTATCCAGCTGATCGGCGGCGATTTAGACGAAGCACCGATGGTATACAAAGACATTGAAACCGTTATCGGTGCCCAGCAGGAGCTGGTAAAGGTGCTGGCTACATTCACACCCAAAATTGTCCGGATGGCGGATGCCAACCGCAAGGAAGGCCGCGAGGACTAAAAAACGAAGCGGAGGCCCGGGCCTCCGCTTTTTTTGTATTATTAAGGAGCAGGTACTGTCTGTACTTCGATTTTGGCACCGGCAGCCGTTGAAAAACCGTATGATTTGATGAGGGTCAACCAGGTCAGATCGCTCGGATCCGTTGAGTTAGCAGCAATCTGACGGCTGAAATCAAGGTTTGTCTCGGTCAGCTTGTCGATAGTCCAGCTGTCAACAGAACCGTTGCTTGAGTTAATGGTAAAGGCCGTCTCTGTACTGTTGAATTTCCAGGTTCCTGTCGTTGAGGTTCCCGGCAGTACAACCTGCGAGAATGCTCCGCCTGCTTTAAAGTCCATGTATGACGCCGAGAAGTCAACCACGTTGCCGGTAGTGGCTCCACGGGTATAGGCCGTAATCGGAAGCGTACCCAGCGTCACCTTTGCTCCCTGAAACTGCCATTTCCGTGTGATTAATTCAGTTTTTGTTTTAGGCGTAGCCGTATCTTCTTTTTTACAGCCGGTTACCAGGGCTGCAACAACAACCAGGATTGTAAGAAACTTTTGCATTGAGTTAACAGGTGATTAGAGGATTGTATTTAATCCAAAGGTAACATAATGATGGTAAAAAGGCGATTCTTTATACGTGATCACGTTGGATTAACTACCTTTTTATTTGACGGTTTAAGGCTTTCATATACTGAATAAACAAGCCCAAGATTCCAGGCTTTGAGCATGATACGGCTAAAAATAAACACCTGCTGAATCAGAAGCATGAGCAGAATGGTGAGCCACGAGCTCATCCCGATCAGAGTATCCAGCACGAAATAAACCCCGAACAGCAGCGTACCTAGCCCGATCATGAGCCAGTAGCGGCCCATGGTGGCCAATGGATGGTCCAGAACCAGTTTGCCTGCTCTGGCGAAGGCGTGCAGACTGCCTTGCTCGTCTTCCTGAAAAAGCAGAATTTTAGCGTAGTCGCTGATGCACAGCACGAATGTTGCCAGCACAAAACCGGTTGCAAAACCGATGAATACCAGCCAGAATAACCCACGCTCCGTAAATTGCTCTTCGGCCAGAACCGCTATGAGAATGCCCGCCAGCAACGGTATCAAAAAAGCAGCAAGCAGAAAGGGCAGGGTCACTGCAAATAGCCGCAGGTACCGGCGGACATAATGCAGGCACGCTTGCCAGAATACATTAGCAGACAATGGCGTGGCGGGCCGTGCAAACACCATCAGGATACCGCCCGTAAACCAGATACTCAGAAACAGGTAAACAATACCGGTCCAGCGGCCGACACTGAGCAGCGGACTAACGGCCTGGCCGTGATCGTGCATAAAGTCCTGAAAAACCGTGTAGTCAAAAGCCGGCAACAGCTCATTGAATGCCAGTGAGTTTTCGTCAAGTCTGGTCAGTGTCGTGTACATCGGCATGGCGGCCAGGAGTCCCAAAACGAGTGATGTCGCGTAGATGATGGTCAGTATACGGCCTGAACGCAGAGTATGTTGTAAGGTAGTCAACATGGTTGATGTCGGGTTATGCCAGCCAGGCCAGCCATTGCAGCCAGTTTTGAATCCAGAAAAGTACTTTTGCCGCATACTTTGCCGCCGGTGCTGATGATGGCTGCCGGGTGAGGCTGTTGTTATTGAAATTCGTGTCGATATACAGCTTTTGCTTCGGATCGGCTTTGGCCCAGATCAGTTCGGCGGGCTCGGTCACGGTAAAGGTTTTAGTGCGGCCCTTACCGTCCCAGAACAGCATCAGTTCCTTCCCGTCGGCAAAATGCAGCAGCACATCCACCGGCATCCGGGCATCTCCCAGGCGGTCAACGCGCACCGTCGAGGTATATTGTTTATCCAGTTTTTTGCTGGAAACCGAGACGAGTTTATAGTCGCACACATTGTCGCCGTACAGCACCTGATCGAAAAACCAGTTCATGTCGTTGCCGTACCGGAAGCCGGTGCGGGCGGGCGCAATTTCGTTGACGATGGCAATAAAGCTCCCGGCGTTGGGATGTTTAAACTGCCAGCGGTCGAAATACGTCTGCATGATTTCGTCCATAATTTTCCGGCCCAGCAGCCCTTCCAGCGTACGGAGCCAGGTAGCGGTTTTGCTATACGTCAGGACGCCGTAGTAGTTGTCCGGCAGTTGCCAGGTGTTCCCGAACGAAGGGCCAATGGCCGGATTGTCGAGGTGCACATAGCCGTCGCGGGAGTTTTCCAGGTCGCCGAGGCGGTAACCAAACAGGTCAACAACTGCTGCCTTAGGGCCATAGGTTTCGTCCATGATCCGGCCTTCATAGTACTGGTTAAACCCTTCGTCGAGCCATGCTTCTTCAAACTCATTGCTGGCCAGCAGCTGCATAAAATACTGGTGGCCGAACTCGTGCACCGTCACCATTTCCGGCGCGCGAATGCCTTTCGGAATCTGCCAGACGGTACCGGCCGTGATAAAGGTCGGATATTCCATGCCGGCCGCTCCCATGGCGTGATAGGGCGGGTCAACTACGGTCAGGTTTGGGAAAGGATATTTGCCCAGATGTTTGTCAAAATAAGCCAGCGCAGCTTTGGCGGCGTCGATATGCCGCTGTGCCTGATCCGTGTGTTCGGGCTGTAGGAGCACCGTGATTTTAACGTGTTTCCACTGGCTGGTGGCTTCCTGGAAATGGGGAGAAGCGGTCCAGGCAAAATCGACCACATCTTCGGCGTGATAGCGCAGGGTTTTTGTACCGTTTTTGTGCATGATTTCGCCCTGCATCAGGCCGGTGGCTTCTACCCAGTACTCTTTCGGGGTGGTAATATCGATATCATATACTCCGTAATCGGCGTAAAATTCCGAATGGGCGTGAAACTGGTGGCAGTTCCATTGGCCCTGCCGCGCATAGCGGGTACCGGCTGGTTCGTAAACCCCGATTTTCGGGAACCACTGACCAACCAGGAAAAAGTCGCGGCTGAAGCCGGTGCGGGCAAAAATTTTCGGGAGTTTGGCGTCAAACGCCATGTCGAGGGTAATGCTCTGACCCGGGCCAAGGGGCTTGCTCAACGGCACACGGATCACCGTACGGTCGTCCTGATTGAGGTCGTCGGGCTGAATAAACTGCCAGGCAAGCGTCTCGCCGCCTCTGACCTTCATAGACTTGAGGTTGGTCCAGCCCCAGGCGTCCTTATCGTCCGCGTCGATGTAGTCGCCCCGCAGCTGCCCGCCGGATTCACGCATAAAGGTCGACTTCCGGTCTTTGAAGGCATTCAGGTACAGGTGAAACTGCAGTTCGCGGATGACATCATTCGAGGTGTTACGCCAGGTAAGCGTTTCGGTCCCGGTCAGCCGTTTTGTGGTGGTGTTGAGCGTCACCTGAATCCGGTAATTGGCAATGCGGGGGCTCAGGGGCGTCCGGAAAATGGGTTTGGGTGCCGGTAACTGCCCCAATGCCAGAAACGGCAGCAGACCTGCCAGGGTCAGGATAAGCCGGTAGAACGTGTACATGAACGTAGCGGTTTAATAACTGCAATCTACAAAAAACAGGTTCCGGACGCTTGTATTATAGTATGAAAGTGAGTTAATACAGCGGTCGGCAAGAATATCAACTAAACACTAAACGTTTGGTTCTGTTGTTAATCAAAGAGACGGGTATTACCAATGGCGGAAATGCCTGTAAACGAACACAGCAATGAAAACGATAGGATTATGGGCTTTGCTACTGGCTGGTAGCCTGGGAGCAGGTGAGGTAGCAGCCCGTCCGGGGCATGTCATGCGGGGGGATACCGCGATGCCGACCGGTAATCAGCGCTTACCGAGACCGGCGATTATTCCGGGGGGCGGGCTGGATACAACCATAAGCCGTTTACCGGCTCAGGATCAGGGTATTCATGAGGTCGTGCCCGACTGGCTGCGGAGCCGGAATACTAACCGGCCGCTGTATATTATTGACGGGAAAGTAGCTACCGTGAGCCAGATGAAAGCATTGCGGGCAAATGATGTCGTATCGGTAAATCAGATGGATGGCCGGCGGGCCCTGACTACCTACGGATCAAATGCCCGCAACGGACTTATTATGATTACGACCAGAAAGGGAATGTAATAATCAGCGCAGATCGACGATCTCAACGCCCGGATATTTTGCTTTGTCGAAGACAAAATAGCTGTCGGTTACGTTGGCGTTAGGCGTAAATTTGTTGATGGTATAGCTGGTCTTTTTACCGGTTTTGTCGATAGTAGTCCAGCTCCGTACCGATTTATCTGCCTTATCGACGTTAATCTGGATTTTGCTGATCTGGGCATTTTTCTTTTCCGGCGTCAGCTCGATTTGTTCGAGTGTGCGGGCGCCGTCTTTTTTCTCGCCCACAAACCGGTAGTTAAAGCCTTTGTTGTAAATCGTGTAAATCCGGGCAGGGTTCAGGTCGCTGTTGTCCGAGCCGTCGTAATCCTGCACGTTTACTTCGTTTGATTCCTTGACGTAGGTGTGCATGGTTTTTCCATCATTAAAAACCTCCTGTCCACCCAGTTTCAGCCGGAATTTAGTGTCCTTCACGGTCAGATCTCCCTTGTACGATTCTTTTGCGCCAGCCCCTTCGGTTGTAAATGTAAACGCTGCCTGATACGTCTTCAGCGTTTTATACTTTTTACTCATCGCATCCAGAATGTCTTTTGCGCGCTTGTCCTTTTGGGCAGCAGCCGAACCGACAAAGCCGGCCACCAGACAAAATAGCAGCATTAATCTTCTCATTGTCAAAACTCCAGGTTAGTGAATTTGCCGTAAAGTTGGCAATACATTTAATGTTAGACAGCTATCAACCGGAAAAAGTTTAATTTTTGTTTCCTTTACTACTGATCCCGTAGCTTACGGAGAACTTCTTCCAGATGCTGCGGGTCTGAGATCAGTACTTCGCGGGCCTTACTGCCTTCAAAAGAGCCGACAATACCGGCGGCTTCGAGCTGATCGATCAGCCGGCCGGCGCGGTTGTAACCCAGTTTGAGCCGCCGCTGAATGAGCGAGGTACTGCCTTGCTGATGGATAACGACCAGCCGCGCCGCTTCGTCGAACATGACGTCGCGGTTGCCCAGATCGATCTCGCGCTCCTCAATGTCCTGGCCACCTTCATCGCCGACGTATTCCGGCAGGGCATAGGCTTCGTCGTAACCGCGTTGCCCGCTCACAAAATCACACAGCTCGTCGATTTCTTCGGTATCGACAAACGGGCACTGTAACCGGATCAGGTCTGAGTTGGACGACAGCAGCATGTCACCCATACCGACCAGCTGTTCGGCCCCGCCGGTGTCCAGAATCGTCCGCGAGTCGATTTTCGACGTTACTTTGAAGGACAAACGTGCCGGGAAGTTGGCCTTGATCAGACCGGTAATGACGTTGACCGATGGCCGCTGCGTAGCAACTACCAGGTGAATACCAATCGCCCGGGCCAGCTGCGCCAGCCGCGCAATCGGCTGCTCAACCTCCTTGCCGGCGGTCATCATCAGGTCAGCCAGCTCGTCAATAATCAATACGATATACGGCATGAACCGGTGGCCTTTCTCGGGATTCAGCTTGCGGTTGGTGAATTTGGTATTGTATTCTTTGATGTTCCGCACCCCGGCATCTTTCAGCAGGTTATAGCGGTTGTCCATCTCGACGCACAGCGAATTCAGCGTGTTGACTACCTTCTTGGTGTCGGTAATAATGGCCTCTTCGCTGTCGGGAAGTTTCGCCAGAAAGTGGCGTTCAATCTTGTTATACAGGGCCAGTTCTACCTTCTTCGGATCGACCAGAACCAGTTTCAGGTGCGCCGGATGCTTTTTGTAGATCAGCGATGTCAGCAAGACGTTCAAGCCCACCGATTTACCCTGACCCGTGGCACCGGCCATCAGCAAGTGCGGCATTTTGGCCAGATCGGCGATGTAAATCTCGTTGGAAATCGTTTTGCCGAGAATAACCGGCAGCTCAAAATTGCTTTTGGAAAACTTCTCGTTGGTGATTACCGACCGCATCGACACCATTTCGCGGTTTTTGTTCGGCACCTCAATCCCGATTGTTCCCTTGCCCGGCATCGGGGCAATAATCCGGATACCGAGCGCCGAAAGGCTCAGCGCAATGTCGTCTTCCAGACTTTTGATTTTGGAAATCCGCACCCCGTCGGCCGGAATAATCTCATACAGCGTAACGGTCGGCCCGACTTCGGCAAATATTTTCTTGATGCCGATGCCGAATTTCAGCAGCGTGTCCTCAATCCGGTTTTTATTTTCGGTAAGCTCAATTTCGGATACCTGCGCGCCTTTGCTCGGATAATCCGTCAGCAGGTCGACGACCGGATACTGATAATGCGGCAGGTCAAGCGTGGCGTCATACGGACCATGCTCTGCCACAAGGCTGTCACTGCTGGCTTCACCAACCGGCACATCAAAGGTCGGGGCTACCGGTTCCTGTGTCTCACCCGGCTGTTTCACCACAAAATCACTGGCAGGGGTGGTTGGTGTGGTTACCGGCTTACCGTTTTTCGGCGGATCGTCAAACGAGATAATCCGGCTGGTTCGGGCCGGCTCACCGGCGGTAACGGCCGGCTCCGGTTCACTGGCCATAGTTGCCGCTACCGGCGCAACTACCGGTGAGGGACGAACTTCAGGCTCCGGTTCAGGTACCGGCGGTACCGCTACCGCAGGGGCAGGGCTGGTAACGGGTTTACCGTTTGCCGCCGCTTTGGGAGCCGGAGCCGGATTCTCCGCTTCTTCCTCCTCATAATCCTCTATCGTGTCTTCCTCATAATCGTCGGTATGCGCCGGTTTCAGGTTTGGCCAGTTAATCTTCCAGTTAAACGACCAGGACGAGGCGTCGAAATAGAAAATGATAAACACAAACAGCAGGAAGCCGATCAAAACGATGCTGCCACCGCCCAGTAAGGTAGCCAGCAGCTGGTTTACTTCGTAACCGACCCCTCCGCACCATACGCTGGCGCTGGAGACACTGCCCGTAATGCGGACAAAGTAACCGGTAAACAGACTGGTCCAGATCGTAAAAAACAGCATCCCTTTGGTCAGGCGGGCCAGTGGCAGCAGTTCGCGGCCAAACGTAAGTTTCCAGCCGGCCAGAAAGACAACCACCGGGAGGCCAAGCGCCCCAACTCCAAACCAACGGAAGACAAACACGTGCGCAATGGAAGCGCCGGCGAGCCCCAGCCAGTTTTTGGTTTCGGGAGCGGCGTCCTGAGCCGAATCATTTACGGCCGCCCGCACCACACTCTGGTCGGCAGGGCCGTGGAGCAAATAAGAAATAAACGCGACAAATAAGCCAATGCCAATCAGAATAAGTAAAACCCCGAATGCGAGCGTAGACCGGTGGTCATAAATCCAGCGGTCAAGCCTGCTCACCCAATCCGTTTTACCGGCTTTGGATGATTGTGTTTGTTGTTTAGTCTGTTCACGTTGGCGTGGGGTATTTTTTCCGGCTGGTTGCTTGGCCATATAGGTTAGGTCAATGACTGATGAGGTAAATTTCCGGCTTTTTAACGAAAAAACAGTGCCCTGATACCTGTCCGGTCATGTAGTTTTTTTACCGGCAACGGCAACTTCCTGCTTATTACCGGGAAGCAGTCAGCAAGCCTTTGCAGATATTTTTTACGAGGCCCGGCCCTTCGTAAATGAAGCCGGTATAGACCTGCACGAGTGCGGCCCCGGCGTCGAGTTTTTCCTGCGCATCGGCCGCCGTAAAGATGCCGCCGACACCGATAATCGGAAAACTGCCTCCTGAGTTCGTATGCAGGTAACGGATCACCTCGGTCGAGCGGCTCCGGACGGGTGCACCGCTCACCCCGCCGGCACCAATGGCCGTTACCTGATCGGCAGGCGTACGCAGCTGCTCACGGCTGATGGTGGTGTTGGTGGCAATAACGCCCGCAATCTGTGTATCGCGGACAATGGCGATGATGTCGTCGAGCTGGCTGTCGGTCAGGTCCGGCGCGATTTTCAGCAGAACCGGCTTTGGCGCCGCTTTGGCCTTGTTCTCCTGTTGAAGTGCCTGTAGAATGCGGGTCAGCGGCTCACGCTCCTGTAAGTCGCGCAGGCCGGGCGTGTTGGGCGAACTGACGTTTACCACGAAATAATCAACGCTGTCGAACAGCTCGCGGAAACTCAGCAGGTAATCGTTCAGGGCCTCTTCATTGGCGGTGTCCTTGTTCTTACCGATGTTGCCGCCGACGATGACTCCTTTCCGGCGTTCGCGCAGTCGCCGGGCGGCAGGACCGGCACCTTTGTTGTTGAAACCCATGCGGTTGATCAGGCCACCGTCAGCCTTTAGGCGGAACAACCTCGGACGCGGGTTACCGGGCTGCGGACGGGGCGTAACCGTTCCGATTTCGATAAAGCCGAATCCAAGGTCGCTCAGTTCATTGATCAGTTCGGCGTTTTTTGTCAAAGCCGGCGGCAAGGCCTACCGGATTCGGAAAAGTAATGCCAAAAACGGTTCGTTGCAGCGACGGGTCGGTGACGACAAACTGTTTGCGGGCCAGCCAGGACATGCCGGGAATTGACAGGAAAAACTTTAACGAGCTGGTAGCAAAGTGGTGAATCGTTTCGGCGTCGAAACGGAAGAGAATGGGGAGCAGCAAGCGTTTGTACATGCTGCAAATTTACGAGACAGGAAACAGAATGCCCATACTTTTTGCATCTGCTTCCTGTCGGTATGTGTCGTAAGACTAAAGCATTTCGCTTTTAGCCAGTATCTCGCGTGCTACCGTATCGTCCTTCCTGACGTGCGGGCGGATGATAATCCGTGTACCACGGTCATAGGTAAAGAAGCGGTAGAGCCAATTGCTCAGTACAATGAGTTTGCTGCGGAAACCGATCAGGTACCAGATATGCACGAACAGCCAGGCAACCCAGGCAACAAAGCCGCTGAGATGGAGCTTTTTCGGCAGGTCAGCCACCGCCCGGTAACGCCCGATAATGGCCAGTGAGCCTTTATCGAAGTACTTAAACGGTTCGGGAGCCTGCTGTTTGCTGAGCCGTAGCAGGTTTTTGGCCAGCAGCGTTCCTTGCTGAATGGCAGGCTGTGCCACGCCGGGATGCCCGTTCGGGTAATCAGTGGTTTTCATCAGTGCCACGTCGCCGATGGCAAATACATTGCGCGTGCCGTTAACCTGGCTGATTTCATTCACCAGAATCCGTGACCGTTCAATAGCATCAGCCGGTAATCCATCAATAAGCGATCCCTGTACCCCGGCGGCCCAAATCAGCGTCT
>CBDFHU010000069.1:0-28293 GCA_965247375.1 Arsenicibacter sp.
TCGTACTGAACCTCATCGAGGATATCCGGCACCCCGTTTCCGGATTCCGGGATATTAAAATCATCACCGAACACGGCCGGATTCAGCCGGTAGGCTTCCAGCAGCAGGGCCACCGGTTCTTCGGCAAAGGTGACGTACTTGTTCATGTCACCGGCATCCATCCAGCCGCCGTGCAGGTCTTTTGCCGTCAGCGGGTTCGTTTTATCGGTTGCACTCCGGGCTTCCCGATCCTGCCCCGGCCACTCGTGTGTGGCGGCATCGGCCCATTTCAGGTCAGTATAGGGCGCCACTTTCGCAAAATTGATCCGCTGGTAATAATACGTCCGGACCGCCGCTTTCAGGACGTCTTTATACACCTGATCGCCGATCTCGAACCGGTACGAACCAACGTTGTTTCCCACATCAAAGAGGTAATAAGACCCCGGCGTATTGACCAGTGAAAAGTCAAACCACCAGCCTTTATCGCCCGACGATGCCTGGGTAGCACCGTTGTTCCAGGCTTGCAGCGTACCGCTGAACACCACCGCATCGTCGCTCCACCGGCGCACCTGATACTGGTTGAGGCCGGTGCTGGCATTGAAAGATTGACCCGCATTGGCGCCAACCTGCGGGTTGATAATGACCGCCACTTTGCGGGCGTTTTGCAGATACCCGAACTGATCCACCCGAATGTTGGCATTCGTTACCGGCGGAGCGGCCCAGGTGTTGTACAGCGTCGTTAACCAGACCAGTACCCATAGAATTTGTTGTTTCATAAAACTGCTTCCCGCGCCCCGCACGGGGTTACATCCGTAGCAACGCAAGCTCTTGCGTCACCAGCTTACGGGGCTTAAGCCCCGCAAACATATGACACCCTGACCGCCTGTCCCGGTCTACTCAGGACGAAGTGCGATAATCAATGAATGAGCCGGAATAAATGCGGGTTAAGCAGTTCTTACGAAACGGGATCCCACACAGGGCCTGTCAGAGATAACAAAATCTTTGTTTTTCTATGTGGCTATGTCGTAAATTTAGTTAAATGACCTGTTGCTCCTGAAACGTCTATAAGTCAGCTCCGGAGTACAGCAATTCACTCAATCACTCAATACTCCCGTGCAGGAACTTGACCAGTTAGTTGCCCAACGGCTGACCCGTTTTTATGTGATGGCCCTGACCGTGATTGCGGTCCTGACCTTAAGCGGTTTATTCTTCATCAAACAAACCATTGACGATCATAACGATGACGGGCGGGTATTGAATGTGGCCGGCCGACAGCGGATGCTGAGTCAGCGGCTTACCAAACTGGCTTTGCTGGATTTGCAGCGCCTTCCTGCCAGTGATACGGTTTCGTTTGACTCCCTGCTGACGGTATGGAGCCGTGTGCACACCGAACTAAAATCCGGCATTCTGCACATGGAGCATAGTTATACCGTCCGGAAAAGTGCGGCCATCGACAGCATGTTGCGGCAGATTGAACCCTCTTTTCAACAGATTCGGGCCGGATTTCTCGTATTCACCGATCCGAAGCATACAGAACAGGATAAACAGAAGGCCCTCGCGGCTATTTTGCAGACTGAACCGGCCTATCTGCAACAAATGGATCAGATTGTGTTCAGGTTCGATATCGAAACCTTTGAACGGGTACGCCACCTGGAATGGGTCGAATGGTTCCTCGGCCTGGCTACGCTGCTGACAGTCCTGATCGAAGGTTTTTTTATCTTCCGCCCGGTCGTTAATCACACCCGAGCAGCTATCCGCAGACTGATCGAATCAGAAGATGCACTCCGGTTAAGTAATCATCAGCTTGCCATCGCCAACCATGACCTTGGCTTTACAAACCAACAGTTGCAGGAAACCCAGGCCGCTCTGCTCCGGACGACCGAAGAAAAGTTTGAATTGCAGCGCACCGAAGACCGTGTCCGGTCGGCAGCCCTGCTCGAAGGACAGGAGGAAGAACGGCGGCGATTCGCCCGTGAACTGCACGATGGCATCGGGCAAATGCTTACCGGCCTCAAGCTCCACACCGAAAGCATGAAGCGGATGCCAATGGACGACGAAAAACTCCGGAGACGGTTTGACGAACTGTGTGAGCTGATTCAGGAGACCATCCAGACGACGCGCCAAATCTCCTACAACCTGATGCCCTCGGTGCTCGGTGATTTTGGCTTGTCTGCCGCCCTGCAACTGCTGGCCGAGCAGACGGCGCATATAACCGGAGGCAATATTGTTTTCAGCGGCAGTACCGTTAACCGTTTGCCCCCCGCAATTGAGATTGGTCTGTACCGCATCGCGCAGGAAGCCTTAAACAATGCCGTAAAATATGCTGATGCCGAACATATTATCATTCAGATAATGCCGGAAAAAGCGTATCTTACACTGTCCGTTTCTGATGACGGAAACGGGTTCGCCGTGAAGAATGTCCGGAAGGCGAATCCGGTAATAAGTGGTTTAGAAAATATGAAAACAAGGGCCCAATTACTCAAGGGTGACTTTATATTGACCTCAACGCCCGGAAAAGGCACCACCGTCTTTGTAAAGATCCCGCGGTAATGAGCCCTGAAAATGGTAATGGTTATGCCGATCCGCGTGTTAATTGCTGATGATCATTCGGTTGTAAGAAAAGGAATCCTCAACCTGCTGGAAGACGAAAACGACATTGAAATTGTGGGAGAAGCATCGGATGGCGATGACGCTGTTGCGATGATTCCGGACCTTAAACCGGATGTGCTCCTGCTGGATATTACCATGCCCCGCATGTCGGGCATTGAGGTGGCAAAGGTGGTCACCCGCCAGTTTCCTAGCGTTAAGTCGCTTATTTTCAGTATGCATAACAATCCGGATTACATTCTGAACGCGGTACAGAACGGAGCTGCCGGTTATCTGCTCAAAGACACTGACCGCGACGAAATTCTGCGTGCCATCCGGACCGTTGTTACCGGTGAGCTGTATTACCCGCCCAATGCGTCTTCCGTCATTATACGGCATCTGATTATCCCGAAAACAAGAAAAGAAGACGATTTTGCCGTTCCCCGCGGCAAAACCGTCTGGAATAAAATTACGACCCGCGAGTCCCAGATTCTGACCTGTCTGACGCAGGGTATGAGCAGCCGCGAGATTGCCGAACAATTCGATATCAGCCCCAATACCGTTGCCAATCAGCGTGCCAGCCTCATCAAAAAAGCGGGCGTTAAAAATACGGCCGAGCTGATCCGGATGGCGCTTACTGAACGGCCCTGAACAATTGTCCGGCTCCAGATTACTCCCTGACCAGCGTCGGGTGACTGTCGATGGAAACGGGTGAACGATCGGGGCGAAACACAATCATTTGGGCTGGTTCTGCAACCGGTGCCTCGTCTGCTACGGTTACCAGGTTAGTCTGCGCGATACTGACGACAGGTTCCGTTTCCGGATTGAGACTGGCGAAACCGATCAGACTGACAACGGATAACGCCAGGAAAAATAAGATTGAACCGCGGAGTAAGGGAGCGAATGAGGCGAATGAAACGGTGTTGATCAGCCCGCTGTCGGGAGCAGGGTGAATTAATTTATAGACGATCAGTAAGTTGGCAATAAACGAACTTACCAGAATTATGCGGAGGATGGATTGCCGTGTCAGCTTACGCTGTCGGTCATGCGTCTTGTTTTCTCGTTCGATGGTTTTCATACGTTGCGCTTTTACTTGTTATACATTATCAATTGTTTTTATTTAACCATACCTGCTTACAAGCTGTTTTCAGTTTTAGCAAACGGGATACTTATCTTAAACACAGCCAAGCAACATAATTTTTATAATGAGTTAAGCAACAAGTTGTTCATTCGGCACTAAAATTACTGAACGGTAACGATCATTCGTTTTCCCAAACCCGGTCTGAATTCGTCCGCTATATACTGCTGAGAAAGCCGGCTATAGCGGCCGGATCGTTACTGAACAAGGCTCAGCAACAATGAAAAAGGCATGAAGAGCGACGCCAAACACAGGAAAGCATAGGCCAAGGATCAGACTAAAAAGGCTGATCAGAGCGTTGATTAAACGCAGAGAGCGCAACGGGTGAGCGCAGGGCGCTCACCCGTTTTTTACCTTCACTACACGTTTTTAAAGTGCGAAAGAGATAAAGAGTGAAAGAGCGACGCGCTCCACCACTACCTTGCTCACTATGTACTGGCCCACTCTTTATCCGCGCGACAGCCGCTCTTTCGCTTTTTCACTCTTTCACTCTTTAAATCGTCACCTGCATGACCGGCAGGAGCCGGACAGGGCCGATCAGACCCGATTCGAGCAGGGGGGATTCCTTTGTGTAATGTTGCCAGGTGGCAAAAGTTACTTTCCCGTCATCGGGCTTAGGCACCCCGTTTTTGTACCAGTCCGGCAATTGCTGTATGCCGCCGCCGCTCAGGCTGGCAAACCCGCTGCTGCCCGCACCAGGCATATAGGTATCCGCGTCCGGCGTCTGCGCGTCACCGATCAGCCGGTTAGGCCATTGGTTGGTTACCAGCACGTCCAGCTGGTTGGCGCCGGGCTTTACCGCATCCGTAATCTCCAGCCGGTAGGGTCGTTTCCAGAGCGTTGATACGGTTTTTCCGTTCACCCGGACTTCGGCAATGACTTCTACCCTTCCTAAATCCAGAAAGATGCGGCGGTTAGCCCCCGAGAAAGCCGGATTCAGGTCAAAGGTTTGCGTATAGGTGGCTGTCCCCGAGAAATACCGGACACCGGCATCCGGATGCCGGTGCAGGGAAACCAGTTCGTTCAGCACAATCTGGCCTGGAGCACCGCGCTCCGGCGGAAAGGAAACCTGCCAGCTTCCGGAAAGCCATTGCGGCGCGGGCAAACTGCCCACCGGAATAGTCCGTTCCTTCCCGGCCGCGTCCCGGAACGCATATTTTCCGTTTTCCCAGAACAGAAACGACGCCCGTTCCTCACCGGTTATGGTCAGAACCGGCGTTGGCTGTAACGGCGTATACGGTTCTCTCGCCAGCTGACGTATCTGCTCTTCAGCCATCACGCCGGTGGTCATCTGCGGCTCCGACATATCTCCGTTGTAATAAGAAGCGCCGTCGCGCAGAAACGCCTGATCCAGCGTAGGATGCACCTGAAAACCTGATGGTTTCCCGCGCTGAATCAGTTTTCCGTTTACGTAGACAGACGGCGCGCCGTCGCGGTACACAAGGGTCACCAGCGTCCATCCGGAAATCGGAACCGGCGCTGCCAGCGTCAGTACCGGCTTACCGGCGGCCCTCTCCCAGACCGCCACGCCGTTACGGCCGATGGCCAGTCCGGCTGCCGCATGGTTAGCCCCGTACAACTCCTTGCCGGATGCCGGATAAATGGCGTAACAATTCGTCCAGGGATCGGCAATGCCGTCCATAAAGTTCTGCGTGGACAGCATGATATTCAACTCCGGTTTGGCGCGGACATTGATCGTAAAATTATTGACAACCTCCGTAAACCGTTTTTGCGCCACTGCCGGAAACGGCTGTCCCGACCGGAGCGGCAGCTGATCGCGGGTAACCGAAACATAGTGGTTTTCGGGCAACGCCTGCCGGAAAACCACGAATACCGATTCGGCCGGTTCGAGCCGGAGCGGCACCCGGGTTACGCCCGGTGCGGTTTCATACAGATTTATTTTCGTTACCGCTCCGGTATCCGGGTCCCATACTTCGGGCCGTTTGCCGGTTACCCGAAACGTGTAGACAATGTCTTCGACGGTCCGGCGCTGATTGGCCAGAAAGTACACCTCTTCACCGTTGACCGACCGGTGCAGGTACGTCACCGGTGCATCCCCCGACCGCGACGAAATCTGTACATCGGGCGGCAGGTCAATGGCTTTCAGTACATCGGGAAGAGACTTTCCGGCATACACAATTCCTTTGCCAACCACATTCCCGGACGGCGGGGCCGCTCCTTTCAGCCCCCACAACTGATCCAGTATCCGGTTAAACTCAAGCTCGTTACCGGCATCCCGCAAGCCGGGCGACCGCAAAGGCCGCTGCCCGACCAGCGTTAGTCCCTGCAATACCAGTTCGCGTATTTTCCGGAGCAGACTCAGGGACATACTTTCAGGCTGCTGCAACAACAACAACCGGTAGCTCATGCCGTCGGGCAATGTCAGCCGCCTGTTCTCCACGCGTGCGTGCCGGAGAATCGTTTCGGCACTGATTATGTCATAATCGTATCCTTCCGGCGGGGCCGGGCTAAGTTCGTCCGGACTTACTTTAGCATAGGAATTGCCTTCTTCACCAGCCAGATACGCCAGATCGGCCACAAACAGCCCTTGCTGTAACAGGCTCTGGCAACGGGACAGATAGGCCATCCACGGCTTCGCCTGCTCCCACCACGTATTCGTCCGGTCGAAATGAATTCCCCACGGTCCCATCGTCATGCCCGGCTGCGCCGTCGGATGCGGCTGATGGGCATATCGGTGGAAAATCACGCGGTTCAGCCCCTGGCAAAACAGCTTATCGCCCAGGGCTTTCATTCCGAACGGGTATTCCTGCCAGCGGGCGGATTCGGGCTCACCCGTAAAAGCCTCTGCTCCTACCACCTGTGGTTTTCCGGTACCTTTCCCATTAGTGTGGGCAATTGACGCCGACAGTTTTACAGTCCGGTGCATGGTCAGGTTATTCTGGAAAATAGTGGACAGCCCATTCCAGAACTCACCCATATTCACATCGACCCGCGCCCCGATCTGTAGTTCATCCATCGGTCCACGGTCGTAGGGTTCGGCATAGGCAATGAGACCATTCTGGTGGCATAGCGTCGTAAACTGACCGTAATACGCATCGGCCATCAGGTCGGCCTGAGTCCGGCGGATATCCCACAGAAAGCGTTCGGTCGTGTCTACTGAATCCACAAACCGGCCGGTCATGGCCGGTAAGTACGTGCGCAGGTCATAGCCGCTCTGTTCCTTAAACCAGGTGTCGAAGCCATCCGTCCAGTTCTGCATGCCCACCTCATAGCTGTCGATGAGCAACCCCGCCTTGCCCTGCTTCGCCAGTGGCTCCAGGACCGGCAGCAGGTTCTCCATCATTTTCGTGAAGTGGGCGGTAACGGCGGTTTTGCTGAATTTATCACATTCCAGCCCCACGCCCGTATCGGGTGCCGAACGGTTCATGGTTGCTGTCGAGGTATACCCGAACCGCAGAATCGTCCAGTCGCCGGACGGGGCGTCCCATTGCAGCCGGCCCGCCGCATCCATTTTATCAGTCAGATCGACAACCGCATTCCGTTGCAAAATAGCCGATTTTTCGGCCGGTGTTGTCTGTTTGGCTGCTCCGGACACCCCGCTGAATGCATAGTTTGCTTTTTTGCGCCAGTCGGTCAGTCGCAAGGCGTTTGAGAAATGAATACCGGTATACTGAACGGTTTTCGCCGACACGAAGCGGAAGGCTTTCAGCATGATCGACGGAAACTCAGCTCTGGTCATTATGTCTGTGACAGGCACCGTTGCGAGCTTCCGGAACGTGACGCCATCCTCTGACACTTCCATGGTTACCGACGGCCCGCCGAAGCCGCCGCCATCACCAACGACCTGCCCGACGAACCCCAGCGCCTGCACCTCAATAGTGGCTTTCAGGTTGACTTGCAGATACGACGGCTGCGCGGCGGTGGTGCCCTGTACCGTTACCCCTTCTTTATCCTCGCCGTTTAATCCGCTGATATCGACATCACCCACAGGCGTTTCGACCCGTCCGATGATGTTCTCAAACGCCATTTCGCCGAACAGCGACGGATAAGCCAGCACCGCGACATCGCGGTAGTGATTTAGTTTGGTATACGGCTGCGGAAGCTTCCGGTTTACCGGCCGGCCCCCTTCGACGCATAACTCACTCCAGGTCAGCTGCTTCATCGACTGTTCCGGGGTAATCCACGGCCCTCCGCTCGATGACCAGCCAGGGCAGTTGTGCATCGTAAATTCAAGACCGAGCCGCTGCGCTTCCTGAATAGCATGTTTTTTCAGTTCGAGCCATTCGGGACTCAGATATTCCAGCGGTCCTTTGGGAATACCCGTACCGGCATCAAAATTCTGGACACCGCCGATGCCGATGCGCTGCATAGCTTCCAGATCAAGGGTAATGCCCTGTTTCGAGACATTACCGTTCATCCAGTGCCACCAAGTTTGCGGTTTTGCGGAATCGGCCGGGTTTCGGAATGAGTCAAGTAAGGGAGACGGGGCAGTCTGTTTTGGACCGGAATAGAATACAGAGGAAGGAGTAACCAGTGCCACTAAGCCGGTGGCACCGCTCTTTTTAATAAAGGAACGTCTTTTCATGGTTAAGCTTAGGCGGGCAGGTACGGGTACTTTGCCGGTTCAATATTGGCTAAAGTTTTCCATCCCGGCAAATCGGAAAGCGATTTTGCGCACGGGGCCATATATCTCCGCTTTCTTACTGTTAGCCTTTCTATTTTCTGCTTACAACACGTCTTCCCGTATCAACCTTATCTACGGAACCCTCAACTTAAGAAAATCCTTTTCCATAGCTCGGAAACATTTATCTGGGTTTTGTTTACAATAATCTGGTTTTGGGAAGTTTAACAATCAGTTATGTACAAACCCGTAATAAATTAGCTGATAAGAATTAACTCTATTAATAATCCAGCTCAAAATATAAACCTCCATAAAGAATCCCGCTGGTCCCTATACATACATATAAACACTATGAAACTACCTTTATTCGCTTTCCTTATTCTGACAGGTTTGATCCGGCAACCCCTGCAGGCACAGACACAACCGGCTTCGGCAAAAGCCCCGGCCCGCCGTTCTTCAAGCAGACCAATGCCTAAGGCATCGTCAACACAAACCCCCTCAGCCACCCGGACTAGTTTATCAAAGCAAAAAACAGGCACGCCAACGAGTACCGCATTACCATCGGGGAGTTCCTCAGAAAAACGGGTAGTACCAGGCCCACCGCCCGTACCCGTGCGAACAGTGAACACACCATCAGCCACCCGACAGCATTCTACCGTCTTACCCGGTGAGGCAGTCACAGAAACGCCAAAACCAGTCGCGACAAGCTCACGCAGGAAAGTTATCTCCCATACACCTGTTCGGTATTCAGGCAGAACCGGATATCAAAAAGGCGATCAGATAGTCAATCTGGGAATTGGTTTGTCCTCTTATTATTACGGCAATCCTGTCGGTATATCATTCGAGACCGGATTGGATAAAGACATTAGCGCGGGAGTGCAACTAGACTATAATTCAGGGAATTATGGCGATTATTACTATAGCAGTTCAAGATGGCGGTATACTGCCACATATATTGGTATCCGCGGATCGTATCACGTCAACCGTGTCTTCAGATTAAATACCGAAAAAGTTGATTTATACGCCGGACTAGGTTTAGGGTATCGCTCGTTCCGCTGGCATGACGCCAACTATGGATATGGGTATGACTACCGGAGCGGAGCATTCTTTAATTATTTCATTGGCGGAAAATACTACTTCACGCCGATGGTCGGTGCTTTTGCGGAATTCGGCTACACCGGTCTCTCTTCTGCACGGGTCGGTCTAACTGCCAGATTTTAACAACTCACTTTATGATTATCACTTCTGCTATAAAAAAAGGGAGCATCCTGGTTATCGGGCTCATCGTGGTATGGCACGGCATAAATTTTGTAAAAAGTGATGTAAGTCTATCCGGATTTTTACAGGCAAGGCCCAAAAGCGCAGGGTATGCATGGGTATCAACTGGTGATACAGAACCAAGATTTTTCTGGAATCTGGATGCTGTATCATGGCAAAAAGGTCAGATTCATCCGGAATTTAATCTTGAATCGGCAGCGAATGAGGGGCAATGGACTCTCCTTCCCGGGTATGATTATGTAGACAGATCAAAAAGCCTGCAAACGATCTGGAAAGCAAACGTAAAACATCCTGACTTTATGGCTTTGTCAGATGCTGCCGAAGGGCAATGGATTCCTGTGACAGGCTATAAATTTATTTATGAGGGTGATACGTTCATAGATACCGTTTGGGATCCAAACAAACGATACGACGATATAAAAGTTATATCACTCGCCCAAAAAGACCATTATAAGCCTTTCCCGGGGTACATTTTTGTTGATCCCGGAAATTCGCTGAAGGTAATATGGGCACCCGGTACCGTTAACTATGAAAACCCGAAACTGGTGGCCGGCAATACTGAAGGTTCATGGAAAGTATCCGGTAACCCAACCACCACACGCCGTTACTATACGCGACGGGGAAATGAAGCAGCCTGGTTTGTCGGCGGCGTAGCTACTGGCATTTTACTTCGCAGCCTGTAATAAATCTGCTATGACAGCAATTCAATGCGACGGAAAAGAAATCGTCCTGAACGATATAATCTGGTTAAAAGGCGACTGGAATTACACAAGAATTAACTACAGAAATAACAGGCCTGTATTATCATCAAGGACGTTAAAATGGTATGAAGAAAATCTCACAGACTTTATACGAATCAGGAAAGATGTAATTGTCAATCCAGGTTATGTAAAAAACATTGAGGTAGTATCTCTTCATCCAAGAAAGCTAATCGTAACCCTCCACAATGGACACTTATTTGAGGTTACACGCAGGCGGCAGAATTATGTCTATAAAAAATTCATTGACTTACTGATCAAAAATACTGAGACTATCCATGGACAGTAAAACACGCATACATTGGCAAAAAATCCTGATCATAATAACGTGCCTTTATGGTTATTTTTCACTCACAGTATATGGGGCAATTTTCAGGGTAAACAATAATCTACCGGAAAATATAACCAACCGGCTGTTTAATCAGATTCAAACAGCCTTAAATCATTTTAGTGTAGCAAACGGAGATACTATAATGGTTGAGGGTTCATCATTGCCTTATAATGGCTTTAATTGCAGCAAACGAGTTGTTATTATTGGGCCTGGCTATTTTTTAAATGAAAACCTCGGGATAAATGCGCTGACAACTAATGCCAGAATCAATGACTATTGTTTTTTTAACAATGGATCTCAAGGATCTTTTTTAATCGGCATGGAGATCAATAACTATCGAATGAGAATACAGACAAGCAATATTTATATTATACGATGTAAAGCAGAGGTTTCATTTTATGGTGACGCAACTAACATTATCAATAATTGCAAGATAATAAGCTCATATATAAATTACATCCAAGGCTATAGCTCTCTATATAACAATAATATATCAGTAGTTAATAGCATTATTGTACAGGATGAATCCGGATTAAATTATCTGAATTACGATAACAATAATTTAATCGGAAATTTTCTATGGAAAATAACAGCATCTACCTTCCGGAACAATATTCTGGTACATAGGGATGCAACGGTTAGCATCATTGCCCAAACCAATCAGAATAACCTGGCCCCCAATCAACAATTCGGAACAGCAAACGGAAATATTGCCTATGAGCCAGCTAATACTTTTGTTGGTGGAACAAGCACTGATGGAAAATATGTAATAAAAGCCGGTTCCCCCTATTTAACAGCCGGTACGAATGCAAGTCAACCTGGTATTTTCGGAGGTTCAGAACCGTATAAACTATCGGGTTTACCACCAATACCTATCATTTATGAGCTTACTGTTCCGGGAACCGGATCAACAACTCAAGGACTGAACATTAGTTTAAAGATCAGGAACGCCAATTGATATGAGGTCAATAATAATGTTTTTATTTTTCAGCTCATTTCATTTATGTATTTTAGGCCAGAATAATATTCATCTTATTGAATATGGCTGGGATACTGATCAGGGATTTGGCAGAAATACGTTGGTCAACGTTACCCCAAACGGTAATCAAATTGATTTTACGGCAAATACGAATACTCTTTCGAATGGTTTTCATCTATTTTTTGTGCGTGGCAGAAACAGCAACGGAATCTGGAGCCAAACACAATTCAATATCGTATACATCCAGAACGGTATACTATCCGCGAAGATAGTCAGACTTGAATATAGTTACTCACAAGGATCAGTATTAGTGGGACAACATTCATACACACTCCCTGAGCCATCAAATACCATTAATCTCCAATTTAAAGGTAATGCTGCTCAATTGGTTAATGGGCAGACATATTTGTTATCCATTCAGGCAATAGATGAAAAAGGTAATAGAAGTCAGGTATATTCGAAAGCATTTACCAGGATAGTGTCTACCTGTTCAACAATCAAGTCAGGCCTGTGGCATGAAGCCGGCACATGGAGCTGCGGACGCAGACCTTCACTTTCAGATGAAGTAATAATCAACGCGGGCCATATTGTCACACTCAATAGTGAGATAAATGAAGCACAAAATCTAAGATATAATGGAGGCAAACTAGTATTTACCAATGGATCAAAACTTCTAGTAAATCCCTGATAAAATATTACTTTGACCGAATTACATTTAATCGGCTTAATAAATTATTCTTTATACCATCAGGCACTTCTATTCGCTGATCGGCAACGACCAGAAACTCCGGTTCAATTTTATCCAGAAAAGTCAGATTAATAACAACAGATCGGCTTAACTGAAAAAAATCACCAGGTAGTTGCCTCATGATGCGGCCTAAATTAGCAGATATATGTATAAAACCATAGCTCCTCTTAGGAAATAATCGTTCATGTTCTTCTTTTGTCAAAAAGACTTTTGAGTAAATACGGTCTGCATAAATATATAATATCTCACTAAATTTTATTCGGATATATCCTTTTTCTGAAAAAGCAAAAAAGTAATCATCATTCAGGATAAGTTTACCTGTGTTTTCATTATTCTTATTTATAGCAAGCTCAATTTGAACTATTAATTCCTGTACATTAACTGGCTTAACCATAAATGAGAAAGGGAATGTTTCCTTACTTCTCTCTAATTGCTCTTCTCTGGATAAGCCTGTCACATAAATAATCGAAATCTTTTTTAGCTTCAGTAAAGCTTTAGCTATATCTATTCCATTTTGTGAGCCCTCAAGCCAAATATCTATAATCGCTAAATCAACATCATTGTGACTCATTAACTGAACCGCACTTTCCAATGCTCTGGCAATACCTGCCACAATATACCCATTCTTTTTCAGATCAGATCTCAGGCGTTCAGCAAACAGCGGATCATCTTCAATGATGAGTATGCTAGTATTTGTGTTATCAATTTTATACATTTTCATTTCTGATGATACGCTTATCAATATTCTTGAACTTCAGCTCGAAACGCAGTCCGCCTTGATTAATAAACGAAAATTTACCGTTTAATCGTTCTGCCATCAGTTTAATTACAGTCATTCCATAACCTTCTTCCTGACGTTTAATCATACCTCCACCATTATCTTGAAAAACTAATTTAATGTATTCTTCATCCTCAAATAAATTTATACTAACAGAAGGACTTTCAATATAGCTAATGACATATTTACAAACATTTGTTGTTAATTCATTTATTATAAGTGCAATAGTAACAGCTTTATCCATCTGAATGGATATATCCCCAATGTTATATAATAAATTTACGTGTTGGTAGCTATATATTCTCAGTGTATTTTCTATAAGATCAGGGATTTGTATACTCATATTTATTTTATTATCAGAAGAATCAAATCTATTCCCTTTATATACATATTTATGCACCATTGACATTGCTTCGATGCGTAAGAAGCTTTCCTCTACTGCTTCAATAGCCGCAGGGTCTGATAATTTATCAAATTGCAACGCTAGCAGATCAGATAGCGATTGAAGATAATTATTAATCCGATGGCTCTGCTCTTTTAGCATTGAAGTCGCCTGATTCCCGATTTTTTTATATTTATCATATCGTCTATACAATAAAACACAAAAACATAAAATAATGAACATACTTAACACATATAATATATTAACCAGAAAATGAATTTTCTTATTTCTATCCAGTATTGATCTCTCAAGCTCATTTTTTTGAATTAATAGCTCGGCCTCTCTTTTTTTTATTAAATATAGGTTATTTACTCCGGAAATAGCATTTTGTTTAAATTCTTCTAAATGTTTTAATTTTATGGAATAATACTTATCCTTTGCAATAAATGCATGTTCCCAGTCTTTTATTTTAATATAATACTGTACCTCCACATTATAAACATTCATTAAAATCTCTTTGTCTTTTATCGTATTACTATAGTATTTCATTGTATCTATCCAACTTTTTGCTTTATTGAATTTTCTGATATTTATTAATTTATCAGTTATAAATAAAGCAGCCGTCAGTTGAAAATACTTTTCTTTCTGTTTTTTATAAATATCATAAGCTTTATATAAATTAAATAAACCTTTACGGGGTTTGTTTATTTCCAATAAATAATCCCCTAAATCGAGCAGAACATGGGCTCTGTCAACCGGCCGTTCTAATATCTCAGCAACTTTCGCAGCCTTCTCATAGTAATACACAACACTATCTGACTCATATATACGTCTGTAATCTGTATTATTATTGAAATTTTTCCTATGGATTGATCCCATCACCCTGTATGCTTCGATTAGTTGATATTTCTCGGGAATCTGCAAAAAATAAAATATAGCTTTCTGCACGTACTTGTAAGCTAAATTTAAATCATTTCTATAGAGCATCCACTCAGCCTGCCGTTGATATATTTTTCCTATTTCGTGTATTTTTTTTTGACTTAGCCTTATTTGCAGCGCTTTATTGAAATACATTTGCCCTTTTGGAAAATCATTTAGATCCATGTATCTTTTCCCTACAACATAATATTTATCAGCAATATCGTCCTGATTTCCGGTATTTAATGCTTCTTTAAGCTCTTTTTCTGCTTTTATCAATCGATCGTATGTTTGGGTTTTACCTGGCCTCAATAAAGGCGGGTCCTGAGCCATACAGTCATTGTTTGTGGTTATCACAAGTATCACTATAGGCATAAAACAATAAATAGTATAATAATACCGCTTTTCCATAGTACGTATATTAGTGAATCGTTAACGTCAATCTATTGTATTTTTTTACTTTTTTTTCATATAAATATATTAGTTATTAACTTACATTACATGGATAAGCATATCTATTTTCTTTTTTATGTAGTTTAGTGGTATTCCTTGTGATTCTTATCTATCTGGTAAGTTTGTTTTCAGCTTTACCTATTACATGTCATTTGTTAAAAGCTATTGAAAGGCTTTTTTTGACAGAAATAGTATCAGATATGTTCACGAAAGCAAAGATCCAATACTATGTGTACGTTTCAGTTCCTTTTGCCCGCTTTGCCCCTTGCAAATCTCTAAATGGTCAATAATTTAATCCTTTTCCCTGACTGATTATGACTCGTTCACGTCCACTTATAGCCGTTATCGGTGCTACCGGTATGCTAGGCCGCCCGGTAACGGAGGGGCTGCTGGCTACCGGTTTTCCGGTCCGCATTGTGGCTCGTAATCCTGAAAATGCCAAACGGCCCTTTCCCGGAACCAAAGAGGCACTCCAATTATCCGGAAGTGTTTGAAGCTACCCATACATGGGCTGACCCGGGCAAACCCAGGACTACAATTGAAGATTATGCCCGGGCAATATGCCGGACAGAATGACCTTCTTCTCTACGGGTGTTTGAATTCTTTCCGGTATTGAATCGGGCTTTTACCGGTGATTTCCCGAAAATACTTATTGAAGGTCGAAAACTGATTGAACCCGCTATCGTAACAGACCTGCGAAACCGGTAATTGCCCGTCGATGAGCATCTTACAGGCATGATGCACCCGCAGCTCCAGCATAAACTGCGAAAATGACTTCCGGCTTCTCGATTTAAAATAGCGGCAAAACGAATTCGGGCTCATGTTGGCTACGGCGGCAATTTCGTCGAGCGATATTTTCCGCTGAAAGTTTGCCAGCGCATAGGCGTAAATCTGGTTGATCCGGTCGGTATCAGCCTCGTCGAACTGCGCCGGGTACTCGCTGGCGGAGAGGGTTTCCCATTCATCTGACTGCGCCATCAGGGCCAGAATACGCATCAGTGTGATGACCCGCTCCGGACCGGTCAGGCCCAGCATGTCATGCATCAGCGTTTTAACGCCCTCGCGCAGTTTGCCGTGAAACCGGATGCCCTGCCGCGCTTTTCCCAGGAACCGCGCCACCGGCCGGTTTTCGGGCAGTTGCAGAAACGCATCGCCCCAGAAGTTTTCCAGAAAGTGGACCACCGTAGCCTGCGCCACCAGATCTTTCCGGTTTTCAAAATAGGCATTATCGCACCGCCAGTAATGGGGCAGATTCGGTCCGATCAGAAACACATCGCCCGCCTGAAAATTCTGGATATTGTCACCCACAAACTGAGTGCCGCTGCCCTGTTCGATGTGCAGCAATTCAATTTCGGGGTGGTAATGCCAGCGGTCGTAAAAATAGAGAACTACATCCCGCCGGACAATGAATGAATTTTCAGACGTAAGTGATACGCGCAGTAACTGGGGCTTCATACCGATTAATTTACCTCTATTTGGTTAATTTACCATCATTAATGCCAAAATAACGGTAAAGATGGCTAATTTAACTAAAGAATGGTATACGTAAATCTGATTATTTTGTATGCTTAAGTAAGCCGGCTCCCGACTCTTGCTTTTAGAGACAGGTTCCGGTGAAACCCCTTAATTTTTGCATCCGATGCGCGTTGGATTGTTTGTTCCCTGTTACATCGACCAGTTTTATCCGCAGGTGGCTGTTGCGACGCTTGAGTTACTGGAAAAACTCGGTTGCGAAGTCGTTGTCCCCCGTAACCAGACATGTTGCGGACAACCGATGGCCAATTCCGGCTTTGCCAGCCTGACGGGCGGTTGCGACCAGAATTTTGCCCGTAATTTTGACGGCTTCGAGTACGTTGTCTCCCCGTCCGGCTCGTGTGTGCTGCACGTAAAAGAGCACAATCACCTGTTCAACGGGAAGATTTATGAGCTGTGTGAATTCCTGACTGACGTACTGAATGTCAGCAGCCTGAATGCCCGTTTTCCGCACAAGGTCGGTCTGCATCAGAGCTGCCACGGCCATCGGGGACTTCGGCTGGCGTCGATGTCGGAACGCAACGAAAAGCCGTTCTCCAAGGTTGAGCAGTTGCTGAATATGGTGTCGGGTCTGGAAGTGGCCATTCCCAACCGCCCCGACGAATGCTGCGGTTTCGGCGGTACGTTCTGCGTCACGGAAGAAGCGGTTTCGGTGAAAATGGGAAAAGACCGGATTCGCGAACAACTGGACAACAATGTGGAGTACATCATCGGCGGTGACGTTTCCTGCCTGATGCACCTGGAAGGTATTCTCCGGCGGCAGGATTCGCCGGTTAAGGTCAAACATATAGCCGAAATCTTAAATGCAGACTGATCAACACGTTATTCCGCACGCCGAAGCTGCCAATCAGTTCATTAAGAACGAAGAACGTACTGACTGGCATGATCAGACCCTGTGGTTTGTCCGCCAGAAACGCGATAAGATAGCCCATACGATTCCGGAATGGGAAGACCTCCGCGAACTGGGTTCACAGATTAAAAATCACACCCTCTCACGGCTTGATCATTATCTGGCTCAGTTTGAGGCCAATGCCAAAGCCAACGGGGTGCATGTCCACTGGGCAGCCAACGCGCAGGAGCACAATGAGATTGTGCTGGGTATCATCCGTAAGCACAGCCCGACAGGCATTGCAAAGATGGTGAAAAGCAAATCAATGCTGACCGAAGAATGCCATATGAACGAGTACCTGATCAGTCAGGGCGTCGAAGTCGTGGACACCGACCTTGGCGAGCGCATCGTGCAGTTCCGGCAGGAGCCTCCAAGCCATATCGTTATGCCGGCCATTCACCTGAAAAAGGCGGATGTGAGCGACACCTTCCATGAGCATCTGGGCACCGAAAAAGGGAATAATGACCCGCAATACCTGACCGAAGCAGCCCGGCAGCACCTGCGTGAGAAGTTTGTCGCGGCCTCGATTGCCATCACGGGTGTCAATTTCGCCGTAGCCGAAACGGGCGGATTTGTGGTATGTACCAACGAAGGAAATGCCGATTTAGGCGTTAACCTGGCCGACGTACACATTGCCTGCATGGGCATCGAAAAGATCATTCCGCAGCAGAAACATCTCGGTGTATTTCTGCGGCTCTTGGCACGCAGTGCTACCGGTCAGCCCGTAACGACTTATTCAAGCCACTTCCGCAAACCGCGCCGTAAGGGACAGGAAATGCACATTGTACTGGTCGATAACGGCCGCAGTACCCAGCTGGGCCGCCCTGATTTCCGGAATTCCCTGAAGTGTATCCGGTGTGCGGCCTGCTTCAATACCTGCCCGGTCTATCGCCGGAGTGGTGGCCACAGCTATCATAATGCCGTGGCCGGTCCGATCGGGTCGATCCTGGCACCGAACCTGGATATGCGCAAAAACGCGGATCTACCGTTTGCCTCGACCCTGTGCGGTAGTTGCTCGAACGTTTGTCCGGTGAAAATTGACATTCACGACCAACTCTGGAAATGGCGGCAGGTTTTGATGGCCGAAGGCCTGGCCCCTGCCTCGAAAAAAGCGGGTATGCAGGCTATGGCTACCGTTTTCAGCCATCCGGCTGTGTACCGCATCGGCGGAAAAATCGGCCGGTGGACGGTGAAGAACATGCCGTTTCTGGTCAATAACAAGCTGAATCCGTGGTATACCCAGCGCGAAATGCCCGAAGCGCCGCCCGAAAGTTTTCAGGAGTGGTACGCTAAAAACAGGAAGAAATAGTACTGGACAAGTACCGGGATTATGTAAAAAATTAAATACCACATAGACATATAGAACTCATAAGAATAAAAACCTTTGTTTTTCTATGTGCCTATGTGGTAAACTTATTGATACAAGTCCTCACCAGGTTCTCAGCAGCGGCCGGTTGGCAAGGGGTGAGAAAGGCCACGGAATGGCCAGAAAAATAACGATCAGCCCGGCGACAAACCACAGCAGCATTGTTCTGAACTTCTCCCGGTCAGTTTCCGCCCGCTTTGCCTTTGCCGAGCCGATGGTTATGTCCATGATCGCCAGTAGCATCAGCCCGAAGTGAATCACACTGAAAAAGAGAATCCCCATCTGCCCGGAACCCGCTTTCGGATTATCCCAGAACGCATTCACAACCGGACTTTTCAGATAAACAACAAATCCCAGCAGCAACTGAATATGCGCGATAGTAGCCGTCCAGTGCCGGACTGCGTTATCGGTCCGCGAAAAAGCCCCTCCGGACTGCATTCCCTTCCACGCGCGGAAAATGGCATATACTAAACTGATTAACACCAGCCAGCGGAAAAATGAATGAATAACTAAGGCAGTTGTATACATAGCAGGCACCAAAAACAGATTGACAAAGGTCAGCTCAATATTCGGAGTGAGGTAGGACAGACAGCGGTAATTTCAGGACTTTCCAATCCATTTCCGGTACTGAAGCGGCGTAACGCTTTCATACTTCCGGAACATGCGCGTAAAGTACGAAGCATCGAACAATCCGACTTCGGCCGCTACCTGACTGACCGTCAGCGGGCTGTTGGCCAACAATACCTTAGCCTCCAGCACAATGGCCTCATCAATCCAGCGCGTCGGCGATTTTCCGGTTATGGCTTTGACAGCTTTATTCAGGTGATTCGGTGTAATGCTGAGCATTGAGGCATAGTCCGATACCAGATGATGGGTCCGGAAGTGTATCATCAGCAGGGCTTTAAAGCGGTTGGTGATCGTGACGGCACTCCCATGCTGTGTGCCTGCCAGCGGTTTATAGGCGCGGTTCAGCTCAGACAACAGGGCGATAAAATAAGGCTGAATGATGTCCGGATTGGCCAGCCCGTTTGTTACATATTCCGCCATGAGCCGTTTAAAAAGCTGTTCGACATAGCCCGACACATCGACAGACAGGTGAATGATGCGGTTGCCCCAATGACTCAGAAACTCAAAGCTTTGCATCAGATCGCGGCCAGCAAATTTACCAACCAGAAAATCGGTCTGAAACGCGCACAGATAGCCGAGGTTCAGATCAACGTTATCGAAGGAAAATACCTCCCCGGCCGGTACAATCAGGCACTCATGGGCGCCAATACGGTACCGGTCTGACCCAATCTGCATAATGGCCTCTCCTTCGGTCAGGTAAATAAGCGAGTTACCCAGAGAACGCGTCGGGGGGACGGGCAGCTTCATCAGCCGGATCATGTCCTCGACCTTAACCACAAAAAAACGGGCGTAATCCGGCCGTAATATCTCGTTGAGTTTCGGTTTATTCTGGATAAACTTTTCGCGGAACGAGATGCCGTCGTAAGTCTTTATAGGATCGTTCGTCATTTTTCTGGTACTATCCGGAGAAACATTAGGGTAAACCCGACAACAGCCTTGTCTGGTACTCCTTAATTTTGGTGCTTTAATCCAATGTATATGCGCGCCCTCCTTATCGCTCTTTTGCTGTCCGGAATCACGCAGGCAGCTACTGCCCAGTCCGTGCAGATTCAGGTAGACATTATGGCTAACCGCAAGCCGGTATCACCTTATCTGTACGGACGTAACAACTCCCTGTCCATTGATCCGCAAAAGCCCTTGACAAGAGCAGATATCACACGCCCAAAGGATGCCGGCGTTCGGTTTTTCCGCGAATGTACGGGCAATAACGCCACGAAATACAACTGGCGCCGGAAACTGTCAAGCCACCCCGACTGGTATAACAACGTTTATCCGAATGACTGGGATTTCGCCGCATCACAATTCACAACCTATTTCCCGCAGGCACAGGGCATGTGGGCCTTTCAGCTCATCGGCAAGGCCGCCAGAACGCAGACGGCTAATTTCAACGACTGGGCCTATAACCAGTCGCAGTGGTGGCAGGGCGTAAATCAGAATCTGGCCGGCGGCGGTACGGTGAATCCGGCGACCAGCGCCACCAAAGCACTCAAAGACGGGAATCCGGACCTGTACCTCGAAAACTGGCCTGCCGATTCGACCGTCGGGCTGCTGAATCACTGGTTCGGGAGCAGTGGCATGGGGTTCAACAAGGCAAATTTCCGGTACTGGAGCATGGACAATGAACCCGAAATCTGGTCGGGAACGCACGATGACATCATGCCCGTGCAGCTTGCTCCCGAAGCGTTTATTCAAAAATATGTTGAGGTAGCCCTAAAGGCCCGCAGCCGGTTTCCAGACATTAAACTGACCGGTCCCGTTACGGCCAATGAGTGGCAATGGTACAACTACGACAACAAACCGGTCACCGATGCTGCCGGTCAGAAATACCCTTGGCTGGAGTTTTTCATCAAACGGATTGCCGAAGAACAGAAGCGTACCGGCGTGCGGCTGCTGGATGTGCTGGATGTCCATTTTTACCCGTCCGGCACCAAACCGGACGAGGTTGTGCAGTATCACCGTATTTTCTTTGACCGGACCTATGCCTTTCCTGAAGCCAACGGCATCCGCACCATCACCGGCGGATACGACACCAGTCTGAACAAGGAATATATCTTTGGTCGCTGCCGCGAATGGCTGGACAAATACCTTGGCCCGAATCATGGCGTAGGCCTTGGTCTGACCGAAGCCGGCCTGAACAGCGCCAACAACGCCAATACGCAGGCTATCTGGTATGCCTCTACCCTCGGCGAATTTATGAACAATCAGGTCGAGATTTTTGCGCCCTGGACCTGGCAGCCCGGTATGTGGGAAGTCCT
Source organism: Arsenicibacter sp. (assembly GCA_965247375.1). GTDB lineage: Bacteria > Bacteroidota > Bacteroidia > Cytophagales > Spirosomataceae > Arsenicibacter. The sequence continues at coordinate 21,581 of CBDFHU010000069.1, forward strand.
CCACCTGTTCAGCCGCTACAACCAGCCCATCCGCGTGGATGCCCTCTCCACGAGTGAAACCGAGGTGTCGGCGTATGCAACGGTAAACGAAACCAACGATTCATTAACAATCGCGCTGGTCAACCGCTCAACCGGGACAAAAGCCATGCAGTTAAGTCTCAGAAACTTTGTCGCAGCCGGTCAGTTTGCGCCCCTGCGGTTATTGAGCAACCTGCCGGCGACCGAAACATTTAGCTCACACACGGTCAATGCACTGAAAACGAGCACAGTCCCGATCTTCAACAATGGCATAACGCTGGACTTACCGCCAATGTCGGTTATTTCGGTACAGCTCACCGGCAGACAAGGGAACGCGATACTCGGCCTTGACCCTGCCGCCGTGCTGGTAGTTGCGCCCAACCCCGGTACGGCCGGGTTCCAGTTGACACAAACTTTTGCCGGGCAATGTACGGTGTACGACATGACCGGTCGCACGGTCGCTGACTTTGAGACGAAAACAAATCCCATATTCGGCAAGCAATGGCCCGCCGGTACTTATGTGGCGGTATTCCGGCAAGGCGACCGCGTTGTAAAAGCGATCCGGCTAATAAAGCAATAACCGGTTCCAACCCGGCTGGTTGTTTCTGTATCTTAGCAGGTAAAACCCTTTACTGCTATGCGTTATCGTATTGTTATTCCCGCCTTGCTAGTGCTTTCTGCCCTAAACAGTTGTGTGCTCTTTGCCCAAACCAACCAGAAGACATTTCCCGACTACGAAGACATTAAACCGAAGACGAATGAGATAGTTGATCACCCCGACTCCCGCGTAGCCAGTTATACAATCCGGTTTGATCCATTCAGTTATCCGGCGGATTCAGTTATCTACTACCTCAACGGGAAGCGTTACCGGAACGTACGGAAAGCGAAGCGGGAATTAGGACAAAAGGGGGTTATCATCGAAGGGTTTTCGAACCGGAAAGACGCCGGCCATGCGAAACGGGTGATCTCTGTACAATATTCGGTAAAGCCACAATAGCTACCCCTCATAAATAGACAAAGCCCAACCAATCTGGCTGGGCATGTTCCCTAATCACGCACATTTCTTTCAAAATGCACTCAAAGATAAGTAAAAACCTTGATAATTAACACATTAATACGAAATGTGTAGACTAGATATGATAAATAGTTCTTCTCAGCACACGAGCTGTTTATTTTTTACCGCTTAATAAAAATCTGGTATCAGCAACTTCCCCGATACGATTCCGTCAAGGCTATAAAAGCAGGATTTATTCTCCGATTTAAGTATACAATTGTACAATGGCATGAATACACCTTTTCTATCTGCGTAATCCGTTCAGCCGGAGATTCTGTAGCATTTCTGGCATGATTATGGTGTCATTTTTTCTGAATAATGCTTCGTTTATGAAAAAGTTACCCCTCGCTTATTTAGTATTTTTTTTCATGGTTATTCCCGTTTGGCTACTCTACATGATTACTCAAAACGGCTTTTCTTTCTATCAGGATCACTGGGCCGCACCGCTCACCATGTTCTTCGGGTCGTTTGTGGCCGGAGCTACGTCTGAGGGTGGCGGTGCGGTTGCCTTTCCGGTGTTTACGCTGCTGTTGAAACTTCCCCCACCCGTTGCCCGCAACTTTTCGTTTGCCATTCAAAGTATTGGCATGACTTCGGCCAGCCTGCTCATTATCAGCTTGAAAATCAAAGTCGACTGGAAGGCGATCCGTACGGTTACCATCGGTGGTATTCCAGGTTTACTGTTCGGCGCCTTCTTCATTGTGCCGCTCATCAGCGGACCGATGACCAAAATCTTTTTTGTGTCGCTCTGGCTCAGTTTTGCCTTTGCGCTTTATCTCGCCAATCGCAAAACAGGCCGTCAGACAACGGATGGGCTGGGAGCACTGAACAGGGCCGATTCCACCCGCATCCTGGCGTTTGCGTTCATCGGCGGCGTGATCACAGCGATCTTCGGAGACGGTATCAACATCTTTACGTTCTGTCTGTTTACGCTGTACTATTCGACCAGTGAAAAAGTGGCCACTCCGACCTCAATCATTATCATGACGATTCATACCATCGTCGGGTTTCTGCTACATGTGTTCGTACTACGGGACTTCCAGCCCATGACGTTTCAGTACTGGATGTGCGCCATACCGGTTGCGATTCTGATGGCTCCGTTTGGTGCTTACATCATTAATTTCCTGACGCGCGAGGCCATTGCCCGTTTCCTGTACATTACCACGGTAGTACAATACGTAGGGGCATTGATTGCCCTGCGACCACCGGTACCGGTTATTCTGATTAGCTTCGGAACAGTGGTCGGAGGCTTTCTTTTTTTCTGGTGGCTATCAACTATCCGTTCCGGACGAACGGTTCACCATACTGGTTACGCGACCTCCAATTAATTGTTTCTATTCGCTATGCAGTCTGTTGTTCGCTGGGCTTTATACATTCTCGGAATCGAAATTCTGTTCCTTGTCGCACTACAGGCCGGTCAACTGTCTGTAGTGCCTCCGTTAGCGGCGACATTTGTTTTACTGGCGGCCAATCCGCACGGAATTTTCGCTAAACCCAAAACCGTTTTACTGGCCTACGTACTGGTCGGGCACCTGGGTTTGTTGAACAGTGTATTCTGGGGCAATAACATGTTCTGCCTCTTCGTAATGACCCTGCTGGCTGTGGCCTTGCTGGCCGCGGTGCCGTGCATTCATCCGCCGGCGATTGCCATCCTGTTCCAGTTATCGAAAGCCCCGAATCCGTTTGAGACTTATCTGGTTATGGCCGCGTTGATCGGCGGCATTCTGGGGTTTCATTTTATGGCACAGTGGTTCCATGGCCAGATATTTCAAACAGAACGCCCTGCTTCGGTACCACTGGCGGATCCCGGTGCCTCCGGTTTTTCATCGGTCTTTTCGGCCATAAAAAACGGGTAGCCCTTTGCAAGGCTACCCGTTTTTTATCTGTCTAAACACTTCAGGCTACTTAAGCTTGTCAGAAACCGGTGCTTACCGGTAATCGCATTTTACCGCCTGTACCCGCAAAACAAACCCGGTTTGCGTCTCAGCCTCCCCTTGTTTTGCCTCTTACCATTGTTCCGCGTCTCATCCTCGCGTTATTTTACGTCTAACCCTATGTCGGGTATCATTTTATAACCGGCGACCAATTCTAAGGCAAAGACAGCCTATATTGCAACATACCTTACATGAAACCCGATTAACACAATGAAACGAACGCTAATGCGTATTGTCAACCGCAACCTGAAACTGCTCTCCGGCTTTGGACGACGCTTACGGGTCAGCGCTGAGATGCAATATGTTGCGTCTCTACTGGGATGTCTTGCTCTGGCGCAGGCGGTGTGTGCCCAACCGACAACGGCCCGCCTGCCGCGCATTGCTATTGCCGGACTGGGCATCGAATCCAGCACGTTTTCGCCGGCCGTTACGCTTGAACCCGCCTTTCACGCGCGGTACAGCGGCGAGGTCTTCAATGCCTATCCATTTATGATGCCAATGTCGCCCATGCGCAAAAAAGCGGTCTGGGTACCAACCATCGTCGGCAAATCGCTGCCGGGCGGTATTGTATCCCGGGAAGCCTACGAGTCGCTGGTGCACAAAATGCTCGACTCACTCAAAAAATATGCCCCTTATGATGGGTTGTATTTCGACATTCACGGGGCCATGAGTGTGCAGGGCCTCGACGATCCGGAGGGTGATCTGATTACCCGCATCCGGCAGGTGATCGGTTATACTACGCTGGTGTCAACATCTATGGACCTGCACGGCAACGTTTCGCGGCGGCTTGCTCAAAACACAGACCTGATGACTACCTACCGCATGGCTCCGCACGAAGATGCCATGCAGACCAAGGAGCGTGCGGTCACCAATCTCATCAACCGGCTCAACAGTGGTAAAGGCAAACCCGCCTACAAGGCCCTGATCAACGTACCGATTCTGCTCCCGGGCGAAAAAACCAGTACCCGCATCGAACCCGGCAAAAGCCTGTACCAGCAGGTGGCTCCGACCGTCGACGGGCAGGACGGAATTGTGGACGGCGGGATCTGGATCGGGTATGCCTGGGCCGATGAGCCCCGTAACCACGCCGCCGTTATGGTGGTCGGTGACGACAAGGCGAAAGTGACCCAAGCCGCCGAAAAACTGGCAACTGCCATGTGGAATGTCCGCGAGCAGTTCGACTTTGTCGCACCGGTCGGTAAACTGGAAGATGTCCTTCAGAAAGCCATTGTCAGCCGGAAAAAGCCGTTTTTTATCAGCGATACCGGGGACAACCCGACCGCAGGCGGAGCCGGTGACGTGACCTGGACGCTGACGCAGATTCTGGGACGGCCGGAATTTCAGAAGCCCGACGGCCCGGTACTGATTTATGCGTCGATTCCCGGGCCGGAGTTTATTCAGAAAGCAAAAGTAGCCGGTGTCGGCGGTCAGGTCGATGGAACGGCCGGGGCCGCCGTAGACGGGCGGTTTGCCGGACCAATCCGGCTGAAAGGCACTGTTGAATCGATTGTCGAAGGCGACCGCGACGCGGAGGTGGAAGTCGTAGTGAAGGTCGGCAGCGTGCGGGTAATTGTAACGCAGAAACGTAAACCGTACCACAAGGAAAACGACTTTATACGCCTCGGACTCGGAACCGCGCAAAGCCGATATTGTGGTCGTTAAGATCGGCTACCTCGAACCGGAGTTGTATGCGATGCAGAAAGACTGGATTATGGCCCTGACACCGGGCGGTGTCGATCAGGATTTGTTCCGGCTTCCTTACAAACGCATCGAACGCCCCATGTTTCCGTTTGACAAAAACATGAAAACGCCCGATCTGAACGCAAAACTGGTGCCGCTGGCCGGCAGTCATTAGCAGACTGGCCAGATGGCTATCCTTAAAGCCTGTTGCTTCCCGGCAACGGGCTTTTTTTACGACCAATAACTTATTTACAGCAATTAATTATTGTAAAACAATAATTAATTAGTACGTTTGCATAAACAACAACTACTATGCAACAAGCACGTCTATTGGCATCGGTCTTATTAATCCTGTCCAGGATCATAGCGATTCCCTATCTGGCAACGGCGGCCTACTGCCTTATCTGCTTTCTATTCCGCGACACCCTTGTTCACCCGATTGAGGGGGGCCGGTTTGTCATTAACTTTCCGTTTACCGGCCAGCGCTTTCTGATCGGCGACGATTCCGGGTTTATGTATGTGTTTGAAATGATTGCCTTTATCGGTTTATACGGCCTTTTCTTCTGGCTGCTGGGCAATATTTTCCGGATTTTCCGCGAGCCAAAGCTGTTTACCGTACAAGGTATCAACCGGCTGAGAATCTTTTATCTGCTTAACTTTCTGTTGCCGCTGCCATTCCTGATTAATCACATTATCCGGCAGTACGAGGTAGAAATTGTGGTAATTCTGACGGTTTTACATTTCGTTTCCGCCATCTTTGCCTACTTCATGGCCGTGATCTTTAGCAGAGGCCTTCGGCTTCAGGAAGAACAGGATTTAATCTTTTAACTATGCCCATTGTTGTGAATCTGGATGTGATGCTGGCCAAACGCAAAATGCAGTCAAAGGAACTGGCTGAAATTCTGGATGTAACGCCGGCCAACCTGTCTATTCTGAAAACCGGAAAGGCAAAGGGCATCCGCTTCGACTCCCTGGCCGCCATCTGCAAAGCCCTCAACTGCCAGCCCGGCGACATTCTCGAGTTTGTGGACGAGGAATAAAGAGCGAAAGAATGAAAGAGTGAAAGAGCGGCTGCTTCGCAGCGAAGGACGTTCGCTTATAGTGGAGGCATGACTAGACGGGGGCGCCCCTCCGCTCGTGTCACCACTATGCCCTACGCACTACGCTCCGTGCTCAAAGCCCCAAACTGCTTACTGACAACAACCATGAACACGTTAATTTTACAGAACGTCTCGAAGACGTATGCCGGTGCCACAAAGGCGCTGAATGCTATTTCGTTAACCATTACTAACGGAATGTTCGGGCTGCTGGGCCCGAACGGAGCCGGTAAATCAACACTCATGCGCACCCTGGCCGGTCTCCAGCCACCGGACTCGGGACGTATAACCCTCAACGGTGTCGATCTGGTGGCCAATCCGGTCTTTATGAAACAACAGCTTGGCTACCTGCCGCAGAATTTCGGCGTTTACCCGGGCCTGTCAGCCTACACCTTACTGGAACATCTGGCGGTGTTGAAAGGCATCCGCGACCGTCGCCTGCGGAAAGAGCAGATTATGGCGTTGCTGGAGAAAACCAACCTGTATGCCCACCGCCACAAGGCAGTCAGCACGTTTTCGGGCGGAATGCGGCAACGGTTCGGCATCGCCCAGGCTCTGCTCGGTGATCCGCAGGTGATCATTGTCGACGAACCGACCGCCGGACTCGATCCCGAAGAACGGAACCGTTTCAACAACCTGCTCTGCGAAATCGGGCAGCAGGTTATCGTTATCCTGTCTACCCATCTGGTTGAGGACGTCCGGAATCTCTGCACCCATATGGCCATCATGCAGCACGGTTCAGTGATCGCGGCCGGTCGTCCCGACGAGTTTGTGCGTGCCATTGCCGGTAAAGTCTGGACAAAACCTGTTGAGGCCCGCGAACCGGACGTATATCAGCTGACAGCCCGCGTCATTTCGACCCAGCTCCACGGCGGTAAGCCCTACATCAGCGTGTATGCCGATCAGCAACCGGATGCCGGATTCAGCCTC
>CBDFHU010000070.1:0-99269 GCA_965247375.1 Arsenicibacter sp.
CGACGGTTTCAGCGCCTGTACAGCCTCTGTGGCGATCCGCATCTGCGCCACCGCTTCCGGCTCCGCCACCGACCGTGCATCGGTCGACACGACCAGTAAATCTGCCGTCGAGGCAGGGTCAGCCGTCATGGCCAGTTCGACCCGCAGGCCGTATGTCATGCCAATACCTGCCAGCTCGGCTGCCCCCGTTAAATCATCAGCAATTACAGCAATCATATTTTTTTAAAAAGCGAAAGAATGAAAGAGCGAAAGAGCGGTCTCAGGCCCGTCAAAAACGCAACGGCAGAAAATAGCTGATTCGTTCACCACAGTAGTGCTCCCCACCTTCGCCACGCAGCACTCTTTCATTCTATCACTCTTTCGCTCTTTATCTCTTTCGCCGCGCGGCGGACCGCTCTTTGTCTACTAAGCTTCACGGCAGATTCGATGGCCAGCAGCATGGCGTCGGGGCTGGCAACCCCTTTTCCGGCAATTTCAAAGGCGGTACCGTGGTCAACCGATGTACGGATGATCGGCAGGCCCATGGTGATGTTTACCCCTTTTACGCTGTCCATCTGCTGTTTAACCGCGTTCCATTTGAAGCCGGTCAGTTTGAACGGTATGTGTCCCTGATCGTGATACATGGCTACAATGCCGCCGTAATAACCGGTCGCGGCCTTTGAAAACAGCGTATCGGCCGGTACGGGGCCATCGACATCGTATCCGCGCCGGCGGGCTTCTTCGACCGCCGGCCGGATTTCCTGATCGTCTTCGGTACCAAACAGCCCCGAGTCGCCCGCATGCGGATTCAGACCGGCTACCCCGATTTTCAGGTTTTCTTCGCCCAGCGAAATCAGGCCGTTTTGCAGAAGGTCGATCACTTCCAGAATCCGGTCTTTCTTCACCAGGTCACAGGCCTGCCGCAGCGATACGTGAGTCGATACGTGAATGACCTTCATCTGCTCTTCGACCAGCAGCATGCCGTATTTTTTCGTGTTGGTATAGTGGGCGTAAATCTCGGTATGCCCCGCAAAGTGGTGTCCGGCTTCGTTGATTGACTTTTTGTTAATCGGACCGGTCACCGTCGCGTCTACTTCACCAGCCAGCGCCAGTTCGATAACGGTCTTTACGGCCGCAAACGACGCTTCACCCGCCATGGCCGAGATTTCACCGAACCGCAGCTGGCTCAGATCGACATTGCCGAGGTCATAGACATCGACCGTTCCCGGGGTAAACAAGGCGTCGCTGACCTGCGCTACCGGATGAATGGTTACGGACAGATTCAGCCGCCGGGCAATGTCGCTGAACACACCGGCGTCACCGACCAGGATCGGATTACAGCTGTCGTAAACGGCCGGGTTTAACAGGGCTTTTATGGCGATTTCGGGGCCGATGCTGGCCGGATCGCCCATCGTTATGCCCACAATTGGTTTTGTTGTCATGTGTATTTCGGGCGACCATGTTGGGTCGGGTTTATCGTATGTGATTTGGGCGACCACACGGGGTCGCCCGTACGTTTAAACGTTCTCTTTCACCAATAATTCTTCGAGGCCGGCGATTAAGGCGGCAGCTTCTTTGCCCGAAAGAGGCTGTAATGGCGGCATAACGTGCGGCTGGCAGAGGTTATGCTCCTGCATCAGTACCTTCAGGGCCCACAATGACTCGCCCAGGGTCCGGCCGCTCTGGTACAGGCTTCCGAAAAGATCAGACTGTTGCTGGCAGGAGTAGGCCCGTTCGTGGTCGCCCGCTGCAACGCCTTTCTGCATCTCCTGATAAATCGACGGGAACAGGTTGCCGGTGCTGGGCACCAGTCCGTCGCTGCCGTTAATCAGCGCATAGGCCGACTTGGCAGCCCAGCCCAGAAAATGGCTGAAATCCGGCCGGTTGGCCCATAATTTCAGCGACCGGTCGAGGCGTTCCAGGCTACGTTCCGAGTCTTTAGTCCCCACAATATTCGGGTGGTAACTCAGCTCGTCCAGCACCTCCAGCGGAATCGACATGTGGGTGGTGGCCGTGATGTTGTAAATAATCATCGGCCCCTTCACCTTGTCGGCCAGTTGCTCAAAGTAACGCTGCATCTGGCTTTCCGAAAGCGCATAGTACGACGGCAGGGTCGCCGCTACCACATCCACACCGGCATCGAAACTCTCATGGGCAGCCGCTACCGACTCTTCCAGACAGTTGGACGAAATACCGGCATACAAAACCGTACCGGCTGGTTTTACCCGGGCAGCGGTCCGGATAAATTCCCGTTTCAGCTCATTGGGCAACGAAGCCGCTTCGCCGGTTGTCCCCAGAATAAACGGCATGGCTCCGTGGCGATACAGATTCGCCATAATTTTTTCAACGCCCCCCTTGTCCAGCCCGAACGTTTCAGTCAGCGGGGTAACCATGGGAACAATGACGCCCCGGTATTTCTTTTTCATAGTCATCTTCAGTAGGCGGCCTCGTATATGGTTATGGCATCGGCGAGGGTAATCTCCCGCGGATTATTCTTCAGTAATCGGGTAATTTTCAGGGCGTCTTCCGCCATTTTCGGAATCGCCTCGTGCGGAATGCTGACCTCACTCAGCCGCGCCGGAATGCCGCACGCCTGATTGAGTTCCCGGATTTTCGCAATCCCGCGCTGTGCCGTTTCTTCGTCAGTATCTCCCTGCTCACAGCCGAGCGCGAGGGCAACCTGTGCATACCGGGCCGGGGCAGCCGGTGCGTTAAACGCCATGACATACGGCAGCAGCAACGCATTCGACAAGCCATGCGGCAGGTGAAACAAACTGCCCAGCGGATACGCCAGTGCATGCACACCCGCCGTATTGACCGGTCCCAGACAAAAACCACCCAGCAGACTCCCCATCGCTACCTGCGAACGGGCCTCTTCATCCGCTCCGTTGGTTACCGCCCTTACCAGATGTGCAGCAATCAGGCGCATGCCCTCAAACGCATACAGGTCGATCAACGGCTGGGCAAACTTGTTGGTATAGGCCTCGAGGCAGTGTGTCAGGGCATCCATACCGGTTGCCGCCGTGATTGCCGGGGGGACGCTCAGTGTCAGCAACGGATCGACATACACCCGATCCGGCACCAGAAACGGGCTGATGATGCCCTTTTTCTGGTTGTCGGCCTCATCGACCAGAATCGCATTGGGCGACACTTCGCTGCCCGTACCCGACGTGGCCGGTACGCAGATCAGCATCCGGCTGCGACCTTTCAGTAAGCTGATGCCCACGTATTCACGCAGCGTTTGAGCATTCCCCAGCTGCGCGGCAACCAACTTGGCTACATCGAGAACACTGCCGCCCCCGATGCCTAGCACCACCTCCGGATCGAAGGGTTCGGCCACCGCCATCAGGGCATGGAAATCGGCAAAGGTCGGTTCCTGCACAATGCTGGTATCGGTCTGCACCGCAATGCCTTCCGCTGTCAGTTGTGCAATCAGCGGTTCCAGTTGCCCCAGCAACGGACTGATGGTGACGATCAGCACCTTTTTCCTGCCGAGGGCAATCAGGTCACCGGTCAGTTGTGACAACGTGCCGTTCCCGAATACCAGTTTGCCGGGAAAATGTATGTGTAATGCCTGCGTCATACGTTAATCTTTGGTAATTTCTCCGGCTACGGGTGGTGCATAACCGTCCAGTGCAGGCCAGATACCGTTTACAATCGTTTTGGTTTTCAGCTTCTTCGGATTCACAACCGCGTGTTTGATCTTCTGCCGCCGCCAGGTATAAATCACGTGAACCATCCCGTCTTTGGTCTGAATCACGGATGGATACGAATACTGGCTGACGGGTGAATCTTCCAGAATCATGGCCGCTTTCCAGGTCTTGCCGTCGTCCGACACAGACAGGTTGAGCGGGGTACGCGGTCCTTTAGCCAGCGTGCCGGGGGGCAGCACGTGGTTGTACACCAGTACCTGACGCCCGTCGCGCAGCGTGACCGCATCGGTACCCGAGTTGTTGTTGGGCAGGTTGGTTTTGGCCAGTGGCGACCAGGTTTCGCCGTTATCCGACGACCAGGCTTCGAGCAGCGCCCGGTCACGGCTGCGGGCCAGTAGCTGTAGCTTACCACCCTTGTGAATCAGCACACTCGGCTGGATACCGTTCAGGGTTTTGCCGTCGTTGATCGGCCCGACCTTGCGCCACGTTTTGCCGAAATCCGGCGTTACCTCAAAGTGGATTTTCCAGCCATCGCCTTCCGTGCTTGTCGGGCAAATCAGGTTGCCGTTTGCCAGCAGAACCGGTTTATTTTTCACCGGCCCGATAAAGCCGTCCGGCAGCGCTTTAGCTTCTGACCAGGTCTTCCCCGCATCCGGCGACGTTTTCAGCCAGCCTTTCCATTTCGACGGACTCGGACCGATTTTGTAAAACAGCATCAGGTCACCACCCGGAATCTGGTACAGCACCGGATTCCAGCAGGCATAGCGCAGGGTATCGTTGACAATCCCGTTGGCGACATTCTGAGGAGCCGCCCAAACCCCGTTTTCGTACCGGCTTACCCAGATGCAGACATCCGGATTCCGTTCTTTGGTACCGCCAAACCAGGCCGATACCAGCCCGTTGGGCGTTTCGGCAATGGTGGACGCGTGGCTTTCCGGAAACGGCGGGTTCTGCACCACAAACTCATCGGTAACCAGCCCTGTCTGCCATTTGGCCAGCTGTGCCTGGCCAAGGTGGCCTATACTCAGGCAAACCAGCAGAGGCAGTACCGCTTTTTTTACATTCAGTTTCATAATCGTCATTCATTTACAGGTTGGTACTGAACACATACGTCCCCGATCCAACCTCAAAAACAGCCCGTCCGGCTTCTGTTCTCACAAAGTTCACCCCCTCTGCCGAAGCCGCTTTCTGCCCGCCTTCCAGTACCCGGCCCGAATCCGGGGCCGGTACATAAACCACTGCCTTTGTATTGGCCGGAACCGTTACCGTCCACGTAAAGCGGTTTTTCTCCCGTTTCCAGTCAGACCCGATCTGCCCGTATGGCGACCGGTAGCCCGCGCTGACAGCATTCAGGCCCGTTGGCAGTTCGGGTTTCATGATGATGGTTTTGAACGCCGGCACATCGGGGGCCGACTGAATGCCGGCCAGATGCTCGTAGTACCACACCATCAAATCGCCCAGGAGCATAATGTGGTTGCCGGAGTTCATTTCCGGATTAGCCGTGTCGCCGTTCCAGAGTTCCCAGATGGTAGTAGCGCCGTGATCGGCCATATAGCCCCAGCCCGGGTAATCGCGGTTGGTGGCAATCCGGTAGGCAATATCAGCCCGGCCGTTATCGGTCAGGCCGCGCATCAGCCACTGGGTACCAATGACTCCGGTACTGATATGGCCTTTATTTTCGTTCAGAATTTTGTCGGTAATGCAGGCCATGACCTGTGGCTTTACCGCTTCCGGCACAATGCCGAATGCCAGCGGCAGCAGGTTGGCAGTAACGGTATTGTTGCCGTACTGCCCCGCCGTGGAATTCAGAAAGCGCTGGTTAAAAGCGACTTTCATCCCGGCGGCCGTTCCGGCAAAAGCGTCCGCATCGGCCGGTTGATCCAGCAGACGGGCAAACCGTTCCATGGTGTTCAGCAGGTGGATGTACGTTGCTGAAGCCAGCAGTGCTCCTTCGGTAATCCGGGCCGGATCCTTCGCGTGGATCAGTTCTTTGGCTTCCGGCGGAACGCACCAGTCACCGTATTTATCTTTAGTCACCAGCCCGTTTTCGGTGTAGCGGCCGGCCATGTACAGCATCCATTTTTTCATGGACGGATAATGCTTCCGGACTGTTTCGAGGTCGCCAAACTGCCGGTAAAGCATATCGGCCACGTTCAGATAGGTGCCTGGCCAGGTTACGTTATCGCCGTAATAGCGCCAGAACGCCGGTGCTACATCCGGAATACTGCCGTCCACTTTCTGCGATTGTTCAATATCATCGAGCCACTTGGCATACAACCGGCTGTTATCGAACAGAAAGCTTTCGCCATAGGCACCGGTACTGCGGTCGCCCAGCCACGGCTGTCGTTCATTCCGCTGCGGGCAGTCGACCGGCATACCTTTGTAATTACTCAGAATCCCCCAATAAGCATTCCGGTAAATCTGGTTCAGCGTCGGGTTTGAGCTGGTGAACGTGCCGATGGTAGCCATATCGTCGAAGACTACCCGCCCGTCGAAATCTGCCAGGGTTGGGGTGCCGGGGTACCCGGTAATCTCCACGTAACGGAAGCCGTGGTAGATAAACGTCGGCTCCCATGATTCAGCGCCGCCGCCTTTAAGCGTGTAGCTGTCCGTAACTTTGGCATCGCGCAGGTTCCGGACGTAGAGTTCGCCGCCTGGTTGCAGCGTTTCCGCAAACCGGAGTTTAACCTGGGTGCCACGCGGCCCCGTCACCCGCATCCGCAGCCAGCCCGCCATATTCTGTCCCATATCCAGGATGTAGCGACCATCGGGCAGGCGGGTCAGCCCCACCGGTTTGATGGTCTGCATCACCTTCATATTCGGATTCATCTGCGCCTCGTACTGACCGCCCGGTTCCTGCACCAGTTCGGCCTTCAGCCAGTTTTTGTCATCGAAACCGGTAACGGTCCAGCCGGTCAGTTCTTTGGTCGCATCGTATTCTTCCCCGTCGTATTCGTTATTGGTCCGGATTGGTCCTTCTGCCGTTACCTTCCACGATTCGTCGGTTGTGACTACCTCGCGGCTACCGTCCGTGTAGGTCACGTCCAGATTGAGCAGCAGCTTCGGATAGCCGAATGTCTTGATTTTGTAAGGCTTATAATTCTGCCGCATGGCATAATACCGCCCGTTGCCGAGTACAGTTCCAATGGCATTGGTCCCGTTTTTCAGCAGTTTTGTCACATCAAACGCATTGTATTTGACGCCTTGTGTGTAGTCTGTCGGCCCGGGAGCCAGCACCTGATCACCAACTTTCTGACCATTCAGGTACAGTTCGTACAGGCCAAGGCCGATGATATAAGCCGTTGCCTGACGGATGTCTTTTTTAGCCGTAAACTCTTTCCGGAAATACCGCGCCGAAAGCCGGGCAAAGGTCTTTTCATCATCCCACGCAAAGGCGCGGTCCAGCCCGATCCAGCGGCCTTTCCATTCGACATAATGCAGCAGCCCCATGCTCCAGTAAGCCGGTTCGCTCCACGCGGTTTCGCCACGACTCGTCCAGACTTTCACTTTCCAGAAACAGCGTGTCCGGCTTTTCAGCGCCTTACCGGCATAGGCTACGTGCAGACTTTGGTCGGTATTCATCTTTCCGGAATCCCACAGGTCGCCTTCGTTGGCCGCCAGTTTTTCGGCGCTCGACGCAACCAGTACCTGACAGGCCGTCTGCACAATGCCCCGGCCCGGCCCGGCAATTACCCAGCTCAGCCGCGGCCGCACCGCGTCAATGCCTTCGGGATTCGTCAGCAGTTCGCACCGCAGCTGCCCCGCCGACACGCCGGTATCCGTCGCCGCGAAGGCATTCAGCCAGAACCCCATCAGGGTAATCAGAAGTAGACACGCTCGTTTCATGTTCGTTAATTCAAGGGCCCCGACCAACGGATTATCGGTCCGGAACGGTCGGGCCGGTAAGCCTTCTTTGTTGATTAAAATTCGGTTGCGCCGCTTCGTCCCAGCCAAAGCGCACCGCTACCGGCTTTCGCACGTCGCCGGAGCGGACCACCACCGTATTGCCGTCAATGACCGCCTGTGCCGGATGAAAGACGCCGTCTTTGCCCGCAACGACAAACCCCGTCAGCGGCTGACCGTCGCGGCTGATCAGGCCACTTCCCTGATTGTCAAACGTTAGTACAGCGGCATTCGCCTTTCGTTTCATTTGCCGGAAGGTTGGTCCCGAAGCAGCTACATCCGTAAGGCCGTATGTTTTATGCAGCGCCACCAATGCCAGCCGCCGGCCAATTTCCCACTTGTAAGACGGGTGAATGTCCGTCAGGTCGTCAGCCAGATCCGTCGTGACAATCATGCCGGTGTTGGGCAATTGCAGCACCCATTCCTGTGCCTCCCGGAAGGCAGGCAGCGTTTCTTTGGTCAGTACCACTTTATTCCCCTTCGATTCTGAGTAGGTAAACGGGGCGATAGAGACATAGTAAAACGGCAACCCGGTTTCCTGCCAGGCATTCCGCCAACTGGTAATCAGGGCTTTCATCTTTTGGGCATAGGTCGTGGTCTCGTTCAGGAAGCAGTTTGACTCACCCTGATACCACAGAAAACCCGCCAGTTCCGAACGGTACCAGCGGCCGGATCATGGGCTCATAGAACTTACCCGGTTCACCTTCCAGTTTCTGCGACGCAAAAAACGGTTCGGCACGAAAGCCCTCTTCCGAAACCCACGGTTCGATCCGGCTCCCCGGCACGGCCGACGAAATTACCCCGACGGGCACCTGCAACCGCTTTTGCAGCTCTTTAGCAAAAAAGTAGGCCGGTGCCGAAAATGCCCGCAAGGCCGAATCACGGGCAACGCTCCAGCCCCGATGCAGCGAATCCGGCTTGATCAGCTCCTTGCGGTTCACGAGGAAAATGCGGATATCCGGATTTTTGGGCGTAGTCCAGTTCATCAACCGGATTCGGGCCATCGACCACCGGCCGCTTCACCTTGCTGTTTTTCCGCATCGTAAACTCCATGTTCGACTGCCCTGAGCACAGCCATACCTCCCCAACCAGAATGTTTTCCAGCCGGATGGTATTGCTACCGCTGATTATCATAGTAGCGGGTACATTCGACGCTGTCAGCGGTTGCAGGACCACCTGCCAGCGTCCCTGTGCATCGGCTGTTGTTTCGGGCCGCTGACCGGCAAACTGCACCGATACCCGCTCACCGGCGGCGGCTTTACCCCAGATCGTCAGCGGCTTGTTTCGTTGCAAGACCATGTTGTGCCCCAGAATCCGCGGCAACACCACGGCCCCGTCTACGCGGGCCGCCATCAACAGGCTCAGTATAAGGAGGATTCGGATCATGTCTTTTTTAAAGAGCGAAAGAGATAAAGAGTGGAAAGAGCGGGACGCTTAGTACGGCTGGCAACGCGCAGCGGTCACTCTTTCGCTCTTTCAGTCTTTCACTCTTTACTACTAAAATCGTTTAATGACAAATACAGCTTCGGGGTCCTGCTCACCGGCATTGGGCAGATCGTAGGCCTGGTCGGTCGGTGTGTCGGCATCCGGGAAACGGCGCACACCGCCGGTCCGGAACACCACACGACGGAACGACGCAACCGGCGCAAAAAACAGTCGGGTGCCTTTGGCCTGCCCGTTCACTGAGATCGTAAACATGCGTTTCGCCACGGTCCAGCTCAACGCGGATATCGTACGACTTACCAGCTTCGTATTTCTGAATCCCCGAAATCGCGGTAGCCGACTTTGGCCTTGAAGGTGCTGTCGGCGTCGAACATCAGCCGCACGGCAGGTGTCCCCTTTTCGTCCTGAAATTCAATCTGTAACGTTCCTTTGTTCGCCTGCTGCGGCACCACTGTAAAATCAACGGTCAGCTTTTTGGACTCCGGAATCACGCGTTCGGCCCTTTGCATACTCGAACTTATCCTTGTCGCGCAGCACCAGCGCTTTGGTCCCATCCGGTTGCTTTTCGATCTTTACGGTCGCCTGTACCGGGCTGTAAATGTTCCAGTTTGTCAGCTCCTTACCAGTTGGCAGTATATTGAAGTCTTCGTTAGCATGCGTCGTCACAACATCCGAGACAGGCACCGGAATTTTTGACACCCAGATGTCTTCCTTGTTCATGCTGTAGGTCACCCACAGGTTGCCGTCGGGCGGCGTGCCGTTCCCTTCTTCGATGCCGCGCACGTATTGCGGGCCGTATGATTTGTAGGCACCTCCGTAGCGCATGGGCGAGATTTCGCCGTTTACCAGCAACAGATTCGTGTAATTCAGGCCGTCGGTGCTGGTCGATAGGGCCAGCGGCCAGCGGAACTCCGACGGGTTGTAGACGGTCACATAGCGGCCGTCCCCCGTCCGTTGTCCCCAGATTTTCGCGTTACTGTTGACAAAACCAGGTGCCCGCAGCGGACTGTAGGCCCATGTTTTCCCGTTATCGCTGCTGATCGAAGTCAGGGCATGTTTCCATAAACCCACTACCCGGCCATCGGGCAAATGGTAGTAGCTGAACGCCTTTACTTCTTTTTTGAGCGGGACAAGCGGGTCGTTGCGGTCGGCTTCTTCGACCCACTGCTGCATCATTTAACGGATTGGCCAGCAACTCGTTACACGCCTCCACAAAGCCTTTATCCTTTGAGGTCGTATAAAACGGATACGCCGATTTAGCGGCATCCCACGACGAATTGTGACGGATGAAGTAAATCGGGCCCATGCTGCCATCGGCGTTGATTTCGCGCACCACCCGGCCAATGCCGTTACCGTCGTTCGGATCATCTTTCGGACCCATGACAATGCCATAGAAGGCCAGCGTCAGCAGCCGCTTGTTTTTCGCCACGGAAAAGCCCATCCGCTGGTGCATGACCGCATCCAGTTTGTTGGCCACTTCCGGCCGCCCCGCTTTTTTGAAGCCGTCGGGCAGGCGGTAAATTGGAAAAATAACAGCCGGTTTGGTCCAGGTATAGCCGTCTTTCGAGGTCATCAGCAGGGTCTGCCCCGGCGGCACGTGCTCGCCAACCGGATTGCTCAGGTACTGGAGGTAAAAGGTATTATTCCAGTAGGCCAGCATCGGCGCGTGGTTATACGTCCAGTTGTTGCCGCCTGCCCACTCCGGATGTTCGCGGTTCGCACGGAAGACCTGTATGTTATGCACCCCGACTACCGGACTTAGCTGACCGTGGTGGTAATCCACGTTCGACAGCGTTGTGCCGGTATACCGGACCGTATCCTGCGCCCACAACTGCGGGCCGCAGAACAACAGAATCAGGCAGAGGATGTGTATGCGTTTTTTCCATGTTTTTATCTCCTGTTAAGTAGTGCCTCAGGAACAACTGATTTTATACCACATAGGCACATAGGGCACATAAGAGACAGAAAATCTATGTTTTTCTATGTGGCTATGTGGTATATGCATTTGTGCAAAAAGCGCCTGACTATTCGACTAACAAACTATTAATCAACACCCCTTAACAACCTCGTCAGCACACGCCTTTTTACCCGCAGAATCGTCCCATGCTTGTGGCCTTCCGGAACACTCACGCGGCCCGACGCATCGGCAAAGGTTTTAAAATCGGTTGTGCTGACTGCACCGTATTTTTTATCCTGATACGAATCGAAATAGATCAGCCATTCCTTGCCGGTATTGACGACTGACGGGCCTTCGGTAAAACTTTTTCGTGAAAGCTTCCGACACAGCGGTATACGGTCCGGTCGCCTGCGTTCCGAAGGCCACTTTGATGTTCCGGTTCGGCCGCGTATTGTCTTTCAGGACCAGCACATAATCAGCGGCTTTCCGATTGACGATCACCGCATCAATCACACTGAAACCTGGGTCCAGGAAAAGCTTTGCCGGCGAAAACGTCTTGAAATCACGGGTGGTTGTGTAATACATCCGGTGATTATTCAGCTCGTCTTCAACGCCTTTCTCAAAGCGATACGGTACCGTGGAGGCCCAGATAATGACAAATTCACGGGTGGCCTCATCGTAAAACAGTTCCGGTGCCCAGACGTTGACCGTCGTTGGTTCATGCGCCATCACCGGCAGAAAACGCTGTTCCGACCAGTGTATCAGGTCTTTTGAGCTGGCATAGCCAAAGCCCTTATCGCCTTTCCAGCTGCTGGTCCAGACGAGGTGAAAGGTACCGTCCGGCCCCTGCACCATCGACGGGTCCCGCATCACTTTCTGCTGACCGATGGCCGGTTTCAGCAAAGTCCGGTTCAGGTCAGTCCAGTGATACCCGTCGGTACTGTACAACATCCGGAGACCTTCGTTTGCCGGTTCGTGAAACGACGTAAACAGATACGCTTTCGGCGAACAGGCTCCGCAGAGCATTGCCCCGATCAGGATGGCGGCGATTTTTCTCATTTTGCCTCCAGAACCAGTACCCAGTCATTGCCGTTGGCCGGCTCACCTGGCGGATTAAACGATTGAACACCAGTGTTCGACACCGAACCGATGGCCGTTGACTTGCCGGTACGCGGATCGAACCACGACGCGGCCAGGGTTTTGCCCGGCAACTGCCCCATATTCAGTTCCATGTCGCGGCCGGTATAGGTGTATACCAGTGCATAGGCAGCCCCCCGACTGGCAACCAGCCGGTTATACCGTTCGCCTTGCTTCGCAATCAGCTCCTGCGCCGGTACGCGGTCGAAAAACGACTTCGACAGCAGCAGGTTTTTCAGGTGAATCATCTGTCCGGCACCTTCTGCGTCGAGGGCGGGCCGCCAAAGGGTTTTAGCCCCAAAGTCGCCGGTGTTATCCGCATCCTTATGCATCTGCATCACCGAATTGTGGCCATAGGTATAGCCAAAGCCACCGGCCAGTACCGACCAGTAAGCATACCGGCGCACATCGGCCGCCGTCCATCGGGTTTGCCCGAAATCATGCAGCCCGTGGGGAATGTCTTCGTACGACGGTTCGGCATCTACGGTCGGCTTTGTCGGTTTCAGCGACAGGTCATACTGCATATGCCGCCAGTTATCTTCGCCGTAATGCACCTTATCGGTCGATACGGTATCCTGTGCGTAGCTTTTATGACCCGACTGCACCATGTTGAAGTCCAGCCAGGGCTCATTGTGAAACCATTCGGTCGATGACGCCCGTCCTCGCGGATGGAACGTAATCAGGTGATTCGGGTCTATGCGGTTGATGGTTTCCCCGATGAGGTTCCAGGTAGCCAGCGAGTCAGCCCCGCGCACGTCACCGCCGTTTAGCCAGATGATGTTCGACCGGTTTTTGTAGCGGTTCGCAATAAACGCCGCATAGGTTTTTGCCTGCTGCCGGCTCACATGCCCCGACTTCACATTAGAGCCCCAGACCGGCACCAGTGCCATGTAAATCCCTTTTTGAGCCGCCCTGTCAATCACAAAATCCATGTGATCCCAATAGTCGTACTCCGTCGCGTCGGCCGGTGAACTGCCTTTGGTCAGCCGTGGTGTTGCCACATTCTGATTGATCAGGGCCGAATCCCCGTATGCATTCTGTACTTTCAGCGTATGCAGCACCATCACCTGCACCACGTTAAAGCCTTTTTGCCGGCGGTTTTCGAGGTACGTCTCTGCCTCCTGCCGGTCTAATTTTGAAAAAAGCAACCAGCCGGTATCACCCAGCCAAAAGAATGGCTTACCATCGGCCGTTTGCAGGAAACGCCCGTTGGCCGACACCTTCAATGGCTTCAGCTGCGCAAGGCCTGCCGGCGCACAAACCGCCAGCAGCAGGAGAAAAACCAGTATTTTTTTTGTTGTATGCATCACTTATTACATCTCTTTAATCTTCCTGAGCCAGATCACGCCCTCGCCCGCTACCGTTACCGGATCGCCACCTTTTACCGGTTCCGGCAGCGTAATAACGACGCCGGTTTTCGGATGAATACGCTTAACGGTGTAGGTTCCCGGCATGGCTGACAGATTCAGTGTCACCGGCCCCGCCGTTTCGGTGTAAATCACCAGTCCGGTTTTTTCGTGGGCCATCGCCCACAAATTTGCCGGTTGATCCGGCAGCGTCAGCGGCTTCATAGCAGCCACCTCCGCCGCAAACTGCGGATCGGCCACCGGCGGAATATTCGGCAGCGAGCCGCCGGCCAGTAACACGGCCCAGCCCATGCTGTCGTAGCTATCCCCCGAATACGTCACGGCTTTGGCCGGGAACTGTGTACGGTACTCACGCACCGCCCGGTATACCTGCTCAAACGAGGTCTTTTTCGGCGGGGTCAGCCGGGCATGCTGCCGGGGAGCGAGATTCTGTCCGCCAGCTGGTGCATAGGCCGCGCCGTTTGCCTGATAATGCCAGTAGCGGATGTCGATCAGGTCGATGACGGCGGCCCGTTTGGCGTCGGCCAGAATGGCATCCTGCACATCTTTGGTTATGCTGAGGCCGATGGTCACCGGCTTGCCGGTTTCGCGCTCCCATTCCTGAATCGTATCCAGCCAGAACTGCACAAACGACAGCGGGCCGGTGTACTCGGCGCTGATCAGCTGAATCACACCCGTATTACCGGTAAAATTGTTCAGACATTGCCGGATGTAGGCCTTGTGCAGAGCACGGCGCACCGGATGGGTCACGTCGTAAAACTGCTCAGCCATAAAAATCCGTTTATCGCCCGCGTAGGGCACCGGTTCCGGAAAGCCGGTATTGTTTATATTATTGGCGGGCCGCCACGGGAAATCAGCATAATGGGCACCGGCTTCAATAATGTTGTGCTGAAAATAGTTCTCGTGCATCAGCACCAGCCCTTTCTGATCGGCCAGATCGGCGAATTGCTTCAGCCGCCCCCAGTACCATCTGTTGTAGCGGGTCAGGTCGTATTTGCTCAGCCCGTCCCAGGCCGTTTCTTTCCCACTGCGCGCAAAAGGCAGTTCGTAGAAGGGCGCCCATACTTCGCCGTCCATCCGCCGGATACGCTCATGATCGTCGCGGCGGCGCTCATACCATAAGCCGTAATTGTGGTCAATCACGGTTGTATTCGTCTGCTTCATGGAATCCGTCATGGCTTCCAGATCGTCGGTGAGGCCACGGCCGGTCATACCCGGCACAAAGCGGGTAATGTGCGGTTTAGCCCCCACCAGCCCGTGCGGACGGGCACTGCCATTCCACCACGGCACTTCCTGGCGGCGACCGGTCAGCAGGGTATTGCCCCGTACCAGTACACCCTGCCGGATCTGCATGCCACCTGCCAGCGCCGGAACGGGTGCGGCCGGTATGCCGATAGCATCAATTGTCCTGGCCGACGATTCAACAAGAATCGGCTGACGCGATGCAGCGGCGTCGATAAACGCGGTCAGCGTCGGAGCCGGGTTAACGGCCTGTCTGGTCAGGGCAGCAGCTACCTCAATTTTAGGACTGCTTGAGGCTTCGGATTCGACCGGCAGCAGTACAGCACGGCTGGCGACGGTTGCGCCGAGCCGTTCACGGAGCTGAGCATAATAGAGGCTGCGGGGCTGGATGTGCTCGTTCGACATATCCCAGTAGCCATCACCGCTGAATTGGGCCCATGTTCCGAACGCCCAGTTCTGCGCGGTTGGTGGCCGGGCGTTTTCAACGCGGGCGGCGCTGCACTGCCAGAACACACTGTTGGCCACGGCCCAGCCTGCCCCCTGCCCGTCCTGTCCCAGATTGGCAAACCGCAGAGCATGGCCGTCGACGTTAACAATGTCGAACAACACGCCGGACGCCCAGCTGTCAATACCGCCGCTGAAACTGTACGGCAAATGCGATTCGCACTGCACAAAGGCGTTCGGACCGGCGGCGCAATACCCGACGGCAAAATCGTGGTAACCCGCCTCGGCATACAGGCGCTGGCAAAGTACCTGCTGCCCTTTCACGTAAAACGTATTCCGGCGCTCGTTGCCGATTTCCGACACCGGCGCCAGCGACTGACAGTCTTCTACCGTAATCCGGCGGGCTGTCTCCTGTACATTTACCGCCGAACCGGCAAAATGAACAAACGTCACCTGCCGGACCCAGGCATCCTGCACGTTTTCGAGCGTGATGGCAGTCCAGCGGTGTTCTTCGTCTTTGGGCTGGTTTTTATCAATGGTTGATTCCAGACGCAGATTTTCGATACCGGCCTGCTGCACCCGGCCGCTCCGGTCAGCGGCGGCGAGCAACCCGCCTCCGTATGTTGAGTCCAGGGCCGTTGTCAGCGGGGCGTCCAGGGTCAGGAAATTACCCTGAACAGCCACGACGGTCCGGTCCCAGAAAAGGTCGCGCTGACCGGGTTTCCAGCCCAGGGCGGTTACACCACCGCCGAAATGATCCGTTCCCAGCGTCTGAATCCATTCTTTGGTCGACGGCCGCTGAATCCGTACGGCGTCACCGGCCGCAAAGCCATGCCCCGCCGCTACCTGAACCTCACGGGCATTAACCGGCACATAGGCATTGGTGATCCGCACAGCCGTCCGTGTCCGGCGGTCCGGCTTACCCGTAACCGCGATGATGCTCTCCCGCGAAATACCTGTTCCGAGGATGGTCGTTGCTGTCACACCCGAACCCCGCAGGACAACGCCTGAAGCGGTAATCCGGAGATTGCCGGCTACCTCAAACACACCTTTACCAAGCAGCACAGCACCACGTAAACCATCCGCGCCAACCGGCAATGTGGCTACGTAATCCAGCGCGGCCTGAATGCGCCGCGTGGCATCGCCCTTTTTGGCCGGCACGACCACCCTGATCGTTGCTGCTGGAACAGGCTGTTCCCCCGCCTGATAACCGGCATACGAAAAATCCGGAATGCGGTTACCCCGGTCATCGGGGGCATAGGTCAAATGTCCATCCCGCGTGGCAGCCACGGGTGGTACCGGCACGGGCTTTTTCCCTTGCGCCCATCCCATAACGGGCAGCAGCAGCAAACCGGCAACAAGTCCTGTCAGGAATCTGACCTTATTCATACGATTGTTATACTAAAAGCGGCCAAACACGGGCAACTTATGTTAAATCCGTGCTTGTATTGACTTACCACATAGCCACATAGGGCACATAAGAGCGTCAGCTTCTTTGTTTTTCTATGTGGCTATGTGGTACCAGCGTAACCAGACTATTTACCCGGTTTTACCTGAGCCACCGGCACTACACTATTCAGATACACTTCAATGTTGGTATAGCCGTCCTTGCCCCGCACCTTAGCAGCATCCGAGGCATCTTTCGGGTTCAGGCCGTTTTTCGATTCCCAGCTGTCGGGCATACCGTCGCTGTCCGAATCCACGTACGGTGTACCCTTATATTCCGGATAGCCCCCCACCTGACTGATGTCGGTGATGATGCCGTTTTTGTACGAGTCGATCGGCAGACGGCGGTGCTTGAACTGCGTTTCCGGCAGCTTTACGTTTGGCAGGTAACTGATTTTACCGGTCCGGACCTGCTCCACGATCCGCGCATCCACCGGATCACGCTTCGGCAGCGTGGCACCGGCATTTGACAGTACATACCCGAATGCGTCTTTTGTCGGCAGAATGGTAATCGCGGGCATTGGCAACGGTTCTTTCCAGTAGATCTCGTCTTTGTATTTACCGGCATTGGCCAGGTCTTCGACCTGTACCCCGCCGTCCCAGTTGTCTTTTGTTACCCGGTCGTTGCCTTCAACAATATTGCCGTTGACATAGGCCCGGCCAAAGGTTAGGTAACCCAGTTTGCTGCGGCCCGATTCCGGTTTCAGAATCCGGTAAGCCAGCGGGCTGCTGGTTGGTGTCTGCGGGCCCGGTTTAAAGTAGTTATTGATAATATTGTACATTGCCCGATAGTCGCCCCCATCAATTGACCGGTGCACCCAGTTGAAGATGACGTTGTTGGCAAAGTTGAAAATACCGTTCCAGCCAATCGACGGATTCCGGCCTGCATTATCGGCCCAGAGGTTGCGCATGAACGTACAGTTTTCACCACCCAGGGTACTGCCGAATGCGTGGTTCCAGGTATCGAGTGCTTCCGAGAAAATCGAGTTCTGAATCGTGATGTTTACCGTCCCCAGTTTATCTTCCAGGGCCTTCCCGGTACTGTCGTTATACATATGGCGGTACATCGACATATTCTCGTCGAGTCCCCAGCTTGCCGACACGTGATCGATCATGATGTTGCCGATCGGGTTACCGCCGATGGAGTCATCGCGGCGGCCGACAAAGGTCTCGCCCCGACGAAAACGCATGAAGCGGATAACCACGTCGTGGGTGTTGATCCAGACCGACTCACCGGCTACGCAAACGCCGTCGCCCGGGGCTGTCTGCCCGGAAATGGTAATGTATGGAGCCCTGATAATCAGCGGCGTTTTCAGGCGAATAATGCCCGCTACGTTAAATACAACGAACCGTGCACCACCCTGTTCACAAGCGTCACGGAGGGTTCCCGGTCCGCTGTCTTCGAGGCTGGTTACGACGTATACTTTACCGCCCCGGCCACCGAATGAGTAAGCACCGCCGCCCTCTGCACCCGGAAAGGCAGGGATTGACGCCTGCGGTAAATCGACCGGACGGGCGGCCCACGGAATATATGGTTTACCTTCCCGTGCCTCCTTCTGGATAATCGGCCAGGCCTTTCGCCAGGCAATATCCGACTGGCGGCGGGCTTCGTCCAGCAGCGCGTCACTCGCCTTCTGTACATCAGGCGGAATGGTCGGATACTGCGCCTTCGCCACGTGTTGAAGGCTACCCGTCAGGACGGCAAAGAGAATAGGGACCAAACGTTTTTTCATGTCAGTTTTATAGTAAGATTGGCTATCGGTTTATCGCTCGAACCAGGTCACGCCAGCCAATGATCGTTCTTGTTTTTTCCGCGTTATTGCACAACGGCCGATAAGGGCAAACGATTAGAAAGTATAATGAACTCAAAATAAGGCTAAAAAAAAGGGTAATATCTATATCATTTTTTCGACAGATTGTATGATATTATCAATCCCCTCCCGGGCTATTTTAATCCGCCCTACCTTTAATGCATAATCGCCTTTTTCAGATCATTTATGCGCGTAAAACCTATCCTTGCCGCTATCCTTTTTCTCTTTATTTGCCGGGTAACGCACGGTCAGGCCGTACAGAAACCATATGAGCCGACCTGGCAATCGCTCGGGAAGCATACCGGTGTTCCGGAATGGATACGGGATGCTAAATTCGGGATTTACTGCCACTGGGGCGTCTATGCAGTGCCTGCCTATAATAATGAGCACTACATCCAGCACATGCATAACGAAGCTGATTATGCCAAACTGGGTACGCACAAACGGCATGTGGCCATCTATGGTCCCCTGACCAAATTCGGCTATCACGACTTTATTCCGATGTTTAAAGGCGAACGCTTTAACGCCGACGAATGGGCCGAATTGTTCCAGAAGGGAGGAGCCCGCTTTGCCGGACCGGTTGCCGAACACCACGACGGGTTTTCGATGTGGGCCAGCAAACTCACCCCGTTCAATGCAAAAGATATGGGTCCGCACCGCGATGTGGTCGGCGAACTGGCCGTCGCCATCCGAAAGCGTAATATGAAGTTTTTTACGTCGCTGCACCACGAGCTGAACTACACCAACGTCAAGCTCAAGCCCGGTTGGGCGGGTGCCGATCCGAAATACGCCAAACTCTACGGGTCGCCCATGAAAAAAGAAGACTGGGACAAGATGTGGATGGATAAATGCAACGAACTGGTCGATAACTACCACCCTGACATTATTTACCACGATGCCTGGCTGGAACAGGTGCCGGAAAAGAACATACAGAGCTATCTGGCCCATTACTTCAATGCGGCAGCCGCCCGTAAGCAGGATGTGATCGTCACTTACAAAGGCGAAGACATTCCGAAAGGCATCGGTATGGAAGACCACGAAAATACCAATCCCGACCGCATTATCGAAACCCCTTGGCTGTGCGATTACTCCATCGGTACCGGCTTTTCGTTTTCGTGGGGTTATACCGACGGTATGGAAATCCGCACGGCCGAAGACATTGTCCGGAAAATCGTGGAAGTGGTCAGCAAAAACGGGCAGCTGCTGCTGAACCTGTCACCGAAAGCCGACGGCACGTTCCCCGAAGACCAGAAACAGGTGGTGTATAAAATCGGCCGGTGGATGTGGTCATTCGGCGAGTCGGTGTACGAAACCCGGCCGTTCAGTGTCTACGGCGAGAAAACGGCCGGTGGCCAGCAGATTTACTACACCCGCAAGGGCAAAACCGTTTACGCCATTGCGATGGCATGGCCGGGCGCCGGTCAGTCGCTGTCCCTGAAAGAGATTACACCCGCCAGTCTGGGCGGCCGCCTGAAAGCGGTGAATGTGCTGGGGCTGAAAAACCTCGAACCCTGCACCACCAACCTGACCGACACCGGTCTGACAATTACCATTCCTCCGAAAACCCGAACTCCTTCTGATATTGCTGCGTATGTGTTCCGCATTGACACCGAATAAGTACCGGCTGCTGCTGTTGCTCCTCCTCCTGTGGTCAGCGCAGGCCATCGGTCAGCAAGCTCCCGCCCGCTGGCAGGAAGCTCCGTTTACGGTCGTTTCGCCAACGGCCAAAATGTTTAAAACCGCCGAAATGGGCCACGTTTTCCGTGGTCAGCGGAACTGTCTGGTGCGTATTCCGGCCGAACTGACCGGTCTGACCGGTATTCAGATGCCGGAAACGGCCGGTGGTCAGCCGCTGACCATTCAGGTAACGCAGCCGGTCAAGGTATTGATCGGGCTGTTCCGCGACTCAACGCGACAGGCGCAGCCGGTTACCTTGCTTAACCAGCGTCCGGTACTGACCAACGGGGTAACCGTCACGGGTATGCCACGCGTAGATGTGTATGCTATCCCCTTTGCGCGCGGAAAACAGGTCATTCAGCCGGTTAATGAGCCGTTTATTGTGCTGGGGGTTATCAAAGCCGGTCAGCCCCTGAGCCCCCGCGACGCGGGTTATCCCGACGGGCGGTTGTGGGAGCCTTATATTGTCGAAGGCTTTTCCGAAGAAGAACCGTTGTTCGACATTGTCGGTGGTCCGGATACACCGGTTGTGGCCAATGGCATGCCGGGCACCGAGGGGATTCAGGGCGGCTTCGAGGGTGGAGCCTGCGCGAAGATCGGCAATACCTACCATATGTTCCCGACCGAGCGGGCCGGTGAGCAGGGTATGCCGGCTTATTACGACCGGATCAAAACCCGCATCGGGCACTGGACCAGCACCGACGCCATTCACTGGACCCGGCAGTCGACCATTTACCAGGCAAGCGGCGTGTATGCCATCACCGACGATGACAATCCGATGAATGACCGCCGCGGGGCCATCTGGTCGTATATGCCGGTGTTTAACGAAAAAACCAACCGCTGGAACGGCTTTTACCTGGCCTACACCTGCCACAAAACCATTCATCCCAACCACTCCTTCGGCCGCATCTGGCGGTGTGAATCTGTCAAAGAAGGCATGGACGGCATCGGCGGACCTTACCGCGATCTGGGCATTGTGATGGAGCCCGGCCTCGACTCGCAACTGTGGGAAGGCCGGCAGGGTGTCGATTCGTTTTTCCCGTATAAAGTCGGTGATAAGTGGCTGAGTCTCTACGGCGGGGCTTTCCCGTGGGCCAAGTGGTCAGATTATCCGGACAAGCCGAAACAAGGCTGGCTGATCGGGCTGGCGCAGTCGAATACCCTCGAAGGGCCGTGGGTCCGGATGGACACGACCATCAATCCGGTCCGGTCAATGCATCCGTGGTTTATCGAAAATCCGCTGATCAGCCGGTTACCCAATGGCCTGTACATTGCCATGTTCGACGGCGGACCCGATGACTGGGGCCTGCATCTGCCGAATATGTTCGGCTATTCGCTTTCGAAAGATGGCATCCACTGGACCGAAGCGCATTATTTCCCGATTCATACGAAGGTGAAGAAATGGTGGGACATCATGCGGACGCCGCTCTGCCTGATTCCGGAAGGCAACGACGAGTTCACGGTCGTGTATGCCGCCATCGATAAAAAGCAGCGGTATCACCCGATGGGCATGGTCCGCGTGAAACTCAACACCCGCGTTGCCGACGCAAAGCTGAAGCAGTTGGGCCAATGATTCGTTTACCACATAGTCACATAGGGCACATAAGAGATTGAAAATTCTTTGTTTTCTATGTGGCTATGTGGTATGAATCAATTTAACATGTCAGGAAAACTTTTCGGAATGATTAGTGGCGAGAACAGAGTTTAATGCGATCTGTAGACTATGCGATACAACAGACACTATAGTTTTTTGATATGGCTGGCGGCCATGCTCTGCGGCGCAGCAGCCGTTGCCGAAAACGTCCGGATTGTGCTGCCGGCCAATCCGCATGCACGGGTCCGGTTCGGCGCCGACCGGCTGAAAAACGCCCTTGAACAAACCGGCTACACCGTCAGCACCGGCAACAGCCCGGTCAGCGGCAAAACAATTCTGCTCGGCTCGTTCACAGACAAAATAGTTCAGAACGTGTTGCCGGCTCCGGTGCAGATGCCGGGCAAGGAAGGCTTTCTGGTACAGCCAACGCCGCAAGGTTTCGTTGTGGCCGGAGCCGACCCCTCGGGTACGCTATACGGCTGCCTGGAACTCGCCCGCGAAATTACCGGCCGGAAAGCCTGGCCGGCCAACTGGCGTAAAGCCGATCAGCCCGAAATGGTCCTGCGCGGGGCTTGTATCGGCGTTCAGAAAACGACTTACCTGCCGGGGCGGAATGTGTACGAATACCCCTATACACCCGAAAACTTTCCCTGGTTCTACGATAAGGCTCTCTGGATACGCTACCTGGATATGCTGGCCGACAACCGGATGAACTCGCTTTACCTCTGGAACGGTCACCCGTTTGCATCCCTCGTGCGGCTCAAAGACTATCCGTATGCGGTTGAGGTCGACGATGCGACATTTAAAAAGAACGAAGATATGTTCCGTTTCCTGACCGAAGAGGCCGACAAGCGGGGTATCTGGGTCATTCAGATGTTTTATAACATCATCGTATCGAAGCCGTTTGCTGAAAAGCATAACCTCAAAACCCAGGACCGGAAACGGCCGATTATTCCGGTCATTGCCGATTACACCCGTAAATCGATTGCGGCCTTTGTCGAAAAATACCCGAATGTGGGTCTGCTGATTGCCCTGGGCGAGGCCATGGAAGGCGACGAAATGGATGTGGAATGGTTCACGAAAACCATTATTCCCGGCGTAAAGGACGGGTTGCAGGCGCTGGGGAAAACCGATGAACCACCGATTGTACTGCGTGGTCACGATACCAACCCGCAAATGGTGATGAAAGCCGCCCTGCCGCTGTACAAAAACCTGTATACCGAAAACAAATACAACGGCGAAGCACTAACCACCTACACCCCACGCGGACCGTGGGCAGAAATGCACCGCGACCTGAGCCGCCTTGGCTCAACCCACATCGACAACGTGCATATTCTGGCTAATCTGGAGCCTTTCCGCTATGGTTCGGCCGACTTTATCCAGAAAAGCGTACAGGCCATGCATGCGATCCACGGCGCCAACGGGCTGCATCTCTACCCCGAAGCCTCGTATTGGGACTGGCCTTATACGGCAGACAAAGTATCACCCCGGCAGCTCCAGATTGACCGCGACTGGATCTGGTACGAAGCATGGGGCCGCTACGCATGGAACTGTCACCGTAACCGCACCGACGAAGTGGCCTACTGGTCGGCCAGGCTGGACGGCATCTATGGCACCCGGAAACACGGTCAGGACATTCTGGAGGCCTACGAGCAGGCGGGTGAGATTGCGCCCAAACTGCTGCGTCGCTTCGGCATTACGAACGGCAACCGGCAAACCCTGACGCTCGGCATGTTTGTGAGCCAGCTGGTGAACCCCTACAAATACCGCGTCTGGCCCGACCTCTATACCTCCGACGGCCCCGAGGGCGAAATGCTGATTGAATGGGCCGAAAAAGAATGGAAGAAACAGCCACATACCGGCGAAACGCCCCCGCAGATTGTCGATGAGGTAGTCCGGCACGGGAAACTGGCCGTCGAAGCGATTGACCGCGCTACGCCGTTTGTCCGGCAAAACAAAGCTGAGTTTGACCGGCTCCGCAACGATATTTATTGCTATCAGGCGCTGGCAGATTTTTATGCCGAAAAGGTTAAAGCCGCCACGCTCGTCCTGCGCTACTCCTATTCGAAGGATGTGTCGGATTTAGAAAAGTCCGTACCGCATCTGGAGCAAAGTCTGGTCCACTTCCGGAAGCTGGCCGACCTGACCCGCGATACT
The DNA here is from genome assembly GCA_965247375.1 of Arsenicibacter sp. Lineage (GTDB taxonomy): Bacteria > Bacteroidota > Bacteroidia > Cytophagales > Spirosomataceae > Arsenicibacter. The sequence continues at coordinate 23,751 of CBDFHU010000070.1, forward strand.
TATCTGTATGCTAACAGCATGCAGACCCAGCAGCGGCGTGTTCCGATTGGCGGTAATGACGGTACGAATAAAACGTGGGTGGAATTGCTGCCTCATTACGAAACGGAATTAGCAACCTTCAAAAAGAACCTCGCGAAACTCCGGACTTCGCCCGCGACCACGACCAATACCCTGACAAGTACTGTACTACCAAAAGCGGCTGTCACGCTGACCGGCGAGGGTTATGCGATGGCCAACGACCAGCGCCCGTTTTCGGATAAACCCAATACGATTCAGGCCGTTAGCCCGGCCCTGCAAGCCCTGACGGGTGTGACGTATGCCATGAAAACACAGGCAGAGACCCCGACAGTCGTTCGTTTCAGTACCAAACAACCGGTGCAGCTGCTGGTTGGCTTCTTTAAATCAACCGATAAGACGACGTATTTGCCCGAGCCGAATCTGGAGACGGATGCCAGTGCGAACGATTATGGTCAGGCAGAAGTGAAGATTGCCAACGCGCTGATCGTATCGGATATGCCACCGGTTCAGGTACATGCCTATACCTTTCCGGCGGGCGACCACGCGCTGACACTGGGCAAAGGTGCCTGTCTGGTCCTCGGCTTCGTCGACGGTAAGCATACCATTACACCATTCGACGCGGGGCTGGCTTCGCGCAAGGGGGCCGACTGGTTGTTTGAGGAGTAGGTTTGTTGTAAACTAAAACTCCCCGAGGCAGGGCCGCCTGGCGGTTTAGAACCCTCGGGGAGTTACCAAAATAGAAATAAAAAGTGGTGGCACGACTGAGAGTCGTGCTACCACTAAAATACTTCCCCGAAGTTGACCAATCAATACCCCCCGAAATACTTCCGCGCGCCCCATTCGGCGGCGGCCAGGCCAAGCACCATAAAGAACAGCCAGCGCCAGTTGATGAGCTCGTCCAGTTCTTCCGTACTCGTCAGGCGGGACGGGCTTTTCTTCGCCACAATTTCTTTCACCATGTTTTGTACCGAAGCCGCATTGTAGAAACGGCCGCCGGTTTGCTGCGATAACTGCCGCAACATGGCGTGATCAGCGGTTGTGTTCGTGGCTTCCAGCTGCAGGTCGCGGACAATAAACTGCCCCGACGATAGCTCGGCCTTGTTATTGATCGTTACACTTGCCTTGTACCGGTAAGCGCCCTGCGGCAACCGGCTGATTTCAAAACGGCTGTTGTCCTGCGTCGGTGTGTAGGTATAGTTGCGGGTAATCCCGCCTTCGTCGGTGATTTCGAGCGTCACCAGTTTATCATACAGCCGCTCGTAAATATCGTTGTAGAGCTCGGTTTCAAACACCACCTTCTCGCCTACCAGAAACTCATTCCGGATCGGATAGACCCGCAGTTTCCGGCGGTCTTCCTTCACCGAAATCAGCTGAATCACCTTCTGCAACAGCTCATCGACGATTTCCTGCTTTTCGGTCAGGGCGTATTCTTCCAGACGCCATTGCCAGATGCCTTCACCGGCCAGCACGGCGGCCTTGCGGGTGCCGGTTACGTTCAACGCCAGCAACGGTTTGTTGGTGGCCACGGTGCCCACCTGCTGCCACAAGACCACTTCGGTGCCCGGCAATAGTTTATAATCGCCGTAGGGGGCGGTCATCGGCGGAAACTTACTCAGGATGTCCAGCCGCTCCGGATCTACGTTGATTTGCTTAAATGTCGAATTCAGGCGGGCCGTCACCTTGTCGCCCTGTCCTGGCTGGGCATTGATCTGCACCACCGGATTCGATGTATTGAACGGCCCGACAGCCGACTGGTTGCCCAGGACAAACAGCACCGGTGTGGTATTCTGAGCCAGTAACCGCTGCATGATGGCCGTACCTGCACCGGCATTGTCCGGAATCTGATGTAGAATGATCAGATCGTATGTTTTTTCGACGCTCAACGGTCCGTCGGCACTTGTCAGAATCCGGACATCGAGTTCGTAATTCTGATTTTTCTCGATGATGGCCCGCAACGCTTTCACGTCCGGATGCGGAGTCGCAGCCAGTAACAGTACCTTTTCGCGGCCGTCAATCACATCAAGATAAATGTCCTGCCGGTTGTTTTTCTGGCTGAATTCGCCCGCCTGCGGAATGATTTCGACGGTGTAATGCTGCACCCCTTTCTGGGTGGCCGTTGTTTTAAACGATACCTGACTGAAGGTTTCGTTCTGCGCAAAACTCACCGGCTGACGACCGAGCTCGCGGCCGCCCTGCTTCAGGACAACCGTTGCCGACCGCCCCTGAAAACCGAAGCTGGTAATTTCGGCCTGAATCGGGAATTCATTCCCCAGATAAGCAATCCGGTTGGCGATGATTCCTTTCAGTTGAATGTCTTTTTTGGGAATCGTATCGCCCAGACCCACGGTGTGGACGGCGAACGGATATTGCCCGAACGTGGGCGAAAGGCCCTGGTTAAAAATCCCGTCGGTGACCAGCACCACATCGGTTAAATGGCGGCCTTCGTAGTCAGAACGAATGTCTGAGAGCAGGCCCGACAGGTTGGTTGTCCGCTGGGTAAACGGAATCTGGGTCAGGTCGGCATCGGTAATGGTGTCGCCGAATGTCCGGACCGATACATCCAGCCCCTCGTCGGCCAGTTCCTGCCGGAGTTGCTGCACGTTTGTTAAGGCCGTATTCAGGGCCGGCCGGCCCGCCGCCGCTACCGATTCGGAGTTATCGACAGCCAATACCACCTTTGGTTTTTCGGTCAGCGACCGGACATTGCGCACCAACGGGTTGAGGAACAGAAAGCACAGGAGGCTTACCACCAGAAACCGCAGAGCTGTCAGCGCATACCGTACGGTGTTATCCCATTGGCTGACGCTCCCTGCCGTTGTCTGATTCGGCAAGGGCTGGTACATGGCCGCAGCATAGATGGCACCTACAGCAAGGCAGGCCAGTATCCACCACGGTGACGTTTGAAAGATGATGTTCATAAAAGGTTGTATTGGCTTGGGAGCGTGGGGCGGAGGGCTTAGCGCAACGGGCGGAGGGCAAGGTGCAGCGAGTTTTCACCGCACTCATCCCTACGCTCCCTGCACTATGCCCTCCGCTCCGCGCCATTAAGTAAGCATTCCGCCGTCGACCTGCAAGACTTGGCCGGTAATGTACCGTGACAGGTCAGAGGCGAGGAAAACGCAGGCATCGGCTACCTCTTCAGGCTGCCCGCCCCGCTTCATCGGGATCGACTGCTTCCATTCTTCAACGGCTTTTTCATTGATTTCGCCGGTCATTTCGGTTTCGATAAAGCCCGGTGCAATGGCATTTGAGCGGATATTACGCGAACCCAGTTCCAGCGCTACCGACTTGGTAAAGCCGATAATACCTGCTTTTGAGGCCGCATAGTTTGCCTGGCCGGCGTTTCCGCGCAGACCGACTACCGATGTCAGGTTGATGATTGACCCCGACTTGGCTTTCATCATGGGTTTGATGGCCGCTTTTGTGAGGTTAAAGACCGACTTAAGGTTAACGTTGATAACGGTATCCCATTGTTCTTCCGACATCCGCATCAACAAACCATCCCGCGTGATGCCGGCATTGTTGACCACAACATCAACCTTGCCAAAGTCAGCGACAACCTGCGAAATGAGGTCTTCGGCGGCTTTATAATCCGACGCATCGGAGCGATAGCCTTTCACCCGGCCACCGAACTCGCTCAGTTCAGCTTCGAGGGCCTGTCCTTTTTCTACACTCGACAGGTAAGTAAATGCCACATCTGCCCCTTCCTGAGCATAACGCCTGGCGATGGCCCGGCCGATTCCCCGTGAGGCACCGGTAATTAACGCAACTTTTCCTTTCAGTAAATCCATCTTGTTGTACCACAGAACTGCATTCTGTGTTATTAACCACATAACTCACCACAGAATGGCCTTCCGTGATGCACAGAAGGCCAAAAATAGCGGATTAACAGGGATTGGACAAACGGCTTACCGCGTGTTACCGAAATACATAGCGCAAAGCGAACTGATTGCCTAAAGAAGCGGAGGCGTTACCGCCAAGACTCTCAGTTGCGCTGGCTATTTTCTGGTAGTTTAAGCCCAGATTAGCCAATGTAGTTTCAAGAATAAACCGGTCACCCAGCATATAGGCAAGTCCGATCTGACCGTTCAGGCTAAGATTTGTGTAGCTTTTGTCCTGTGTTTTCAGCCAGCTTGCCGAAATGCGGTGGAATGGTGTCAGGCGGCGGTTCAGCCAATATGTCTGCACATAAGGTGTTAAAGCAATCTGATAGTAACTGCCAATAAACCGGTTTAATTCTCTTGACCGGCTCTCGCTATAACTGTACGATGCCTCCAGCCCCAGAATTGTACGGTCATGCACAAAATTGCCAACTGATAAACCGGCTGAAAAGGTATTCGGAGTGTAGGTATTTTCGTCTCCGGGAATCGCGGATCTGGAGTTCATCATTGAAAATGTCCCGCCAATCAGCCAATTACCTTTCTGTGTTTGAGTAGCCGTTGCAGTAGCGTCCGGATTCGATGGATGTTCGCCGGTCCAGTAAACCAATCCGGCACTTAAAGCCCCGAAACTGACCGGAAACCGGTTGGATGTCGTGCTTAGCTGAACAGCCAGGTGCTTTGTCAAAAAGTAATTAAGCCCTAATTCAAATGTTGGTGCGATATTAAACTGGTAAAAGTCAGAGTAGTCAACAAGGGAATATTCTTTAGCAGGAAAGATTTTTTCTTTCCTGAAGCTTTTAATAAGCGCGGCATTTATACCGGCTCCGACAAAAAGCTGGATTTTATCCAGTTCCCAGTATTTTCTGAAAAATGGATTAAGACCAGCTGAATAATACCGGTACCGGTATTTTGATGGATCATTTTGAGGAACTTGTGGCCATTCACTATTGATAGCATTTAAGCCGGCGTTCAGATTGAGGCCGACAAACCAGTTGTTCTTTCTGAATTTACCTGTCGTTAATCCTACAGATAATTCGTTTTGATCGGCCAGATTTTTACCGGATACACTGCTTGACCGTACAAAGCGTGAAGAAATTGATCCGCCATACAATCGTTCGCCGGGCTGAATCTGGGCAAACAGTGTGGAGGTCAGTGTGGTCAGCCAGGCAACAAGGAGTTGTGTTTTCATTAGAGGGTTGTGTTATTGTGAATATTGCCCCAAAGAAACCTTTATCCCCAACTAAGTCAAAAAATAAGTAATTAATAATTGTTAACAGGATACATAAACGGCAGTAATGACCATCCGGCCAAACTGGATAATTACGGGGGCTTACTGAACAAAATCAGCTTTAGCTGTCAAAAAAGGTAAATCCGGTTATCTTTGCCCAATTTTTGTGCGTACTCCTCATGGCTGATTCATTAAGCGTTCGACACCTGCTCGGCATTAAAGACCTCAACGAGAATGACATTAACCTGATTCTCGATACGGCAAAGGAATTTAAAGAAGTCATTAACCGGCCGATCAAGAAGGTCCCCTCGCTGCGCGACATTACGATTGCCAATGTTTTTTTCGAAAATTCGACCCGTACCCGACTCTCTTTTGAACTGGCAGAAAAGCGGCTTTCGGCCGATGTCGTGAACTTCTCGGCTTCGGGCAGTTCGGTCAAAAAAGGAGAAACCCTGCTCGATACGGTAAATAACATCCTGGCCATGAAAGTCGATATGATTGTCATGCGCCACAGCAGCCCCGGTGCCCCGCATTACCTGTCGGGCCGGATTCCAGCCAATGTCGTCAATGCGGGCGACGGTACGCATGAACACCCGACCCAAGCCCTGCTCGACTCGTTCTCGATCCGCGAAAAGCTGGGCGATGTCGCGGGTAAACGCGTGGCCATCATCGGTGATATTACCCATTCACGGGTAGCCCTTTCCAACATTTTCTGCCTCCAGAAACAGGGCGCCGAGGTAATGGTCTGCGGTCCGACTACGCTCATCCCGAAATACATGGGCGAGCTGGGCATAAAAATCAGCCACGACGTGCGGGAAGCTTTGAATTGGTGCGATGTGGCCAACGTGCTCCGGATTCAGCTCGAACGCCAGCAGATCAAGTATTTCCCGTCGCTGCGCGAATATTCGATGTACTACGGGATCAGCAAAAAAATGCTGGATGAACTCGACCGCCCGATTGTGCTGATGCACCCCGGCCCGATTAACCGTGGTGTCGAACTGACGTCGGATGCCGCCGATTCGCATCACAGCATCATCCTCGATCAGGTCGAAAACGGGGTTGCCGTCCGCATGGCGGTGTTGTACCTGCTGGCACAGATGTAGTAACCAGAAAATCCCTAACCAATATGCTCCAGGACCTTGCCCGTTTGTTTGACCGCGATTTGCAGCGGTTATATCAGGAAATTGACGCTTACCCGACCACGGAATCTATCTGGCAGGTGGCCGATGGGATTACCAATTCAGCGGGCAATCTGACCCTGCACCTGCATGGAAACCTACATGAGTTTATCGGTCGTCAGCTGGGGCAAATCCCGTTTGAGCGCGACCGCCCCCGCGAATTCAGCGCGACCGGTCTCAACAAGGCCGTTTTGCTCGGAATGATTCAGGCCACGAAAGAAACGGTCAGCAAAGCGCTGCTGAGCCTGCCGGAAAGTGACCTGACCAAAACGTACCCGAGTGACGTATTCGGCTACAGCATGAGCGTGCAGTTCTTTCTGATTCACCTGAACGGCCACCTGAACTACCACCTCGGCCAGATTGACTACCATCGCCGCATCCTGACCAGCAACGGAGCTATCTCACTCGCCCAATGAGACTATGATTTTCAGGATTACTATGATTACAGGATTGCTTATAATCCATCCTGCTTCACACGCTTAATAAAAACAACAGGCTTACATGATTAACAGGTTTGTCAATAAGCCTGTTAATCATGTAAGCCTGTCAGAATATCTTTTCAGCACTCTACACCTCTTCGGCCTGAAGCTGCTTGTCGTACAGTTCACGATAGGTGCCGTTGCGCGCCATCAATTCCTCATGTGTGCCGGTTTCGATGATGTTGCCGTCGTCCAGCACGATAATCTGATCGGCCAGCTTTGCCGATGATACCCGGTGCGAAATAATCACCGAGGTCCGGTCGGCCATGATGCGCTTCAGGTTATTAAGAATAATATTTTCGGTGTTTGTATCAACCGCCGACAGACAGTCGTCCAGAATCAGGATTTTCGGGTCACGGGCAATCGCACGGGCAATACTCAGCCGCTGCTTCTGCCCGCCCGACAATGTAATTCCCCGTTCACCGATCCGCGTGTCAAACCCTTCCGGAAAATCCACAATGTTCTGATACAAATCGGCATCCCGGACGGCCTGATCAATGCGCTCCTGCGGCATTTCCGGCACTCCGAAACGGACGTTGTTACTGATCGAATCAGAGAACAGAAAAACGTCCTGCGGCACGTAGCCGATTTGCCCGCGTAAAACCGGCAGGCCGTATTCTTCCACCGGAATATCGTCAATCCGGATCGTTCCCGATGTCGGATCATACATCCGGGTAAGGAGGTTCGCAATTGTACTTTTCCCGGAACCGGTTGTTCCCAGAATAGCTACGCTCTCACCTGCCCGAACATGCATGGTGAAATCTTTCAGGGCTACAATACCCGAATCCTGATAGGTAAACCGGACATGCTCGAAGGTAATCTGGCCCTGAATGTCGCGGCTCAGATTCTTCGTAGACACGATTTCTGTTTTTACGTCCAGAAACTCATTAATCCGCTGCTGTGAGGCGGCAGCCCGCTGCGTCTGACTCATGGTCCAGCCAAGGGCCATCACCGGCCAGGTCAGCATGTTTACGTACAGGATGAACTCTGTAATATTGCCCGGCGTCAGACGGCCCGAAATCACTTCCTGCCCGCCAACGTAAATTACCAAAACGTTGCTTAAGCCTATCAGCAGCACCGTCATTGGCTGCCAGAGTGCGTCAACCAGCGTGAGCCGCAGGGATTTAGCCCGGTACTCATTGGTCTCGTACTCAAATTTCTCCGTCGAATTTTTCTCCTGCACAAACGACTTCAGTACCCGGATACCGGAAAAAGCCTCCTGCACGAACGTTGACATACGCGACAGACTCCGCTGAATTTCTTCGGAGCGCCGGATGACAATGTTCTCGACCAGATAAATCCCGACAGACAACACCGGCAGCGGCAGCAGTACAAAAAACGTCAGCCGCATGTTGATGCTCACCATATAGCCGATTACCAGCGCAAACAGCACAATCAGGTTCATGCCATACATCAAGCTCGGGCCGACATACATCCGGACTTTACTAACGTCTTCGGAGATACGGGCCATCAAATCACCGGTGTTATGTTTGCGGTAGAAACTCAGCGGCAGGCTCTGGTAGTGATCGTAAATCTCGTTTTTCAGATCGTATTCGATATGGCGCGACATCACAATCAGCGTTTGCCGCACCAGAAACAGGAAGAAACCTTTCAGTAAGGCAAGCGCCAGAATCAGCAGTCCGTACAGCAAAATACTGAAAGCGAACATACTATAGATCGATTCCTGAAGAGATGTACCGGCATAGAGGTAATAAATGTCCAGCGTTTCGCGCACCAGATCAAGGGCATACCGCACCAGCTGGGCCGGATAAATCCCGAACAGGTTGGAAATAATCGTAAAGAGGGTCCCCCAAATCAGATACCATTTATACTTGACGAGATACTTATTGAGGTAAAGAAGTGCTTTCACGGGAATCAACAGGGCTTGCTACTCCGAACCTAACAGCAACGCCGCCGATTTCGTTTCAAGAACCTCAAAGAGCGAAAGAGCGCCCGCTTTTGCGGCAAAGAGTGAAAGAGCGGCCGCCGCGCGGTGAAAGAAGGTCAAAGACCCGGATTAAAGCGAAAGCACCCACTCTTTCGCTCTTTTGCTCTTTCACTCTTTATTTCATCCCCAGAACGCTTTGGAGCTGGCGAGGGCAGCAAGGGCAACCCAGGCCATGCCGATGACACCGGTGCCGAGCAGAATGGCACTGATCGCCCAGGCCTTGCCGCTGTATTGTTCGCGGTTGGTCTGGATTTTTGTCAGGCCGGCCACACCAATCAGCGCCGATAAGAGCGGCAGAGTGGTCACAACAATCCAGAGCCATCCGCCTGGCATTGACAAGGTTGAGCCAAGATAGGATACCGCACTACCGATAAAAGCGCCGTGCGCCAGTACCGGTGTCCGGCGTTTACCGGCGATAACCGGCTTTTCATGGACATAGCCGGTCTCGACCCGCGATAACAAACCGGTTTGCTGAAGCCACGCCTTACGGGGTTTACGGGTACTGTTATCGGGATTTTGCAGGTGTCGGGGAGCGGGCTGAAACACCAGAGCCGGAGCAGCAGGTTCAGAACCAGGAGCAGGACTTACGGCCGGGGCAACAACCGGCAACAGCGTATCCGGAACGGGAACATCAGGTGCAGACAGGGTACTACGGGCCAATGTGTGGGGCTGACTTTGCAACAGCGCATAGCCGGCCGGACGACATGCGGACACTAAACCGGGGAGCACAAGTACAGCCACGGTCGTCCAACGACAGCGAAACATAAGGAAAGGTGTTACGTTAGGATTAATCAAAGATGGTTTCGTTGGGAAAACTACTGAAAAAGCACTACTTTTGCAATGGATTTTCCGAAAGTTCTTTTTCTTATTGGTAGAGTAAATAGATTTATAGGCGGGATGTTAAACCGACGATTGCTCCGAATAAAAGTAATGCAGGCCCTGTATGCGCTTCGCCAGGCCGATATAGCAAATCAACAACTTGCACTGGATGGTATTTCCGAGTTATTTCAGCCAGACCTGAACTCGATGATTCCCCAGGACCGCAAACAACTGGAAGGGAACCGCCAGCTGGCTTCAGCTCTCTTCGAAGAAGCCGTAAAAACCAATCAGCTCGCTAAAGACGAAGATGCGTCGCAGAAAATTCTGAAAGCAGCTAACGATGGCTTTTTATTCTACCAGAACCGCTCCAAAAAAGACCGCCAGCACCTCTCCCAAATGATGGTTGACGAGGTTCAGGGTATCTACGATGATTATATCCGTGTATTGACGTTAATGAACGAATTGGCCCGCCAGTCGCAGATCGACCGTGAACGCGTTCACCGCGATCCGGATGAGATACCGTTTCCGTTTGAGTCAAATCTGGCCGATAACGTCATCATCAAGGCCCTGACCGATTTCCGTCCGCTGGAGAATGAAGCGCTGCGCCGGAGTATTTCGTGGGCCGACGATCTTGGATTTGTCCGGAAGGCGTACCGCGAAGTACTGAAAACCGACGATACCTACCGTGCCTACTGCGAGCAGATTTCGCACACGCCCGACGAAGACCAGCAACTGGTACAGTACCTGCTGCGTACACTGATTTTTAAAGGCGAACAGATTCGCAACCACCTGGCCGAGATTGACCTGAGCTGGGCCGAAAACAGCGATGTGGTCCGCAGCCTGGCCATTAAAACGCTTAAATCAGTACAAAGCGCAACCGGTCTGGCCCTTGAGCCCCTGACCGACGACTGGGACGAAGATTACTTCTTCATGACGACACTCTACCAGCGATCACTCGACAACAACGGCGAATACGAAGGTTTACTGGCCGAACAACTCCAGAACTGGGATTTACAGCGGGTGGCCCAACTCGACATGATTATCCTGAAACTGGCTGTTTGCGAAATGCTTAACTTCCCCGGTATTCCGGTTAAGGTAACAATTAACGAATATATTGAGCTGGCAAAAGCGTACAGTACGCCCAAAAGCGGTAAGTTTGTGAACGGAATTTTAGACAATCTTTCGACTAAACTGACAAATACCGGTAAACTCCGTAAGAGTGGCCGGGGTCTGTTAGATAACAAGTAATTGATTGATCGAAAATTAGCCATTCCTTAGTCCGTAGGGCATTAAGGACAGTTTTCGACCATAAACCAGCTAAAGTTATGAGCCGCACAAGCCGCGATTTATTATTTTTCCTGACCGGCGCTGCTACGGGTGCCGTATTAGGGTTGTTGTACGCTCCCGAGAAAGGAGAAGTCACACGGGATAAACTGTCGTACCGGTTATCGAAGTACCGGAACCAGCTGGAGTCACTGATCACGGATTTGCTGAACTCGGCTGAACTTCCGGAAAACTTCCAGAAAAGCGAAGGCCAGCGCGTGGTAAACGATGCCCGTGAAAAGGCGGAGAAACTGCTGGAAGACGTTGACCGGCTGATGGCACAAATCAAAAAGCAAAACAGCTAATGAGGTAACCGAAACCGGTTTTCCCGAAGCAGTATGCGGAGCGGAGACCGGTTTTGTTCCTGCGTTTTCACCGAAAATGTCTGGTAAATGAAACAACCACTTATCGCCTTGCTGATCATCGGGCTTTGCTGGGGCCAGCTGGCCTGCGACAACCGGAAGCAAGGCGAATCGTCAAGTACGGTGGCTTCGGACAAAATGCCTAAGATCACCTTTAAGGAGAAAGGTATTCATGATTTCGGCAATATTACCGAAGGCGATACTATCGAGCATAAATTCCTGTTTACCAATACCGGCGCTTATCCGCTGATTATTAACAACATCACGGCATCCTGCGGTTGTACAACGCCTGAATGGCCGCGTGAACCCATTGAGCCCGGTGAAGAATCGTTCGTTAAGGTGCGGTTCAACAGCCGGAATAAAGAGGGTGAACAGAGTAAAACCGTGACCATCTTCGCCAACACCGAACCGGCTATGACCGACCTGCAGTTCCGGGTACATGTCGATAAGCCGGGAACCACCGGAAAGGATACAACTCAATCAAAATAGCTGGTTTCATGCCTGTGTAGGGCATGAAACCTGAAACCAAAACGTCATGCAATCAATCCTTTTACAGGCACAGTCAAACCAGATGATTTACCAGGTCCTTCTTTGGGTCGGTATTGCTGGTGTGATGTACTTCTTTATGATCCGGCCGCAGCAGAAAAAGCAGAAAGATCAGCGGTCTTTTGTCGATAACCTTAAAAAGGGCGACAGCGTGGTAACCATTGGCGGTTTACACGGCAAAATTTCATCGGTTGAAGGTTCGACCGTGACCATCGAAGTTGACAAAGGGATAAAACTAACCTTTGAAAAAAACTCTATTTCGCGCGAGGCTACGGTCAAAACGCCTGAAACGAAATAACGTTTCTGCTGACTGTCCGGCCGGTGCCGGCACAATATGCACCGGCCGGACAGTATTTTTTTGCAGCCCCCTTCTTCGCAGAACGCAAACTTTCTTACAGTGACTCCATCTGCCCAGTCAAAATCATTTCAGCCGGTTAAACTCATTTTATGCCTGCTGGCTGCTTCGTTATTCTGGCTACTGAATGCGCTTAACAAAACGGGTTATTCCCGCAATGTGAAATACCCGATTCAGTTTGTTTACGACGATTCGCTCTATATTCCGACCGCTCCCCTGCCCCAAACCATTACGCTGAACCTTGTCGGCAGCGGCTGGTACCTGTTCGGTCAGGCCTTTCTGCCCTTTCAGAACGATCCGATCAAGTACGTAGTCAATAACCCGCTCCGGGCCAAAAGCATCAATACCTCCGTACTGGCCGAAGCCCTCGATGAACAGGCCAAAAACCTGCGCGTTAACTACATTGTCGCCGATACCTTTGAGCTGAGTTTCGACCGGCGGACAATCAAAACGATTCACCTCGTGGCCGACAGCCTGCACCTGAACATGGCTCCCCGCCATGTCATAACGAGTCTGATCAACATTACACCGAATACGCTGACCGTCGAAGGTCCGGCCAAACTTCTCAGAGGGGTTTCTGATACTTTGGTTGTCCGGATTCCGGGCCAGCGGATTGCTCAGAATTACGACGAAGAGCTGTCAATCAATCACTTTAAGCATCCGCTGCTGAAGGTGAGCACCGATAAAGTGTTCGTTAGCTTTGAGGTCGGGGAGCTGTTGTCAGTTGAACAATAACCTTGTATGAGTATGCATTCTCCGCTTCAGATTGGCATTACCGGTGGCATCGGATCGGGTAAAAGTCTCGTCTGCCGCATTTTTCAGGCATTCGGTGTGCCGGTCTACGCCGCCGATGACCGGGCCAAATGGCTGACCCAACACGACCCGATCCTGAAAGCAGATATTATCCGGTTGCTTGGTCCGGAGGCGTATGATGTGCAGGGTAACTACAACCGCCCGTTTGTGGCGTCACAGGTTTTTCATAATCCGGAGCGGCTGCAACAACTGAACAACCTGATTCACCCCCGCGTTTATGCCGATACCCTGAACTGGGTGCAGCAGCAACAGCATCCCTATGTGATTAAGGAAGCGGCGCTGATGAAGGCGGCCGGCGATCACAACACCCTCGATAAGGTAATTGTCGTACACGCCCCCGAAAGCGTGCGTATTGACCGCATCCGCCTCCGCGATCCGCACCGGTCTGAGGCCGAAATCCAGAGCATTATTTCCCGTCAGATCAGCGATGAAGAACGGTTCCGGATCGCCGATTATATCATCTACAACGACGAAGCTCAATTGCTTCTGCCCCAGCTCGCCGCACTGCACCAAACGCTGCTGGAGTCAGCACGGCCATAAGCCGGTCGGGGCATTTCTCCCGTTCATCGATCACGTTTGCAACTGTCAGGTTGCTGTTTTATATTTTGAGGTTAATTACATCAACCTAACTAAATGAAACGCAAACTTCTACCTGTTGCAGCCTGCATCCTGAGCTTTACGGCAGGAGCCTTCATTACAAACGACGATCCCAAAAAAACCGGTCACAGCTGACCTTGCCGAAGCGGCCTCACGGGTCTTCGGACTCGACTTCTCAGCGGCTGAACGCGACTCGATGCTCGACAATCTCAACGATCAGCGTAATGACTTCGAAACCATCCGGAAAGTATCGCTGACCAATGATGTTGCGCCGGCTATTTACTTTAACCCCCAGCCAACCGGCTTTAAACTGCCGGCTGGGCCATCTTCCTTCAAATCATCGCCGGCCGGCAAAGTAAGCCTGCCCGCCAACCGCGACGAACTGGCGTTTTATACCGTTGCCCAGCTGGGTGAGCTGATCAGGACCAAACAAATCAGCTCTGAAGAACTGACTACATTTTATCTGGAGCGGCTCAAAAAATACAATCCGCAGCTGCTTTGTGTCGTCACCCTGACCGAAGACCTCGCCCTTACGCAGGCGCGCCGGGCCGATGCCGAGCTGAAGGCCGGGAAATACCGCGGTCCGCTACATGGTATTCCGTACGGAGCGAAAGACCTGCTGGCCAAAAAAGGCTACAAAACGACGTGGGGATCAGTACCGTTCAAAGATCAGGTGCTCGACCTCGACGCGACCGTGATTCAGAAGCTCGAACAAGCAGGTGCCGTGCTCTGCGCCAAACTCTCGATGGGTGAACTGGCGATGGGTGATGTCTGGTTTGGCGGAATGACCCGCAACCCGTGGGATACCAAAACCGGTTCCAGCGGTTCATCGGCCGGTTCGGGGTCGTCGGTTTCAGCCGGTTTACTGCCCTTTGCGATTGGTACCGAAACGCTGGGCTCCATTGTCTCGCCATCGACGGTGAACGGCATCACGGGCTTACGTCCGACGTTTGGCCGGGTCAGCCGCCACGGCGCGATGGCCCTGAGCTGGACCATGGACAAAATCGGCCCGATGGCTCGTACCGTCGAAGACTGTGCCCTTGTATTCAATGCCATTTACGGGCCCGATGGCCAGGACCCGACGGTGGTATCTGCACCGTTCCGGTATGCACCCTTGCCCTCGCTCAAAGGCATGAAGATCGGCTACGTCAAAAAAGGATTTGAAAGCCGGTATGGCGGCCGTGCCAATGACTCGCTCTCGCTCAGCGTCCTGCGTAAACTGGGTGCCGAACTGGTTCCGATTGACCTGCCCGAATTCCGTTACGGCGCGCTGACCATGATTATCGGCATTGAAGGCGCTGCCGGTTTTGACGAACTGACCCGCCTTAACAAAGACGATCAGATGGTCCGGCAGGGCAAAAACGCCTGGCCGAACGAATTCCGGTCGTCGCGGTTCATTCCGGCCGTGGAGTATATTCAGGCCAACCGTATCCGGATGAAACTCATCAACGACATGCATCAGGTACTGCAAAAGGCTGGTGTGGATGTCTATGTATCACCGGCTTACGCAGGCGGCAACCTGACCCTAACCAACCTGACGGGGCATCCGTGCGTGGTGTTGCCAAACGGCTTTAACCAGCGGGGTCTGCCAACCAGCATTACCTTTATGGGCCAGCTTTATGAAGAAGGCAAGGTCCTGGCTGTGGCGAAAGCCTATCAGGACGCTACGGAGTGGCATAAAAAGCACCCGAAACTGTAAGTACACCCATTTTACCGGCGAGGCGGCCCCTGTTCTCTGACAGGAGCCGCCTCGTTGCCATTTTATAAATAATGTTTGACAATCACCGGGCATCTGATACATTTGAACAACTGACTATCTGAAACAGCAACCCTTTAGTAACGACCAACAATGGCTCAGAAAACATCCAGTGCATTTATCGCCGCCTCATGGGTGGCTCTCGGCGTCGGCATGGCCGGCTTCCTCATTGGCCTATGGCGGGCCGACATGCTGCTCAACGAAAAAGGGTATTATTTCGCCGTGCTGATGCTCGGTTTATTCGCCGTTGTATCGCTCCAGAAAAGTGTCCGTGACCGGCTTGAAGGCATTCCGGTTACCGACTTATACTATGGCATCTGCTGGTTTGCCACCATTCTGTCAATTGTGCTGCTGATTGTGGGCCTCTGGAACGCCACGATTCTGCCGAGCGAAAAAGGCTACTATGCCTTTGCCTTCATGCTCGCCCTGTTCGGCGCCATCGCCGTTCAGAAAAACACCCGCGACAGTCAGGAGGCCGGTAAAGGCACGCCTTCGGCATAGTATGTGTATCTATGGAGAACCAACGACCAAAAATCAGGATTGACCTCACCCCTGCCGACAAAGCGGTTGAACTAGCCGGCTGGCTTGTACTGGCCGGTATCTGGCTACTGGTCCTGATCTCTTACCCTCAACTCCCCGAAAGAATTCCGACACATTTCAACATGGCCGGTAAAGCCGACGGCTTCGGCAAAAAATCCACTATCATGCTGCTGCCGGTTATCGCAACAGTGTTATTTGCCGGCATGACTATCGTAAACCGGTTTCCGCATACCTTTAATTTCGGGGTTCCGGTTACGCGCGAAAATGCGCGGTTTCAGTATACCAATGCTACACGCATGATGCGTTACATGAAACTCGGGGTAGTAATCCTGTTTGGCTTTCTGGTTTTCGAAACCATCGGACATACTACCGGAAAAAACGACGGTTTAGGCAGCTGGTTCCTACCGGTTATGCTGCTTGTGCAATTTGTGCCGATGGGGTATTTTCTGGTTAAATCGTTTCGGGGGAAGTAATCGTATTTTGACTACTATAATTCTGACACACATCCCGTCTCATGCGTAAGCATCTCATTTTATTCGGTTTTCTCGTCCTTGTTTTACCCGCCTTTGCCCAGAAAACCCCGCAAAAAGTACCGCTCGTGATCGGCGTTGCCGACGCCATTCAGTCGAAGGTGCTGGGCGAACGACGGGTGCTGAATATCTACCTGCCGGAAGGCTATTCGGCGCAGGACACGACCAACTATTCCGTGATCTACCTGCTCGACGGCTCTACTGACGAAGACTTTATCCATGTGGCGGGGCTGGTGCAGTTCAACGCGTTTCCGTGGATTAACCGCCTGCCAAAAACCATTCTGGTCGGCATTGCCAACGTTGACCGCCGCCGCGACTTTACCTACCCGACCACCATCGAATCAGACAGGCAACGCAACAAAACCGCTGGTCAGTCGGCGAAATTTATGGCGTTTATCGAATCAGAGCTACAACCCTATATCGAAAAAGAATACCGCGCCACCCGAACCCAAACGCTGATCGGACAATCGTTAGGCGGTCTGCTGGCGACCGAAATTCTGCTGAAAAAGCCCGCCCTGTTCGATAACTATGTCATCGTCAGTCCGAGCCTGTGGTGGGATAACGGTTCACTGCTGAAACAGGATTCACCCCTCCTGCAAGCCGGTTTTACAAAGCCCGTTGCCGTCTACATCGGCGTCGGAAAGGAAGGGCTGACCCCGGGCGACAATCCCCGTGTTATGGAAGTTGATGCCAATCTGCTGGCCGATAAACTGAAAGCCGGTAAACGCCCGAACCTGTCGGTACACTTCGATTATCTGCCGCAGGAAGACCACGCTACCATTGGCCATCAGGCTATTTCCAACGCGTTCCGGCTCTTGTATCCGGCCGCAAAATAACTGCTTATGATTCGCACAGGTTTACTTATCAGTAGTTTTCTTCTCACACTTACCAGTGTTTTGGCCCAGCCGTACAGCGCTGACTGGGCATCCCTCGACAAACGGCCCGTTCCCGGCTGGTTTAAAGACGCCAAATTCGGCATTTTCATCCACTGGGGGCTGTATTCAGTACCGGCGTGGGCTACTAAGTCAAACGCCGATGGCTTCGGCAGCGGTTACTCGGAGTGGTACTGGCAACGGCTGTTCGCCAAAAACCTGAAAATCCATCCTGAGTTTGTAGCCTTCCACGAGAAAAATTACGGGCATAATTTTCAGTATCAGGAGTTCGCGGCTCAGTTCAAAGCCGAGCTGTTTAACCCCGACCAATGGGCCACGGTGTTTAAGCAGTCGGGGGCGAAATACATTGTCCTGACCTCAAAGCATCACGAAGGCTTCACCCTCTGGCCAAACCAGCAAGCCTGGAACTGGAATGCACAGGATGTTGGTCCCCACCGCGACCTGGCCGGTGATCTGGCTAAAGCGGTCCGCGAAAAAGGCCTGCGGATGGGCTACTATTATTCGCTCTACGAGTGGTTTAACCCGCAATATAAAACCAACGTTGACGGCTATGTGCGGGAGCGTATGATTCCGCAGATCAAGGACCTCGTTACCCGCTACCAGCCCGATATTCTCTGGACCGACGGCGAGTGGGACCATCCGGCTAAAACGTGTAGTCTCAAACTCCCCGAAAGTTCAAAACTTTCGGGGAGTTGCGCCGGGGATTATTTCACCGCCGACACCGTAAACGACAGTTTATCAGCTGTTTTCAGTTTAAGCACGTTAAAATTAATGCGGTAAATGGTGTCGCCCCATTTTGCTTTAATGCCACCGTCTTCCATCGCTTCAAGTTTGACCTTCTCTACCGTTGGTTCCATGCGTCCGGCATCATAGCTGATGACAAAATCTTTCGTTTCACCGCCTTTCGGGGCATAATGAATCACCAGTTCGCCCGACTTACGGACCTCAGCCGGATAGACAGTCATGAGGTGCTGTATCATTGACTCCGCCCGTTGCAGGCTGATGACATCGGTAATCTGTACGTTCTTTGCACGGTTCAGGCGCACAGTACGCCGGTACGTATTCACACCCGCCTCAGCCGGGTAAGCACCGGCGATGTCGAGCGAAAACTGCGCAAACGCCGGTTCCTGCTGACAAGCCACATTGGCCGCCTTAAACGTTGCGCCCGGCGGCTGGTTTTTACCGTTAATCGTCGGCAGGTTATGGTAGTCCGAACAGTTATACCAGATTTCGTAACGCTTGTCGCTGAAGGTTTTACGGGTATAGGTTCCCCGACCGACATCAATCAGCAGCGGCAATCCGTTGTAGTACACTACATAATTGCCGATGTCGTTGTGGTTGTGACTTTCGTCGTTGTTCCCGCCCTTGGCTGCCACATAGAACCCATCGGTAGTGCCCTCCTTATCGCGGGCGGCCATTACTTCCAGATCCGGCAACCAGACATCTTTCGGTAAAGGCAACCCTTTTGCCGCTGCCTTAAACTCGTCCTGCATAAAGAGCGAATAGAAATGCCGGAAAAAATGAAAATGGCCGAGGTTGCCGTCTTCCGCTTGCCGGTAGTATGCCCCGAAACGCATCATATCCGGATCGTTAATGTCTTTGCCGTAGCGGTAAATCATGGTAGCGGCCATGCCCGGCTGCGGGTCGGCATCGGCAAAGTTCATGAAATATTTCTCGTTAATCTGAGCGCGGTAAATATACTTGCCCATGTTCCGGAATTTTTCATCCTGATACACATACTGAAAGGCATTGTTACTGGCCAGATTCAACATCGCAATGTTGTCGTACAACGATGCCGCAGCGGCTCCCCAGTAGCTGGGTCCTTCGTCGCAGCCACCGTCTTTCGGATACGGATTCAGAAACTCGTCCAGCACATCCAGCAGTTTCGTCACGGCCTCAGCGCGTTTGGTATCGTCCCGTTCGAGCAGTAAAACCGAATTCAGCCAGTTAGAGCAAATCCACGGATTCCAGTTGTTGGGCCGGCGTCCGTCCTTGTTGTAGCCCATCCAGCCGTGGTGCTGCGTCATCAGCGGTTTAAAAATCCGGTTGTTCGTCTCATAGTAAATCCGCTTCCGGATTTGCGGCGAGACGGCATCCAGCTTATCACCCAGATAATAATCGACCCACGCCAGATAAGTTGCCGTCTCTGCTGCAAACAGGTCGACAAACGGCTTTGACACATCCATCAGCCCGCCGTACTGTTTGCCTCTCGGCAAGTGCGCCGGAACACCCCAGAACGACTCCTCGCAGATCGACCATACACCATTGATAATCGGATCGATAAACCGGCCCTTGTTCTCGTGAATTTCCGCCAGCAGCATCAGCCCCAGCACATCGCGCTTCTGAAAACTAACCGCCTGGTATTCGTCGCGGTCGCCGGTGCGCTCAATCAGCAGTGATTTTGTGGCCGGAATATAAGGCCAGTTATAGTTCAGATACGATTCGGCTTTGGCAACGATAGCCTGTATCATGGCCGGATCGGCTTTGGCCCAGCCCGCCCGGTCTTCGCGTTTCGGGAACGGCGTCCAGCTTGCCTGCGGAATCAGAACCTGTTGCAATTGCTCTTTGGTGTATTTACCGCTCAGCAGATCGGCGGGTTGTTGGGCAAAAGCGGTTGTTGCCAGCAACCCGCAAAACAGGAAGAGTTTTTTCATAGCATTTTTTAAATTAATCAATCAGGATCAGGCCATCGGTCACCGCAGGAACGGTAAATGATACAGAGCCAACTTCATTGCTGCGGATAGTTAATGCAGTCTGCTTACCGGCCACCGTCAACACGGCTTTACGGCCCGCCGGAATACGGACCTCTGTTGCCTGCCGGCAGGTAATCCGCAGGCTTTTCCCGTCGACAGTCAGGTTTGCCGAGCCGGCCCGCGTACCGGTTTGCAGTGTGTACCCCCGATACTGAATCATACTCCCCTTACCGAGATACAAATACGAAAGCCCGTCACCGGTCAAACCTACCACTCCAAAATAGCCCCGGAAGCCGGCGTCAGTCGTTTTGTGCTGCTTCCCGGCATCGGTCGCCTGCAAAACGAGCTGACGGCTGCCATTCCGGTTTGCGACCGAAAAGGCAGTAAACTCGCCCGGATTGGCAGCGGGTAACCGCATTAAGGCCGTTACTGATCCGGCTTCGGTAAACGGCTCGTAAACGGCAACAAACGGCCGGTTCCAGGCTTCGCCGGTTTGCCGCATAACCAGCACCGGCACCGGTTTCTGCTGATACGCGGCCTCGGCAGTTCCGGCACGGGGAGCCTGTGCGGTGTAGACTGTCCGGCCTTCTTCCGGCAGCGTATGCACCTGCATGTATGCGGGCATACCGGCCGTCAGGCTGAACACCGCACTGCTTACCGGGCTATTACCAACCGGCGTTTTTACCGCTGTAAAATGCCGTACGCCCGGCGGGTCATTGGCATCGGTTGCCATCGGCAGACTGGCCGCTTCAAGCGGCAGCGGTTTCCGGTCTGCGCCCAGCAGTTGCACGGCATCCCCTATGTTGTGGTAGAGGTATTCGTTGCTCCGGGCATTGTCGGACCGGTAAATGTCCACGTAGTAGCCGGTTTCAGGCGAAGTCCGGATAATAGCCAGTGTACGCTGCTGCCCTGTTCCGGTCGATTTATCGGTATAACGGGTATCTGTAAACGAGCAATCTGCCGAAACCGCCTCCAGTCCGGCGTGCGGCTCCATGGCCATCAGTTTAATTTCGCCCATATTCTTGGTGCCGCCGCCGCCTCTGAAATACGGCACAGACGCCGAACGGCCATCCGCCACCACCGTATTGTGTGCCGCCCACTGCGCATAATAGCCCGTATGCATCGGATCTTCGTAACTGGGTCCGTTACCGGGATCAATACCCATTACCCGCCCTGCGCCATAGAACTCAACCGACATGCCGTTGGCGTGGTTATGGTTATAGCTGGCCCCCTGCACCACATACATCAGGCCGGTTCCGGTATTGGTTCCGTTACGCTGCAGGTAGCATTTCGCAAAATCAAGCTCGCCGCTGCGGGGCCACTGGTACTGCTGCCCGGCGGCTTCCGGAATACGGGGTAAAAAGCACAGCAGGCCCATATAACCCGATTCGCTCCGGTCGTATCCCTGTTTTTTCTGTACCACCTCCATCGCTGCCAGCAGCGACGGCAACATGGGGCTGTTATACTTGCGGGCCATGGCCACCCCGATTTCCAGACACTCTGCGCTCTGTGTTGGCCGGCCGGTATCACCGAACGACGACACCGTGTAATTCGGAAAGGCGTATTTCAGCATGACATACGAAGCCTGAAACAGGGCCGGATACTGCTGAAAAACCGGAATACCGGCGTTTTCGAGCGCCATACCGGCAATAAGCAGGCTGCTGACCGGAAAATTGTGATAGCCGCCGGGCTCTTTCCAGTGGCCGTCCGGCGTAAACCATTTTTCCATGGCCGTGGGCAAAGACAGCTGTCCGCAATTACCGGCAATGGTGTCGCGGCGCGTCATGAAATCGAGGTAGTACTGCTGTTGCTGCCGGTTTTCGAGCGACAAGGCCGAGAAAACCAGCACCGGTGTTTCGGCCGCAAACCAGTTATTATTCCAGAGTCCGCGAAACGCCATGGTGTGTGCAAAGCGGTCGAATACCGGTTCGTAATAACTTGTTTCATACCGCTCGCGGCGCAGATAATCGTACAGGAAATCATAGGCCAGCAGCATGGGTTCGTAGCTACCGTCACCGAGGGTTTGAATGGATAGATAGCCCGTCCGGCACGGCCCTTCAATCGGATATTGGTGTGAGGCCCCGCGCGCCCACTGATTCAGAACATCGGCGGCAAACCGCGCGTAGGCAGGCTTATCGGTCAGCCAATAGGCAATCGACGCCTCAAGCACCAGTTGGTTAATGCTGCCGTTAATGACCTCGACCATATGCTGCGGATCAACGACGGCCCACGCTTTGCCGGGGCCCGTACTCTGAAGCCGCATGGTCATTGAGGTATCATTGGGCACTAACTCGTCGATGCGCGGTGTCCGGAACCGGTAGCCGTCTTTGGCAATAGGCGGGCGTTTGTGTGGAGACACCCGTACGGTGGGCACCGGCGCATCACCTGCGTAGCGGACAAGGGCTGTTCCGTCGGCATCCGAGTAAAAACGGGTGTAGCGTTTACCGGGTACACGATTCATCAGGTACCGGCTCAGTATCCAGTCGGGGTCAGTTTGATGGCGGGCTACGTACGGTTCGACGTGTTTGAGCAGCTCGTCAAATGCTTTTTGCGCCCAGGGCTGCGTGCTGATTTTTTCCAGAACGGCGGCTTTATCGCCGGATTTGACCAGAATGTGCGGGTGAGACGTTTGCGCAGCGGCGGTCAGAAAAAACGGACAGATAACCAGGAAGAGGAGGAGACGGAGCATAGTGCATCAATGAACAATGTAAAATGAGTAATGCAAAATGCAGGCAGCCGGGTAGGCTACTCACGATTCATTTTACATTACTCATTCAGAATCCGGTTAAATCGCTACTTCACCTTCAGCCGCTTCATGCTGACGGTCATTGTCTTAGCTGTGTTATTCACAGCGTTGACGAAGATATAGGCGGTATAGGTACCATCTGCCGAGGTGACGAAAGCACCCTGATCGGCCGCAAGACCGTAGGCATAATCGGCCGCATTGATGAAGGTAGTTTTCTCCAGATCAATATCATCAATATACGAGTCAAAGCCGCTACCCCGCAGCTGGGCGTCGCGGATATCCACCCGCTTATCAAGCTTCGTAGCCGCTTTGGTCCAGGCCGCAGGCAGGTTCAGGTCGCTGATATACGACTTGTTGGCCAGCGACACCATCGCGTGCCCGAAGGCATAGGTCGAAATCGTGGGGCGGTAGATGTACACAAAATCAATCTTAGCCGACAGGTTTCCCTGCTCCACTTCTTCTTTTGTGTAGGCCTTCATGTCGGTAATGGAGAAGTACGCTTTTTTGGCATCCTCCAGCACAACCGACCGGACCATGTCCATTTTACTGACCTGATAGCCGGGCGTGGTGAAGGTCACTTCCTTACCGGTCGATGAGGTACCGCTGAATTTAATGCTGACCGTCTGCCCCCGGGCCGCTTCCGGTACGCTATAGAAATACCGCAGGGTTACCGCCTTATTACTGACATCCAGAATTTTAGCTGTTGACAAGGCCCCGTTGGTCACCGTATCCGTTGCCGTTTGCAGGGGTTTATCTACCCCCGTCGCGCGGTCGGTAAACCACGAAAAGCCGCTGAAACCGGTTCCGGTGGCGCCGGCAATCGAAGCCTCAGCCTTTACGTTCTGCACAACCCCGTCATTGGCGCCGATGGCATACGCAAACTCAACGCGGGTGCCGATCACGGCCGGTCCGGTGGTTTTCTTGAGCAAATCATTTTTCAGCGGCTCCAGCACATCAACCGTTGTTTTGTCGCAGGCAGCCAGTCCCAGACAGCTCATCACCGCCACGGCCAGGTATGTTAAATTTTTGTTCATGGCAGTTCCGGTTATTTTTGTACGGTTACGGTGATGGTGTAAATCTTACGGACTTTCCGGTTGCCCGACACGACGGTATACTGCATCGGCTGCGAAAAGTCAACCCATACGCCCATTTTAGGCTCCACGGTTGCGTCCGTCACAACGCTCGAATACGGTTTTACCCGCGTCATGTTTGTCCCGAACCGGGCAACAGCCGTAATGGTCTGGGCAAGGGTATCAATCTGGGTTGTGCCGCTCACCAGTACGGTACGGTTATCCGAACCCAGCAGGTCAAAAAAGCTCATGTAGCACTGCGAGCGGCCTGTAATGAGCAGTCCCGCATCATCGACCGGTTCTTTGGTGCAACCGCCGAAAACCAGCAGCCCGGCGATGGCAAAAACGATATAGACAATTCCTTTTTTCATGGTTTAAAATGCGTTGTCGGCTAGTGACAAATGTTGACTATAACCAGGCCGTATTCTGAATGATTTTCGGATTTACTTCGATCTCACCGGTCGGAATCCGGAAAATGTAGAAGCGCTGATAGTTGCGTTCGGGCGCATTCACAAACTCGTCGCGTACCCGTACACCACGGCTGTCGAACAGCACCTGCCCGCCCGGCATCGGCCAGATTTCTTCGGCTTTTTTCCAGCGGCGGATGTCAAAGAAGCGGTGTCCTTCGCCGACCAGCTCCACAATCCGTTCCTGCTCAATTGCCTTGAAGAAATCCACCTTTGTGGCAAATTTGGCCTGCCCCAACGCCGGCAGATTACCCCGGCGACGGATGCGGTTCAGGAGTGTAAACAACTCGGCAGTCGGTCCGTTATTCACTTCGTTTACCGCCTCGGCATACATCAGCCACACGTCCGGCAACCGCATCATGTAGAAATCCTGCGGCCCGTCGCTCCGGCCGATACCGCCGGTTTGCCGCACCCATTTCCGGAAAATATAGCCGGCCGGTGCACCGTCATAGTTGATAAACTGTACGCCGTCGCGGCTACCGAACCGGAACGGAATGCTGTCGAGTACGTTCAGGCCGTCGGTCGAAAGGGCCAGCATTTTCTGACCGTCCCACAGCATCGTGGCCCGCATCCGGTAATCGCGGCCGGTGTACGAATTCGGGTTGCTGGAGCTGTTGGCACCGCTTGCGTTTGAGTTCAGTACCAGTGGCGTCGCAAAATCACCGGTCGATACCAGCTGATAGCGGTTAGCCAGGCGGAAGGTCGGTGCTACCCAGCACTGGGCATTACCGGTATTCCGGGTGCCGAAGTCACGCATCATTTCTTCGCCCTGCCCTAACTGCGGCCCGCCGAACTGCACCGAGAAGATGATTTCAGGATCATATTCGTTGAAGTACTGGAAGAGATAAAAGTAATTCGGGTCGTTGGCCGGTCCCGGTTCGCCGCCACGGAACAACGGAATATTTTTATCAATGATCTTCTTGAACTCGGCAGCAGCAGCGGTATAGGCAGCGGTAGCCTCGCTCCCTTTGCCTTCGTTTTTCATCCAGCTCGCCCAGTACAGATTCACTTTACCGGCAAAACCCCAGGCAGCATATTTCGACGCCCGGCCGACATTATCGCCCGTGTATTTCTCCGGTAGTACGGTGGCCGCAAAATTCAGATCGGCCAGAATCGAGTCCTTAACAGCAGCTTTCGGTGTCCGGCTGAGCGAATACGCTTCGTCGTTGCCGTTCAGGCGGCGGCCGAAGTACGGCACATCACCCCAAAAGTCGATCAGGCGGAAATAGGCCAGTGCCCGCAGAAAACGCGCCTCCCCGACGAGCCGCGCCACGAGGTCTTTCTCCGTCTGTGTCTTCAGGTTTGGTTGCAGCTTGCTGATATTCTCCAGTACGTAGTTGGCGCGGTTAACCACCCGGTAGCAGTTCGTCCAGTGGAAGTCGAAGCTGCTGCCCAGCGCACTCGGACTGAATGACCCCAGGTTATTACTGGTACCACGCGTATGGACAAATTCACCGGCCCCGTCAAAATAATAGTCGCGGCCAAAGGTGGTCCGGGCAGCATCATACACCCCGTTTACGGCAAAAACAGCATCATCAGTAGTTTTCCAGAACAGGTCAGCCGACAGTTCGGTGGTAGGTAACTGATCAAGTATGTCCTTCGTACAGCCTGCCAGAAATAATGAGCAAGCCAGGAGCAGACTCACACTACGCAGCAGCAATGATTTATTAGTCAGTTTCATAGTTTTTGAGGCGATTAGAGGCCAATGTTCAGACCAAACGAGTAGGTTTTGAGCAGCGGGAAAATATCGTCGTTGTTGCTCCCTCCGGTAAAGGTGCTTTTCTCCGGATCAATACCGCGGTATTTGGTCAGGGTAAACAGGTTTTCAGACGTTGCATAGATCCGTACTTTGCTCATACCGAAGATTTTCGAATACCGCGCCGGTACGTTGTAGCCAAACTGAATATTTTTCAGCCGCAGGTAGCTGAAGTCGTCCAGCCAGAAAGTTGATTCGGCCTGGTTGTTGCCACCCGAACCGCTTACCAGACGCGGCAGCGAGGCCGTGCGGTTGTCGAGTGTCCAGGTATCATACCACAAAAAGTCGTTGAAGGCGTTCCGTGCCGACGGGATATTCACCTGGTTGAACGGCTCCAGCCAGAAGTCGCGGCGACCGGTTGCGGCCTGGAACAGGAAGCTGACATCGAAGCCCTTCCAGTTGGCAAACAGGTTCAGACCGTAGATCATCAGCGGCTGATCGCGGTTGAACTGCGGCATGGCCTTGCGGTCTTCGTTGTTGATCTGCCCGTCGCCGTTCAGGTCTTCGTAGAGCACATCACCGGGAGCAAAGTACTGACCGTGGAACGGTGCATTGGCAATCTCCTCCCAGCTCTGGGCAATGCCTTTCGATTGCAGCGTATAGGTGAAGTGGTACGGCATGTTCAGATACACCCAGTCTTTGCTCAGGAACTGATTCCATTTCAGGAGCCGGTTTTTGTTGTACGATACGTTCAGGTTGGCCCCGACGTTGATGCCCCGAATCCGCGAGCGGTAGCCCAGATTTACTTCGATACCACGGTTCCGCATTTCGCCGATATTCAGACGGGGAGCGCTGTAGCCCGCCAGCAGCGTCGACAGCGACGAAGGCCGGATCATGCCTTTGGTGTATTTCTGATAGGCGTCAATTTCGGCCGTCAGCTTACCCCCGAAAAAGCCAAGGTCCAGACCGAAGTTGGTTACGTTGGTTTGTTCCCACGAAAAGTCTTCGTTGATGATTTTACTGGCGCTGAAGCCCTTGGCAATTTTCCCGTTCAGGATGTAATTGGTCAGCGAGAAAATATCGCGTTGCTCATACCGGCCTACCCCGGAGTTGTTACCCAGTTTCCCGAGCGACGCCCGCAGCTTACCCGACGACAGAATGGTCGTGTTCAGATTCTGCCAAAACGGCTCTTCGGTAAAGCGCCAGCCTACCGATGCCGACGGGAAGAAGCCGAACTGATAGCCCGGTAAAAACTTCGACGACCCGTCGTAGCGGGCATTGGCCTCAAACAGGTATTTGTCTTTGATCACGTAGTTCAAACGGCCGATCACCGAACGCAGCCCTTCTGATTCTGAACCACCGCTGGTTCCCTGAATGTTGGTCAGGGCGGCGTTGATCTCGGTCAGGTTCGGGTAAATCCGGTCGTTACGGCTGGCAGACATCGAACGGGCAAACCAGTACTCTTCGTTGTAGGCAGCCAGCACATTGAGCTGATGGCCGAGAGAAATCTCCTTATCATAGGTAATCCGTCCCTGAAGCAGCGTCTTATACCCCTGTAAGGTTGAGTTAGAGATGCCGGCACTGGCAGCCACCAGCGTACGGGCCAAAGAATTAGTCTGGAAGTTCCACTCGTCGGTCGGGTCCGAATAGCTTTTCTGGAACTGGTTGTAATACCGGAGGCTGTAATCACCGCGCACTTTCAGGCCTGGCAGTGCTTCCCACTCCCCGTACAAGGTGCCGTTGAACTCCTGCCGGTCCATGAAGTTATGGTTTACATTCATCATCGACAGCATGTTCCGCGCAAAGGCATCTTCGCCGTACGCCATGATGCCGCCGTATTTACCCGATACCGGATCATACGGTGTGATACCGGCCACAGCGTAGCGGATATCGTACCCGTCGGTACCTTCGTAGTTGATCAGACCATCCTGACGGGCAAACTCCTGCTTCGACCACTGACCGTCAATCCGGGTACCGACCTTTACGTTGTCGCGGATTTTATAGTCAAGGTTAAAGCGCATGTTGTAGCGCTTATAGTTATGGTTAATCAGAATCCCCAGTTCATCATACAAACCGGCCGACAGGTAAAAGTTTGCCTTGTCGCTGCTGCCGGCGGCTGACAGGTTATGTGTCTGTACCCGGCCATGATCACGCAGAATTACGTCCCACCAGTTGGTGTTCGGGTAACGCAGCGGATCGACCATACTTTTCGACATCCACTCCTCCACCGTACCGTAGCGGTAGGTTGTCGACGAGTTACCGGCGGCCGATGCCCGCAGGTGCATGGTCAGCGAACGGGCATAGTCATCGAAATAGTTATAGAAGTTTGTCGGCTGCGACATCCCGTAAGTGCCGGTATAATTGATACTGGCTTTCTGCGACTTAGTGCCGGTTTTGGTCGTAATCAGGATAACGCCGTTTGCCGCCCGTGACCCATAGACCGACGCCGACGCCGCATCTTTCAGCACCGAAATGGTTTCAACGTCATTAATGTCGATCCGGTTAATGTCTACGTCCGGGATACCATCCACGACAATCAGCGGTCCGGCGTTGTTAACCGTACCCAGACCGCGGATCAGCAGGTTGGCACCGTTGCGGCCGGCCATCCCGCTGTTTTGCTGAACAGTCAGACCCGGTACCAGACCCGAAAGACCAGACGATACGTTAGACAGCGTACGGCCCGCAATTTTATCGTCAATCGTTACCGAGGCTACCGAGCCGGTCAGGTTTACTTTTTTCTGCGTACCATACCCCACCACGACAACCTCGCTCAGCGCCTTTACATCCGCCTTCAGCGAAATGCTGATGGCCGTCTGATTGCCAACGGCGACTTCCTGCGGGAAATACCCGACAAACGAAAACACCAGCACCGCGCCCGATGACGGCACCGACAAGGTATATTTGCCCTGGCCATCGGTGGTAGTACCACGCACAGCCCCTTTCACCACCACGTTGACACCCGGCAACGGCTGGTTATTATCGGCATCTTTTACCACGCCGGAAATCGTAATATCGGCGCTGGCCAGTTCTTTTTCCAGGCGTAGCGACCGCCGATGATTCCGGTAAACCGTTGACACTGCCCGTTTTCGGAGCAACGCTGTCAATGGCTTTCGTCCGCCGGCGAATCACATAAGCTTTGTCATCAATTGCCTGACATTGCAGGTCATACGCCTGCAACATATCGTTCAGCTTGCGGTCGAGCTGCCCTTTGAACTCACTCACCTGTACCGGTTCAACCAGTACATCACGTACCAGACCGGCCTTATAGTTAAACCGGACATTATAGGCCGATTCGAGCCGCGACAGGAGCGTTCGCAGGCTGGTCCGGGCAGCGACCGGTGCACTCCCGGTCTGCCGTATCGCCGGCTGATTCGCCGATGCCAGAATCTGGGCCGATGCCCCCGAGACTGCCCCCGTCACTAATAAGCCCAATACACTCAGGCGAATTTTACGTAAGGATTTTTTCATAGATCTGCATGTTAAGGAACTTCTGTATTGTTGGTAAAATAGACACGCTGGCCATCTTTAACAGCCTGCATATCAAAGGTTTTCGATAAGATTAAAAGTGATTTTTCAAGGTCATTAACCGGCAGTTCGCCCGTAAACTGCTGATCGGCAAACGCGTCGCCTTCGAGAATAAGCGACACACCGTAAATCTCACTGAACCGACGGGCGAGCTCAGTCATATCGGCATCATTAAAAATGAGGAGGTTACGTTTCCAGGCATTCACCTGACGGCTCTGCGCCGCCGGAATCGTTTTAATCACGGCGTTATTCTTTTGCTGCCCCCCGTATTCAACAAACTGCCCCGGGCGCATCAGCACCGGTGGTTCATGTCCATGGCGGGCGAGCTCGACGCGGCCCTCATCGAGCAATACCTGTGTTTTCTGCGGACGAGTGTAGATATTGAAGCGCGTACCCAGTACTGTTACATCAACGCGGTGGGTATGTACGGTAAATTTGCGATAGGTATGGCCGTCGGCGGCGGGCTGCTTCCGGACCGTAAAATAAGCCTCCCCGTTCAGCCATACTTCGCGTCGGTTCCGCCACGTAAACCGCGACGGCAGGTTCAGCGTACTGTTGGCGTTCAGCGTAACCAGTGACCCATCGTAAAGCTGAACATCTTTCAACTCACCATAACCGGTGTAAATGGTCTGTTCCAGCAGAAAAAAGCGGACTGCCCAGGCGCCGGCAAGTAGCAGGGCCGTTACCGATGCGGCCACCTGCCAGGTACGCCGGTTGCGCCAACCCGTCATGCGGCCGGTATCGGCGGGAGCTGCCTGCTGTACCCTGCTAAAGAGCCGGTCCACATATTCTTCGGAGAACGATGTCCATGACGAAGCCATGCCCAGACCGATCAGACGGGCCTGCATAAAAGGACCTTCCAGATACGGGTGCGTCCGGAGTAGTCCCTGCCAGTAAGCGTTCATTTCGGGTGTGGGACCGGCCAACCATTCTTTTAAACAGCGGATCAGCCAGAAAATCTTCCGTCTGGAAGTGGATGTAATCTTGATAGGACTTCATTTAGGTTCAGTTCTATCAGGATAGTGTAGCGTAACCGCACATTTGTAGTATAAATCAGAGAAAAATTTTCACAAGTCCACTAAAACAGCCAGCTAATCAGCTGTCTGACAGACTCATATTCAGGAAAAAAAAAGCGATACCTGCACTAGCAGGTATCGCTTCTCTGAGAAAGTATACGGCCGACAGGCTATTCAGCAGCTTCTACAATTTTCTTTTTACGGCCACGTGGTTTGCCGGTATACTCCGGTTTCGGAGCCTGATCTTCAATCTGGAGTTCGAAGCCGCTTGTATCACCATACTCAAACGGCTTAACTGTAAAGGTGAACTTTGATTTTGAAAAGTCTACACCATTATTCTGAAGAATCAGCGCAAGCGGAATACAGTATCCACGACCTGTTTGCTCCATTTTGAATGTATCAGAACCACCCTCAGCAACAGGAATTAAATACAGGGATTTAATTTTCCGTTTTCCGGCCTGAGTAGCAATTTTGAATGATGCTGTCTCGGGGTTCACATCTAACTGTTCAACAGTTTTTGACGGAAACACTAATTTTCCAAAAGCAGAAATTGTTCCGGTCAGTTCAACTTCTTTTGCCTCTTTTTTAGGACTTGGTTTGCTGTTTTCTTCAACAGAAAAAAAGCGAAGTTCTTTTTCTTTCATTTCTAGTGACGGCTTTATGTTAAATAAGCGTGAGTCTTTCAGCTACAAAAATGCTAACATTTTTTGTAGTTCAATACATTTATTTACTAATCTAGTTTATGGCACGGATTTTTTTTCTTTTTACTATTTTTTTTCAGACTTATACGTTCTGATTTTCCCCCTTCTACGTATATACCCAAAAATTATTTGCCGTTTCTGTACCCGATAAACAGGTAACCTGTATTTCTTATATTAACTCTTAAACAAACAGGCTATTACATGAAGGTTTATACATAAAATTGAAAAAAGTGTTGCAAATTGAGTAAGAATCATTAAAAGTACTGCTTTACCCGGTAGACAGACATACCCTTATTATGGCCAGAATCATACCTTTATTTTTTGCAGTCCTGTTATTCTCAATAGCAGTTAATGCACAATCAGTCAACATATTAAGCAGCTCAGAAAAGAAAGACGGCTGGATTTTACTCTTCAACGGAAAAGATAAAACCGGCTGGCATTCATACGGAAAAAAAGAAACGGGTTCTGCCTGGATTATTGAAGAGAATGCCCTGAAACTTAACGTTCCGAACCGTGCCGGGAACAAAGCCGTTAACGGTGGTGATATGGTGACGGATGCTGTTTTTTCCGGAAATTTTGAATTTAAAGCTGATTGGAAAGTTAGCAGACTAGCCAATAGCGGGATCTTTTTTTTCGTTACAGAAAGCCCTGCTAATATAAATATGCATGATACAGGTCTTGAGTTACAAGTTCTCGATGACGCCATCTATGAAGGTGCGAAAGAGAACACACACAGGGCCGGTGATTTTTTTGGCGTTGCCAATGCCCGTCTCAGAGAAGTGAATCCGGCCGGTGAGTGGAATCAGGTACATGTGGTTCTGCAACACAATAAGCTAACTGTAAAAATGAACGGCTTTACGATCCAGGAACATGATCTCGGCAGCGATGACTGGAAGAACCGGATTGCCAATAGCGGCCTCAAAAATGCACCTGTCAGTAAACGGCAATTTAAAGGCCGGATCGGTCTTCAGGACTGGGGTAGTACGGTCTGGTATCGCAATATCAAACTGCGCCCGCTTTAGCATTTTTTGTTTAAGAATACGTACACATTTTACCTGTTTTATTAAACAATTTGTTTGAATTTCCGGCATATGTTACCGGGTTTATTTTTCAGTTTGCGTATTTTTGTTGAAGCCTGAGTGTACCTGATTAACAGACATTTTCCTTTTCCGGTGTTTAAGATGTACAAAAAGTAGCGATATAGATGTGTATCTTTGTCACACCAGATACTGGTATGACAATTTTAATCATGATTCTGTGAGCCTTCCCACCGATCATATCCGACTATTATTTGGTCTGAAGCTTCGTCAGCTGCGTATCGACAAAGGCATTTCCGTCAGCGAACTGGCGCAAAAAGCCGGCTTGTCGATCTCCTATATTACTGAAATTGAGAAAGGGCGCAAGTATCCGAAAGCGGATAAAATAGCGGCCCTTGCGAATGCCATGCAGGTTGATTATGACAGCATGGTCTCGCTGAAACTCAGCAAAAAACTCGAACCGATCTCCGACTTACTGAAGTCGAAGTTTCTGACCGAAATACCGCTGGAGCTGTTCGGCATTGATCCGGCCGATTTACTGGAACTCCTTGCTGAAGCACCTGCCAAAGTCAGTGCCATGATCCGTACCTTCATGGACATTGCCCTCAGCTACAATATGAGTGTAGAACGGCTGTATTTAGCGATGCTGCGTTCGTATCAGGAACTGCACGATAACCATTTTGAAGATATGGAGTCGGATGCTGACCGGTTCCTGGCCGAGTTCGACGCCGCCGGTACCGGCATCTCGGAAGCCCTGCTGGTTAACCTGTTTAAGACACGATACGAAGTTAAGATTCAGACATTTAATCCGGCAGCCTTACCCGAACTGGCATCGCTTCGGTCGGTATACCGCCCCGAAACCAAAACACTCCATATGAACGAAAACCTCTCGGTTGAGCAGCGGTTATTTGTTCTTGCGCGTGAAATCGGTTTCCTGTATCTGGGCTTGAAAAACCGCCCGCAGACCTATTCGTATGTTGAGGCGGATTCGTTCGAACAGATTCTGAATAATTATAAGGCCTCCTATTTCGCGGGGGCCATTCTGATCCGGCGCGATAAGCTCGTCCAGCGCCTGAACGGGCTGTTTTCCGGTCAGGTCTGGAATGAAGAGAACCTGCTGACAATCATTCAGGACTTCCGCTCAACGCCGGAACGTTTCTTTTACCGGCTCAGCAATGTGCTGCCAAAATATTTCGGAATTGACCAGCTGTTTTTCTACCGCTTTAATCATACCGCCGGGCAAACAAATTTTCACCTGACGAAAGAGATGCACCTGTCACGGACGCAGGGGCCGCGCGGTATTGTCGACGGGCATTTCTGCCGCCGCTGGGTAGCGCTCACGATTCTGGAGGAACTTTCAGCCGTTCAGGAGCAAAAGCAATTCGACGGCGCCCTTTGCCGGGCACAGGTTTCAACCTACGCTGATTCGGGGCAGGCCTATCTCATTATCTCGGTAGCCCATCCTTATCAGCTGCGGTTGCAGCCGGGAGCAGCCCGTCAGAACATGAGCGTTTCGATGTGTTTTGCGGTAAATGACACCCTGCGGTCAAAAGTCAACTTCCTGAACGACCCTAACCTTTCGCATCGTGTAGTCAATGAAGCCTGCGAGCGGTGCGGTATTTTTGATTGCCGGGAGCGGGTGGCGGCACCGGTAATTTTACAGAAAAAGCGCCGGATGGAGGCTATGAAACAAGTGGTGGCGAAGTTAGGCTAGGGTTTGTCCGGATGTAAGGCCAAAGGGTTTCGGCCAGTTCTGTAATGCCGGAGACATCATGTTCGTATTCTTCCGGAACCCCCATCTCCCGCCATTTTTTGACGGCACTGATGAGTAACTTGCGGTCTTCAAGCAGGCCAATAAGTTCTTTTTCAAGTTCATCCAGCTGTTTTGTCGGTATATGCAGTTTCAGCAGTTCGTTCAGTAGCGCCTTTTTCTGTTCGGGCGAATGAATCGCATAACCGGCAAACATTTCAGCGCC
This sequence comes from Arsenicibacter sp., assembly GCA_965247375.1. Lineage (GTDB taxonomy): Bacteria > Bacteroidota > Bacteroidia > Cytophagales > Spirosomataceae > Arsenicibacter. The sequence continues at coordinate 57,944 of CBDFHU010000070.1, forward strand.
AAACCCGTGCCGGCACGCTTCCTTCAGGTATTCCTTGATCCGGAGAATCTGCTCCCTGAACTGATACAACTGATGCGGATTCTGCAGAAGCCGTTTCTTGTTTACTTCTTTTTTAAACTGACCCCGCAACTGGTTCATCAGGAAACAGGCGGCGTAAAAACTTACCCGCCGGCATTCGTCTTTGCGTGGCCGGAAGGCCCGGTTAGGCGTACGGGGCAAGCGGATCAGGCGATACATCTGTCCCATCAGAAAACTGAGTCCACCCAGAAGTTTCCTGTCATAATGGTCAAAATCAAACTCATGATTGTCCGGATGTCCCTCATCCAGATGACGTACAAACTCCTCCTGCACCATACTGATGTCCAGATTCCGGTAAGCGGCATCATCGGCACGGTGCAGAATCACGGCCATCGCTTCTGTCCGGCGGTTATCCAGCCGCGCCATTACCCCGAACAGATGATGAATATCGGTCCGGCGCCTGATTTTTGATGAAGCAAAGTTCAACGAAAACAGCATGGTACCAAGAGCAGTGTTGCGTTCGCCGGGCTCCAGCTGGATCTGCAGAGAACTCATTTGCCGGTGCAATTCCGCACGGCCGCTGAAGTGTTCATTTGCCCGGGCAAACGTCAGCTGCCCGTCAGCCTGCATGTGCAGGACATAGCGGTAGATTTTATACATATCTTCCTCTCCCTGCCGGTCGCAGACATAACAGTCGTAATACCCCTTAAAGCGGGCAATTCCCTGCTCGTCCAGTGGCTCTTCAGCGTCAACGACGATATCTTTCAGAAAACTGTCTGTTAATGAACGGTTCAGCTCTGTTTCGTGATTGCCGGTCAGAAAGCGATAGTAATCAGCAAAATAGCCATTACGGTGAAAATCCCTTACCGGCAACGTCCCTACAACGGCCTTCGGGTTTTCTTCCAGAATTAAGCGGCCGGCCGTCGGAATCGACAATCCCTTATTTAGCCCGGAATGAATACCCAGGAAGCACTTCCGCTGATTAAGCCGTTCGGGTCTGGTATACAGCAGGTACCGTATCCGGTAGGCCTGAACTCCCGGCAAATAGTCAAGCTCCAGCCACAGTACCTCATCGGTATAACGTACGACTCCGGTCATCACACTGACATTGTCGGGGTCACCATACATACACACCACCTCTCCGGATGGTCTGATGTCAATAGTATTACAGATAATCTGATGCTTTCCCCGTTCCGGATGCACAAAATACGTCTGGTAAATTCCGGTCAGGTTCTGCAACCGGCGGACATCCCGGGCGCCGGGCAGTTCGGCCAGCGACTGAAACTCGCCGGAGGCAACTTCCAGCCGCTGATGTGTCAGAAAGTACTGAATTTCAACCGGGGGCTGTTTTAATTCCCGTTTATAGGCATCCAGTTCAAGCATTGCCTCAGCATGGGTCTCATACCGCACCAGCACTACAACACCGGCCATAGCATCACCGGTCCGCCGCTGGCTGCCGCTGACGATACCGAGTATAATCAGTTGCTGATCATGAAAGGTGTTCAGCGATAATTGCAGGAAATTCGGGACGCGCGCTGCTTCGGAACCCTCTGCTGCTTCTTGCCCGTTGCGCATCCGGATATATATCTGATTATTTGACAGCTGGCTTTCCGTTGCCGTAAAGACATCGTCCGAATAGAGCAAGTCACTGAAAATCAACCTTGTTGAACCCCATTCATTACCCTCCCGTGTCAATAGTCCGTAGCCGATGGATTCCTGCGTATCCTGTTTCCGCCAGAAATAAAGCAGATAGTACCGCCGTCCATCTCTGGGCAGCTCGCAGCGGTGAATAATATCGTCGCCGCTGTAAAACAGCAGCATACCCCGCTCAGAGCGAATATCAAACCGGCACAAGGCCGCATAATGGCTGATAAAATAAAGTGCCAGTGTAATCTGTTTTGGCCGGATATATTTCCGGTCCGGCTGAGGATCCCCCTTGATGCGGATTACCTCATTCAAATACGTTGTTGAAAAACCGTCGTGTACGTAATCCGGCGTTGCCAGATTATCCCGGATTATCGTCCAGCTGTCACGCTTGTGTGTCTGCGGGTTCCGCGACGCTTCCTGAAAAATCCGCAGCCCCTCGGCAAACTGAAAACGCAGCGGATGGAGATTATATACGTCACTGGATTCATCCGGAAGTAAGCAGTTTTCCAACAGTTTTCGTACACGTATCAAACGCTCCTCCAAAGTTTCTCCGGTCAAACTTTGCTCTGTTTTTTTCGACGGCTTCTGTGTCTTTGGATTAGCAGAAAAAGGCATACAATAATGCTGAAAGGAATTACTGTCTGTAGCTAAAATGCAAGTTAGGGATTATTGGAAGTTTTTGGAAAAAATTAAGCTAATCAGACCGTGTAAACTTGCATAAGATTTCTGAAGGGCATTAACAAAATCACAGAAAAATATATGCTCTGTATGAACTGATATAAAACCATAAAACAAATAAAAAACCATGAAAAAATTCCTCGTGCTCCTGTTTTTAGTTGCTGCAGCTTCAGCTTGTGAACAAACGCAAACCTCGGTTGACCCTGTAACCAATGAAGCCAGCGGCGATACCAGTCACATCGGCGGCGGACGCCCGCGTTAAGTCGTTTCTCTTTCACAATATAAACTCATTTAAATGCAATAACCCCATGAAAAAAATATTCATACTCCTGCTTCTGGTTGCTGCCACTGTTTCGGCCTGTGAACAAACTCAGACATCGGTGGATCCGGTCACTAATGAATCACCCGGCGACACCAGCCACATCGGCGGCGGACGCCCGCGTTAATCCACTCGTAATCAATCCAAAAATATCAAAACGTATTATAATCCCATGAAAAAAATATTCGTACTCCTGCTTCTGGTTGCTGCCACTGTTTCGGCCTGTGAACAAACTCAGACATCGGTGGATCCGGTCACTAATGAATCACCCGGCGACACCAGCCACATCGGCGGCGGACGCCCGCGTTAATCCACTCGTAATCAATCCAAAAACATCAAAACGTATTATAATCCCATGAAAAAAATATTCGTACTCCTGCTTCTGGTTGCTGCTACAGTTTCGGCCTGTGAACAAACACAAACCTCTGTTGATCCGGTCACTAATGAATCGCCTGGTGACACCAGTCACATTGGCGGCGGACGCCCGCGCTAATCCTTCTTTCACTGATGTACCTACACAGAAAATCACATTAATCTTATGAAAAAATTTCTCGTACTCCTGTTTTTAGTTGCGGCTGCTTCGGCCTGTGAACAAACACAAACTTCTGTTGATCCGATTACAAATGAATCGCCCAGCGATACCAGTCACATCGGCGGCGGACGCCCGCGCTAATCGGGTAATATCCAGATATCAAGCTTATTATAACGCATCAAAACTCATGAAAAAGTTAGTCATCCTCATGCTTCTTGTCGTCGCCGCTTCGGCCTGCGAACAAAACCAGTCTCAACCTGAACCTCTCACAGTAGAAGCCTCCGGCGATACCAGCCATATTGGCGGTGGCCGGCCTCGCTAATCCCCCCGAAAGTATGTACACTAAAGATTACCGGATTACTGCAAATAAGCCATAACTTTGTTATGACGGTTATGGCTTATTTGTTACGTGAGAGTTGGTCTGGTGTATGACGGCGTTAATTAAACATATTCTATTACTGCTGGTAATAGTGTTTCTACCTTATATCTGCTGCGCAGAATCACCTCAGCGTGTTCAAATAAAACAAGGAATCAGTAAGGCGTCAACACTATATTCAAGTCAGCAATATGCAGAGAACATAAAGCTTAACCGGCAGTTACTTAGCCAGGCAGAAGGCATAAAAGCGTATGATTTGTGCGTACTGATCTGCACGAATATTGCGGCCACCTACACGGATATGGCCCAGTATAATAACTCGCTGGAGATCACCCGCCGGTCGTGGCACTATTATCAGCTGATGTCCGACAAAACAGCAGCAGCCCGCTTCGGTATCCTGTCTGCTTTCGGCATCTATCATCAGTCCGGCTGGCAGCTCGACTCGGCTCAGCATTATTTCAAACAAAGTGCTGAATTGCTTGAAAAGCAACGCAACCTTTACAAGGAAATACCTATTTATGTTCAGGATTATTATATTAATTACGCTTACTTAAATTATCAGTTGATGGCCTACGCAGAAGCCATTAATTTAAGCAAGCAGGCGTTACAAATTGTACCGAAAGTTTCCAGAAATAATTTACAAATTGCCGGGCTGCACAATACGCTCGGAAAATGCTACCGGGAAATAAAAAACTTTGCCGTTGCGGATTCCTTTTTCCGGAAAGCTATTGAGGTCTACAAAGGGTATCCTCTTTATCAGGCAATTGTTTATTGCAATCTGGCAGAGGGCCAGCTGCGTCAGCAGCAAATTGGTCCGGCAGAAGAGAGTATTGATAAAGCCAGACAGCTTTATGAATTGTCCCGGCAACAGTCCGGCGGACCACAGGACATGGATCTGGAGGTCCGGCTGCTTGAAAATGCCTCTGAGCTATACTGGCAGAAAAAACAATTGCCAGCCGCTCTGACAGCCAGCAAACAACTGATTACCTTTTCGAAAAAATTAAATCCGGCCCTGTCGCATCAGCGTGTCGAAGCGTATTGCCGGTTAAGTGAAATTTATAAACAGCAGCGACTCTGGGCAGACGCCGAACGTATGGCGGCCCTGGCAATCCGCGAAGCCTATGGCCTGAAAAATTCAGACCAGTCCGGCCTGACCCCCTATCTGCCCCAGGCCTATCTGAAAGCCTTACTTAACGAGGCTCACCTGCTGCTGGCGATGCCGATGCAGGACAAATTCCTGCGGTTTGAAAACAGCAAAACGGCCTTGTCTAACTACGAAAATGCCATTCGTATCACGGCCTCGCTGCGCCGGTCAACTTCACTGTCCGAATCAAAGAATTTTCTCAGCACCTTTACAGCCGAGCTGCTGGAACCGGCTTTTATGCTCTGTTATGAGCTCTCACAGCAGGCGCCACAACCCGAAGAATATTGCCAGCGTGCGCTTGATCTGCTGGAATTATCACGGAATGCATTGCTGACCGACGCCCAGACCGAACAACAACTTGCCCGTTATTACCTGCCGAAAGCAACCTTCAACCAGTTGATGGCGATCAAAAAGCAGCTGAGCCTGCTGATTCTGCTGCGCGAAAAAGACCGCGATCCGTATGTCCAGCAACAGATTTCGGGAAAAATTCAGACGCTGGAATCACGGCTTGTCAATTTTCAGGCTCAGACCGAACGGCAGTTTCCGCAATATGCCAGCGCCCGCCGCGAACTGAATGAACGCTCGCTGACGTCATTACAACAGAAAATCGGCCCGACTGAAAGTGTAATCAGCCAGGTTTTACTGCCTAAAGGTCTGTTGCTGATCGGCTGCTCCCGGAAAAGGGCAGCCCTCAAATTTGTACCGGTCGAACGCAACCGGCTGATCGGGCTTGTCGGTAAGTTCAAGGCCGAAATCAGCCGTGACCCGGGCGTGGTCGGTAGTTATAATCCGGCTTTCGCCCGTCAGTTATATACCTATCTGATTCAGCCGCTGGAGGCCGAAATGCTGGCCGGGTCTAACAACCTTACCATTCTGCCGCCCCCTGAACTGATGATTCCCTTTGAAGCGCTTGAGTGGAAACCGGGGGAATTCCTGATCGAACGCTATAACGTAGGGTATCTGTTTAATCTTTTTGCCCTGTATACCAGCGAATTGCCAGAAAATCACATCTCTGTACGACCGCTTGTAATAGCGCCTTTTACGGATTCGGGCCATATGGTAGCCAGACGGCGCGGTGGTCCTGTTTTACAGACTTTGCCTGCCTCCCGCCGAGAAATCGATATTTTCGGAGGGGATGCGTTGCAGAATGAGGATGCTACCAAAAAACAGTTTCTGGAACAGGCACCTAACGCCAACCTGATCGTTTGCGTGACCCATACGGTACCGGAAGCCGGTGAAACGGCGCTTGCGTTCTGGCCCGGTGAAACCGACTACTTACTGTATCCATCTGAAATTCAGCACACAGACTTACGTCAGAGTAGGCTGGTGGTGTTATCTGCCTGTGAGACCGAACGGGGCGAAGCCATTGCGGGTGACGGGATACAGACTCTCGGCCGCTCATTTACCTGGGCCGGCGCCAAAGCAGTTACCTGCTCACTGTTCCCGCTTAACGACTCCGTGCAGGCGCGGCTGGGAAATGCCTTTTACCGTAAACTGTCTGACCGGCAGACTATCCGGGAAACACTGCGGGAAGCAAAACTGGATTTTCTCCGCTCAGACGAAGCACATCAATCCGGACGGCATCCGTTTTTCTGGGCTGGTGTTATTGTCTTTGGTGGCAGTCAACCGTTTAAGAGTGCAACCTCCCAAAACTATTGGCCGCTGCTGGGTGCACTGGTATCGGTGGTACTGGTGGCGGGCTGGTTATCGGTTAAGAAAAAAGATCAGCCCACATAAGCTGCGCTTTTAACCGCAACTGACTCATAAAACTGCTCTGGAAGTGTGGCTTGGCCAGGTTATTATACAGGTTAAAATAATGCCGTGCTTCCTCAACCTTTCCTAATTTCAGGTAGGCATGCGACAGGTTCCACCATGTACATTCCTTTAAATAATCGCTGACATTGGCGCCTGCTGTCTGCTTATAATACGGAATAGCTTCTTCATAATCACCGTTGACGAACAGTTCATTGGCAAGAATAAAGTTGTTGAGGGCTTCCCGTTCTTCCGGCCGTAAGCCGTCAGGTGTGGTTTCAAGAGCAAGGCGATGAACCTTCGGGCTGATGTCTGCATTAGCCAGATCAACCGTATTCAGGGTGAGGAAGGTGCCGTTTGCTAACAAAACAACGGCCGCGATGGAGGCAGCTTTTACCCAGAAGCGGTTACCAAGACCGATCCGGCGCACAGGAACCGTCGTTTTGTCAGCGTCAGCCTGTTCAAGATCCAGGCGTTTCAGTACCTGCCGGGCCATTAGTGCCAGCTCGGCTTCTTCGATGTGGACTTTCGTTTGTTTCATGGCGTGAACAAGATCCCGAAAGCCATTGTCTTCGATCATCCGAAGTTCAATGGTCCGACATTCGTCTTCGGACAGGTGACCGTCCAGATAACGGTCAATTTTTTCAAGTAACTCAACCGGGTAATTCATATGCTTTCAGCAATTCTGCCAATTGTAAACGATAACGATAATAACGCTGTTTAGCTGCTACCTCCGAGATGCCGAGAATTTCCCCGATCTCACGATGGGTCCTCTTTTCGTAATGGTACATTCGTATAAACTCCTGACCATCCTTATCGAGCCGGCTCATAGCCCATTTAAAAACTCTTGAATTCAAGTTTGAAGTGCAATATTATTCATAAGAGCGAACTGAATAGGTGATAAGTATCCAAGTGCCTTGCGGGGTCTGTTGTTTAATTGGTCTTCAATCCAGTGTACGTCACTTTTTTTTACAATAGTGATTGGACAGGTCTTAGGAATATACTGCCGGATTAATCCGTTTGTATTTTCATTTAGCCCGCGCTCCCAACTATGATACGGATTAGCAAAATAAATGTCTGCCTTCAAGGCAGCACTCATTTTTTCATGTTTTGAAAACTCCTTTCCATTGTCAAATGTAATCGTCTTTATTGGTATATTACACTTTTTTGCCCTATAAATCAGCACTTTAGCCAGCTCTTCAGCATTTTTTGATTGCAGTTTTGCCACAATAGTATACTTGGTTACTCGTTCGACCAGTGTCAGTAGCGCCCCCTCATGATTGGCACCAATTACAGTATCACCTTCCCAATGACCAATTTCTGTATTCAGATCAACTACGGCAGGCCGCTTTTCGATACCGACCCTGTTGGGAATTGATCCCCGTTTGCCTACACTGCCCCGCTTAGTATATCTTTTCTTGTGCCGGATTCGCAAATAAGAAATAAGTGACTCATTTTCAGTAGTACCCGTTGAGTATATATATTTATAGATCGTCTCATGGCTTATCTGGTTTGAACCCGCTTCTAAAGCCAGAACGCCACTTATTTGTTCCGGGGAATAGCGCTCTTGTAACAAATCCATTACTTGCTTTTCAAGCTCCGATTTCATTTTATAAGGTCCTCGCTGAGCGCGGTCTGCACGTAGATTATGTGCTTCGCTGGCAATGTAAGACCCTGATAATGAACTATTCCTTTTAAGTTCTCTGCTTATGGTAGAACTGCTCACGTTTACAAAAGCAGCAATTTCACACTGTTTATATTCTTGTTGTAGTAGTGTCTGAATTTGGTATCTTTGCTCCAGGGTCAATTGCTTGTAGTTAGCCATTTGTTTTATGATTAGACACCACAAAACTATGGATTTAGCACGTAGCAGTTGGCTCTTTTTGTTTACATATCAAGTGGATGCCACTTAAAGTTGCATTTCAAATCTGAATCTGCGACTCTCTCCTGCTCACGGTCGATTATTGCGGCATCGGCCTCAGGCGGATTATCGTCGGTCAGAACAAAGTAATGGCTGTCACGCTGTAGTCGGCGTAATTCACTCTCCCGAAATCTGAAATACCTAAGTCTGCTTATCTTCCACAGATATGTTTTTACATCTACATTATCTTGCAGTGTAAACATACCACGCCATACATTCTCTAAAAACGCAACGATTACTTCCTGAAATAAGTCATCACAAAACGCCTGGTCAAATAAAAGTAAATCACGTTGAGTATCGGAACGTACGAAACTTGTAACGTATCCTTTGTAACGGTACAAAAACGTCACGGCTCGCTCCACTTCAGCGGGCTGTTTGGAGCGAATGGCCTTGACTAACTCTTGATCCGTCATCGGATGGTGCATGAATACAGCGGAAAACTAATTCTTTTTATCCCTTAATAAGGCTCGACACAAAAAGGTAACAGCGATTTCAAAAAAAAATTAAAAATAATGGATAATGCCCCTTTTTGAGTAGAATTGTATTCCGAAAACGACAACCTCATGAACCGTATTGACCGCCTGACTGCCATCCTGATTCATCTCCAGACCAAACGTGTTGTGAAAGCACAGGAGCTGGCTAACCGGTTCAATATCAGCCTCAGAACAGTCTATCGGGATGTCCGGGCACTCGAAGAAGCCGGCGTTCCCATCGGCGCAGAAGCCGGAATCGGCTATTTTCTGGAGGGATACCAATTACCGCCCATAATGTTTACAAAATCTGAAGCCAGTGCGCTGCTGTTCGGTGCAAAATTCATCGAACGATGGGCCGACACCTCGGTTAAGAACGAATTTGAATCAGCTTTGTATAAGATTAAGGCTGTCCTTAAACGACCCGATCAGGAGCACCTTGACGACCTTGAGGCATCCGTCAACGTACATAAACCTAAAACGGCTCCCGATTATACCGACGGTTTCCTGACCGATATTCAGCAGGCCATTACCCGGCGGCAGGTACTCCGGTTTGTTTATTTTTCCTTTTACTCCGATCAGACCATTACCCGCGAGGCAGAACCCGTCGGCCTTTTCCATTATGGCCAGGCCTGGCACCTGATTGCTTTCTGCCGTCTGCGGAACGACTACCGTGATTTCCGCGTAGATCGTATTACCAATATGGTAATCACCGGCGAACAGTTTTCGCGGAAAGAACGGCTATCGCTCGAAGAATACCTGAACCGCCCGAACGAACAGCCGGCCACGTACGACATCACCCTGCTGATCCATAAGCGGGTCAAACGGTTTGTCCATGAAACCAAGCATTTCTGGGGACTACATTCAGAAGAAGAAGACGGGGACTACATGCGTATGTACTTTCGGACGTGTCAGCCCAAAGGCCTTGCCCGCTGGCTCCTCTCCTACGGTGATGCTGTGCAGATCGAATACCCCGACTCCTTCAAATACCTCGTTCAGGAAATCGTCGAAGACCTGCACAGCCATTACCTGAAACCGGAAGTGGTTTTGTAACCTGTCATCCGAATTACCCCTTAAACGCCGGAATGCCCGTAATATCGGCACCCATGATCAGCAGGTGAATATCATGGGTCCCCTCATAGGTTACCACTGATTCGAGGTTCATCAGATGGCGCATGACCGGGAAATCGCCGGTAATCCCCATCCCACCCAGCATCTGCCGCGATTCGCGGGCAACCCGCAGCGCCAACGCTACATTGTCACGCTTAGCCATCGAAATCTGGGCCGTTGTAGCCCGTCCTTCATTTTTGAGGACGCCCAACCGCCAGCACACCAGTTGTGCCTTGGTAATATCAGTCAGCATTTCAGCCAGTTTTTTCTGCATGAGCTGAAAGGCGGCAATCGGCTTGTTAAACTGAATCCGCTCCAGCGCATAGCGACGGGCGGTTTCGTAGCAATCCATCGCCGCGCCAACCGCCCCCCAGGCAATGCCGTAGCGCGCCTGATCGAGACACTGTAACGGGCTTTTCAGCCCGGACGTTTCAGGCAACATATTCTCTTTCGGTACCCGTACATCCTGAAACACCAGTTCGCCGGTGACACTGGCCCGTAGCGACCATTTTTTATGAATTTCCGGCGTTGAAAAGCCCTCCATACCACGTTCTACGATCAGACCACGGATTTTACCCTGGTCGTTTTTCGCCCAGACAACGGCAATATCGGCAACGGGTGCATTGGTGATCCACATTTTGGCCCCATTCAGGATGTAGGCCGAACTGGTTTCGGTAAAACTCGTTTCCATGCTGCCCGGATCAGAGCCGTGGCCGGGCTCGGTCAGGCCGAAGCAACCTACCAGCTCGCCGCTGGCCAGGCCGGGCAGGTATTTTCGTTTCTGTTCTTCGGTACCGAAACGCCAGATCGGGTACATGACCAGCGAACTCTGAACCGACACACACGAGCGCATGCCCGAATCGCCTCGTTCGATTTCCTGCATCATCAGGCCATATGAAATCGAATCAAGCCCGCCCCCGCCGTATTCGACCGGTATAGTTGGTCCGAACGCGCCAATCTGACCAAATTTCTTTATAATCTGAGTCGGAAATTCCGCCCGTTCGGCACATTCTTCAATAATCGGGCTGATCTCACGGCGCACAAAATCGCGGATCGACGAACGCACCAGAAGATGTTCGGCCGAAAACAGGTCATCGAGCTGGTAGAAGTCAGGCGCTTCGACCGGATGAGCCTTCGCAGCGTTCGACGATTGCCGGTTAGTTGGTGTTGATGCTGGTTGCATAGGTTTCAGGAGAACCGTTTCCGGTTCAGTTATGTATGTAATGAACTCACCACAGCGGGTGCTTGTTAGCGGAATATGGCCTAAATTTGCCAAAAAAGTTGAGGATAACTACCTCACATTTGTCTATGATACACGCTTTTTCCCTCACCCTCGATCCTCAACAGGCTCTTGATGAGGCTGCTTTCCGTGCCTCTGCACTGAATCATCTCCGTCTACCCGACACAGCCGATATCGTCGTTCGCAAAAAACGCCAGTCGATTGACGCACGCGGCCGGCAGGTCCGCGTCCATGTAGACACCGAAGTCTATAGCGGCGAAGTTCCGCCGCCGCTGATAAACTACCAAAAAAGTTACCCTGATGTTCGTCAGGCACCGCAGGCCATAGTGGTCGGTGCGGGACCGGCCGGGTTGTTTGCAGCCCTCCGCCTGCTCGACTTCGGGATTAAACCAGTGGTTATCGAACGGGGCAGCGATGTGCGTAAACGCCGCCGTGATCTGGCGGCGATCAATAAAGACCATACTGTTAACCCCGAATCAAACTACTGCTTCGGCGAAGGCGGTGCCGGTACCTATTCCGACGGCAAACTCTATACCCGGGCCACGAAGCGCGGCGACGTACGGCGGATTCTGGAAATTCTGGTAGCCCACGGTGCTACCGACCAGATTCTGGTGGACGCCCACCCGCACATCGGCACCAACAAACTGCCAAACGTGGTGGCCGACCTGCGGCAGACAATTCTGGACGCCGGCGGGGAGATATATTTCGATACCAAAGTAACCGATCTGATTCTGGAAGGAGAAACGATGCGCGGTGTGGTGGCGACAGACCTCGAAACCGGAGCCACGCGCGAACACACCGGCCTCGGCGTTATTCTGGCCACCGGTCACTCGGCCCGCGATATTTTTTACCTCCTCCACCGGAAAGGCATCACCATCGAAGCCAAGCCGTTTGCGATGGGCGTCCGGATTGAACACCAGCAAACCCTTATTGACTCCCTGCAATACCACTGTGCCGATCGCGGTGACTATCTCCCGGCAGCCTCGTACAGCCTCGTTACCCAAACCCGCTTTGGCGGCGTTGAGCGCGGCGTTTTTTCATTCTGCATGTGCCCGGGCGGCTTTATCGTGCCCGCCGCCACGGCCCCCGGCGAACTGGTGGTCAACGGGATGTCACCTTCGCGGCGTGACTCGAAATTTGCCAACTCGGGGCTGGTCGTCTCCATCTCCGATGCCGATCTGAAACCCTATGCCGAACACGGGCCGCTGGCAGGTCTGGCCATGCAGCAATCCGTTGAGCAGCGGGCGTGGCGGATGGGCGGTGGCTCCGAAACCAACCCGTCGCAGGTAGCACCGGCCCAGCGCATCGCCGATTTTGTGAACGGTCGTGTATCCGGCAGCCTGTTACCAACCTCTTACCAGCCGGGTTTATTGAGCACCGATATGAGCGATGTACTGCCCGACCATATTGCCCGGCCACTGCGCGAGGGCCTGCGGGATTTCGGTAAAAAAATGCGCGGATATCTATCCAATGAAGGTCAGATTATCGGCGTAGAAAGCCGTACCTCGTCGCCGGTCCGGATACCGCGCCATCGTGATACGTGTGAGCACGTGCAGATACAACGTCTTTTCCCGTGTGGCGAAGGGGCCGGATATGCCGGTGGCATTGTGTCGGCGGCCATGGACGGCGAACGCTGCGCCGAGCAACTCGCATCGCTCTACCGAAACGTGTCCTGACAGACACATCGTTCAGTATAAACGCCGGGCTTCTGCCTTTTTATCTATATGGCAGTACCTACCTTCAACGACGAACAACAACTTTGGCGGCAATTTCAGCGCGGTGATGATAAGGCATTCCGCGAGCTGTATCAGGCTCATGTCCGGCATTTGCTGAACTACGGCCTTCGGCTAAGCGGCTCGTTATCAGTTGTCGAGGACTGTATTCAGGACCTGTTTGCGGAACTGTGGCAATACCGCAAAACCCTCATGCAACCGGCTTCGATACGTTTTTACCTGCTGAAAGGGCTCAGGAACCGGCTCAATGCCCGTTACCGCAAGGATATTCCGTATGCATCGGGTTGGGATACCGACCCGGAGCTGCCTTTTCCCGTTGAACCGTCGACTGAGCAGCGGCTTATCGAGCTTGATATGGACAACGAGTTGCAGGAGCGGGTGCGGCGGGCCATGGCCTCGCTGTCGCCGCGGCAACGCGAAATCCTGTACCTGCGTTATTTTAATGACCTGACTTACGAACAAATCTGCGATGTAACGGGTATCAATTACCAGACGGCCCGGTCTCAGGTTTATCAGGCACTCAAAACACTTCGCGGTGAAATGAAAACCAACTGGCCGGCGATCATCAGTATGCTGGTCTGGCAATTCTCCTGAACGCTGATACGCATCACCAATAAAATCAATTCCATATCCGGATAGTACCACTCACTCAGTTTGTTTAGCAACCGGAAGGGAAAAATCGTTAAGGAGAAAACTTTCCCTATTAACGATTTCCCCCAATATGAACACCTTAAAACATAAATCTGCGCTGACTACAACTGATTTTGGACGCTGGCCCAAGGTTAGAGTACGCACCAGCCATGCCACCAATCCCGATCTGGATCAGAAATACGGTACACTGAGCTGTGTTCTGTTTCATCAGGAAGGGCTCAATATTTACATCGACGGACTGGTTGTGCCCTGGTATTTCCGGCCGGAGCAGATCACGCCTTTACTGCGACCCGCTTATGCCCTCACCGACGAGGAAGCGCAGCAGGTATTTACCCTGGCCTTTGGTCATGCGCCGGCGGATCCGGTTTCCATCATCGCACAGGGCAGCGACGGGGTAGCGGTTTGCAGCGGGTTTGACAGCGTGATTATTACTCCCGATGACTTCCGGATCACCAGCATTGCCAATCCGTCAGATGGTATGACCGTACCGAAGCGGGTCAGTGCGGCGCGGGTCTATCAGTTTCTCGACGGCTGCGGCATCGACACGATGGGCTATCTCTCGCAGGGCCTCGCCCTACCGCTCGACGAAGCCAAAGCAACCAGCCCCAAAGAACCCTTCGTCACCATCGAACGCATCGCGGCCTGAATGCCACAAAGGCGCTGAGAACCTGGACAGCACGACGTTTCTTCGTGCGCCTTCGTTTCTTTGCGCCTTCGTGGTTTGATAGGTGCTACTGTACCGGCGTGAAAACTAGTTTCGGGTGCTTCAGGGCATTGTTGATCAGGCGAATACCCAGTTCCAGAATACCCGCTTCGGCGTTAATGTCAATTTTTTCGGTGTCATCCGTCGGGGTGTGGTAATCCGGGTGGCCACCGGTATGGAAAAACAAGACCGGTATTTTCTTCGCATAAAACGCCGCATTGTCGGACCCTCCGTTACCGGCCCGGTCGGTAAAGAACTTAACGGGGGCAGTTACGTCCTTAAAAATCGTTGGCCATGCATCGGCCGTGCCGTACCCGCCAACGCCCAGACCACGCTCCGGATTGTACCGGCCAATCATGTCCATACACAGCATAAAATTCATTTTCTCCAGCGGCAGCGTCGGATGTTGCAGGAAATAGCGCGACCCCTGCAAGCCTAACTCCTCGGCCCCGTAGGCCATAAACAGGAAATTATACGCTTCCTTCTCCTTGTTCTGACTGTAATACCGGGCCAGTTCGAGCAGACCGGCTACACCGGATGCATTATCGTCGGCCCCGTTATGAATCTGCCCTTCTGAGCCCTTCGCCAGCGAGCTGCCTTGCCGCCCCTCGCCGAGGTGATCGTAATGCGCGCCGATGACAATGGTATAATCTGCGTGATTGTCCAGAAAGCCAATCACGTTGCGGGTTTCCCGCAGGCTATCCGGCACCACCACCCGGCGTACTTTAGCTGTAAACGACTGGTAATAGCCGTCGGTACCCAGTGGGGTTAACCCGTATTTTTTAAACTGTTTCGCAACGTAGGCGGCGGCTTTTGCATTTTCGGCACTGCCGGTACCACGCCCTTTCATCTTGTCAGACGCCAGGAAGGTAATATGCTTCATGATCCGCTTAGGTTCAGGCATTTGCGCATAAGCAGTAGCCGAACAGAGCAGTAAAGCGGCGAAAAGCTTGTTTTTCATCGGAGAAAAATCAGGATTTGTGTAGTAAGTCAAGGCCGCAAAGGTAGCCACACGAGTCAGAACGGCCAACACCAAAAATTCGCCTCCGATTTTCCCACTGCCTTCCAACGCTTTACCCCACAAAGTACTCTATTGTCACGAACAGTATACATTCCCTGTTTAGTGACCCATGAAAATTCCGAAAACCTTACTCCAGACGATTGCGGTGGCCGTGGCGGTAACAACCGTTAGCGCCTCCTGTAACCTCGACATCGTAAAGCCCAAAAAGGACAAAGCCGAAAAAGAGAAAAAAATGCCTGATGGCTGTCCCGGCTGCGGTTTAGGCTAATTTACCGGCACACCATGGCAATCTATCCAACACTGGCCTGCAATCCGGACCAACACATTTTGCAGGCCGGTTTACCCCTTTTTGCAGTTGAACAAGTGGCTGCCCTCGAATGGTCGTTCGACACCCGCCCTGACCTGCCCGACTGGTTCGATGAACTGCTGCTGACCTATGCACAGGCGGGACGGCTGATTGGCCACGGCGTGTTTTTTTCGGTGTTTGCCGGTCGCTGGCGGCCGGAGCAGCAAACGTGGCTCAATCAGTTAAGCAACTGCGCCCGCCGTTATCGCTTTGATCATGTAACGGAGCATTTCGGGTTCATGACCGGGGCCAGTTTCCACGCCGGTGCGCCCATGAGCGTTCCGCTCAACACAACCACGTTGCGCATCGGACACGACCGGCTGCAACGCATCCAACAGGCTGCCGGTTGCGCCGTTGGCCTTGAGAATCTGGCGCTCGCCTATTCACTGGACGATGTAAAGCGGCAGGGCGATTTTCTGCACCAGCTGCTCTCGCCCGTGGATGGCGTCCTTATTATGGACCTGCACAACCTTTATTGCCAAAGCCATAATTTCGGCGTTGACTGGCGGGAACTGCTGGCGCTGTATCCGCTTGACCGTGTGCGCGAAATTCACCTGTCGGGCGGTAGCTGGGAAGACTCCGTAAGCGAGCCGGGCCGGATTATCCGCCGCGACACCCACGACGATGCAGTCCCGTCCTGTTTGTTCGACTGGTTGCCGGTGGCCATTGACCAATGCCCGAACCTGAAGTATGTGGTGCTGGAACAGCTTGGTCCTGGACTGGTTACCGATGCCGCCCGACAACAGTACCAGACCGACTTCACGCGTATTGCCGGTTGCGTAGCGGCTCACCCGCGCGCATCAGCGGACTACCCTGAGCGGCTTTTCCGGCCGGAATCGCTGGTACCACCAGCCGTGCATCCCCTCGAAGACGAGACCCTTGCCCGGCAACAGCAGTACCTTACCACCATTCTGGAAACCGCCCCTACCCCGCACGAAGCCAGGCAACGGCTCAACGCTTCGCCCCTTGCTCACAGCGACTGGGGCATTGAGCGCTGGCAACCCGCCATGCTCGAAACCGCGTTAAGGATCGCGCAGAAGTGGAAGAATGGGTTTTCCAGGTGATAAATCCGGAAGGCATAAAAAAAGCACTCTGGCAGGAGTGCTTTTAACGTATACTTTTTTTGCAGAGAGGAAGAGAGCAAATAACAGATTGAATATCAGCGTATTACACAAAATGAAACCATAAATGTGACCTGCCTTTTCTGTAATACGGCCAATACCTTCAACACAATTAACTGTTATTCAGCACCTTAAGCCCATGTAACCGCAAAAATTTGAGTAACCGTATATGTCTATGCCTATATAAGTCTAATGTCATAGCTGCTCGGTTTGTCTACATAAGTAACCGTAAAAGTACCTTTAAGGAATTTCTTATAATCACTTGCCTTATCAAATTCAATAAATGTATCAATATACTCATTATCAAGTTTGAGCATTCTTGCTTCGATTAAGCTATGTATCAAATAATAAACTGCTTTGTTAGAATCGAATAGATGCTCTAGAATAGTGCGTAAGTCTTCTTTCGTTATAACCCTTCCTTTACCTGGCTTATCAGGTGTAAGAAGTGTAAGGGTGCCTTCAACTTTTTGATTATCCTCCTTTATAGTACCTAAATTAAGTGTATCTGCGTAATCATAAATGATTATACCAATATCAAAAGTTAGCCAACTTTTGATCCGTTCATAATCATTTAGAAGTTCTTCTTGCCTTTTAATCAGCGTCATCGTTACGGCTTCTTCAGCCAGACGCTTTTCCCGATCTTGTGTTTCTTGTGGAGCATGTTTGTCTATTTCTACTTCCTCTCCCCATCTCAGTAGATCCATAAGACTAACGCCTAATGCATCAGCAATCTTACTTAACTGCTCAATCGTAAGTTTACTACCTCTTTTTTCGAGCCTGGAATAGTTGCCCCTTTCTAAGCCCAGCCTCTTGCCTAGTTCTGATTGATTTACTCCTTTGCTTGTTCGAACTGCTATAATTTGTTTCGTTATATCCACCTTGTATACAATATGTTATACACAATGATAACACTTAATAAGCATTTTAAAGCTATCAATATAAACATCAAAACCACAAGTTATACGCAACAATATCAACCATTATGTTGATTATGATATTTATTTATACAACATTTGTACAAATATTTTACATCATGATCAACAAAATTAACACAACGCCTCTATCAGCAGCAATGTCTATGTACGAAGACAGGATAAGAGGAAGGTTTAAACCGGACACGAGGTTTTATAAAAACGTCGGAATTAACCGCAGGCGCTTTGGCCAGCTACTACGTGGCGAAAAGTCGATGCTTGCCAGCGAAATGGCAGCGTTGGCCAAATTCTTCGACATCCCTGTAACTCACTTCATTCCAGATGAAAAGTAAGCTATGACACAGCGAAAAAACACATTCCAGAAAATCTACGGCGGCTCCCGCCCGAAACGCATTCTGCCCCGCTTCACAACTAATTGGGTTCTCAGAGAGATTAAGAACGGCCATATCCTTCAGGTGCGTGGCCGGTGTAAGGGGCACGTAAGCAACTACCTTTCTACAGGAATCTACGTTGAGCCGGGTCAGTTCGTCCGCGAGACCCTGACAATTGTAGGCGACCCCACAAACACCCACCGCATCCGGCAATTGCAGGCAGACATCCAGCGGGTTTTCTTAGAACAGGAAACTATGGGCCGCACCACCCACCCGGACGAAGTAATGAAAATCGTGCTGGGAATCCGGAGCCGGAAATGCCCGACCATTCAGGATGCAATCCGCCTTTTTGTGGAAGCTAAAAAAGAACTGGTAGGTACTGATATACAAGAGCGCACCTACAAACGCTATGAGCAATACGAAAAAATTCTGACTACGTTCTTTACCAGGAAATACGGGGCAAATACGGACATACGTGAGTTAAAGCCGATCCTGAAAGACCACTTCCTCAAATACTGCAAGGTCGAAAAGAACTACGTGCACAATTATTTCCTTAAGATTTTCGGCTTTCTCCGCTCTATCCTGGACTATGCCGTTGCCTACGAATGGACAGACCGCAACGTCCTGAAACACATACGCCTACGGAAGGAGAAAACCGACCCGCGCGTACTGTCGATGGAGGAAATCGGAAAATTAAAGGGACTTTCTTTTGATGATCAGACACTTACGCACGTACGAGACTGCTTCCTTTTCTCTTGTTATACCGGTCTTGCCTATGTAGATATGGCCGCTCTGCGAAAGGAACACATTATCGACGTCAACGGCATCAAAGCAATTTTGAAGAAGCGCCAAAAGAGTGGCGTTCAGTTTTTTACCCCCCTCTTTCCGGATGCAATTGCAATTCTGAGAAAATACGAAGCTCACGAAATATGCATAATGAAGGGAGTACTTCTACCGGCCATTTCAAATCAAAAAATGAATAGCTGGTTGAAAATAATAGGTCAGACGGCCGGGATCAAGGAGAAGCTTCACACGCACATGGCACGGAAAACCTTCACGATGTACGCCGAAGAGCTGGGCTTCGACCTGACCCAGACGGCCACCATGATGGGACACACGAACGCCAGCATGACCGAAGCATTGTACTTTAAGCGCAGGAAAGAGCCGGTGATTAAACGGTACAAAGAGCTTTTCGCGGACCTGGAAACAAGCCAGAACTAACACAAAATGCCCCCGCCTGCTGACACAGGACGGGGGCTTAATCGCTGAATGACGTTGTTTTTATGGTCGGCAATCTAAGAAAAATACCCCGACCGACAACACTCGCGGCACAACCCGGCCCGTGAAGACCGGCGAAACAGCAATCACTTTACATAAAAAAGCCCCGGAAACCGTTCGAGCGGCACCGGGGCAAAAAAATCCCAAAATCGACATGGCAAATATACTCCGAAATATCATATCAGACTGGGCAAATATCACGGCTGCACAGGTCCGGGACCAGAAAGCCCCCTGCAAATCTTTTGGCCCCAATGGCCATACCCATATGCATGGCCATGTGAATATTATTATCATCAAAAACAACACCGGCCATGACAGCAAATGAAGATCAGTCATTTTTCGACATGCTTCCGGACGATCCGACCAAGCTGAAAGAATTACTTCACGAGCAGGCCGCGTTGAATGGCATCCTACAGGCCAGGTGTGATTATTTGCTCAACGTAATCCGAGATCTACACCGGGAACGTAAGGTACTCAGACGATTTGTGTTACCGGAAAATTGATCTATAGCCCGCCCAAAAGGCGGGCTTTCCACTTTGCACGCACCTTAACCAAAAGTCTATTTACAACCCAAAATGAGTCTATTACTCCAGCTCCGGAAAGCGGGATCCTGTACGGCTACATTCTCAGTTTCAGACTGGCAGGCCAATCAGTTCAACGCTTTTTTTCAGGATCCAGCTAATCGGTAAACATATGGCAATTGCAGAAATTTCAGCTGAATATGAATCAGCCGGTAAAGGGACTAAAGAGATTACGCCTAAACCCCGGTCCAAAAGACGGGACATTGAAGAGTATCTGAGTTTTAGATTCAGATTCAGATACAATATTATCACCGGCCAGGTTGAATTTACGGGAAAAAAGAGAGATGACTTCAGGCCGCTTGATGATTATACGCTCAACTCCATTGTCAGGGATATGGATAACGAATCGGGGCTAACGGTTAGTCCGGACAAACTTAAAATACTGCTCAAGTCAAATTTCATAGACCGGTTTAACCCGATTGAGCATTATTTCAGAAACCGGCCAAAGGTCAGCGGAGACCAGACCGATACCATTACGGCGTTAGCTATGACGGTCAGTACTGAAAAGCCCGAACTGTTTGACCTGAGCCTCCGGAAATGGCTGGTAGCTACTATAGCCAATGCCCTTACCCCGGAAGGATGTCAGAATCAGACCTGTCTGGTGCTTACCGGCGGACAGGGAGCCTTCAAAACCACCTGGCTGAATCTCTTAATACCACCGGCACTGAAAAGCCGGTATTTGTTTTGTGGAAAAATTAACCTCGAGAGCAAGGATACGTTAATTCTTCTGGGTGAAAAGCTGATTATCAATCTCGATGACCAGTTGCGCAGCCTGAACAAACGCGACGGCGAAACGGTGAAGACACTGATCACGCAGGGCACCGTTACTATTCGTCGGCCCTATGATGCACTTTCTACCGAATTACCGCGCATTGCTTCGTTTGTGGGCAGCATTAACGGCAGTGATTTTCTTACCGATCCAACCGGAAGCCGCCGGTTCCTGCCTTTCGAAGTACAGGCCATTGATATTGAAAAAGCAAAAGGCATTGATATAGATCAGGTATGGACAGAAGCCTACAATCTGTACAAAAACAATTACCAGTATTGGTTCACCGCAGAAGAGACGGCCCAATTGTTCGGTAATAACGAAGCCTTTCAGGTACATACCCATGAATATGAATTACTGCTGGAGTATTACGAACCCGTTGCCAGTAAAGATTGGGCAAACAGGTTTCTGACAACTACCCAGATACAAATTTACCTCAAAGACAAGAGCAGGCAGGAAATCCGTCAGAAGCAACTTGGCGAGGCACTACGCAAGCTGGGCTTTATCCGGGTCTCCAAAAGCCTTAGCGGCCAGAAGATATACACTTACGCCGTCCGGGAACGCTCGGAGGAAGAACGGGAAGAAAAAACGCGGTATGAATAATACCCCGGGTAGTAAGATAGTAGTAAGGCGGTAGTAAGATGGTAGTAAGATCGATCTTACTACCATCTTACTGCCGCCTTTAATACGGCAAAAACCAGAATATTATATAAGTGACTGATTTTCAGCAGGCCCCTTATTATAATAATATACTTTTAGCTATTTTATCTTACTACCTTACTACCATAGCAAAAAACGCTGTTTCCAGCTTATTTAGGCCGTTTTAGGGTAGTAAGATACATCTTACTACTATCTTACTACCATCTTACTACTCCCCACGGTAGTAAGGTAGTAAGATAAAATGACCAATCTTGGCAAAAACTTTTAACTGTTTTCTGAAGCACAGCCCCCCCACAGGGGTAAAAATTTTTTCCCAATGACTCAACTAACAGCCGATACCGTAGCCAGCTTTATGGCCGCCCTGCAAGCTCCGACCTATAAGGTGCAATTGCACAACCGGTCAACAGATACAGGCTATTGGGTCGAATACTCCCCCCTGCAATTGCAAAACGCCGTTGGCTTTCTGCGCGGCAAGAACGCTGAAGGCTTCGACATCTATTGCCGCCCCGTCGGCCATCAGTACGTACTGCTGGATGACCTAATAAAAGACCGGCTGGCGGAGCTGGCTACGCTCCTGCCCTGTCTGCTACTTGAGACAAGTCCGGCCAATTATCAGGCCTGGCTAATTCTGTCCTTTCTGCCCGGCGACCGCGAGCAGGCAAAAGCCATCTGTCAGGAACTGGCTACCCGTTTCGGTGCAGATATGGCCAGTGCCGAACCCGATCACGTGGGCCGTCTGCCGGGCTTCACCAACCGGAAGGAAAAGCACCGGCAGGCTAACGGCTTCTTTCCCTTTGTCCGGCTACACCGCTGGCAACATCGACTGTCCACTTTTCACCCCTGTGGGGGGGCTGTGTTTCAGCCCAAACAAAGCTCACCGGTAAACCCGCATTCCTTCAGCCATTCCGGCAAAAACAGTACAAGCGAATATGACTTCGCCCGGGTGTGTAGTTTAATCCGTCTGGGTTGGTCAGATCAGCAGATTATAGCGGAGTTGACCGAATCCAGTCCGGACATAAAAAACCGCAAAGGCAAACATACTGAGGCATATATACGCCGTACAATTCAGGCAGCACACAAAAGACTCCGTGTGTATTAGATTGCAATTTTTGCAATTCAGAAACACCCTTTTTTACAGCACAAAAATGCCGTTAATTAACTGATTGTGAGTTAATTAACGGCATTTTAATTGGGAATTTCCAATGGTTTTGTGTGCACTTTTGCAATCCTTAAAACCATCATTGTACTGATAGTCTGACACTTAGCCTTTTTTTGTACAAAAAAACAGGGGTGTGACACACCGTTACCCCCCCAGTCACGCACAGACGCAATATGCAATTGCATAGGGGGGCTTGCGCGATATATGAATGGACCTCCATAAAATACCCTTTTAACCGCCTTACCCCCTGGCAACAAAAGCCAGAACCCGGCCCGTCTCTGTTAGCCAGTCCCGCCAAACTTCGCGGAAAAAAACATCCAAAATGAAAGCTTTAGTCCTCGGTAATTTAAATTACCACCTATTACAAGCCCTTCAGAAAGCAGGCGTTGAATATTCAGCCTATAATCCGCTGGAACTCTACCTTTATGTCAGCGAGTCCATCAACGGCTACGACCGTGTTTATGACGGCAGGGCCGAACTTGATAAGCCCGAGCGGCTGAAGATCAAGGATTACGACTTTATTGTTCCGCGCCTGTCCGGTCAGCTTGAGTACCGAACCGTTATTCTCGAGCACATCAACGCCAATCTGGGCGTATACTCTCCCCAGACGGCCACGGCCCTGAAGACAGCATCGAACAAGATCCTGACTACCCTGAAGCTCTCCCAGGCCGGAATACGCACACCAAAGACGGTCTGGGCCAAAGCGCCTATCCATCCGGAGTATATTATCAAAAATATGCTCGACGGCCTTCCGATTGTGGTCAAGACCGTTCACGGATCACAGGGCGCCGGCGTGTCGATCCTGGAAACGCAGCTCAGCGCCAATACTACTCTGGAGAGTTTCCACAAGTGTGAAATAGACGTAAAGATGCAACGCTATATTGACGGCGGCTTTAAGGATATACGCGCGATTGTGGTCGGTGATAAAGTTGTATGCTCGATGGAGCGAACGGCCAACAAGGGGGACTTCAGAGCGAATCTGAGCAAATCCGGCAGCGGCCGAAGCATTGAACTGTCGAAAGAAGACCAGGAAATTTGCATTGAGGCAAACAAGGCCGTCGGGCTGGAACATTCCGGCGTTGACCTGATGAAGGACAAAGACGGCACCACATTCGCCATTGAGGTGAACGGCAACCCGGGCACAAAGATCATTGACGTTACCGGCGTAAACTTCTTTGAGCATCTTATCGAGCATTGTATCCGAAAGGCGGGCGGTAAGCCAAAACAAAGTGCTGAAAGCGATGGTAAAAGCTCGCAGGCAGCGCCACCGGCAGTAAAGCAAACACCAGCATTTTTCTCGGAAACAGATCAGGCACTTGCCGACCTGAAAGCGGGAAAGAAAATCAGCGAGCGCTGGTCTTAGGCGCAACTAATCACATGGCAGAAGAAAACGATTTATCTGACGGGCAGGGAGATGACCCGGTCGATGTGGAGAAATTAGACTTTCTGGGCAGAATGAGCCGGTATGCTGAGCGCGGAAGGCTTCGCGCTCAGCAGGAATACGAGGCCAAAATCATACCCCTGTATACGCTACACGACGAAGACGGCTACCGGAGCCATCACGAATGGCTTAAAGACCGGAGACGAATGAAAAAGGCTATGAACGATGCTCTCGATGGTAAAGCGGACTGGCCGCCCCGCAGGGCACCGGCAGCGTACGACCCGATGTACGTAGATGTCAACTACCTACATGAGCTTATGCGCGATAAAACAAAAGACGACCGGTAGTCCGGCTATATCCCCATTTAATTTTTTCCCACACCATTCAGGATTCTGCCCGATGATTCAGAAAAAACAACCCGTCCACATCTCTGTCATTATCGGGCAGTTCCTGAAAAAACCACATTCCGGACCACATGGCACAAACACAGAACGACCGGGCAGTTATCAGCCTGGTAATCAATGGTCAGCAGGCACAAACCAGCCTGAAACAGATCAGTCTGGCCACGATCAACCTTCGCTCCGAACTCAACAAAATGAAGGAGGCGGACAATCCGCAGCTCTACCGGGAAAAGCTTCAGGAACTTGCTAAGCTTATTCAGGCGCAGCGGGAAATGGCTTCCCGTGTCAATCAGCTCTCCGGTGCCTGGCAGCGATTCAAAAAGGATGCGTCAATTTCTACGGATATATTGGGCGGCAATATACTCACCAGCCTGGTTAACCGCTTTACGGCCGCTATTCCGGATGCCATAAACCGGACAGTATCCTTCCGGGCTGAACTCGCTGACATCGCCGCCAAAGCCAATCTTACCGATCAGGAAGTCAGAAAACTCAACGGCGAGTTAAGCCGCCTGAACACCACTACACCCACTCAGGAGCTCCGTAAAATGGCCGTTGTTGCCGGTCAGTTTGATGTAGCAAAAAATCAGATGGCGGGTTTTGTGGATGCAACGGACAAACTGAACGTAGCCTTAGGGGATCAGTTTTCGGGGGCTGAAGAAGTGGCCACCATTGCCCTTACGCTACGTAACACGTTCCGGGACATCCAGACCGCCCGGATTGATGACGATATGCTCCGGATCGGTAACGCACTGAACGTACTTGAGTCGAAAGGAGCCGCGACCGCGCCGGTGATTTCGGAGTTTGCCGGGCGGATCGGAGGGGTTGCCATTCCGATGGGCCTGACTACTGCCCAGACGCTGGGACTATCGGCTACCTTGCAGGAGCTGAACGTGACGGCAGAACGGGGAGCCGGGGCCGTTACCGGCATTTTAACCGGTATGGCCAAAGCCCCGCAGGAATTTGCTAAATATGCCGTTGGTGCAGACGGGGCCAAACTCTCCACATCCGCGTTTGTGCAATTGCTTAACACCGATTTAATGGCCGCTTTAACGGCCGTCATTCGCGGCTTTAATCTGGGTGATACCAGCGCCACCGGTATGGCGAAAAAGCTCTCAGATTTAAAATTAAACGGTGACGGTGTGATGGAGATATTTCTGAAGCTCGCCACCAATACCGCAATGGTCGAAGAGAAGACCCGCTTTGCCGGTGAAGCCCTGCAAGGCACGTCCTCGATCATGGCCGAGTTCGCCCGGAAAAACGACGCACTCGCTGTCAACCTGAAGAAAATACAGGAGTTCTTTTCCGATAAGCTAATTGCCGGGGTTGAAGGGTTTGCCGAAAGCATTGTCGGTGCAATTGCAAAGGTGATGGGCCTCCGGGACGCTGTTGCTGAGAGTATTACCGCAGCCAATCAGCAAAAAGAAACCGTTCAGCAACTTGAAAAAAACCTCCTTCCGCTTATCGCCCGGTACGAAACACTCACCGGCCAGACCAACCTGTCCAAACAGGAGCAGACCGAACTACGGAAAGTCGTCGGACAGATCAGCGAAATCGTACCGATCGCTGTCGGCGAATGGGATAAATACGGGAATGCACTGACCATTAATGCCGGTAAGGCACGGGAATTTATCAACGTGCAGCGCGAGCTATACAAGTTCAAAAATGCCGATGCCATTAACACCGTAAATGATGAGCTAACACGCTTACGGTCAGAATACGGCGTAGTTGACAAACAGCTTAGGG
Organism: Arsenicibacter sp.; assembly: GCA_965247375.1. Classification (GTDB taxonomy): domain Bacteria; phylum Bacteroidota; class Bacteroidia; order Cytophagales; family Spirosomataceae; genus Arsenicibacter. Next base: position 83,998 of record CBDFHU010000070.1, read on the forward strand.
CCGGTATCGGTGTCCGTTCCGGGTATCAGCCCGGTATGGCAATTGCAGGGGGGCAATCTACGTATGACCTGAGCAACGACGAGCTAAAAAGCCTGAAGGAACGCCGCAAGAAACTAGGCGAGGAAATCGTCAAAAACAAGCTTCTGTTGTCGGGTCTCGACGGCAGTTACCTGGACAGTCCAAAACCACCGGCAACCGGTCAGGAACCGGCCAAAAACGGGGAAGAAACCGACCCGGTCAAAAAGCGCAGAAAGACTAACGGCACTGTCTATACGACGGATGAAGAGAAACGGGCAAACAAGCGGGCCAATGATGAAATCAGAGCAATGGCCGCTGAAGCCTGGGAGGATGAAAAAAAACGGGAGCTGGAAAAAGCCCGGTACAAGGCCGATAAACAGATCGAAGAAGCCAGAACGTCCGAGGCCAATGCCAGACTGAAAGTAAAGTGGGTAAAAGCCATTGAAGATGCCTACCAGGTCGAAAAGAATCAGATCGAGGAAAAGTTTGCCAAAGAGCAGCGGGACCGGCAGATGAAAAATCAGGAGCAATTCACGAAGGATGTAGAACTAGCACTGGAACAGCTTAAGCAGGTGGAATTAGCCGGTTTAGCGGCGGATAAGGCCGCCAATAAGATCACTGAAGAAGAAGAACGGGCCGGACAGCTAAAAATAGAGGCGAACTTCCTGGAGGCCCGAAAATTGCTGTATGAAGCCCACTACAAGGAGATGGAGGAATTAGCGCAGCAGGATCACGATAAAGCGGAAGAAATCCGTCAGAAGAAACAGGAGGCGCTTCAGTCGCTCGATGCTGAAGACCTCAAAAACAAGCAGAATCAGGGCGATGCCGCCAATGCTATAGCTGAAAGTGAGCAGGAAGAGCGTCAGACTAAGGATAATAAAAAAATTACGGACGAACAGCAGTTGCTTGAAAAATGGCTCGGTGTAAAGAAAAAGACTTATAAGGACGCAACAGACGTACTAAGGCTGTATTTCAAAGAAAATACCGTTGCTTATAAGGCCGGAATTGCCGCGCAAAAAGCCTGGGCAATTGCTGAAATCACAATCACGTTCGGTAAATCACTGATGGATGCCGTTAAGGCCGGGGCGGGTCTGCCATTTCCGGCCAACCTGGCTGCAATTGCAAAGTCAGCAGCTATTCCAACGCTTACGTATGCCGCTGCACTGGCCCGGATACGGTCAGCAAGCGAAAGTGTACCAGGCTTTCTAAACGGGGGATTTACAGAAGATATGACGATGACGCCGGGGGGATATTACACCACCCCTACCTACTTTCCCAACCGGAATTATACGGTTACAGAGAACGGTCGGCCCGAATTTGTAATAAACAATCGTGCATTGCAGGTGCCTGTAGTGGCTAATTTTGCCAGGATGATAGATTCTATGCAGCAGTCAGGCAGCTATGGCCAGATGACAGCAGTCACGACTTCAGCAACCGACAGTCAAAGCGCCCTGATTGTGAAAGAACTCCAGGGCCTCAGGGCTGAATCGCAGCGGACGAGGGCAGCAATTACGGCTTTAGCTGAGCGCCCGGTTGAAGCCCGGATGTCTTATTTTCACTTCCAGGAAACAACGGACAGGATCGCCGAAATAAGAAGAAATACGAGTTTATAGGATTATAAAGGATGTGGTAAAAAATAGCAAAGCCCGGACTCGCTGAGTCTGGGCTTTCTTTTTGTGTGACCGTTGTTTGCCGGTTTTGGGGCACATATCTGGTTACACATTCGTCTAAAAACCCGCCCAATTTGCTGATTTTCAGCATTTTGCAGAGAGGAAGAGATTCGAACTCTCGATACGGTTTCCCGCATACACACTTTCCAGGCGTGCTCCTTCAACCACTCGGACACCTCTCTGTATATCCATACTGAACATCAATTGCTTGTTTATCCAGTATGGATGATTTTCCTATGTAAAAGGCCCCCATTTTTGGCCCTGCATCCTCTGATTGCTCAGCGAATGGGGCGCAAAATAACAGACTATTCCCTGAAAATCAAAGAGAATATACAGTCAGCCTTGTAATTATCCGGCATAAACCGCTCAAAACCCGCCTGTTAAGTAAACACTTCCGGCGTTCCGGATAATAATTTATTTCCCATACATACAAAACCTACCCTTTTTTAGTTATAGCTTTAACACTATTCCGTCAATTTATTGCAGTAAAGCAACACGATATACGATTACTACCCATGGTAACGCTTGACAACTCTTTTTCGGACACTGATCATGAGCACTGGGACGGTATCCGTTCGGGCGACAAATCAGCGCTCGAGGCGTTGGCAACCCGCTATTATCGGCCTCTGTTTCACTATAGTACAAAATTTACGGCGAACCACGCTCATATCGAAGACTGCCTCCAGGATCTCTTTCTGACCATCTGGGAAAAGCAACAGACTCTGCCATCGGTCCGGTCGGTTAAGGCGTATTTATTCACGGCCATCCGCCATAATATCCTGCACCGGACCCAACGCGACAGCCTGTTTCGCCCACTCAATGAGACCGACGATGCGGAAGCACCTGATATCAGTCCGGAACGGCTGTTACTGCGCCGTGAAGATGACATGGTGCAGCAACAGCAACTCAAACAATCACTTGACCAGCTCCCGCAGCGCCAGCGTGAAGCCATTTATCTCCGCTATTTTGAAGATTTGTCTTACGAGGAGATTGCTCATGTGATGGGGCTGAACCGGCAGGTGGTCGCCAATTACCTGCAACACGCCTTGCAGACGCTCCGCAAACATTATCAGAAGTTTGTCTTCACCGGCCTCCTCGCGCTGCTGGCCTGGTACTGGCTTAGCTAGCGGGCTAGTCATACTTCACAAAAAAGCACAACATACTGATTATGAGTCGTTAAATTACCACATAGCCACATAGGTCACATAAGCATAAAATCTATGTTTTCTATGTAGCTATGTGGTAAACACATATTAATATGCCTCTCCCTTTATCCGTTGTCTTTTTGTGCCGTCAAAATTTTTAAAAAAATTTCACCGCAGCAAGATTACTTTTTCATTTCCCGATACTCATCGCTATACCAACGGTATGAAACAAGAACAATAAAGCGGTGACGCCACAGGAATTAATCGACAACGAATCATTCAGGCGATGGGTATTCAACCCCGTCGGTGACGCGGCAGAGGCAGACCGGATCTACTGGGACAATCTGCTGGCCGAACACCCTGAATACATGGCAAACGCCGAACTCGCCAGGGAGTTTCTGCTCTCCGCACGCGGCGACTTACCGGCGCTGTCCGACCAGCTGGTTTCGGGCAATATCCGGAAACTGATGGTGCAGGTCAGCGATGAACGGGTATCCCTATACGAAACACCGGTACTACCGCTGGCGCATCGCCCGTGGCGATGGATGGCCGTGGCGGCGAGTGTGGCTGTATTCCTGCTGGCCGGTGTCTGGGTCAAACAGCGCTGGATGACGCCGGATCCGGTTTATGAAGCCTTCAGGGAGCAGACTCCGGCTGCCATAACAGAAGTCGCCAATGCCGGTCCTGCCCCACGGCTGGTCCGGTTGCCCGACGGTAGTCTGGTGAAATTGCAGCAAGGTGCCCGTATCCGCTTTCCGACGACCTTCGACGCCGACCGGCGGGAAGTGTACCTGCGCGGTACCGCCTTTTTTGAGGTGGTAAAAAATCCGGCCCAGCCCTTTCTGGTCTATGCTAACCAGCTGACCACACGGGTTGTCGGCACCAGCTTTACCATCTATGCGCCTGCACCCGGACAGACCACACGCGTCGTTGTCCGTACGGGCAAGGTAGCCGTTTATCCGGCGCAGCCGGCCAAACCGGCCACACCTCCGGCAGAGCACACGGTGATGCTGACGGCTAATGAGCAGGCAACCTACCGCGATGGAGCACCCGAAGCCGAGAAGTCGGCGGTTGAAGCCCGTATGGCGGTAACACCCGAAGCGCTGGCTAACCGCTTCACCTTCCGGCGAACGCCTCTGCCAACGGTTTTTACGGCCATTGAGCAGGTATACGGCATTAAACTGCTGTATAACACCGCCGATTTTACACATTGTACGCTGACCACCCGGCTCGAAAACGAATCCCTGTTTGAAAAGCTCGACGTGATCACGGCCAGTACGGGGGCGACTTATGAACTGACGCCCGACGGAAACATTCGCATTGTACCAGGTCAGGGTTGCCAGTAGGTGCTCCGGCTATACTATATCAGTCCAGTTTACTCAACATCATGCAAAACACGTTTACTCAACACCCGTTGGGCACCCGTATGCCTTTCCGGCAAGCGTTGGTCTTCCGGCAAACGGTGGGTGTCCGGATCCGTTCACGTTTTCCGTTGACTCAGCTTATGCGACTTTCTCTGGTATATGCCTGTCTGCTGTTTAGCTGTATGGGCAGTTTGCTGGCTAATCCGGTAAAGGGGCAGAATGTACTCCGCCGGACCCTGAGCCTGACCATTACCAATCAACCCATCGAATCGGTGCTGTCGCAGGTCGAAAAAGCGGCCAATGTTACGTTCTCCTACAGTTATGAACTGATTCAGGGCAACCGGCGGGTCAGCCTGAACGTCCGGAACGAACGGCTTGATAACGTGCTCAATTCGCTGCTCGGTCCGGTAGGCGTTGGCTATGAAGCGGTTAACAACCGGCTTATTGTGCTGCGGCGGGCTCCGAAAAATCAGCCGGCCAATTCTACTGAGTCGGCGGCTGCCCGCCCGGAGTTAATCCCGCTGGAGACGACCGCGCCCGCAGTCATCGACAAACAGGTAGCGGGACAGGTAACGGACGAAAAAGGACAGGCGATACCGGGCGTTAACGTCATCATTAAAGGGTCAACGGCCGGCAGCACTACCGATGGCAATGGCCGCTACCGCCTCAGCGTGCCCGACGATAACGCAGTTTTGCAGTTTTCGTTTATAGGGTACGTTACCAAAGAAGAAGTCGTCGGAGCCCGGTCACAGGTTAACGTGACGCTGGTGGAAGATAACAAAACGCTGAGCGAAGTGGTAGTCGTCGGCTATGGTACGCAGAAGAAAGCAGACCTGACCGGAGCGGTATCGACCATTTCAGGAAAAGACATTAACCTACTGCCGGTGGGCGGAGTCGATCAGGCGTTGCAGGGCAAAGCGGCAGGCGTCCGTGTGACCCAATCCTCGGGCGCTCCGGGCGAAGGCGTAGCGGTCCGGATACGCGGGGTGGGCACCATCAACGACAACAGCCCGTTGTTTGTCATCGACGGCGTACCGACCAAAGATGCCTTCAGCGTGCTGAACCCGAACGACATTGAAAGTATTTCGGTCCTGAAAGATGCGTCTTCGTCGGCCATTTACGGGGCACGGGCGGCCAACGGGGTCATCGTGGTGACGACCAAACGCGGTAAAACGGGCGCGCCCCGCATCTCGTTCAACTCCTACACAGGCATTCAGCAGCACGGCCGGTTGATTCCGATGGCCAACACCGCCGAATACGTGTCCATTTTTAACGAATCGGTCGTCAACGACAACGTGGGCGTCGAGAATCCAAGCCTGCAGCGCCGGCCGATCCCGGCGGGTACCAACCTCCCCGACACCGACTGGCAGAAGGCTATTTTCCGGACTGCCCCAATCCAGAACTACCAGTTGTCGATCAGCGGCGGATCAGAAAAGTCGCGCTACCTGATTTCGGGCAACTACTTTGATCAGAAAGGTATCATTCTCAATTCGGGCTACAAGCGGTATGCCCTCCGCACCAGTCTGGATACCGACATCGGCAAAGGCCCGAACGGAAACGGCCGCTTTAAAATCGGGACCAACCTGAACCTGAACTATGGCGTCCGTGACATCGTGGGCAGCTCGGGCGACGGTTATGGCGGTAATGGCGGCAGCATCGTGCGCTATGCATTGTTCCGGTCGCCGGCCATTGCGATTTACGATCAGAACGGCAATTACACCGACCTGCCCGCCAGCCCTGCCCTATTCGGCGACGGCTACAACCCCGTTGGACTGGCTCAGAAACAGGACAATACCGAAACGCAGTACCGCGCCTTCGGCAACCTCTACGCCGAGTGGCAGATTACGCGGTTCCTGCGTTTCCGGACCGATGGCGGCCTCGACATGAACATCCTGAACCGCAAGATTTTTAACGAAAACTGGGGTACCAACAACCGGATCAACAGCCCGGCCTCGCTCGTAAATCAGGTGGGGCTGCTCAGCAACCTGAACTGGAACAACACGCTGAACTACAACCGTATTTTCAACGAACGGCATGATCTGGCGGTGCTCGTGGGTACCGAAGCCATCAAGAACATCAACCGCGTTATCGGCGGCTCCGACCGCAATTACATTGACCAGGTGGCCAACCTCCGCTATCTCGGTCGCGGCATCGATCCGACCGGTAAAACCAGCTTCGAAGGCGATTCGCGGTGGGCGCTGTTTTCGCTGTTCGGCCGCGTGAATTACATGTACAACAACCGCTATCTCTTCACGGCAAATATCCGCCGCGACGGCTCATCACGGTTTGCCCCGCAGAACCGGTACGGTACGTTTTTCTCGGGCTCACTGGGCTGGAACATTGATCAGGAAGCGTTTTTCAAACCGCTGGCCGGCACGGTTTCGTTCCTCAAACTGCGGGCAAGTATCGGTCAGTTGGGGAATCAGGACATCGGGAATTATCCGTTTGCCTCGATTGTGGGCAGCGGCTATAACTACCCGCTGGGTGATCCGCAGCAGACGAATCCGGGCTACGCCATTGTCAGCCGTGGTAATACCAACGTGAAATGGGAATCATCGACCCAGAGCGATATCGGGCTCGAAACCGGCTTTCTGAATAACCGCCTGCAACTGACGGCCGACTATTTCATCAAGGTTACGTCGGACATGCTGATTCCGGTACCGGTGCCGAAGTCGGGCGGTGCGGCGGGGGCGCCATACGTTAATGCCGGCCGTGTGCAGAACAAAGGGCTTGAACTCGACCTGACTTACCGCGACAAGAAAGGCGCCTTCAGCTACGACATCACCGCCAATGCATCGTTCATCAAAAACAAAATTCTGTCGCTCAGCGATGGCCGGCCAATCCCCGGCGGCCGGATTGATAACGGCGTGTTTGCCACGCTGACCGAACCAGGGTATCCGATCGGCTCGTTCTACCTGCTGCAACAAGAGGGCATTTTCCAGAGCGATGCCGAGATTTTTACCAGCGCCTTTCAGGGCAACACCATCCGCCCCGGCGATGTGAAGTTTAAAGACATCAATAACGACGGCCGTATTGACGAGAAAGACCGCTCGCACGTGGGCAGCCCGATTCCAACGCTGCTGTATGGCCTGACGGCGAATCTGCAATGGAAAGGATTTGACCTGTCGGCGTTTTTCCAGGGCGTATCGGGCAACAAGATCTATTACCAGGTCGCTACCGATATCGAGGGTTTCTACCGCGCCTTCAACATCACGCAGCGCGTTGTGGATGACCACTGGACCGGTCCCGGCACCAGCAATACCCAGCCACGGGTATCGTGGAAAGGGGCCGCCAACAATAAGCAGCCCTCTACGCGGTTTCTGGAAGACGGCGCATACACCCGCCTGAAAAACCTGCAGATCGGCTACACGCTGCCGCAGAAACTGGCCCGTAAGATTGCCGCCGGCAGTGCCCGCGTTTACCTGAGCGGCCAGAACCTGCTGACGTTCACGCGGTATCCGGGCCTGGACCCTGAGATGCAGACCAGCGATAACCTGAATAACGAACAGTTCCGGGGCGATGTGGCCGTTGGAATTGACTGGGGGACCTACCCTGCCGCACGTACCTACACCATCGGACTGAACCTAAATTTCTAGCAACGGTATGAATCGCTTTCACGCATTTTCTATAGCCACCCTGCTGCTGGTATCGGTCAGTAGCTGTCAGGATTTCCTGAACGAACAAGTCCGGGGCGATTATCCGGAATCGGCGTTTTTTCAGACCGAAGCCCAGGCAACGCTGGCCATCAACGCGGCCTACACGCCGCTGGCCTTTTTTACCGACCGCAACCGCCTCTGGGTGTTTGGCGATGTGGCCTCCGACGATGCCGCCAAGGGTGGTGACCCGGGCGATCAGGCCGACATCGGACTGATTGATGAGTTTCAGATTTACCCCAACAACGGCGTCATCGAATCGCAGTGGGGCGAGCTTTACGAAGGCATCAGCCGCTGCAACAACGTCATTCAGAAAGTACCGGCCGTTAGCATGGCCGACGCTAACAAAAACCGGATTCTGGGCGAAGCCCGTTTTCTGCGTGCGCTGTACTATTTCTATCTGGTCAATATTTACGGGCCGGTGCCGGTGATTCTGGAGCCGAAAAACCCGAATGAGCTCCAGATCGAACAGTCGCCGGTGGATTACATCTACACACAGGTGATCGAAGCCGATTTGCAGGAGGCGATCAAAAACCTGCCGGCGGTACACACCGGTGCCAATGTCGGGCGGGCCACCAAAGGAGCGGCCACCGCACTGCTGGCCAAAGCGTATCTGTATGAAAAGAAATGGCAGCAGGCGGCTGAAACCGCCGCGCAGGTACAGGCCATAGGGACCTACGAACTGCTGCCGGTCTACAGTCAGAACTTCGACCAGGCCCATAAAAACAGCAAGGAAGCTATTTTTTCGGTTCAGCACCTGACGGGGCAGGTACCGTTTACCGGCAACCGCCTGAACCAGTGGTTTGCGCCACGGGCCAACGAAAACGGCTATTTCTTCGACGTGCCGACCCAGCGTTTTGTCGACGAGTTCGAAAAGACCACCGCCGGTGTGGCCGACCCGAGGCTCGATTATACCGTGGCCCGCGACGGCAAACCCTGGATCGACGGAACGCCGTATGACCCGACCTGGTCGCCGACTGGCTACCTGAACAAAAAGCACGTGCAGCCCCTGTCGGAAGTTCCCCGCAGCACCAAGGCCGACGGCAACCTCAACTACGTAGTCATCCGGTATGCTGATGTGCTGCTGTGGCAGGCCGAAGCCCTGAACGAACTGGGTCGTTCGGCCGAAGCCCTGACGTACCTGAACCAGGTCCGGAAACGGGCCCGTGAAAGCTACCGGTACGACACCAGCCTGAGCCCGACCGGCACCGTGCCAACCGGCCTGCTGCCCGACGTGACCAATGCCACCCAGGCCACGCTCCGGACGCTGATTTACCACGAGCGGCGGGTAGAACTGGGGTTTGAGTTTCACCGCTACTTTGATCTGATGCGCTGGGGTAAGGATATTGCCCGGACGGCCCTCAGCGATAAACCGTCTTTCAACTACGAAACGACCCGTTATTTCCCGATTCCGCAGAGCGAGCGGGACACTAACAAAAAGCTTAAGTTCTGAATAATAACCTTTTAACTTAAATTCAATTACGCGTTCTATGAAAAACAACACATTTTCTGTAAGCAAGTTGCTTTGGGGTATCGTCGCCTTTATGATGGTCATGGTGTTTACACAAAGCTGTAAAAAAGACGATGGTGAAACGGTTATTCCCGTTGACAAAAGCAAGCTGAAAGCCCGGCTGGATAGTGCCAATGCATCGTATAATGCAGCGGTTGAAGGCACTGCCGTCGGCCGCTACGAAACCGGCTCGAAAGCTACGTTTAAGACTGCCATTGATGCAGCGACAACCGTAAACGGCGACCAGAGCGCCACACAGACAGCGGTTAACAACGCCTACGTAAACCTCGGCCAGGCGTATACGACGTTTGAAAGCAAAAAAGTGCAGGAGATTGCGCCGTCAAACCTGGTGCTATACCTGAAAATGGACGGTAACGCCAACGATGCATCGGGCAAAGGCTTCAACGGTACGCTGAAGCAGGGTCATGCCGGCTGGGGCGCAGGTACGGTAACACCGACCAAAGACCGGTTCGGAGCCGACAGCAAAGCCTATCACTTCGAAAAAGGCGGTAACATCGAAATTCCGTACAACGCCTCCCTGAACCCAGCCAAAGAGCTGAGTATCAGCCTCTGGGTAAAAATGGACTCGTCGCGGGCCAGCAACTACCTCGTGTCGCTGAACCGCTGGAACGGGTACGAGTTCCAGTTGCAGGAAGCCAACAAAACGTTCTTTACCGTAAAAACGACCACCGGTATCTTCAACGACAAGGACGTCGAAACCGTTACGCTCGACAAAGGCAAGTGGTATCACGTAGCCGTTACCTACAAATCCGGCGAAATGAACTTCTACATCGACGGTACACTGATAAAAAGCTGGACCGACAAAACCGGTGACCCTGCTTCGGTGAAAAGCACGATTAACATGACGATTGGTCAGGATTTGCCGACCAGCCTGTATAACAACATAGAAGCCAACGATGCCGACGGCAACAACTTTAACCGGGCATGGGGCGGCTATTTCACCGGCGACATGGATGACCTCCGTATCTACAACGTTGTCCTGAGCAGCACCCAGATCAAATCGGTATATACAGCCGAGAAAGGGAATTAATTTTTAAATGAATAATGGATAATGAACAAAGTATAATGGCCCGACGGCCTTCATCCTCATTGTTCCTTATCCATTATTCATTATCCATTTTACATTGTTTATTGTGATGAAGTGGCTGACGGGTTTCCTTGTGTTGTTGGTGTTCGGGGGGTGTTCGCGCGATGAGGGCAACCGGCCGATGGTGTTCTGGTGTTCCAATAATGCGGGCGAAATCGCCTTTGCGAAGGAGTTTACCGAACGCTGGCAACGCCAACGCACCGACAAGCCGCTCCGGTTTCAACCCATTCCGGAGGGGCAGTCGAGCGAGGAAATTATTCTGGCTTCGGTGGTTGGCAAAACAACGCCGGATATCTACGCAAACATGTGGCAGGGCAGTGTGGAGATGTATGCGAAAGCCCACGTACTGATACCACTGGATACGCTGAAGGGCTTTATGGACTTTATCCGGAGTCGTTGCGACAGCAGTGTGATCCGCGAAATTACGTCGGCCGACGGGCATATTTATCAGGTGCCCTGGAAAGTGAATCCGATTATGACGCTGAGTAACCGGTATGCCCTGAACAGCCTCCGGGGCATCCGGCCTCCTTTCTCCTACAGCAGTTTTCTGGAGGCCGGCCGTCAGTTCAAACAGGATAAAAACGGTGATGGCTATACCGACCGGTGGCTGGGCTATACCGAAGTAAAAGCCATCTGGTATCAGCGGCTGTTCAATTTTTACCCGCTTTACCTGGCTGCCTCCAACGGCGCCCCGCTCATTGTCAACAACCGGGCCGCCTTCAACAACCGCTATGCGGTGGAGGTATTCCGGTTTCTGCAAAACCTCTACAAAAACGACTATTTCTCCCGCGAACGGCTGTCGGCCACCCGCGACCCCTTCATCGACGAACGCATTGGCGACCCAGTTTTCGGGGCCGTGGCAGGTATCGTACCTCGAAAAATTCAAGAAGCCGGGCTTCGAATACGACTTCTGGCCGATGCCGGTGCCCGAATCGCTGATAACGGCCAATAACCCGATTTATACCTATGGAGATCCTAAAAACATTGTTATTTTCAACACCTGCCGCGACCCGCAGGCCGCGTGGGAGTTTGTCCGCACCCTGGTCGACAATCAAGGCGATCTGCGGCTGATGGAGCTGACGGGTCAGTTTCCGCGCCGGAAGCAGCTGGATGCCGACCCTTATTTTGCCGGTTATTTCAGCCGGAACCCACGGACCAAACCCTTTGCCCGCCAGGTACGCTACATCAAAGGCGTCGACAACTGCGCGGTCATTGTGGAAGTCTTCGACATTATTTCGCAGGAGTACGAAGCCTGTGTGATTTATAACCGCAAAACGCCCGAAGCCGCCATCCGCGACGCCGCCAACGCCGTGAATGTGCTGCTCGAAAACAATGAGTGAGGCAAAGAGTGAAAGAGCGGGGGAGTGAAAGAGCGATTAGCCCTCCCATCCAACTGCCATTACTGCGGGCAAACCGTTCGCTCTTTATCTCTTTCACTCTTTCGCTCTTTAAACAGACTATGAAAAAACTCCTTCCCTATTGGCTGGTGGCGCCGTATGTGGTGCATATGCTGGTGTTTGTGGCGTTTCCGGTCGTGTTTTCGGTCGTGCTGACGTTTCACCGCTGGAACATCATTTCGCCAATGGAGTTTATCGGCCCCGATAACTACATCCGGCTGTTTAAAGACCGGCTGTTCTGGCAGGCGCTATTTAATACATTCCGGTTTTTGCTGGTGCACATTCCGTTGCAGATCGGCGTGGCCCTCGCCCTGGCCGAACTCCTGAACCGGACCCTGCGCGGGGCATCCTTTTTCCGGGCGGCCTTCTTTCTGCCCGTCATTGTCTCGGGCGTGGTCGTGACCATTCTCTGGCAGCAGTTGCTGAGTTTCAATTCGGGCATGCTGAACCGGCTGATTGCGGGCATCGGGCTGCCGCGCGTGGCCTGGCTCGACGATCCGGCCGTGGCGATGTATTCCATCGCGATCATGGCCACGTGGAAAAACGTCGGGCTTTATGTCATTCTGTTTCTGGTTGGTCTGCAAACTGTACCGCCCCAATATTACGAAGCCGCTGACCTCGAAGGAGCCACCAACTGGCAGAAATTCCGTTATATCACCCTGCCGATGATCAATCCCACGATTTTTACCGTGGTGGTACTGTCGACTATCGGTGGTTTTTCGCTCTTCATCGAGCCCTATATCATGACCGAAGGCGGTCCGCTCAACAGTACGCTGTCGGCGGTGATGTACATCTACCAACAGGCGTTTCAGTATTATCACATGGGGTATTCGGCCACGCTGGGCTTCTTTTTTGCTCTGCTGATTCTGGCCGTGGTCGCCATCCAGAAACGATATGTCGAACAGGAAATTTAACGGATTATGTCAACCTTTCTGCGCTACCTCCTGCTCATGCTGGCCGCCGCCTCGTTTATCTATCCGTTTGTCTGGATGCTTAGTGCCTCCCTGTCGTCGGAAAGTGAACTCGGCAACCTGACGCTCTGGCCGGTTGGCTTTACGTGGGCGAACTATGTCACAGTGTTGTCAAAAATTCCGCTGGGACGGGCCTTTGTCAACAGTATTCTGGTGGCAGTCATAACAACCGGTCTGGTGCTGATTTCGGGCGCGATGACCGGCTATGCCCTCGCCCGGTTACAGTTCCGGGGCCGGAATCTGATTTTTTACCTCATCATTTTCACGATGACCCTGCCGTTTCAGATCACCCTCATTCCCAATTACATCACGATGGTCAAACTGGGCTGGGTCGATACCTATTTCGCGCTTATTGTCCCGTTTATGCTCAACTCGCTATCGATTCTGCTGTTCCGGCAGGCATTTATGGGATTACCGCAGGCCCTGATCGATGCCGCGCGGCTGGATGGCTGCGGAGAGCTGCGGATTATTTTCCAGATTCTGTTTCCCAACATCCTGCCTACGGTACTGACCATTACCATTCTGACCTTCATGGGTCTGTGGAATGAAGCCCTGTGGCCGCTGATCGTCATCCGCGACGAACCGACGATGACCATGCCGCAGCTCGTTACGCTGTTTTCGGTCGGTGGCCGCGCCGACGGACAGCTTACGGTCAAGATTGCGGCGGCGGTGATGCTGGCGGTTCCGATTATTGTTTTGTACCTGTTTTTCCAGAGACACTTTATCCGAAGCATGGCCTCATCGGGCCTGAAAGATTAGTACGATATGAACATTACGCGCACGGCCATACGGTTTACGGCCAACCCCGAACGGGTGATTTTACGCTACCTCAGCCTGCACGGCCCCCATCGGGTACCTCACATTGCCAGCCGGATCGACCGCATGAGTGAGCCGGAAGCCGAATCGCTGCTGACAGAGACCCGCGAACTGTTTGGTGACCGGCACCGGCGGCTGGATGATGCTTTCCGGCAGCACCTTGCCGAAGCGGCCCAAAGGCACCCACTGCCCGAACACTGGTCAGATACCCGCCGGTTGCTGCTCGGGGCCTGCATGACCATGGAATATTCGACGCAGGCGGCCGCCTTGTTTAACCCGTCGATTGTACTACACCCCGATCAGTCAGGGCTGCCGGAGGGTAGTATACGCTTTATCATGAGTCTGCGGGCAACGGGCGAAAGCCATATTTCGTCGATTGAATTCCGGACCGGTTTGCTGACCGCCGACGGGCAGATACAGCTGGACGAACTGACACCCTACGCCACGCGGTCGGCCAAAAACTGGCATAAAGTATATACCAAAGACTTCGTGCGGGAACGGCTCCGGTATTTTCTCCATACGTCGGAAACGATTCTGGACGAGCTGCCCGACCGGTTTACCGCACCGGAAGCCATGCAGGTGCTGACCAATCTCCCCGACTCGGGCGGGCACAGCCGGTTTTATGAATCACAGAAAGCCCTGATGGAAATTCTGGACACCAACTATGACCTTGTTTGCGAACCGGACGTCCCTCTGACCGAGCGGGTCATTTTCCCGAACGCCAAAGGCGAGAGCAAGGGAATGGAAGACGTGCGGTTTGTGCAGTTTACCGACGAGGATGGTTCGACCTGTTACTACAGCACCTACACGGCTTACGACGGCGAAACTATCAAGTGTCAGCTGATGGAAACGACCGACTTTGTCGAATTCCGCGTCCGGACCATGTACGGTGACGGCATTCAGGATAAGGGCATGGCCTTGTTTCCCGAAAAGGTTGGCGGTAAGTATGTGATGCTGAGCCGGCAGGGTGGCGAATACATCAATATTATGTTCTCAGACGATCTGCATGTCTGGGACGAGTACCAGACCATTGTTGAGCCGGCATTTGGCTGGGAAACAGTGCAACTGGGGAATTGCGGTTCGCCCATAAAAACCGGAAAAGGCTGGCTGGTGCTCACCCACGGCGTCGGGCCGCTGCGCCGGTATGCCATCGGTGTGGTGCTCCTCGACTTACAGGACCCGACCCGCGTCATCGGACGGCTGAGCAAGCCCCTGATTGAGCCGCTCGAATCCGAACGCGAAGGCTACGTGCCGAACGTGGTCTATACCTGCGGCTGGCTGCAACACCAGGACCAGCTGATTATTCCGTATGCGATGTCTGACTCGGCCTGCGGCATTATAACCCTGTCATTACGGGAGTTGCTGGCCGAATTTCAAAAAAGAATATGTAACCAAAATCCAAAATGACTCAACGTACGTTAATATACCTGTGTTTTGTAGCCGTCCAGTTTGCGGTGCTTTCCTTCTCCTGTAAAAAAGCCCCGGTTTCTTCCAATTACTCTACGGGCCGTTTTGTCACCATTTCACACTTGCAACATCTTTACAAAAGTGTTAAATTACCGGTTGGCCCTGAAGTAGGTACTGTCGCCATCTATAGTAATGCCCCTAACTACAACCTCA
>CBDFHU010000071.1:0-97295 GCA_965247375.1 Arsenicibacter sp.
GTGTTGGCCGTCCGGTCCCGGCATCGTCCGTGTGTGGATAAAGCCCAGCCGGCCTAACAAGCCCTGCGAACGGGGGTTGTGCGGAATCGTGAATGCATACAGGCGCGTATAGCCTTTAGTTGTGCGTGCAAAATCCAGCACCGCCTCTGCTGCTTCAAAGGCATACCCCTTACCGGCATATTCTTCGAGCAGAGCAAACCCCATATCGGGTGCATCCAGAAAATCACGTTGCAGCAGCCCGCATAAGCCAATCGGTTGCTGCAATTCCTTTTCCTGAATCAGATATAAGCCAAAGCCATAACGAACATAATTGGCCTGCTGCACCTGCTGGATGTACCAGCGGGCATCGGCTTCGTTTTTAACGCCCCGGTCGCCGATAAACTCCATCCAGGACGGGCTGGTCAGTAAGGTATGAATAAACGGGGCATCGTCAACCTCCAGCTGGCGGATGAGAAGCCGGGGTGTTTCGCGGATGAGCATGGTGAACGGCTGGTATTGGTCTATACAAAAACAGGACTGACAGTATAGCCGTCAATCCTGTTGCAAGGTACGTGTTTTATAGAAATGTCGGTCGGCTTACAGTTCCTGCCGGAAGCTTTTCATGATCCAGCCACCACCGACAACATCATCGCCTTCGTAGAAAACGGCGGCCTGACCCGGCGCAATCGCCGAAACGCCCTGCTCAAACAGGACTTTGATCTGGTCATCGGCTTCCTGCGAAATAATGGCCTTTGTGCCCTGGTCTTTGTAGCGTACTTTCGTCACCGTTGCCATTGGCTCTTCGATCCGGGCATATTTCTGAAGATTCAGCTTACTGACCAGCATACCGTCACGGTACAAATCCTTGTCGAGTCCCAGCACCACTTCATTCGTATCTTTCCGGATATCCGTTACAAACACCGGATGGCCGAGCGCAATGCCAAGTCCTTTCCGCTGACCGATGGTATAAAACGGATAGCCTTCGTGTTTGCCGACAACCCGGCCATCTTCCATAACGAAATTTCCGCCGGCTACTTCGTGCTCCAATCCCGGCACACGGCGCTTCAGGAATCCCCGGTAGTCGTTATCAGGTACAAAACAGATTTCGTACGATTCAGATTTCGTCACTAACTCAATAAACCCGCGTTCTTTGGCCATTTCGCGGATTTCAGATTTACGCAGATGCCCGAGGGGTAATTTTGTCCGGCTGAGGCTTTCCTGCGAAACGCCCCACAGTACATACGACTGGTCTTTCAGGTTGTCAATACCTTTCGAAACCACCTGCCGGCCGTTTTCTTCCCGCAGATTGGCATAATGCCCCGTGGCGATAAACTCGCAGTCGAGCCGGTCGGCACGGCGCAGCAGCGCATCCCATTTGATGTGCGTGTTACACAACACACACGGATTCGGGGTCCGCCCGGAGAGATATTCATTCGTAAAATGGTCAATGACATAATCCCCGAACTCTGATCGGATATCGAGAATATAATGCGGGAAGCCCAGGTTTACGGCAATGTTCCGGGCGTCGTTGATGGAGTCGAGGCTACAGCAGCCGGTTTCTTTTTTGGTACCGCCTGAGGACGCATAATCCCAGGTTTTCATCGTCATACCAATTACTTCGTACCCTTCTTCGTGGAGTAGAACTGCTGCCAGTGAAGAGTCAATGCCGCCGCTCATAGCGACCAGAATGCGTCCGTGTTTGCTCATTGGATCCGTCCAGGGTTCAAAGCCCTGCGATTATTGGTTTTATTTGGTTTAATATGTATCAATTTGTGCTGATTATCAGCCACTTGCAAAACAAGTTAAAATGGGCAAATACAGGTTAAACCGCAATTTGTTGTACCTATGTTGTACCAAGTTTCCTTATCTTTGTTTTAGCTGATCATGACAGTGCTGATACGGCATAACAAAACTGACATTAAAACGATTCACTAATACGCTGACAAATTTATGGCATCTTCCCTAAAAGTCGTACTTCGCAGCAAAGCAAACTCAGACGGTCTCTATCCCCTGGCCATTCGGATTACCATTGATCGAAAAACATCCTATATCTACTTAGGCCAGCATATCCGTAAAGCTGATTGGGATAGAACTCAGCAAAAGGTCAAGAAGAGCCATTCAAATTCAACCTGGCTGAATAATCTGATCCTGAGTAAAAAAGCTGAGGCAAACGAAAAGCTAATCCAACTGGATATTCAGCATAAGGCTCTCTCCTCCCACGCCGTGCGTAAGCAGATTAAAACTAAAGAAGGAGGATCGTTCTTTACACTGGCGGACGATTTTATTGAGAACATGCGTAAGCAGGGGAAATACAACAGGGTTACCACAGAGCAAGCGCGTCTGAATATATTCCGGGATTTCCTTGATGGCCGGGATATCACCTTCCCTGAGATTACGATCTCTGTCCTGAACAAATTTAAAGCTCACCTGAAAGGGAAACGTCATGTCAGTGACCGGACAGTTGCTAATTACATGATTATCATCCGGACAATATTTAATCAGGCAATCGCTGATGGTCTTGTAGACCAGAAATATTATCCGTTTGGCAAAGGGAAAGTCGGGATTAAACTGCCGGAAGCGAACAAGATTGGTTTAAATGCTGACGAAGTCAAGCTGCTTGAAAGCATCGATCTATCCGCATGTCCTGCATATTGGTCTCATGCCCGTAATATATGGTTTCTGGCTTTCTACTTTGCCGGTATGCGGGCATCAGATGTCCTAAGATTGAAGCATTCTGACTTTCAGAATGACCGGTTACATTACACCATGGGAAAGAATGCCAAACCCGGATCGCTGAAAGTACCTGACAAGGTTCTTGAAATTATTGCGCAATATCCGAAAGGCGGTAAAAATGACCTCGTTTTTCCGGAATTACAGGTACTAACTGATTTCAGTGATACCTATAACGTACAACGAAAAATAGCGTCCGCTGTCAGAAGGCTGGATGTGCATCTGAAAAAAATTGCCACTTTTGCGGGTATCCACAAACCACTGACTATGCATATTGCCCGTCATACATTCGGCAATCTATCCCGCGATAAGATTCCTATTCAGCTATTACAGAAGCTCTATCGGCACACCTCAATTACAACAACGATTGGCTACCAAGCCGCTTTCATAAACAAGGATGCGGACGATGCCTTGGACAAAGTGCTTAACTATAACCATTAAATATTCTTAAAGCTGCTTCCTTTTTCGGCAGAATTGAGTTCCTTCATAAAATAGTTAGGTATCTAAAAATCCCTTTACTCTATCTTTTGTCTTTAATTTTGTCAGCAGCTCATTCGAGATAATTTCTAGCCCTTCAAAACAACGCCAGAAGCTTTTATCAATTTCAACTTCATAGTCCTCGAAAAGTTTTAGGATCTTTTCGCTCTGAATATCAGTTTGTCTAGTAAAAATTTTTCAATGTCTTGTAAGATTACAGGTTTATATCGAGATTACAAGGCTGGACTAAAATTTTGCGCTGGCGGGCTTAGGCGCGTCGGTGGCAAGCAACAGCAAAATTTTAGTCCGGCCCGTGTTGACAGTAAAAAAAGAAAAGGCAGAGAACAAATTTATTTTAGGAGCCTTACAGATTTGGGCGAGGCTCACTACGTCCGACAAGCAATGAAGCAGTGTCGTACTCACTAAGGGTGAAGTTATCATTAGAATCAAGATCATGAAGCCAGTTTGAGCCCATATTCGGACTTGGAAGTGTATTCGTCGTATCTGCTGTTTGTATGTATCTGGATGGTAATTTACGACGCAGAGACTTCTTATTTTGAAATAATGCCGTGAGTGCGTTTTGTGCCTGATCCCACTCATTTACAGTCAACCGGCGAATGCCACCGTCGGCAGTGCCATCATTGTTTGCAGCTATAATTTCGTGGTCAAGCTGTTGGGCGCTGAACTTATGGCCATGAAATTCTTCATTTTCATCATGCTTTTTCTTCAGAAATTTCGTGGCCTCCTCGAACGAAGGTCTGGTACCTATCTCGGCTAAATTTTCGAGAAATAAGAAAAAATCTGTACCAGTTGTCCTGGATACACCCATATAGTACGACCCATCGCTCATTTTTTTGCCGGGTTTGTTAGCCATTTTAATCTCCTTAACCGAATCTAAACGATTTAAAAAGATTGTAAGGCATCTATGGAAATATGTCAAGCGGGTTTATTGACTTCGCTCCAGTTTTATTATTTTTTAGACCTATTTAACCAATTACTTAATTCTCCCCAATTATTTATACCTTTTGCGACATCGAAACTTTTCCCCGCCATTAAAAAATCTCTGATTGCTGGTCGAATATCACCAAAATCACTATTAGTCGAAATCTTAAAATCTAAAAATTGTTTTTCATTTCCTGCTTCAATCTCTTTTATTACTGATAAATCGTCTATTCGCTCTATACAGGCCGGACCACAACTCATAAACCTAAAATTGGTATCGTATATACCGATAGCTATCGGGTGGGCTTTATCTCCTATATAAACTAACAAAACATTGTCACGGTCGTTCTTTTCTGTTTTATAAGACAACCTTAATTGATCCTCATTTTTTCCATATATTGTGTAAGTACCCACGTAAGTTTGAATATCATCCGTTGATTGTTCATCTGGCAAAAGAGATCTTACAAACCTAGATCGTCCAAATGGAAGCATTGATAACACACACTTAACAATAACTTCACTTTTATTCTCATCAGTGAGTTTGCAATGAAAATAAAACCACCAGTATGTTTTTTCAAATACTCTTTGTTTATCATCAAGCTTCTTCCTGTTATATATATTATATCTCTTCAGGGTAAATCTGATTTGCTCTACAGGTACGTCTTTTTCAATGTAGTTAATAATAAATTTCAATTTACCTTCACTAATAACAAATGGAATAACATCATTAATGCCTTGACTTAAGAAGCGCATAATATTTGGGTAAGCTACTGTTTCTTTTGGTGATAAATATTCACTGAAATGTTTTTGAGCAAATTCACGGGATGCTGTATCAACAGAAAGTTTATCCAAATAGTGATCGACATATTTATTAGATTTTAAAAAATCATCCATCCTACGCTCACCCGACTTGCTGATAACCTCACAAAACAGTTCTACAGCCTCCCATCTGCTTAATAAAAAATAATCCATAAACAAGTGATTTTTATTTATTTTCTTTTGCTTTTTACTCGAAAAACATAAATTAAAATTCGTCGAATTTCCTCAATCTGACATTTATTATTGTGCCATCTTAAGCGCTAAGAAACTGATAAGCAGACGACTGCCTGTCGTGGAGGTCTTGTATCTACCGAAGCCCGGAGACGGATTTACGCCGTTGAGTACTGCATAATACAAAGAAAAAACACAAATTCAAAAACACCCCACAAAATGGCACAAGAAACTGATGATGATCTGGATTACAGACTAAAGCGAGACGGATTTACGCAGAATCCCAATGACCGTAACGAGTATTGGCGTTCTGAGTCTGATGGTAGTTCAACCACTCGTTACACAGATGGAGACTACTCTAAGGAAAAAGACTCCAACGAATGGGAGCGCGACCATTTAGGGAAACGCTACTAGTTTACTTAGCAAAAATAATTGCGCTTCCTTGTTACTAATAGTCAAGGGTTTTTCCAACGAGGAGCAGACGGGTATTACTTCCCTATATGATTTTAGCTGAGGAAATAGAAACGCCCTGGATTGCCTACAAGCTTCTTTATTATCATGTAACATCAGAAATTTCAGCCATTCCAACTCAATTGTAATTATGAAGTCTCCAAAAGCAATTTTAACACTTGAAAATAAGTCTATTGAACCCTTGCTAATCAATCGAGATGAAAAGACAAACGATGAAAATACTGATTTTCTTAATACCCAACAAAGCCTTTAACTTCCAGTATATGCAGTTTCTGCTTTACGATATTCACCAGTGCACGGGTGACCAGGCTAAGCTGAAAAGCCTGTAATTTTTCAGCCATACTTAACATCTATAAGACGATGTACAACTCAACTGAAACAGTAGATGGCCCCTATGGTACTTCTATCACTGGCCGAGTAACAGAAGTTACCGGGACTGGTCAGATTTGGGAGATCACGTCAGGCAACGATATCTATGAACGTTGTCCATATAGTGGTCGATTTTATCCTAAAAATTAACTCTGCTCTCATGCAAAGGGTAGAATGAAGGTGATGCCAGCAATTTGGCAACTGTCTCTTTGCTGCAATCGTTAGGCTGCATGTTAACCGCAGCTCCGGCTTAAAACCGTTATGCCCTTGCCTGGCAGAACTGGCCACCTGCCAGGCAAATCTCTTACTTTTTGAGTCTTCTAGTCAAATTATCATGGTATGGATCAGTACAATCTCGATCAACCCCTGATCGAACTGGTATCCCCTTGGGGTAAAGCAAACTTCACGACCCGGATGTCGGTGGAGGGCTGTGCAATATTCGGTGGCATAGGTTCGGGCAAGACGTCCGGATCGGGCCGAATGCTGGCTATCAAGTACCTTTCAGCCGGATGGGGCGGATTGATTCTAACTGTCAAGCCCGATGAAAAAGCAATGTGGCAGGAATACTGTCAGGTAACAGGCAGAGAACGGGACTTGCTTATCATTGAGCCAGGCGGAAACCAGTACTTTAATTTTCTCGATTACGAAACCTCTCAGGCTTCCGGCAAAGAGTCTCTGACGGATAATGTAGTCGAGTTACTGAAAACCGTCATCCGTGCCGGACAGGAGCAGTCCGGAGGTAAGTCCGATGATCCGTTTTGGGAGCAAAGTCTGGACATGCTTATTTTTTATTTGATAGATCTCTGCAAACTGGCTTATGGCCAGGTGACAGTATCCCGCATGTTTGAAATTGTACAGACGATTCCACAATCAATTCAAACGATGCAGACTGACAACGCCGAGGGCAAAACCAAAGCATTTCAGCAGGCGTTTGAAACAGCCCGTCAGTACGTTACCTCACAGATTGATGAATGGATTAATGGCCTTACACCGGAACAGCAGAACGCCTTCACGGATGAAACTGCTTATGAAGCAGCTATTCTGGATGCCCTGCCGGATGCCCGGCTCCTGAAAGACCTTGATCAGTTTTTCTTTGACAGGCTCATGAATCTGTCAGATAAAACACGTTCTGTCATCGAATTTTCCTTTGCTGCCTTTTTATTCCGGCTACTGCGTGACCCGGTTTATTCACTCTTCTGCCGGTACCCATCCACACTTATTCCGGAAGATAGTCTGACGGGAAAGATTATACTTATCAATCTGCCCGTTAAACTGTACCACAAGGTTGGAAGAGATGTGCAGATTCTCTTTAAATACATCTGGCAACGGGCCATGGAAAAACGGGATATTCGTCAGAATGGCCGTCCGGTTTTTCTCTGGGCCGATGAGGCACAGAATTTTATTCACGAACGCGACGCGGATTTTCAGGCCACTGCGCGGAGTAGCCGCGTTGCGACGGTGTATATCAGCCAGAATTTGCCTAATTACTACGCCTGCATGGGTGGCCAGAAATCAGAGTATCGTGTGAAAAGTTTCCTCGGTACTTTAGGGACCAAGATCTTTCACGCCAATGCGGATATAG
The DNA here is from genome assembly GCA_965247375.1 of Arsenicibacter sp. GTDB lineage: Bacteria > Bacteroidota > Bacteroidia > Cytophagales > Spirosomataceae > Arsenicibacter. Next base: position 7,541 of record CBDFHU010000071.1, read on the forward strand.
AAACTAACAAATATGCCAGTGAGCTGATCGGTGATGCTTATTTTGAAGATCAATCGGAAAGCATTACTGTCGCCCAGAATTTTGCCCAAACGCGCTCTAAAGCACTCAAGCTGGAGCGTCAGGTGCGTCCTGAACAATTTGTCAGTCTGGCGACAGGCGGCCCCAGAAACAATATGCGTGTAGAAGCCTACCTACACCGGCAAGGGGATTGTCTGATCGCCAGTCAGAACTTTGTCCGTACACGTTTCAATCAGAATTTCAAGCCAAATTAATCATTCTAGTTTCACTTGATCATCATAACAGTTATGAAGCGTAATCTTTATTACCACACGGTTTTCCGCCGTCACAACATCTTTCAGGAAGCCTTTCTTGGCTTTTTTCTGGCCTTTTGTTCATGGCCACGGCTGATGCTGGAAGTATTCCTGCGCCGGAATATGGGAGAACGGTACTTTTCCATCGCCAGCGTCCTTACCATTGCTTTTTTCATGGGTATCTTCCCTGTGGTTGTGAGCGAGTTACGGGAGCGGCTTTATTATCCCATGAGCTCTGCCTATTTCTGGATGCACTACACAAGCTGGTATGGGTTTATTGCAGCCTTTCTGTACATGAGCCATCAACGCTATGAAGAAATCGAACGCCTGCCATCAGTGTATGACTTCAAGCGTTTCAGCCTGTCTACAGGTCTGATTCACCCAGAGTTCCTGAACATTAATTTCTTAGGAAAGCAGGGTGACGAACGGCAGATTTCGACATTACTTGAACCGGGCTTTTGCTTTGCCGTTGGTCTCGGTCTGGCAATCTTCGGCCAGCCCATCGGCACTGTACTGATTTGTTGCAGCATCTTTTATTCTCTCAGTTACCAGGCTGCTTACCGGAACGGAGATCATTTTGTCATGGATAAAATCGATGAGCGCATCTGCAATGAGGAGTTGGTTAAATCATTTGTCGAAGGTCACGGTGCCGATGATACACGCGGTTTCTCATTCATGGGAAGACGCCCGGCTGATCCTGATCTCAGACGGCAGCTGGTAGATAGTTTCTTTGGCTATGAAGAAACCGCTGAGGCAGTTTGACCCTGAGCTGTGCGGAGGGAAGACGTCTGATGTAAATTTTGGTTGCCGACGGACGGGTTGCCTTCGCACAGCCCCTCTGCCCTTCCAAGTTTATTCGTTATGCACGATGTGTAAGCAATGGCTGAATTGCCCGGCCAGTTGAACAATCTGATGTACACTTTCGCTCATGATCAGAATGGTACAATCCCGCTCCGCAGCCCACGCCAAAGCGTATTTTAACGACGCGCTGGTGAAGGCCGATTATTATCTGGGGTCGCAGGATCAGGAACATAAAGGGCAGTTGCAGGGGAAGCTCGCGGAGCGTCTGGGGCTTGCCGGTCCCATCACCAAGGAGAGGTTTTTCGGCTTATGCGAAAACGTCAATCCGGCGACTGGCAAGCCGCTCACGCCCCTCACCCGCGATGACCGCACTGTTGGCTATGACGTGAATTTTCATTGTCCCAAATCCGTGAGCGTCATTCATGCGCTCTCAAATGATGATCATATTCTGGACATTTTTCAGGATGCCGTGCGACAAACGATGCAGGACATCGAGCGCGACGCGAAGACGCGGGTGCGCAAGAACGGGATGGATGATGACCGCAAAACGAACGAACTGCTGTGGGCGGATTTTGTACATCTGACTTCAAGGCCGGTGGACGGACATCTGCCTGATCCACATTTACATGCTCATTGTTTCATGTTTAATGCGACGTGGGACGCGGAAGAGCAGCAGGTGAAAGCCGGACAGTTTCGCGACATCAAGCGCGATATGCCCTATTACCAGAGCCGGTTTCACAAGCGTCTATCGGACGGTTTGATCGATCTGGGCTATGAAATCCGGCGCACGGATAAATCGTTCGAGATTGCTGGTGTCCCACAAAATGTGCTTGACCTCTTCTCCAAACGCACCGATGAGATCGGGCGCGTGGCCAAAGAGAAAGGGATCACGGATATTGATGAACTTGGGGAGCTGGGAGCCAGAACCCGCAGTCGCAAACAGAAAGGCCACACGATGGCCGAACTGAAAGCCGACTGGCGCAGGCAGATACTGGAACTGGGCCAGGATCAAGCGGGTAATGGTCAGCAGATCATCCGGTATGCACCCGCTAAAGACAGGCCCGAACTGACGCCCAAACATTGCGTAGATCACGCTATACAACACGGGTTCGAGCGGCAATCAGTGATGCAGGATCGTCGTCTCCTGGCCGATGCCTACCGACATGGAATTGGTGATAAGAGTGTCGGTCTGGATACGATCACAACAGCGTTTGAGAATGATGGCCGGTTGATCGGTGTCGAAGATGGGGGACGGATGTTGTATACGACCCGCGATGTACTAGCGGAGGAACAGCAAATGGTGAACCTTGCCCGGCAGGGGCAAGGCAAATTGCGACCGCTCTACACCAAGGCACCGGAACTGGGTCTGGAAGGTCAGCAGAAAGATGCGGTATTGCATGTGCTGACAACCACCAACCGCGTTTCTATTATTCGTGGGGCGGCAGGCTCGGGTAAGACGACCCTGATGAAAGAAGCCGTAGTTAAAATTGAAGAGACCGGTAAACAGGTGACGGTCGTAGCACCCACAGCGCAAGCCTCGCGGGGCGTGTTACGAGACGAAGGATTTACAACAGCAGAGACCGTGGCACAACTCCTGAACGATCCAGAACGGCAACAGCAGTTGCAGGGGCAAGTCCTGTGGGTTGATGAGGCTGGGTTGCTCGGCACCAAAGACATGAACGCTCTTCTGAAACTGGCCAATGAGCAGAATGCCCGACTGATTTTAGGTGGTGATACCCGTCAGCATGCCTCGGTGGTGCGGGGTGATGCCTTACGTATATTAAATACCGTTGGTGGCATCCCGACAGCTGAAGTCAGTAAGATTTACCGCCAACGCAACGTCGATTACCGGCAGGCGGTTGAATCATTAGCAAAAGGCGATATGGCCACCGGCTTTACCCGGCTGGATGAAAGTGGCGCGATTGAGATGGTTGATCCGCTCAAACCCAATGAAAAGTTAGTCAATGACTATGTGGCCACCATCAAGCGGGGCAAGTCGGCGCTGGTGGTATCGCCCACCCATCAGCAAAGTGACGAAGTTACCAAGGCCATTCGAGAGACGATGCAGGAAAAAGGATTGCTAGGCAAAAAAGAAATCAAGGCCACACGGCTTTCCAACCTGAATTTAACGGAAGCCGAGCGTGGTGACTGGCGCAACTATAAGGAGGGTCAGGTCATTCAGTTCAAACAGAATATGCCGGGCATTAAGCGTGGCAGTCTGTGGCATGTCAAAACAAGTTCGGAAAAAGGAGTGGATATTGAGAATGACAGTGGGCAATCCATCCCGTTGCCGCTGGACAAAAGCAGCAATTTCGACCTGTTCCACCACAGCGAGATTGCTTTGGCCAAAGGCGATCAGATCCGCATTACGCGCAACGGGTTCGACCGGGATAAAAACCGGCTGGATAATGGCCAGATGCTGGAAGTGGTCAAGGTGGGGGTGGACGGCCCGATCATGCTGCGCAATCCGGTGAGCAAAGCGCCCTATAGCCTTGATCCGAACTTTGGCCATCTGGCGCACAGCTATTGTATTACCTCGCATTCGTCGCAGGGGAAAACGGTTGATGAGGTGTTTATCGCGCAACCTGCTAGCACCTTTCCAGCCACGGATGCCAAACAGTTTTACGTGTCCGTCTCACGCGGTCGGGATCGCGTTCGTATCTATACGGATGACAAAGAAGAGTTGATGAACCATGCCAGACGCCTTGGCGACCGGCAATCGGCGCTGGAACTGGTAGAGCGCCGAGTGCAAAAAGATATTGAACACCAAATCCGCGCTGATCTTGGCAAGACTAATACTGTAAAGGAACGGACAAAAGGGCCAGCCAAACCAGCTATCAAATCCACCCGCGTAAAAGACCGCGATTATGAACCAAAACTTTAGATTGCGCTTTGATCAGATGCGGGAAAGTGCGCCGACCGAACGTCCTGAAACAGACGATCATGGTGGCGATGGCACCCGTTATGAGACGGCGGGACATGTCCGCAATCTGTGTCTGGGCTGGCCGGATGGCAGGCGGATGTTTCTGAACTATGCGTACCTGGTCGCTTGTGAGTACGAACCAGGCGATGAAAAAAATGTCATCAAGCTGAGTTTTTCGTCGCACACGGTTTTAGTAAAGGGGTATTGTCTGGAAACCCTTTTTATGGACCTGCTGGATCATCTGCCCCGGTTGATTGTAGCAACGGAACCACGTTACGTGATGGCTGAGGATAAAGCAGACCCCATAGCGACGGAGATTAACGTAGAGCCAAAAGATGCTTAGCGTAATAAAGCCCGGCAGAGAAGTCTACCGGGCTTTGTGTTGTTAGTCTTGCTGTTTGTTATGCCGGATGACTAATCTTGCCCCCTGGCCCTTGTCTCGCAGGTAAGAGATGCCCAGTGCATTGATAGAAAGGTTCAAGCCTTCTCCACCAGTATGCTCCCAGGCAACGCCGACTTTGTGCCATTCTTGTCTAGAAGCCTCCTCTATCGTTTCGACCACATAAATCGTGTGCGTTGGGGCTTTTTTGGTTTCAATTTGGTTTGTCATCAGCAAGTCTCCTTTGGTTGTGCTGTTGATGATGGCAGCAACGATTCCGGCAAGAACGGGACAGCTCCCCGAAGGCAAACAATTCGATAGGCACTGTCTAATTTTTTGCCGGAGTCGCAGAGCTTTTTGGGGTATGGCCCAAAAAGAGGGATAAGCGTCGTCACGGCATTGGCGGTTAGGCTGACAGCATCTATCAACGGACACAACAAAAGGTGATTGTATGATTAGCGATCGCACCACAATCCAGACAAGGCATAAGTTATTGCTCAGGATGGTTGCAGGGAATGAATGTACTCAACGGCTTTCTGCGCATGGGACGCGGCTGTAAAGATCAGACGCTTGTCGTCCTGCAAGGCTTGCAGCCAGGACTGAATATAAGCGGCATGCTTGACCTCCGGCATCGGCTCAAAACCCAGATCAGCGGCTAAGAAACAGGCTCCCAGTTCGGCCACTAGCTCTTCTCTGGCATAACCGGCATCACCGTACGTTTTACGGCCCAGATCACGATCCAAGCGGGTTGGGTGGCGCGTCCAGTGGGTGATTTCATGGGCGAGAATCGCGTAATAATCTTCCGCTCTGCCAAACGCTTCAAAAGGCGGCATCTGCACCCGGTCGGTCGTGATGGAATAGGTGGCCTGTGTACCGGTGTAAATATCGGCTTTGGTCTGCGCAAAGAAGTTTTCCAGTTCCTGATTTCGGGTCAGATTCGTCACAGTCGGTGGTTCAGGCTTTGTATAGAATGCCTCGGAAAGTCCTTCGATCTGATTGGCGTTAAAGACCGTATAGGGCTTGAGAAACGGAATCTGGCGGGTCTGCATTTCACCGGAATCGTTCTCTTCTTCACGGATCATTTTATCGGCATAGACGATCTGGGTGCCCTTCTCGCCTTTGCGGACGTTGGCTTTGAGTTCGATGGCCTGTTTGAAGGTCATCCAGTAGGGTGAGCTATAGCCCTGCTCGGCGGCTGTTCCCCAGAGCATCAGCGTGTTGATGCCGGTGTAGGGAATATCGTTCCAGCGTAATGGGCGCATCACCTGCCCGGCAAAGTGATCGGAATTCCACGGTTTGCGCCAGGTGAGATTGCCCTGTTCGAGATCACTCAGGATCTTGTCGGTCACACGGGCATAAATATCTTTCTGGATGACGGGTTCAGAGGCAGAGGTAGTGTGCTTTTTATCGCGGTTGTTTCTGTGATGTGGATTGGTGGTTGTCATCTACTGTTCTCCATCGGGTCAGGGTTACGGGGATGATCAAACCCGGCTTCCAAGTGAGCAAACCGGCAAGAATTTTGTCTCGCGAGGAAAAGCCGGAGGCTTGGGGAAAATTATTGTTGGTGGCGCGAGCGATGCCGGGTACATCGCCGGACCTCAAGCCTGATCGATGGCAGATCGTTTGATCAACTGCCAGTCAAACAGGATGAGCAAAAGCGGCAGGAGTACTCAGCCTGGCATTATCCCGGCATCGGCAAATGAGCAATAATTGTGTGGTGTGACGATGAGATGATCCAGAATGGCAATGTCCAGCAGCTTGCCGCCTTCCCGGATCTTGCGGGTCAAGGTTTTATCCGCTTCGCTTGGTAGGAGATTACCGCTGGGATGGTTGTGCGCCAGAATAATGCTCGTCGCCCTGGCCTTGAGTGCGGTGGCAAAGATCATCTTCGGATCGGCCAGACACGCGGACATGCTGCCCGTGGCAATGTCAGAGACTCCCAGACAATTGTTTTTCTGGTCAAGCAGCAGGATTTTGAACTGCTCGACCAGTTCCATCCGGTTCTCATTCCAGGCATGGCGCAAAATCTCATAGGCGGTTGCCGATGACTTGATCTGAATCCGGTCCTGATAGGGCGTTTTGTTACGGTAAATGATCTCGATTTCATTGACGGCGAACAGGGATTGAATGGTGTGCGGCCCCATGTACCGTCTCCTACAGGTTCAGTGTGTGCATGTGCCACGCATTGACGTCTTTGTGCGGGGCGTAGACTTGGTTCATCGGTGTGTGCGTCAGATCGGCCTGGGTCTTGACATACTCGGCCATTGCTGCGGTCGCTTTCCTCGCCTGCCTGGTCATTGTCAAACCAAGTGTAAGCTTTGCGGTAGCCGTAATTCTGGATGTAGGGAATAGCCTGTTTGAGCATAGCAACAGAATTAGTGATGATTGCATCGCCGTTCAGATGTTTGCCATGCAGTTGCGTGATAATGGAGAGATAATCCATGCATCCTTCAAACAGGTGGATGCTGTCCGGCTTGGGATGATTCCCTCGAATAAAGCTGATGGCTTTAGCTCCCAGCGACCCCTGAAAAAAAGGATTCCGCAGCTCGTAACCGCCTTCTTCATTGACGAATCCTAAAGCCGAAAAACTCTTGCCGGTGTTGTGGTTGTGAACGCGGATTTCTTTCAGTTGGCGGTGTGCGACCGTAAGGGGAATACCACGTTTTTGTACATACTGGATCAGTGCCAGATGCTGAATGGGTTTGCGGCTTTTGATAATCAGTGATGGTTCGCTATAGGCTTGTTCGACAATTGGCACTGGCGGCAGATGAAAGGGTACAGCTGCCATATTGCCAAGCCAGCGTAAGGCGTCGGCGGTCGTATGGGCTTCCCGGCAGAATTTGAGATAGTCACGGATCAGGTCGACCAGATCCCCCCCTGCACCGTCCCCGAAATCATACCAGCGGTTGGTTCTGGTATCGACCCAGAAGCTCGGTGTTTTTTCTTGGCGTCGCGGTGAGAGATAGAGCAGTTTGTGGTTTCGTGTGCGGGCAGGTTGCCTGTTCAGCTTGGCCAACATTTCGACAATAGGAATTGCTTTCGCCTGATCAATGTTCACGGGCGTTCTCCATCAGCAAGGATGTGAAAGGGATTTGGGGAGTCTGGACGGCGTATTACGCGTTAACGCCAGAGCCGCTGTTCGAGGAATTTATCCAGATTAGACCGGCGATAGCGGACAGCCCGACCGACTTTGATCGGTTTGAGGTCGTAGCGTTTGGTGCAATCCCAAACGGCCAGGGTGCCGGGTGACACGTTGAGGTATTTAGCGGCAGTTTTTCGGTCAAGCAGAGGTTCAGTATCATTGGCCATTAGCTTCTCCTCCCAGAACGTAACAGGTGAATCATGGCATACGCTAGTATGCTAGGAATATATTCAGTGTATAACGGCTTTAAGGGAAATACAATAGGAATCTCGTCCTGTTAATAACTGATAATCTAATGACTGTAGATACAGTCAGCACGAGGACCAAGTCTTCTAACAGTCAGCGGTCATTATATATTCCGGTAATCGAAGGCCACGCATTCCGGCCAAAACAGGCCACTGTGGATAAGTGTAAAAAGGAGAATACAAAGGTACGCGCTATACTGATTTTTCTTTCCCTTTTGTTTGTTTTCGCTGAGACTCTCCCTTCAACTCAATTCGATGCGCCTGATGTAATAGCCTGTCCAAGAAGGCATCTGCGATTGTTGGTTCGGCCAAATAATCATACCATTGGGCAACAGGTAGTTGGGAGGTTATGATTGTAGAGTGACGGCTATAACGGTCTTCCATAATCTGTAACAGAGCCAGTTTAGCCTCCATGTCCAGCGGGGCCAGCCCCCAGTCATCCAGGATCAGTACGTGTAGCCGTTCCAGACGGGCCAGCTCCTTGACAAACGAACCGTCGGCACGGGCCAGATGCAGCGTCTGGATCAGTTTCGGTAACGCAAAGTAGCCCACCTTGAGCCCCTTCAGACAGGCCTGATAGCCGAAAGCGGTCGCCAGGTAGCTCTTGCCACAGCCCGTTGCACCGGTTAGCAACAGGTTTTCGCCTCTTTGTACGAATGACAGATCAGCCAGTCTCAGGATCAGGCTTTTATCCAGCTGTCGTTCCGGCGTATACCGGACTTCTTCGAGTGAAGCCTGGTACCGGAAACGGGCCTGCTGTACAGCCAGTTGCGTGCGCCGATGGTGACGATATTCCCACTCCGCATCCAGCAGGCGTGCCAGTAGCTCCTCCTGCGGAGGCCATTGATGGACCGGCAGCCCGTTCAGCGTTTGCCACAGGGTTGCCATCCCGGTGAGTTTGAGCGCGTTCAAGCGGTCTAGTGTTGCCTGATTATTCACGTTTGGTCGTTGGTTTGATGGTTAACTTATTGATATGCAACTGCTCCCCGTATGTTCTCGTGAGCTGGTATTGTCGTTGTCACAGCTTGTGGCAAGGGGAGCCGGTCAAGTTCATTGTCCAGGATGCCACGGATGATTTTGTAGGATACACTGCCAAAGTACAGCGCCCGTTCACAGGCTTTTTCCAGCCGGTCAGGTTCTGCCTTTTTCACCAGGGACAGGATACCGGCACAGGACCGGTAGACTTGTTGGGGATAGGCATTGACAGGAGCATCCAGCCGTTTAAGTACCTGCTCAATAGCCTTGATCAGCCACGGGCCGGCTTCCCGTGCCTGCTGGCGGAAAAAGTCGGCAGACCACTCGCGGACCCATTGCTGCTGAGCAGGAAGATGAGCAGGCAGGGTCGAATAGCCGTGAGCCAGACGGCAGCGTGCATGAAACGCAATCCGTTCATGCTGGTAATAGATCTCAACGGTATGATGGGTGTACACCAGCTTAACCTGCTGGCCAACAAACCGGTAAGGTACACTATAATAGTGCTTATCGGGTTGTAGCAGTACATGACAGTTGAACTGAACTTTGGCCAGCCGGTACTCCTTCAGTTCGTACCCCCCGATCGGCAGCGGTCGTAACTGAGCAGCCTCTAAGGTCTCGAATCGTTGTCGGCGGCTGTAGGTTTTTCCTTGAAACTGCTGTTGATTATGGGCCTCAACCAGGAGCATAATCTGCTGATTAAGCTCCTGTAAGTTGTGGAACGGCCTGTCCTGAAGCGCGGAGTACACCCGCTGATAGAGGATGTTCACTGCCCCTTCAACCAGCGCCTTATCACGGGGCTTGCGGCTGCGGGCCGGATAGATGCATGTACCGTAGTGAGCCGCAAAATCCTCAATCGTCTCATTCAGTTCCGGTTCATAGCGGTTGGCAGTTTGTACCGCAGCCTTCAGATTATCAGGAACGATAGCAGCCGGGACTCCACCCATAAAAGTTAGTGCATTACCCAATCCCGCCAGAAAGTCTTCTTTACGCTGACTGTTCATGGCCATGGCATACGTCAGCTGGCTGCACCCTAATAGGGCGATGAAAAACTCATAGGTAACTGGCTGTTCAGTGGTCGTATCCATCACGGTTAACCGCTTGCCGGCAAAGTCAACAAAAAGCTTGTCACCGGCTTTATGCTCGATGTGCATCACTGTTCGCTGAGTCTGAAGCCACTGTTTATAGCGCAGACAAAACTGGGTATACTGAAGCCCGTCGGGATTGTGCTGCTTGTAGAGCGACCAAAGCTGAAACCGGGTTACGCCCGGCTTACTGAGTTGGATATCAAAGTCGGTGAAGCGCTCATACAGATCACCGATACGATCAGCTTTTGGTGCCAGCGGCTGAGTGAATAAGCGGTGGAGCTGGTCGTCCTGCCAGCTAAGTGCGTGATCCAGAGTGTCAAAATGGCTCTCAATAGTCGCCAGATATTGATCAACTGTTGAACGGGCTAAGGCTAATGTGGCCGCAATGGCCCGCTTGCTGTAGCCTTGCTGACGGAGTTGGAGAATACGTCGGATCTGATACATGGGTAAGCGTTGGTTAGCCATAGTTGCTCTGCGGGTCAGGGAAAATCTGACTCACAGCCAAACTACGGGCCTTTTTACACTTATCCACAGCTGGCCTGATATAGCCGGAATGCATGGCTTGTCATCGCCGTATTAACTGGCCTGCTTTAGACCGGAATACTCAGTCATTCCATTTGTAGAATGGGCGTGGAATAATGAGATGTATTTAAAGGTTTCTTGTCATCCTGTTTGCGTACTTGTCTTACTCAATGACTGAATAAAAACCTCTTCCAAATAATCAGCGTACCGCTGCATCATGATTGTTCGTTGCTCCAGAAATTTGGCCCGGTCATAAGCCCGGTCGGTGCTGGTTTTGGGAACGTGTGCCAGTTGTCGGTCGGCGATTTCGTGCGTAAACCCTAACTTCTCTTTCAAAATGCCAAGAGCTAACGATCTGAAACCATGACCTGTCATGCGATGGCTGTACCCCATACGCTTTAAAGCTACTAGAATAGTGCCTTTGCTCATTGGTTTTCTGGGTCTCGGCAAACTGGGGAATACGTGATCACGTTTGCCATTCATAGATTTTAGTTCATGAAGGATTTCGAGTGCCTGTTTGGACAGAGGAACCAAATGTGGACTCCGCATTTTCATCCGTTCCGCCGGAATTGTCCATAAGGCCCGATCAAAATCAATTTCTGACCATTGAGCTTCAATCAGTTCGCCGGTGCGCACGAATGTCAAAAACATCAACCTGATCGCTAAATAAGTCTGGCGATATAACCGGGCTTTATGGTTGTGGAGAGCAGTCAAGAACTGGGGCAACTCATCAATATCAATCGAGGCAAAATGCCCTTTCTTGTACTTTTTCAGAGCTGTTTCAAGCCCAATAGTTGGATCATATTCAGTGCGACCGGTTGCCACTGAATATTTAAAAATATGGCTAATGATCTGCTTGATACGTCGGGCCATTTCGGGCGCGGTTTTTTCAGTCTTTTGGAGGCAGGCTAAAATAACGACGGGTTTAAGCGTGTTGAGTGGGAAGCGCCCCAGATCATCGAAAGCGTATTTTTCGAGCCGATGCAAAAGAGTTTTAGCATAGCGAGGGTCCCAGCTATCAAGCCCTTTACTATGCCATTCTCGGGCAACCTGTTCAAAGGTCTGGGAGCTTTCATAGGAAGCTAAAGCCCTTTTCTCGATCTTGCGCAAGACGGGGTCAAAACCGTTCCGTAATTCTTCCTTGATCCGGTCTTTTTCCTTACGGGCATCAATCAGCTTAACGCGGGGGTATACGCCAATAGAAATTCTCTTCTCCTTATTGCATAATCTATACTTGAGTTTCCAGTACCGCCCCCCTGATGGATGGACCTCCAAATAAAGCCCCTCACCGTCTGATAATTTATACGGTTTGTCTTTCGGCTTTGCCGTGCGGCATAGAGCATCCGATAATGGCATCTCAATTTTTCCTTTCTCTCACAGGTGGTATATAGCTAGTGGAAAGTGGGGGACCAGAATTATGCAATAAGGCAAAAAGTCCCCCTTTGGTCCCCCAAATTTGATCAATGTGGGGTAACGCCAATAGGTGTCTGTAAAGGAAAGGATACGCGAAAAGCCCTGAAAAAACCGAGTTTTTTCAAGATTGTTAAGAACAAATAAGTTTGGATAAAAAGAGTTTTGGCTCCTCGAGCAGGATTCCATTTTTTTATCTAACCCTAAGAATACATTGTCTTTTAGAAATTCATTCTTCCGTTAAGGTTCCCCACTTAGTCCCCCAATAGAGCATACTGGCGTGTGAAACCCTCCATTTAAGGTAATGCACTTTGATTGGCGTTTCAAGGTTAAAATGAACGTTTAGGTTGGCGATCACATGATGTTCAAGATCGCTCTATTAAACATAAATAAATCAGCTCACTCAAAACTTTCATCTACTTTTCGATTCCAGGATTCTTCCTGTTGCTTCCAAGATGCAATAGCCTTTTGCAAATTTAAATGTGCCTTTCTCGCCCAAGCTGCAATTTCGGCATTCTCATGATTGAAGAAATTCTCAAAAAGCACAAGTCTTGTCTGCATCATAAGTGACCAATTGCTCCGCCCATATCCTGAACGTATTCCATCTTCAAGTTCAGGTAAAATATCTTTTAGATTGGGAGCTTTATCAAGAATCGTCCAAACGATTGATATCCAAGACATTTGCCCGTTTTGTTCTTCCTGGATTAAACTCGGGATCACACTAAGCAGCAATTTATAACGTGTATATGGGCGAATGTCACACCAGCGAATTAAGATTTCTTCAGGGATTTTATAAAATGGGCTTTGGTTCCGCTCAAAGTCATTGCGTAGCAATCTGTAGCTTTCATATTCTTTTAGTTTTTCTGCATCAACAATATTATCTAGGAAAGCTAGAGGCTGATGAGCAGCAATACTATTTAAAAACATGCTGAAATTGGAATGGTTAAACTGATAAGGTGCCATCGAATCAACAAAATTCTTGCAGATGGCAATAGCACTTTGAACGGCTTCCTCACCAACAAGGCATACTTCGGCAATTGCACTCAATTCATGGTCAAGAGTATGGATGTTTACTGCGCTTAATGTGTAATCAACATTTTCTAATACAATTCGACCTGCACTAATCAATGCTTCGCTATATTTTTGAGGTTCTTCCTGAAAAAACCTCATTTTTAATATATCTGAAGCAACGGAATTACCTTGTTCTCTAAAGTTTATTTTTAGTAGTAGTTCGGCAAGACAGTCGTCAGGTATTGTCTGATGATTTCTTCCATTGCCTAACAAAACAAATCTAGTAATAGAAATTGTTAAATCATCAAGTGCTTTATGAATACGTTTGACACCTAAATCATCTATTACGATTGATGTTTGAAAATCAGGAAACCATGTTTTCAACAGTGAATGTGTTAACACATCATCTAGAATAATATTGGCTGTTTCAGGCTCGTCAATTGATAGTTGGCAAAAAAATCCTAATAACAACTTTACATTAGCTTTATCTTTAGGAGTCTGTTCAATTTGTTTCTTTAGGGTATCCCACATTGACATTGAATTATCGCAGCCTTTAGCTAACCCTTTACCAAGCGACCACAGTCTCACTCCCTCTACTGCAACTAAGTCGGGTAAAAGTTTCATCAGATCTATTTCACTTTGAGCCAGTTGAACACCCAAATTAACTGTAATTTCTTCCGCACGGGCCCAACTTAAACTTGCAGTAGTTTTATTGCCATCATCAGATTCAATAATTTCAAATATCCTGCTACGCTCCGACAATGCATATATTCTAATTTTTTCGACTAGACTCAAAGGCATTAAGTCTGCGACTACATTCTTGATTCGCTCTAAAATGTCATTTTCTAAATCATCTTTATCATAATAAATAATGCTTCGAGCCTCTACCCACCCATCTTGCCAATTGCCGTTACCAGTTATCTTTTTTACGGCCATCTCCAACTCATCATACATACATGCTTTTGTCCAAAGGCATCGGAAATTATCAGCTAATACTTTTTTTGCTTTAAGAGCAACTACTCCCTTAAGCAAAGCTAAATCAACTGATTTTTCGATGAAAAATTTATACCATTCAACAATTTTCTCGCGTGTCTTTGGTAGATATCCATAGTCTCTTGGTCTGGCACCAAAATCAAAATTATGCATAGACTGAAAATGGCATGCCTCGAGTGCCGAGTCTAAGAGTAAAAAGCCTAAATCCTGTCTATTGGTATTCGTTGAGCTTACCAGTTCATGAATAATCGAGTACCGCACTTCTGCTGAGGCATGAGTTCCCGATAAGAAAAGTGGAAACAGAGACTTTAGTACTTTTCTAGTTGAATTCGTATTTTCATCAACTCGTTCACTCAAAGCGAATCGTACTATAATTCTGGTACTTTGGATAAATAAATTTTCATCAAAAGCCAATGATCTTAATAGACTTACAAACTGATAATAATGGCTATTCGAGCGTGATGTGAACCTTTCATTAGTTGCGGATCGCTCAATGGCCTCCAACACTTTATCTGGAGCAACAGGAGCTATATTCTCTAAAGCACTTATTCCCAATTGATTTAAATTATCTAATTTCCCTAGCCAGCCGTCTTCTTTAAGCCAGCCTGTAACGAGTTGGACAGCTGCATCACAGTCGTGTAAGAAACTTAGCCGACGGGTAAATGATTTTAGCAACCTTTCTGAAGCAGAGCAAAGGAAAGTGGATTGAATATGAGCTACCGGGATACTCTCTAATGCTTTTTTTGCCAGGCGATTAGCAATAGCGTGAGGTAAAACGGCACGCCAAATACTTCTCGATTGCACTAAATCCCGACGTTTAAGTTCTGCTGCATCATTATAAAGGTCGTTTGAAGTTTTGCTAATTAGTGATGCCAGAACCGATAATTCTGATTCAGCTTCGGTATTTGTTCCCTCGAAAGAGTACACTAATGATAGGACTTGCGCTGACTTTATTAAGTCAGCATTAAAACTATTCCTTTGTTGAAACAGGCGCTCAAACAGTTCTTCATTATGAAACCCAGATACGGTTTCACCACGCCGAACAGTACCGGCAAGGGCAAGAGCAATTCTGGCGTTTCCGCCTGCAAAATTGGCAATCGTTCTTCTATCAACTTCACTTAGATAATCGAAGCGTTTTTGGATCAGTTTCTGAATCAGATCATCACTGGCAGGTTCAAGACGAAAAACCTGTGTTTCTTCTGGCAGATCATCACGAACGTCGTATTCAACAGTTAGCAAGCTGATGGTGCTTTTGGGCCCTGAACAAACTTCTGCAAGTTTTCGATGCAAATCAGGCGGGCAATTATCCACTACTAACGTAACAGTTGCCTCTTGTGTGATAAGTTGTTGAGCAAGTGTTCTTGGGTCCGGCTCTGGTCCGTTTGATATATCTGTATATAAAACCTGTGATGAATTTAATGCTCCTTCACCAATGCTTTCATCAAATACAGCTTGGACAAACCTCGTTTTTCCAACACCCGATAGGCCAGCCAACCGGATGCAGGTCCCCGAAGCAGAAAGGATACTTCTGATTTTATTGATACCATTAATTATATCAATTTCACTTTCTTTAGCTTCTTCTGTTCCGTTGTATAGCCTGACTTTTTCGTCAATTAAGTACGGTTCCTGCTCTTGGCCTGGCCAAGCCCAATTTTCGTATGGTTGCCAGCCTTTAAGGGCACGACCAATTTTGTTGCGAACCCACAAAATCAGCGACGGATGGGTCCTTACCCATGTAGCTACCCTGCCCCTGTCATAAAAGTCCAAGGCTATGTGATCACAATCAAGCTCATTAGCTATTGCGTCTCTCATGGTTTGGAGTCGGGTCTCTAAGGCTGAACCGGTAACCGATGCAGCTGAGCTAACGATAATATAGCTGCCTCTGCTGCCAATAAGCGATTTAATTGAATCTCTAACAATACCCTTAGGCTTTATTTCGCTTAGTATTTCCTTGGAACGCATAGCTGGCTTTTTAACCTGAAAGCCCGTCTTTGCTCTTGGAATAAATCCCCCAGGCAAAGGATTGGGAATATCGACTATAACATCGAGACCGCCATCTTTAGCATCTTGATGTCCGCTCCAAATTACCCCACTTGGTGAAATTCTATTGCATTTGCATTCTGCTTCACAAAGTAATCCGATGAGTTCTCTTAACTGACCATCACTCAATAATGAGATATCTTCTCCCGAAATTTCTAACATTTGTTGCATCACACTGTTGAGACGTCAATTAACGGCTGATTTTTTGAGGCGCGCGTTTATGGCTTGTATAGTTTGATAATTCATTCAACTACTCTTTTGGCCTTTTTGCATTTTATGGCGTTTCCGAATCTGGTGAGCCTAACTCCCGTTCCAGATCTTCAATTGTTGGTAGAGTACCTTTCAGATCGTTTGGTATGCTCTCGGTCAACTGGTAAGCTGAAATTCCAATCGGTTTATTTATATCCTTTAGTGCGTACTCAGCAATGACTTTATCTTTATCCTGACAGATTAATAGGCCTATACTGGGCTGGTCGGCTTCGGTTTTTAGTTGCGCATCCACAACCGAGAGATAGAAATTGAGCTTTCCGGCGTATTCCGGCAGAAACTTGCCACGTTTTAGTTCAATGACTACATAACAACGCAGTTTTAAATGATAAAAGAGGAGATCGAGATAGAAATCCTGATCACTGACTTCCAGATGATATTGTCTGCCCACAAAAGCAAAACCAGCCCCCAATTCTAGTAAGAATTTGGTGATATGGCTGGTCAGCGCATGTTCCAAATCCCGTTCCTGATAGTCTTCCCGTAGGGTTAGAAAATCGAACAGATAAGGGTCTTTGGTCATCTGTTGCGCCAAGTCAGATTGTGGAGTAGGCAAGCGATCTTCAAAATTGGTGATTGCCTTCCCTTGTCGCTCGTATAAACCAGCTTTGATTTGCAAGCTCAGGATGTCACGCGACCAGCCGTGTTCAAAGGCTTTTGCCATATAAAACTGGCGTGCTTCCGGTTGCTTGGTCTTCTCCAAAAGGATTAGGTGATGCGACCACGGCAATTGTGCAACGGGCCGTTGCACAAATTCAGGATCGGGAAATGCCTCGGCGAATTTCCGCATATAGAGGAGGTTACGGCGAGACAACCCTTGCATCTCTGGGAAATCGGAGCGGAGGTCAGCCGCCAGCCGATCGATGATTTTGGCCCCCCAACCGGCCTGTTGTTGCTGGGTTAAGATCACTTTACCAATAGTCCAATAAAGCTGTAGGAGCTCGGCATTGGCAGCTATAGTAGCCCGTAAACGGGCTTGCCGGATTTTGGCTTTTAGTTCATCCAGCAGTTGGACGTAATTATCGGGTAGAGTCTGTGCCATGAATAGCTAAGATAGCACATAGAAGGGAGAGAACGAAAGGCGTTTTCATTCGGTCTTAATTTACGTAAGACAGAGAAACGATTAACGTAAAAAGCTATTCCAGAATATTTCTCGCAAACCAATGAAAATCTCGTTCTATGGTCATTCTGTTATTGTAAATGTCCCGAAATTCAACTTTTAGCCGAATTGGGCTTAGCTGCCGCCTGACGTGCTGCGCTTCTTCGCCCCTCTCTAATCGGGTTTCAAAAATGACTAAATGCCCGCTGGGCAAAATCACTTTTTGCACCGATTCATTCACCCCAATCGCCGTGTAGGATTGACGGGGCAGTACCAGACATTCTTCAATGGACGTATACAATTGGCTATCTTTTACAAAATGGAGTTTATCAACCAGCATGGGCCCCAAGCCATTGTTGGTTACATGCACATACAGATGGCCCTGCCGATCTTCCAGATTAATTTGGCCCAACGGTTTGAGCGACTTTTCGTTATGTATCCGTTGCAGGTACAATTGATAAAAGGTGGCCAACAGAGCCAACCACGAAATCAGAATAGCGATATTGCCTGCCATTTTCAGCCTGACCTTTCCTATCCAGTCTGAAACGAGCATACGCCCAGGGAGTTAAAGGATCTTAAAGCTGCGAAGGAGTTTCAGCCGCTCTTTAGCCTGTAGGTCATATAGCAATGGAATGATCCGGTGGTACAAACTACATTGAGGATCTTTGCCATCCACCCTATACACAGGACAGCCACTGGTACAGACCGAACTATAACGGCAGGTCTGGCAATCTGCTGACCGATTATCCTCTTGATGGCTTCCCTGCTCAATCATAGCGACCAGATCTAAGCCAGGGTTAAAGATAGAGTTTGCCGATTGGCTATCATCGCCAAAGTGGACGTGACAATAATTCACCGTTCCGTCGACATAGATGGCACCTCCCGAAAAACCGGATGCACACGTTTGAAACCCTAATTCATGAGGCTTGAGATCGCAGAACTGATGACGATGGGAAAACGACCAGCCCCTCTGAATGGCCTCCTCCATAATGGCATAGGATGCCAGCAGGTTGCTTTCTAAAAGCTCGGCATCAATCTCCTCGCCTTTGACAATAGAATACCGAAACGGAACATCCAAGTCGATCAGATACCGGGTTAATTCGGGTAGCCCTTTCAGGTTCTGATTGGTGATGACCATATTGACGGTCACCGGAATCTGGTGAGCGAGTAGCTTTCTTAAATTAGCGTCAATACGATTGAATGATCCGGCTCCCTGTTTAAACGATCTGCTGGCATCATGATAGGCTTCAATCCCATCGAGCGACATGCCAAAGCTGATGGCATACTCTTGGCAAAACGCAACGATTTCGTCAGTTAAAATAGTCAGATTCGTAATAAAAGAGGCCTCAAACTGGCAACCCAATTCGGCCAGTCGCTGCCGAATAACAGGAATAAACCCCTGCCAGGCTCTGAATTGGGTTAAAGGTTCGCCACCAGCCAATCTAAATTTAACATGTTTGAGTTTTCGCTTGGCAACCGTTTCGATCACTTTTGCTAGTAGCTGTTGCCTGGTGGCCTCTAACATGCCTTCCGTGGTGTTTAAGGTTGAGATGTAGCAATAGCTACAAGCGAGGTTACAACGGTTGGTGGTATGTATCCAGAAATTGAGTGATTGCGGAGTAGTGGGTTTTAGGGTTTTGCTGAATTCACTATCAAACCGAATGATGTCCGTTTGAGCAAGTAGCTTTAAGAAATCCTCTAGAGTAGTTGCTGGAATAGCAAGCCGTTCGCTCAACAGGGCAATGGTAGCTTGCCCGTTAATAGCCGCCAGAATGTTCTGTTGCTCCTTATTTAAAAGGCGAAGCGAACGCGGATAGGCGCAATTGACCACATAGGCATACTCCTGCTCAATGGATCGTAAGAGCAGATTGGGCGATTTTCTGGGGATCAATGGCGTCATCATCTTCGGTAGAATAGTAAGCAGAACAATCGCAATTGGCATTGATCGAGACGATATTCAGGGCTTCTTTGCCTAATGCTTGTTCAAGCAATGAACGATCATCGAAGAGCAATTCATTTGGGATTGTAGGAGTTAAGCTAGATTGCGTTTCCATTGGTATATTTATTTAAGTCGATTTAGTAAGGTGCATACGGTGCTCGGGTGCCATTGGCTATCGCCCCGAAAGGTGGGAATGCCCTGCCGATTGAGTTCGTGAGCAATCGCCCGCATGGTGGTAATGCCCCGTTTGTTTAGCTTTTCCAGCATGGGCGAAAGCTGGTGAGCAAATTCGTCGGCCGCTTGTTTATTGCGTATCGCCAATGTCTTTCCATGTTTACCCAGTATGACCCCTCTTTTACGGGCCGCTTCCAAAGCGTCTTTGGTAGTGTCACTAATACGTTGTCGCTGTTCCTCTGCGACCGCAGCCAGAATATGAATGGTAAACCGGTTAGCATGAGGATTATCGGTTACAATGATCTCAACATCAGATTTAACCAGACGAGCAATTTTTTCTACATCGCGACCTAAGCGGTCAAGCCTGGCCACCATTAACGTTGCCTTGATCAGTCGGCATCGCTCAAGTGCTTCAAACAAGGCATCTTGTTGTTTTCGTGTCGATTTGACTTCTATGACTTCATCAATCAGCTCATAGCCACTAAGTCGGCAGTAACTGATGACTGCTACTTGTTGCGCTTCTAAGCCTAAGCCACTACGCCCCTGCCTGTGAGTGGAAACACGATAGTAGGCAATAGCTTGTTTCATAGCGGGTTAAGCATAATTTTGTTCAATTGTATACGATGGATTACCTTTGAACAGAATTAGCTTAAAAATCAGTTAGAGGTATTGGTGAGCCTTCTGTGATGCAAGGGCTTACAAGCGAAGGATCTAAAAAAAAGAAGACTGGATGTTTAGGGGTTAATGATCGTATACTTCCGAACAAATTTTAACGTAGATAATTAAAAAATATATTGTAGTAAATTGGATAGCGAATTGGTATGTTGACGGTACAACAATTACCCATCTTATATGGCTAACGAATCAAGCCGCACTTGGATGTCTAAAGAGATTGACACACTTCATTAAAAACTTCCTAAAAACCTGCAGAAAGCTGAGAAGATCAAAATTAGAGACGCTTATTAGTTTTTGATGTCATTTTTAATTGATACTTATTGGCTAATTTGTCCTTGCTTCACCTAAATGTTTGAAATACATCTTTATTAGACGGTAATGCATCAAAACCATACCCGTAGTATATGCCTTGTAATACAAAGCCAAGCTTGATCAATAAAATTTCAGCAAGGAATTGGTGACTTTCGTGAAGTATAATAAGGGAGAAATACTCAGGATGCACCTAATAAAACTACAAACTATTAGCCTTATACCATTTTTAAATAGATCATTTTAGCAAAAAATACGGGAAACTGCGGGAGTGCTCGCTGAACTGTGTCAAAGGGGTTTAGTCGAAGCGATGTAATTTGATACGTTCGTCAAAGATAATGCTGAACTGGTTAATCAGTTCTTTCCAGTTATAGGTCTTCGTCTCCCACTTGATTTGCAGATTCTGGATCGTCAAATAAACGAGCTTCTGTAAAGCAACATCCGAACTAAAGGCTCCTTTTGTCTTGGTCACTCGAGCATGGCCGGAATGACCTTGTCAGTGATGTATGTTAACTCTCTGTCGGAGAGCGAGTTAACATACATCTCATGGAGGTGTTGTGCGATGTCGGCATAGCTGTTACCTACGCTGTAGAGCGACAGGACTTTCTGTTCCAATTGGGGCGTAAGGACCACCTGTCGTTTGGGTACGATGGCAGCGGCCAACCGTCTGGGGTTGGTAACTGCCGGATCGGTCGCGGGGCGTGGTCAGATCCAGTAACCCAGCGCTGGATTTGACTGTTTTGGTAGTCTTGCCGTTTCGGCGGTTTTGTTCGGTCTGGCGGGTCTGCACCAGGTGTCCATACATTTCTCCTTCCGGGGCCGATTCTAGGAAGTGCTTGAGCAAAGGAGCAAACAGGCCATTTTCTCCCGTCAGGGGTTTGCCTTCGTAGAGGCTTTTAATGGCCGCTTGTTTGAAGGACTCAAAGTCAAAGTTGTCCGTCATGATTGTGAAAATAAGGATTTTTGTTTTTCCTTCTATTCACCCTCAGGCTTGACACAGTTCAGCGAGCAGTCTCGAAGCGCCGTCAACTAATAAATTCTATTTTTGGACTTTTTCTTTAAGAGGCACTGCTGTATAAGGAGCACTATCCAGAACAGTCCCTAATATTAGGGACTCCCAAGTAAGAAGTATTGCTTAATTATACTACATTTACTCTCCCCCTATTATACTGATGCAGAAGAGTACCTCTTAATCATCATTTCATAGTGGCTTATGTGATCCATTTTTTGAAAAATGCACTTAAAAACAGATATATATTTTTGAACCTCGTCATCATCAATATGAACCATAAGGTCATCGCTAATAAAGTGCGATCCGTCATTTACCCACGAAACAAGTGACTTGCATATTATCTTTTCCTCACCTTCAAATTCATTGATACATTTTTCGTAGTCTAAACCGCCAATAATATTGAAATAATATTCAAGTATTCTTCTCATAGTATTAAATATAGTAGCCTTATTTACGTTATCAACGTCAGAAATTTCTCGCCATAAAAGCTCATAAGAAGTTTTTACAGGATTCTCTTTATAACTTCTTATTGTCGATTTGTTATTTATCTTTCTAACTATCCAATAAGAATCCTCCGATGAGGATATATTGTACCTACTACCTCTAAAAGTAACTTCTTTATAAAAATATATATTGTGCGTCAAAATAAAAATTTGCTTTATATGTGTATTTTGTTTTTTTTGCTTTACAATTAAATCTTTTATTAGACCGCTAACTACAAATAAGACACTACTATCTAAACTTGAAATTGGATCGTCAAAGACGACTACGCGATCTACAATAGCGCCAGAGTTTTGTATACTACCATTTAATAGATGATAGAAATACAAAAAGGTTATAAATCTATATTCGCCCTCACTTAAAGTTGAGTGAGCTTCAGAGCCATCTTCTCGAATAATCTTATAAAAGCCTTTCTCTGAAGCTTCAGCTAGGCTAAAGTTATGAAATGAAAATAATTTTAAAATTTTATTTATTTCATTAATTGTATGGGTAACATTAGTTACCTCCGATTCCCAGCCCTTTATCTTGGCCCATAACTCATTTTTTTCTACTTCATATTGCGTAATCTTATTCTTAATATTTTCTATACCGCGAAATTTTCCATCCACGGCATTTAGATACAAATCGATTTCTTTTTTTAATAACTGAGATATAAATCTCCAAACTTCATCTTTTAAATTTTTTCTTTCAGTATTTAAATTGTAAAAAACAGAATTATTCCTATTAATTACTTCAATATAATCAGAAACGATTTCTTTAATCTCCATGAATATATCATAGGAGCTGATTAAATTGACGGAAATACTGGGTGATTTAATTTTTGAGTCAAATATCAGAACATTCTGATCAATGATTTGTTGAAGTAACTGAACTTTGGGCGTCAACTTATTAATTTCTATGACACTGATTTTTTCTCGAGCAATATTTCTCAATTGCTCAATTTTTAAATTCATAAAAGAAATGTAGTCATTCTTTGCCTCAACAACTTCTCGGCATTTAATAGAATATGTTTCATCAAAAAATAAATTCAATTCTTCTTCAAATTGAACTGGAAGATCTTGCTGGCAAAAAGGACATTGATTATTTGAATATCTTAAATGCTTCATACCCTCGGCTACCCAGTCACTGTTGCTCAAATTTTTAATAAATAAACCTATTTGAGAATTATCTTTTCCAACAATAGAAGTGTTTAAGATAGGGTTATTTTCAAGCTTAAGAAGGTCACCTACTTCAAAAGGCGGGATTGTATTTTCAAGCTTAAGTACATTGGCATATATATGATCACATTTTTTTGTGATTTCTTCTACAGTTAAAATTTTAGAAGAGTTGTTTTTCAGTTCGATAATGCATTTATCAAAAAAAGCTTTTTTACTACCAATATATCCTGTAAAAGCTGGCTTAAACCAAGTTTCATATTTAAGCTTAGTCAGCCAACATAAATCAAAAATTTTATTATTTTCTTCATCAATACTTATTCCTAATACTTGAGAACTTCGATTTGCTTTACCAATTTCTTTACTCAAAAAATCTATTCGTTCTTTTGCTTCGACAATAGAGCTATAGGTAGAAACAGAATTTTTCCCTAATGTAAAAATACCTTTGATTGTATTACTTTGTTCAAAATTTTCATCAACAAATTTTTTATTATAGACAAGAGTTTCTAGAGGCTGGTCACTCCATATTAATTTACAATCTTCATATACTTCTGGATTAGCAATAACTTTTGAAAAGGTAGTCTTACCAGAACCATTACTACCATAAATATAATTTACACACGCTGGAAACATCTGAACTAGATCGGAGTAAGTCGCAACGTTTTGTAATTGAATTTCCTTAATCATTTAACGAACGGCTTTTTTTTGCGTTGGATAACTTTAACATTGGAGCAATATAATTTTCGTACAGATCAAAAAGAAATTCTATCCGGTTTAATTCTGTAGTAAAAGCTTGTGGCCTATAACATAAATCAACAGCTCTGTCCAAGGCTTGGTGCGCTTTCACCAATTCCGATGGCATTGCCAGAGGGTCATAAAGATCAGCTAAACTACTATTAGCGTAAGATGCTCTAATTTCCAAGACAATACTTGCCGCTTTTTCAACTCGCTCTCGGTTGTTGTCACTCACGTTTTGGGGAAACGGGTAGTTATTATATACTATATCTTTTGAATATCGATAGTCACTTTTTAACCTTCCGCATACATATTTAATCCACGCCATATGCATCTCAGATGTTAATATTCCAAAAAGAAATAGAGTGGCATTAGGTATTATTTTAACAAGATTACTTACTAACGTAGCTGGGGTTTCAAAGCCAATTGGAATGTACTTTCTCCTTTCAGATGATACTTCTGGTATTATAAGATAATTATCACTAGGCATATTTTCTACATGAAAGCGAGTGGGCGTTGAAGCTAATTTTCTTGTTGGAGGGCTAACACTTTTCAGTCGCATCTCTCGCACTGCTTCAACACGTTTCATGACTTCCGGCATCTGCCTTAGTTCAGATGGAGGACACTCACCAAGCCATAAACACCATCTCTCATATCCATTGATGAATTCATCGGAACCTAACCAGCGTTTAAACCATTTTGCTGATTTTGGCTCTTTTTGTATAAACTCATCTTTTTCTTTAGTACTGAATAAATAATTTCCGCCATCTATTGGTTTATTCCCAATGCCTATATGTGGTACGTTACAAAGAGGTTGTTGCCTTCTGGTTATAAGCACATTATTAGCTTCAACTAGGTAGGGATTAATATTTTTAACCTTAAGTTGATGAGGTTCACCTTTTATATTTTGATATTCAAATAAGTTTTTAAAAGGTATATCGAAGTTGGCAAAGCCGATAATCACGCAATAAACAGCAGCATTTCCTTTTGCCTCATTGCTCCATTTAAATGTTCTATGAGCGAAATGAATTTTTATACCATATTTCGTAAGCATCTCGTGCCATAGTACACCTACCTGCTCTCCTTGTGATATTGAATTGGTACTTACGAAAGCACATTTTATAGACGTGCCTTGGATATATTGAGCTGTTTTAACATACCAAGCAGAGACGTAATCTAAGGTCCCTGCTCCCTCTACGTTCTTAATAACTGCTGCAAGGTCTCGCCTTTGAGCTTCAGACATCATCTTTGATCCGATAAACGGCGGGTTACCAAGGATATAACTGAGTGAGTCTGGGGAAGCTAAACTTGACCAATCAACACTTAAGGCATTTCCATGCTTGATGTTAGCGGCTTTACGTAGTGGTAAGCGGATAAAATATTGTCCAAACTCATTCGAAACTTTCATATTCATCTGATGGTCGATTAGCCACATGGCCACTTCAGCAATCATGGACGGGAACTCATCATATTCAATGCCATAGAATTGATCGACATCAACACGAATAATATCTTTAACGCTTAGCCACCCCTGACCTGTCTTGTTTAACTCTCGTAAAATGAGGATTTCGAGCTCACGCAGCTCACGGTAGGATATAATAAGAAAGTTGCCGCACCCACAAGCTGGGTCTAAAAAACGTAATGTGCTCAACTTGCTATGCAGTTCGTTCAAACGATTCTTATTACCCTTGGCCTTTTCAAAATCTACATAAAGCTCATCTAAAAAAAGTGGCTTAATAACTTTCAAAATGTTCTTTTCAGATGTGTAATGTGCACCTAAATTTCTCCGTTCTTTGGGATTCATTACGGCCTGAAACATCGATCCGAAAATAGCAGGTGAAATTTTGCCCCAATCTAACGCACAAGCCTCTAGAACCATTGCCCGCATTTTACTATCAAACAGAGCGGGCGGTAACGGTTCCTCGAACAGTCGACCATTGACATAGGGAAATTGCGCTAAACTCTCATCTAGGTTTTTCTGGCGGCTATCTTTTGGCGTATTCAATATATAAAAGATAGTCAGCAGGTGCATCCCTAAATCGCTGCCATCTTGCTTTGTGTGTATATCGACATATTGCCAGAAAATGCCTTTTTCAAAGATACCGGTATCATCAGCGAACAGGCAAAACAGAAGTCGGACTAAGTAGCGTTCTAAGCTGTGGCCGGTATAACCTGCATCCTTTAGTAGGTCATGCAGCTTGCCCATTTTTTCGGCAGCTGCAATATTGACGGGATCTTCTTCTTTATAAGTACGCTTCTCATATCCTGCAATAAAGTCGAATAAATGAACGTGCTCCACAAACTCGTTAAGATGAAACTCAACCGTTGTATCACCATCTAAATCATACAACCTAAACCGCTCAAAATCAGAGACCAAGATATATTTTGGAAGTTCTTCTTCTTTAAGACCTGGAAAATATTCTTTAGCCTGTTTAAAGGCTTTATCCAAGTCTTTGCCTCGGGATTTATGCTCGACTAAGATTGTTCCCTTCCAAAGTAGGTCAATAAAACCTTGTTTACTGTCGCCCTTTTTGACGGGCTTTTCAAACGTAGCTACGCGCCGTCGACTGATGCCGAAAACGCTAAAAAAACTATCCCAAAATGATTTTGCTTCGGCGTCTTCACTGCTTTCCCCTTCCCATTCTTTTGAGAAAGCGACAGCACGTGTTTTAATTTCATTCCAACTGAGCGGCATAGAGTTTGATCTGGCGTGTAATAAGGACTTGGTGTTAAGGGGTAATAGGATTTATTACCACTTTCTTATAGCTTTTAACAGATCGGCAATTTACAGGAATCTATGATTATTCAAAATGATTATAAGTACTAAGGTTTATATTTTCGCTTATCCTTCTGAAAGTGATATTCTTCTTTTAATTGATTACATATACAATAAGCTATATTCAAATGGAGAGTCATCTGCTACCTCTTTTCCCTGCTCTAACAAAACCTCACGGTATTTAATCAATGCTATAGCCCGATAATCGACGGCTATGGGATAATCGGGTAAATGAACTTCGTTCTGAGCCATCACGTTTCGTAACCACATTTCGGCAACCAGCGAGTGCCTGAGCTCGGGGGTATACCCTAAAAACATTGTTAACCGTTTTTTGACCGCATATCCATAGGGGACATACGTCTTCCAATAGTTATCGTATATCTCGGCATCATAAACCCAGCATGTATTATGACGCATGTCAACGTTGCGGATAAGCTTGATATGCTCATCAACTTGCTGGTCAAAATCAGCATCCGATATATAACAGGTGCGATTAGTCCGAATCAGAGCACGAATAAATGGTTCTTGTTCCAATATGCAGACATCGTGCGGCAGATAGCCTAATTTTTGCTCAATTATTTCGCGGCCTGCTGTTTCCAGATCAGGCAGAACTGTACTACCACGCTCTAGGTCGCTCCATTGAATGGTATATAAACGACCTTCTTCGATGGCGTTGGCATGCATAGGCTGACTTGTACTGCTGCCAAGAATATCACGCTGCCAGTCCATATTTTACTCTCCTGCAAACAAGAGTTCCACCTATTTTTTTATATTAGCATAAGTATACTGACCGTCAAGCTAAAACATAAGGAGGTATGGATAACGCCAATCATACGGATAAAGCATTTCCGCCTGAGTTCAATCATATTGGCATGCAGGTTAAACAAACACAGGAACGTGTGCAGCAGATCGATGAACAGATTAAAAACGTTCCGCAAAATAGTAAACCTGCCCCCGCGTTGAGACCACCAGGCTTCGTTCAGCCGAAACGCTTTGATCGGGAACGTATTATTGCAGGTCTGGAGCATGATAAAAGCCAGATCAAGCATGATATGCTGCATCGGGCCGAAAACGAAGTGAAAGAAGCCGATCAGGCAACTGCCAGAATAGTCAAAGACAATGTGCGTGAAAGTCTTTTCCCAAACCCTTTCTCAAAGATGAGTATTTCGGAAAAGAAGGCCATTCATAACCAGACCAGAGATCTGGAGGCGTCACAAGATTATATGGATTCCCTATTCTCTAAACAGGAAAACAACGCCGTCAAAGCTGATCCGGAAGAAAAAAGAACGAAGCTGTCAGTTGCAGCCATGTTTATCGAAAATCTCAGCTTTACGAAAGCCGAAAAATCAGACGTCTCACATAACCCGGTAAAAGATATAGACAAGGATATTGCTAAAGACTAAGTTATTTTTCCAGATCAATATCACGATCTTTAGTCTTATCAACAATGGTATTATCCTTGGTGTGGCGGTCTCCTGTGAGCCATTCTGGCAGACGCGTTTTAGTCTGTTCCGACTTATACTGTTCACGCCCCTCTTTGAAACCTACAAGCCGAATAAAATCACTATCCAGTTTAGCCAGTTTCTCGGCGAGTTCAGGCATATGCTGGGCCATCAAATAACCTTCATTAAAACCTCTTACGAACTCTGGTTCGGCTTTTTCCTGCTCCTCCATGATTAAAACGTGTTTCTAGCGTTGTGCTCAAGATAGGTAATGATAGAAGATCTGTCATAAAGAATGATCTTCTTCTGAGGTTGGGTGAATCGAATCCGGCCCTCGTCCCGGAGCTTCTGCAAAGTAGTTTTTGATTTGATATTTAACAGACGCATGGCCTCTTCGTCTGTAACCCATTTATCTTCCTGCTGGGCATGGTTTTCCTTTAGCCGTGCAACGACCTGCTCAATCAAAGCAAAGAAAGCTTCTTCCTCTAAGCAAATGACCTGCATGATATTTTTTCCTGCAATATAAACTTATTGACGCTATCCGAATTTCAGTTGGGGTAAAAATTGGCCTTTTAAAACAAGTTTTAAAAATTTCTCAGCGTTGTACCTATGTTGTACCAAGGGAATGCACCAAAATTATAACATGATAAAAATCAGGATATTACATACCAAAAACTACAGAAATCACAGAATTCAAAGCCCTGCGATTAAAAATGTACTGAATTCAAACTCACCTAACACGTTTTCTGCCTGAATCATTCAATCTACGCCATAATTTTCCACCTACTTCCCTTTGAGGCAGAAAAACCGGCTAAACAAAAATCAGTCTATGACGAATCGGCCCGTACCATTACTTTTGTAGCTTTCTTCACCGGACAGCAGCCGGTTGCGTAGGCAACAGCGCCCTGCTCCGTTTTTATTCTGTTTACAATGGCTCTGAAAACCATCGTTAAAATCAGCAACGTTACCAATCTGAGCGACGCCCGCTATTGTGCCGGCATGGGCGTGGATATGCTTGGCTTCTCCATAGACGAGCAATCGCCGGAGTACGTTGATCCCAAAAAATTAGCCGAAATCCGCTCGTGGGTGGCCGGCGTCCGGATCGTCGGTGAAACCACATCGGTTGACCTGCCGCAACTCGAACAACTGATCGATCAATATCAACCCGACATTTTACAGATCAACGAAAGCGCGCTGTTACCCTATGTCTCTACGTTTGATAAACCGGTAATTCTTGCCCTTGATTTATCGCTGTTGTCGCTCGAACAGCTCGACGCGCTGGCAACAACGCCACTGACAGGAGCTGATTTTGTGTTGCTCGAAAGCCGCGCAGCGCTTCATCTCGACGAAGACCTCGCTGCACACATCAAACAGGTGGCAGAGCGCCATCCCGTTTTACTGGGCGCGGGCTTTTCGGCCGGATCGGTGGAAAACCTGCTGTCGGCGATTCCGGTTCAGGGAATTTCGTTACAGGGCGGTGATGAAGAACGACCCGGAAATAAAGAATTCGGTGAACTGATGGATATACTTGAAGTACTCGAAACCGAAGATTAGACAACAGTTGAGGGTTTTCTTGGCAAAACACAGTAGTATGTATTACCTATTATCAGGCAAAACCCTCAATTCATCAAATCCAGTTTCCATTCTTCCTTCTTAGATTGTCGTTCCGGCCGCTACCCGCTAGGTTTACATCATCAATCAACTACTGATGAACAATGGAACGACGCTTAGAACGCATACCCGGTGAGGCAAAAATCGGGGGCGTATGTGCCGGTCTGGCACATTACTTCAATCTCGACAGCACCCTGATACGGGTTTTATTTGTTGTCGGAATTTTTCTGCCGCATTGCCCGGCTGTGCTAATTTACGTTATCTTGTGGATAGCATTGCCCGAGCGTTCGTCCGGAACTGCTTATGCTCAATCAACTCTTTACGCTAATCCTTCTTTTTCTATGTACGCATCGAATCAAAAACCGCAAGGTAGTATCATCGGTGGGGTGGTCCTCATCATCTTAGGTGTCCTGTTTTTGTTAGACCGCTGGTTTGACGTTGATCTGGGCGATCTGTGGCCGCTGTTCCTGATTGCCATCGGGGTGTGGCTTATCTTTAAAGACCGGATTAAACCGCCTTACGATAATAATAACTACAATAATCCGACGAACTACAACAATCCGACCGACTATAACTCGCCGTCGAATCCCGGCGGTACCCTCTAAACCATGAATACGAAAGGACTTTTCTGGGGCTGCTTCTTTGTCGTCTTCGGTCTGCTGTTTCTCGGCCGGAACATGGGCTGGCTGGCCGTCGACTGGGACTACCTGAAAGATTTCTGGCCCGTACTGCTGATTCTGGCCGGTATCAACCTGATTCTGGAACGTCGCCACAGCCAGTTTGTCATGGTAACGACCCTGCTGCTTGGTGTCATCGCTCCGGTTGCTCTGTTCAGTTTTCTCAACAGGGACCGCGATTTCGGCCGCTATGAATATCACTTGGGCGATGACAAGTATGACGACGATGAAGATGACCGCGAAGCCGAAGAAGATGAAAACGATACGTTCCGGTCTGACGACGGCAAGGTGCATGAAAATGTATTCGTCGAAAGCATGTCTGCCGATACGCGGGAAGCTAAACTCAAGTTTGAGGGCGGTGCCGGCCATTTTGTAATCGGAGAAACATCAACTGACCTGATCAAGGCGGAAACAAAGCAGACATTCGGCGTTTATAAAATGGAAGTCGAACGCGACCCGACAACCCGCACGCCAACGATTTTACTGACCCCTAACGAAGGGAATGTGAAGATCAAGGACGGTGAGCTGAAAAACAAAGTGGATATTAAGCTGAATCCGAATCCGGTCTGGGACATTGATATCGACATGGGTGCCGGTGAAGGCGATTTCGATCTGAGTGCATTTCAGGTTAAAACGGTCTCTGTCGATGCCGGTGCAGCTGATGTTGATCTGAAAATCGGCGATAAAGCCGCGCAGACCGACGTGAAAGTCAGTGCCGGTGTCGCCTCGGTTGTCATCCGGGTACCGGCTCAGGTTGGCTGCCGGATCGAAAAAGACGGCGCGCTGAATATCAACGAACTGGAAGACTTCCAGAATATTGGCAACGGGGTTTATGTAAGCCCTGAATACGATAAGGCGACGAAGAAAATCAACATCCGGTTCGATGGCGGAATCTCCCGCTTCAAAGTCGAACGCTACTAATAACAAAGCCCTCTCCGCGATTTGCTGAGAGGGCTTCTTAATTTATGGGTTAGTGTTAATTCTTTAACTGCTCCAGGAGCATTTTACTAAAGGTACGTTCGGTGTTGTACAATTCGTTCAGCTGTTTGGGCGAAATTACCTTCAGAAATTTTTTCGAGTATTCTTCGTCCAGATTGGCCAGCTGCTGTTTAAGATCGTTAATTTCCTTGATGTTGCTGAGTGCTTTTTCGTCAGTCAGGTTCTGTCCACCGTTCAACTGACGGATTTTCCGGCGAATATCTGACCGCTTGTCGTCATATTCGTTGTAAATAGCCCAGAAACCAGGTGCCTGGTCAGCGGTCAGGTTTAGCCGATTGGTAATCAGACCAATCTTGGCACTTTCGATTTGTTGCCTTCCTCCTCCCTGCGCCATCGCTACCCCGCCAGCTAACAGCAACCAAACTAAACAAAAGCCTATAAGTCGTCGCATGGTAATCATTACTGTGTGTTTCAAGAACCAAATTCCATTGTTTGTGGGTCCAACAATTCGTGTTTGTCAATGTGTTGCCGAACATCTTCCGGCCGAACGTCCAGATATCGGAACAACGTTGAATCATTACTAACTGCCGGTTGTTGGACAGCATTGTCCAGCAGATCATCTGCTGTTACACCTTCTTCGTCCAGATAGCTCAGGATAGCCTCGTTGCTCACCCCGCTGAGGGACTCATTGCCAAGGGCTTCCTGACGGGCCGGCCAGGTAATCCAGACCAATGCCGCCACTAAACCTGCGCCTGCCAATGATGCAACCGACCGCTGCCATGACCAACTTACGGAAAATCCGTGTTGTTTTTTGGCAACCCGGGCCTGAACGCGCGAAGGGAGCGTATCAAAATACCCCTCCGGCACGCTGGAAGCATTGCTTTCAAAAGGGTGCTGTCTGAGCGGATGCCCAGCCTTCAGCTCGTCCAGCGATATGTATTTCTTCTCATTCATAGCCATTTGCTTATTTGACAGGCCTCAATGGATAAGGTTTACTCGCCGTTTAGAAATTCTTCAATTTTTTTTACCGCTAAATGGTAAGAGGCTTTAAGGGCTCCGACCGATGTACCCGTAATTTCCGAAATTTCTTCGTACTTCATATCATCGAAGTACTTCATATTGAATACCAGCCGCTGCTTATCCGGTAGTTTCAACAAGGCTTTCTGTAGCTTTAACTGAACTTCTTCACCACTGACATCCCCTCCTGACGTTACAAAGTCTGAATTTTCTTCCAGTTTTTCCAGCAGCTCACCTTCCACATCACCAATAGGGAGAAAAAACTTACGCCGTTTTTTGTTCAGAAAATTGAGACACTCGTTGGTAGCAATGCGGTAGATCCACGTATATAACTGACTATCACCCCGAAAGTGTTCCAGACTTGACCAGACTTTGATAAATGTTTCCTGTACCAGATCATCCGCATCGTCGTGGTCGATGACCATCTTGCGGATATGCCAGTAAATTTTCTGCTGATACTTCCGCACCAACAGATTAAAGGCATAATTCCGGCTTGCCGGATCACGGTATTTATCAAGGAGTTCCTGGTCAGTCATTGTATATCGGTAGAGACGCAACACCTGTTGCGTCTCCGGTCTACGTCAGTTCATCAAACTATTTTACGTCTCGTTGCTTCAGGAAACCTTCTCCGGAAGAGGAGACGCAAGATGTTGCATCTCTACGCTACGCAGCTTTGCGCTGCATAGCTTTCTTAACGGCTTCAACAATTTTATCGGCAGTCAGGCCATATTTTTCCATCAGCTGGGCCGGTGTACCGCTTTCGCCGAAGGTATCATGCACCCCGATCATTTCGAGCGGAGCCGGATAATTGCGCGCCAGTACCTGCGCTACGCTGTCACCTAAACCACCGTTCAGCATATGTTCTTCCGCCGAAACGGCACAGCCTGTTTTCTTCACCGAAGCCAGAATCGCTTCTTCATCTAACGGTTTAATCGTATGAATGTTGATAATGTCGGCTTCGATTCCTTCTTCGGACAGCTTTTCACCTGCCTGGATAGCTTCCCAAACCAGGTGTCCGGTCGCAAAAATCGATACATCCGGACCTTCGTTCAGGATGACTGCTTTACCAATTTCAAATTTCTGATCTGCCGGCGTAAAAATCGGCACTACCGGACGACCAAAGCGCAGGTAAACCGGCCCTTCGTGTTCGGCAATGGCAATGGTGGCAGCTTTTGTCTGGTTGAAGTCACACGGGTTGATAACGGTCATGTTCGGCAACATCTTCATCATCCCGAGGTCTTCCAGAATCTGGTGCGTCGCGCCGTCTTCGCCCAGTGTCAGGCCGGCGTGCGATGCACAAATTTTAACATTTTTGTTAGAGTAACAAACCGACTGACGAATTTGATCATATACGCGGCCGGTAGCAAAGTTGGCGAACGTGGTCGCAAACGGGATTTTACCGCCGATGGTTAATCCGGCTGCCACCCCGATCATGTTTGCTTCGGCAATACCACATTGTACGTAACGCTCCGGAAACTCCTTAATGAAGCCTTCCAGTTTCAGCGATCCTGCCAGATCGGCAGTCATCGCGACCACATCCGGGTTTGTCCGGCCCAGCTCCAGAATACCGGCGCCAAAACCTGAACGAGTATCTTTCTTTTCGGTAAATGTATATTTTTTCATGTCTGTTATCCGGCCGTCGAAGCGAGCCGTTGCAATTTAGTTAAAAAGTATCGTGCCGACAGGCAATTCGGATGCGCCGCCGCCCGCTCAGGCGTAAAGCCGTATTTAAGCATCCGGTTTAGCAGAATGGCCTTACCGCCAACGCCACGCCCTGTTTTCTGTAAAAAGAGTTCTTTCAGGTAGTCAAAAGGCGCGGGTATTGTTTCAGGCTCCTCACAATAGTAACCAGTATCATTCAGTATGCTTTGCAAGGTTCCGGTATTACTCAAAAACCAGGCTTCAATTTGCTTCACCGCCACTAAAACGTGTTGATCCGGTGACGCGTTAATGCGCTCACGGGTCAAAGTAACACAGGCGTCATCGTCTGAATCGGTCAGGATCACAATTTGCTGCGCTCCTCGTAAGGCCAGTTCTTTTGTGATAAGTCCTATGTTATGCGGTAATAAATTACCACTCCCTTTGGCATCAATCACCTCAAAAACGCACTCAATCCGGTTTTGATGCAACCAAGTCTGAAAGGCAGCTGACTCAATGATCGCCTTTTCGGTTTTGCCTTCACAAATAAAGCCAACCTTTACCACGGCAGCCCACCTCCAAGAGCATTTGTAAGCCAGGCTTCGTCCATACGCCAGCCCTTCAGGTCATCACCGTTAAATTGTCTGACCCTCGTCGAGCCTTGCTTTTTATCAACTACAACCAGCTCTTCCGGGCGGACCCGCGACGCCATTGTCTGCGAATGTGTATTGAGCCAGATATAATGTCCGCGCTCTTCACACATCGTACGGTAGAAATCAACCAACTCACCGGCCACCTGCGGGTGTAGACCGTTTTCAGGCTCTTCGATGCACAGAAACTGAGGCTTATCGTCGCTCTGGTAAACGGCCGTCAGTAAAGCCAGAATGTTGTAGGTACCGTCTGAAATCAGGTTTTTGGTAAAGGGGTTGTCTGAGTACTGTTCGTACCAGAGAAGCGTTCCATCGGCACTATACTGACTTTTCATTACCTCAACCGATTTAAACTCAGGCACAAAGAGCTCTAGCCATTCAAAGAATTCGTTTTTCAGAATTATATTAGTCAAAACCCGCTTCAACACTTTCTCAAGATTTGTAGCAGCGCCATTTAAACTACTATCATCAATAAAACGCTTTCGAAGTAGCTTTTCATTACCAACAAAAATTCTGCTAAACCCTCTGGCGAAATCTAAATACCGTTGTTCGTTCTCCATCCGGCTTTGTTCATCAAAAGCTACCAGTCCGACTTCAACCAATAATTTGTTAGCTTCTAATTCACTTATAGTTTGATAGGAGCTATTTCTTGCCCATACAAACTTATCTGCTTCTATTTGAAAACGATAGCTTGACGAGCTGTGTGTCAACCTGTTCTGAAGATAATCTGCACCTCCAAAAAGCCGTAACTTCTCTCCAACATCTGTTTGTGGGATATGAAACTCCAGCGCCTCGAAAATATTGGATTTGCCGGAACCGTTGGGGCCGACAAATACCGTAAACGGATTAGGCTCAATGAGCTCAATCCGTTCAATAGACTTAAAATTTTCGATGACAAGGCGCTTGATCTTCATACGCTACAGAGATCTTGATTCAGGCAGTGCTTTAGCTAAATCACTCAATCGCACATTCACTCAATGGCTCAATAATCCTCCTGCCCGATGGTTTGTGGTAATTGATTTAAGGCAACGGCAAGTTGTTCGTCATTTGGAGCAACACCGTGCCATTTGTGGCTGCCCATCATGTAGTCGATGCCATATCCCATTTCGGTATGCATCAGAATCATAGTCGGTACATCGGCATCCTGGCGCGATGCTTTCAGTTTCGCCACCACGTCGGCCATGTTATTACCTTCCATGTGCTCTACGTTCCAGCCGAAAGCCTTGTATTTTTCGCCCAGGTCGCGGTTATTCATGACCAGACTGGTCGGGCCGTCAATCTGCTGACCGTTCAGGTCGATTACAGCTGTTAGGTTACCCAGCTTATGGTGCGGCGCAAAGGTAGCACCTTCCCAGACCTGGCCTTCCTGCTGCTCACCGTCGCCCATCAGGACATACACATGTGAGTCGTCACCATTCAGACGCTTGGCTAAGGCAGCTCCGCAGGCAACCGACAAACCCTGACCCAGCGAACCTGATGCAATACGAACGCCCGGCAGATGTTCGGCGGTTGTCGGGTGGCCCTGCAGTCGGCTGTCCAGCTTACGGAACGTAGCCAATTCTGAAACCGGGAAATAGCCCCGACGAGCCAGTACGGAGTAAAACAGCGGCGAAATATGGCCGTTCGACAGGAAGAAAACATCTTCACCTTTTGCGTCCATGTCAAAAATAACCGTACCCTGCCCGTCTTCTTTCAGACGCATTACGTCAAAATAAAGTGCTACCAGAAGATCAGTACAGCCCAGCGAACCGCCCGGGTGGCCTGAATTTACGGCATGCACCATCCGGACGATGTCACGCCGAACCTGAGTAGCAATCTGTTCGAGTTGTTGGATTTCCATAGTTTTAGGTTTGCAAGCCTTGCAGTGGCCTCAAAAGAGGTTGTCAACTTACTTTAAAATTTGTTCTGCGTGTTTTTTTGTATCAACTTTTCCGATGATTTCCGAAATTATACCCTGTTCGTCAATGACAAACGTGGTCCGTACAGTGCCCATGTACGTGCGGCCATACATCGATTTTTCTTTCCATACGTTATACGCCTCCACCACCTTCTGGTCGGTGTCGGAAATCAATGTGAAGGGAAGTTCGTATTTGCTGATGAATTTCTGATGCGCTTTTTCGGCATCAACACTTACACCGATTACCTCATACCCCGCCTGTTGCAGCGCACTGTAATTGTCCCGGAGGCTACAGGCCTGGGCCGTACAGCCGGGTGTATCGTCTTTCGGGTAAAAATACAGCACCACTTTTTTCCCCCGATAGTCTGACAAACGGACCGGCTGTCCGTTCTGATCGTTTGCGGTAAAATCCGGTGCCGGATCGCCAACGTGTAAGCTCATAGTTGAATGGTTTCTGTCTTCTGAAATCGATTACCGGCGACGCTTTTTCCCCTTACTTTTCGGGGATGCCTTCTTACGGGACGCCGCTTTTGGTTTTGCTTTAGGCTTTGGTTTACTGATGGTTGTCCGCACAGTCGATACGTTTCCGGACCGGTCAGTAACCTCGATGATCACCTCCGATTCATCCGGGAAATCCTCGTCCGGATACAGCTTATCCGACCAGATCAGCGCCCGTTTATAATCGTACTGCATCAGAGTCCACTCGCCGTTCACCAGCGCCCGGAATGTATTGATGCCGGAACGATCATCACTGATACGGGCTGAAATACCGTTTGCCGTTGCCGACAGCATATTAATTGACGGCGGATTCATGTCCGTTAAGAGCTGAAACCGGCCTAATTCTCTGGTTCTGAACTCAATCCGGCCGTTTTTCCAGGTTCCGCCGACAAACCGGCTCCTCCCCCCGCTGACCATATACACGCGTGTCCGTGATGTATCAACCGCTACGGGATAGGCCGGTGTCCAGGTTACGGTCAGATAATCATTGATCGGTATCGTCGGCTGATTAATCTCCAGAACGCCCCCGGGCAACTGCCGTGTTGTCAGATATAAGGTATCAAAAAGCGTTTTGCTGTCGAAATTCAGCTTCACGCCCTCCCCTTCGTACTCCTGCGGTTTGCCGGGCAAAATACGTTTCCGGAAGTTGGTAGCCACTACCCCACGCCCAACCTGAATGGAGTCAGGCAGGTACTTGTTCAGATCGATCAGGTAAATACCCTGATTCTGACGGATATAACTTACCGGCAATTCTTCGGTTTTTGTACCATGAAACAACAACGCCACCGGCACTTCGGTGGTCCGGAAGTTACGGACAGCCAGTTTCAGCACATTTTCATCGACTGTAATGGTAGCCGCTTCGGCCGCACTGCCCGGCACGACTGACGATGCCTGAACGACCGTTGCCGGTTCCGGTTGTACTGTAAAGCGTAGTACGGTCGGGTTCTGATACACGTCAAATAGGGTCACCTGAACTTCATGTAGCTGCCCGTCGAACAGCGGCAGGCGACCACGCCGGCCATCGGTCCGGTAAATCGGCAGGGTGTTACCGTCGGCCACGTAGCAGCGATGATAGCGTAACCCGAACAACTGCTCTACTTCGTAATTTTCGTGGATGTTCATCAGGCGGGTCAGCTCGTTGGGAAACGTATCCATGTTATACGCAAACACCTCTTTGCCGTCCAGCTTGATTTCGATGCAGTTCAGCCCGTTTTTGTACGGTGATCCGCCGGTGCGGTCGAACCCGAGAATTTCCATACCGATCAGGCCCGAAGCCGTTACCGGTTGATTCAGCCCGTATGACCCGTCCGGACGCCGTACCGGCACCAGGTTGATCCGCTGGTATTCGCCGTTGATCCGCGAACCCGTTGTCAGCGTCTTGAGAGCAATCCGTTCAATTACCGGCGGCAGATTGTCGCTCAGCTCGCGAAAATCATACAGCAGCGGGTTAATCAGGTTGTCTTTCGGGTCACGGACTTCAAAATGAAGGTGCGGCCCGCCTGATCCGCCCGTGTTCCCCGACAACGCGACGATATCGCCCTTTTTCACCGGAAACTGACCAGGTGCCGGCCGTAAGTCAATTTCAAACGTTTGTTTACGGTATTGTTGCTCACGCAGGTACACGCCGAGCGTATCCTTCAGCTCTTTCAGGTGCCCGTAGACCGTTGTCAGTCCGTTCGGATGTTTAATAAAGATAACGTTACCATATCCACCAGTAAACACCGCAATCCGCGAGATGTAACCATCGGCGGCGGCGTATACGTTCAGGCCTTCGCGCCCGCCGGTCCGGATATCGATACCGGCATGAAAGTGATTGGCCCGCAGATCACCCAAACCACCCGAAAGCGAGTTAGCCTGCCCCGGCTGAATCGGGAACCTGAAATAGCCTGGTTCCAGATAATTGGCTCCGTTTTCCGACGTCAGGGTTGTTTTTTTTATCTCCCGTTTCAATTGCCCAAATACCCCGCCAATGACACCAAGCGATAAAAAACCAGCCAGTATTGTACGTTTCCCAAACCGTCGAATCCTCATTCCTAATCGTTAAAATGCTGTGATTGCCCGTGGACAGGCGTATTAAATCATTATTTTACCTCAAAATCCAGCATCACCTGGTCTTCTAAATAGGCTGTCAGCCGGTCACCGGGCTGTACGCCGCTTACGCCTTTTGGCGTGCCGGTAAAGATGATGTCGCCCTGCTGGAGCAGGAAGTAGCGGGACACAAAGGCAATCAGGTAATCAATTTTGTAGAGCATCATGCTGGTATTGCCCTGCTGCCGCGTTTCGCCGTTGATATCGAGCCGGAAATTGATATCCTGGAGATCGGCAAACTGGCTTTTGGGCACAAAACCCGAAATCGGCGCTGAGCCGTTAAACCCTTTGGCCAAGTCCCACGGCAAGCCTTTGGCTTTCAGCTTACTCTGTACATCCCGTGCGGTAAAGTCGATACCGACGCCGATTTCGTCGTAGTATTTATGGGCAAATTTTTCGTCAATATTCTTACCCGTCCGGCTGATTTTAACCAGAATCTCAACTTCGTGATGTACATCCGAGGAGAAATCCGGATAATAAAACGCATCGTTATTGCGTAAAATAGCCGTTTCGGGTTTGGTAAAGATGACGGGATCTTCGGGCTGCTCGTTATTGAGCTCTTTAATATGTTCTGCGTAGTTGCGGCCGACAGCGATGATTTTCATGAATCAGAGAAGCACAGAAGGATTCTGTATCCGGTTAAACGATCCGTTTTAAAGCCGCAAATCTACGGACTAATGACGGTGTGGCCGAATCCGACAATAAAAAAAATGAACAATCGCTCGTTAAAAAAGGTACATATTTGACAGTTTTGCCGTCTGATACTATAAATCGTTTACTACAATGAAGAAAATACTTTTGGGCGTTTTACTTTTTTCAATCGCCATCGGCTGCCAGAAAGTCCCGTTGACCGGCAGAAGCCAACTTGCATTTGTTCCGAATTCTCAGCTGTTGCCAATGTCGTTTACGAACTATAAGGAAGTTCTGGACACGAGTACGGTTGTCAACAACGGTTCGCAGGCTGAAATGATCAAGCGTGTTGGTAGCCGCCTGCGTGCAGCTATGGAAAACTATATGAATGCCAATAACTTAGGCAGCCGTCTGGAAGGTTATCAATGGGAATTCAATCTGATCCAGAGTCCGCAGGTTAATGCCTGGTGTATGCCCGGCGGTAAGGTAGCGTTCTACACCGGTATCCTGCCGTATTGCCAGGGCGAAGCCGGTGTAGCAACCGTTATGGGCCATGAGATTTCACACGCCATTGCTGAACATGGTAATGAGCGTATGAGCGAAGGGTTGGTTGCAAACGGCCTGATTCAGGGCGGGCAGCTTGTTTTAGGTACGATGTCACAGACCCAGAGAACGCAAACTAATGCGCTGTTGTTACAGGCTGCCGGTGTAGCCTTACCGGTAGGTTATCAGGTACTCCGTGAGTTACCACACAGCCGTAAGCAGGAATCAGAAGCCGATCACCTCGGGCTGATTTTCATGGCTATGGCGGGTTATGACCCGAATGAAGCGGTAGGGTTCTGGACCCGCATGGCAAAAGCTGGTTCCGGCCAGAAGCCACCGGAATTCCTGTCAACGCACCCGTCTGATGAGCGCCGGATCAGCGATATTAAGAAGTTAATGCCGGAAGCCATGAAATATTATAAACGCTAAGTCTTTATTTTGTCATTCCGGCGAAGGAACTATTCTTTGGGCTGTGACAGCTACAAGATTCCTCCTGCGTCGGAATGACAAAGATTAAAGCCAAAAATGCCCCGGAGCAGCTGCTCCGGGGCATTTTTGGCTTTAATCTCAGATCGCGATTACATCGCAGACAGTACCTGCTTCACTTTTTCAGCCGCTTCTTTCAGCTGAACAGCCGAGTACACTTTCAGGCCTGACTCATCAATGATCCGGGCACCTTCTTCCGCATTTGTTCCCTGTAGACGAACGATGATCGGGATCGGAATATCGCCGATTGCCTTATAGGCTTCCACAACACCGGTCGCCACACGGTCGCAACGAACGATACCACCGAAGATGTTAATCAGGATTGCTTTTACGTTCGGGTCTTTCAGGATGATCCGGAAACCGGCTTCCACCGTTTTCGCGTTTGCTCCACCTCCTACGTCCAGGAAGTTAGCCGGCTCACCGCCTGACAGCTTGATGATGTCCATCGTGGCCATCGCCAGACCGGCACCGTTTACCATACAACCTACGTTACCGTCCAGCTTTACGTAGTTCAGGTCGTTGGCTGAAGCTTCTACTTCGAGGGGATCCTCTTCCGAGATATCGCGCAGGTTAGCCAGATCCGGATGACGGTACAGGGCGTTATCGTCAAGGTTTACCTTTGCATCCACCGCCAGAATTTTGTTATCCGACGTTTTCAGCACCGGGTTGATTTCAAACATCGACGCGTCTGAATCAATGTACGCCTTATATAAGGATGTAACGAATTTCACCATTTCTTTGAAGGCTTCACCCGTCAGGCCAAGGGCGAACGCAATTTTACGGGCCTGGAACGGTTGTAAGCCAACGGCTGGGTTAATCCATTCTTTAATAATTTTTTCCGGACTATGTTCAGCCACTTCTTCAATATCCATACCGCCTTCGGTGCTGGCCATGATCACGTTGCAGGCTTTCGCACGGTCGAGCAGGATACCCATGTACAATTCTTTCGGCTCCGAGTCACCCGGATAGAATACGTCCTGAGCAACCAGTACCTTATTTACTTTTTTGCCTTCAGGGCCAGTCTGATGCGTTACCAGCACGTTACCAATCAGGTTGGTAGCAATGGTACGTACATCTTCCACTGACTTCGCCAGCGCAACACCACGCTGCTCTGAACCCTGGACCTTACCCTTACCGCGGCCACCAGCATGAATCTGTGATTTGACGACTACAAATTTAGAGTTCGTCTGGGCCATGATTTGTTTAGCTGCCTCAACTGCCTTTTCCGGCGATTCGGCAACGATACCTTCCTGAATCCGGACGCCGTAGCGCTTCAGTATTTCTTTACCCTGGTACTCGTGTATATTCATGACAAATAAAGGAAAACAGTAGTTTTGCGTTCGCGCGGCAAGTTAGCCAATAATTTGGTTGAGTTATCAGTTTACAGAGCACAGTTTTCATTTAACCGCGTCAATCTGTCCGAAACTGCGCGAAATAAACGACAAAACGCACACTTTATGCAAACACTCCTTCAGGCCACCGATCTGCGTCGTACCTATGGCAATCTTCCCGTTTTAAAGGGTATTAACCTCTCCATCCAGTCGGGCGAGGTGGTCTCCATTGTCGGCGCTTCGGGGGCTGGTAAAAGTTCTTTACTCCATATTCTGGGTACCCTCGACCGGCCCGACAGCGGCGAACTCGTCCTGGCGGGGGAATCGGCTTTTACGCTGAATGACCGTGAACTGGCCCGCTTCCGCAACGAACGGATTGGTTTTATCTTTCAGTCTCATAATCTGTTACCTGAGTTTACAGCCCTCGAAAATGTTTGTCTGCCGGGTTTTATTTCCGGTAAACCGGAAGCAGACGTCCGTAAACGCGCCGCCGAACTGCTGCATTCATTGGGGCTCAAAGACCGGATCGGCCACTTTCCGTCTCAGATGTCGGGCGGTGAACAACAGCGGACCGCCGTTGCCCGGGCACTGATCAACCAGCCGGATATCGTGTTTGCCGATGAACCCAGCGGCAACCTTGACTCAAAGAACGCGCAGGAATTACATCAGCTCTTTTTTAATCTGAGGGATCAATTCGGGCAAACTTTTGTTATTGTTACACATAACCAGCAATTGGCAGATCTGGCTGACAGAACATTAACGATACAGGACGGACAGATAGGTGACACAAAAAATGTATAGCCATTATGTACTTTTTATCTTTTTGATAAAATACATTTCCCTGATATTCAGCAATCTGCAAAATTGTTGAAAAAAAATTAACGAACGGGAAACAATTATTTGTTACTTTCGTTTTATTATTGCGTCGAAAAGAAAAGTTTTTCATAACGTTGAGTAAATCAGAAAGCCAAGAGAGTGTCTCGCTTGGCTTTTTTGTTTTATATACCTCA
This sequence comes from Arsenicibacter sp., assembly GCA_965247375.1. Taxonomy (GTDB): domain Bacteria; phylum Bacteroidota; class Bacteroidia; order Cytophagales; family Spirosomataceae; genus Arsenicibacter. Next base: position 50,473 of record CBDFHU010000071.1, read on the forward strand.
GGTACTTATTACCAGGCTGTTTTACCCGTTTTGGGCCGTTCCCTCATCTTTTCTGAACATTCCGTCTCTGAATAAGTCTATATGGTGTAAGCTGCCACGGCAGACACATAAATCATTAAACTATCAACGTCATGAACGAGACAACAATCAAAGGAGCGTGGAACGAGCTCAAAGGCAAAATCAAACAAGCATACGGTGACCTGACAGACGACGATCTGACTTACGAAGAAGGTAAAGAAGACGAAATGTGGGGTAAGGTGCAGCAGAAAACCGGTAAGACCAAAGACGAAATCAAAAAAGCAGTTGCGGACCTGTAACAGGCAGCACTCCTTATAAGCAAAACACCCCGGCAGGTTTTTCTGCCGGGGTGTTTTGCGTTCGGCCCCCACGGATTTATCCGGTAAGTTTTACCTTATAATTTCCGGCAAATTTCAGCTTTCCGTCCAGCTTCAGATTACGCAGCGTAACCGATTGGCCAACCGTTACGGTATGCCCCGGACAAATCCGGACGAATTCATTCGGAAACGGCATCCGCCCCACCGTCCACGTATTTTTATCGGTCCAGTCGCCGGATGCGACCGATTCGACCATGTTGGAGAATAAGGAGACCGTCGGGAAATTCCGGAATAGTAACGTGTCGGTTTTACTCTGCCCCGCGCCAAACCAATCGTTCAGAATGTCGTTGTATACCCGCCGGAAATCAATCTGCATTTTAATCTCCTTATTCGTTCCCGTTCCCGACAGGTCAGACAGGTTCGGGTTAGTACCGATGGTGCTGTGCTTAACGCCTGACCCGAAGACAAACATCGGCGCAGCTACCCCATGATCGGTTCCCTTTGAGTTGTTCGAGTTGGCACGGCGGCCAAATTCCGAAAACGTCATCCCGATCACCTTGTCTTCAATCCCCTGTAGTTTCAGGTCCTGCTGAAAAAGTGCAATCCCATCGGACAGCTTACCCAACAGCGTAGCATGAGCCCCTTTTGTGTTGTCGGTCGTATCGACCTGCCCCGAGTGCGTATCGAAACCTCCCAACGAGACAAAATAGATTTTCGTTTTCAGCCCGCCGTGAATCAGCCGCGAAACAATTTTCAGCTGATCTGCCAGCGAGTTTACGCCGGAGGTCGGGTACGTGGCCAGGTTTTTACCGGCATCGGCGGCCTTCTTGATTTCTCCCGCATAGCCAACCGACAATGCCTGCTGCTGACGGATAAACGAAATCAGCTCTCCGGCATCACAACATGGCAAATCCCCCGGAGAGGTCGCCCCGCCTGCTCCGACCAGCTGATAAAAACTATCCGGATTACTGATGGCAATCCCCATTGACCCCTGACTGCCCAGCAGGGCGGTCGATGTCAGGTACCCGATCTGAATCGCCAGCGGGTCTTCCATCTCCGTATTCGGATATCCCGTCGGATATCCCGGAAAACGGTCTTCCAGATAGCGGCCGGCCCATCCCGTTTCTGCGGTCTGAGTACTGTCTACAGCCGTCATCCAGATGTCCGTCGCACGGTAATGCGACTGATCCGGATTCGGGTAAGATACCGAATGTATAATGGATAGTTTACCATCATTATACAGGCCCTGAAGGCCGGTCATGGCCGGATGCAGGCCGGTGGCATCGTTTCCGGTCAGTGCGAGTACACTGGCCTGCGGAATGGCAATATTGCTGCGCAGCGTATTATAAGCGGAATACTGATCGAGCGGCAACACCATATTGAGGCCGTCGTTGCCGCCGTTCAGATAAATGATGACCAGTACACGGTCGGTATTTGCGGCAGTCGTCTGCAACAGCGACTGCACAAGCACAGAATCCCGGGCCAGTGCCTTCATCCCGAATCCGTCAATCATTACCGGCAACACACAAGCCGAACTCGCTTTAAAAAAATCCCTACGGTTCATGATTTTCGATTTGATTGGTTAACAAAGCTGATACTCTGCCATGCGCAGCATGTACTTCATCAGATTCTGAAGGCGGTAGGTCACCGCATTTTTCCGGTTGGTATTGGTCGGTGTGGTCCGGTAGTTATTCCACTCATTCACCCATGAAGTGCGCGGAATGCCCTGCATCATAATGGTATCGATCAGAAAATCCTTCTGCGACTGGAAGAGATCGGTGGCAAACAGGTTTTTCGAAAATGCCTCCAGCACATCAACGCAGGTAATCGACGGGGTTCCGGTAACATCGGCGAAATTGGCCTGCAGCGACGTGGCCCAGGCCAGTACATCAATGCCCATTTTGTAAGGGACACCCGTGCCGTAGTAATTTGCATCAACAACGAGCCACCGCCAGATAAAGGCATCCGTAAAATCGCTCCGCAACGCAATGGTGGTGGTATTCATCCAGATCTTAGAGTAGCCGGTCTGGTAATACGGCTCATACCCGAATACGGTCGGCTGGTCAATGACATCCATCTGCATGTCCCGCATCCGCCAGTGGGCAAAATCGCCGAACAGTTTTTTATAGGCCGTATAGTTGGTATTCATCGGCGGCACCGGCTGGTCAAAAAACTTCAGCGAGCCAATGACCAGCTCAAGCGGTGATTTGATAATGGCACCGATATTGGCGGTATCGAAAAAAATCTGGCTGGTCAACAGCTTAACAACCACCGGCTGAATGGCGTAGTTGTTCGACGGACTGGCAAAGAACCGGGCCAGCGGTACAATCACGTTGGTTTCAATCTCCTGTGTCACGTTCGGATTTACATACCAGCGGTACAGTTTGCGGCAGATAAACTTCGGGGTTTCGGGGTGATTGAGCAGCATCGTGATCAGGTCACTCAGGTCGGCTTCACCCGTATTGGCAAACCCCGCCGGAGCCGTTGTTCTGGCAGGAATGGTGGTGTTGTTATACTTAGCCGAAAAGACCTTGGCATCCGTGTCGTGCTTTGTGGCCGTAAACGTCGTGTCAAAGGTAGTTGAGCCGTTTACCCAGTAATTGGTGTATTTCCAGCCGGTCAGGGCGCGGGCAGCCGCCTTTACATCATCTTCGGTGTAATTCTTATTACCCGCAAAATCGAATGCGCCGACAGTAAATAACTCCTGTAGTTCGCGGGCATAATTTTCGTTGGGTTTACCTTTTTCGTTTTCATTTCCGTTCAGAAAACGCAGCATGGCAGGATCTTTGCTTATGCCGGTCACCAGCGTCCGGAAATTACCCAGTGCATTGGTTCGCAGCAATTGAAAATACCGCCAGACAAACCGGTAATCATCCACTACTTCGCGGGTCGTTACGAAATGATTCTGCCAGAACAACGTCAGTTTTTCCAGCAATGCCGGCTTATTCGACTGATCGGCCATGATCCCATACCACCACCACTTGATGTAGGTGCCATAATCGAAATTCCGGTCACCGTTAAAGGCTTTGTCGAGGTACGTCTGACCAGCGGTGGCCTTTGTGCTATCCAGATCAATCGGCGGTGACGGAGATACATTCGCATTCTGAATCAGAAGCTGCACAGCCTGAACAGCCGTTTTGCCGGTAAATCCGGTAATTTCTGTTTGTGTGGGTCCAAATGTTGCCCGACGCAACAAATGGGCAGCCGTCTTTGCCGTAAGCGGTTGCGTATACGTATCCAGATAGGGCATTAATCAGGGGGAAATTAATGTTTTGTTACGGAATTATTCGATCAGCAAATCGAATCAAGGCAGTGAAATGGTATAGCAAGTTAAAGAAATTTAGGTAATTTTCACGCTTCAATTTACCATATTACAACTATCGGTAAATGGAAGCATTCTTTTACCCGACGTGCTTTAGTTGTTTTGACATACATGAAAAAAATAGCTGCCCTGCTTCTTACCGGCCTGGTTTACTGGTCCTGCCAATCTTCTGAACAGACCTCCATTTCACTTTCGCCAACCATTACTATCTTTTCTGAAAAACCGGCAGACCTTACTGCACCGGCGGCCAATCCGCCTAAACAACTGCCGGACGGCATGGTGTATGTACCCGGAGGCTATGTTCAGGTAGGATCGGAAGACGGACTTGATCAGGAAAAGCCGACGTTCTGGGCGCTGGTAAAACCGTTTCTGATTGACCAGCATGAAGTCACGGTTGGGGAATTCCGGAAATTTATACAGGCAACCGGCTACAAAACACAGGCACAGCAATTCGGGGATGCCGGTGTACTGAGTGATTCCACGAAGGAATGGACTCTGGTGCCGGGCGCGAACTGGGAGTTTCCCTACGGCCCTGAAGCCGGCAAGGCGGCCGATAATCTGCCGGTTACCCAGGTCTCGTGGAATGATGCGACAGCCTATGCCAAATGGGCCGGTAAACGACTGCCCCATGAAATCGAGTGGGAGCATGCCGCCCGTAACGGCCGCAATGACCGCACCCTCTACCCGTTCGGTGACGAGCTGGCCTCCGGCGGTAAAGCTATGGCCAATACCTGGAACGGCACGTTTCCGAATTTCGATCAGGTTACGGACGGGTTTCATCACGCGTCTCCTGTCGGGTACTACGGCAAATCCCCGCTCGGGCTTTCCGACCTCTCCGGAAATGTCTGGGAATGGTGCGCAAACTGGAAAATTTCCTATCAGGACCTGCTCAGCCAGACTGAACCTAAAACCGGGCCGGAAACTGAGCGTGCCCAACGCGGCGGTTCCTACCTCTGCGAGCCTTCGTGGTGCCACGGCTACCGGGTTTCGGGACGTTCGGGCAGTACACCCGAAACCTCCCTCATGCACCTTGGTTTCCGCTGCGTTAAGGATATCTGACAGTTGTTTACCGGCAAAAAACCTCCATTTACCGATAACCTTTTCCCTTCTGCAATGCCGGGATTCTGTTTTGCGTATTAGGCATATATAACCAATCGCCTTACTAATCACATGAACCGCAAAGACTTTTTGAAAAAGGGATTTACAGCACTCGGCATCAGCATGGTTATGCCATTGACCGGCTGTACGAAGACGGAAGTGGATGCCGCTTCAACATCGGGCACCGGAACCTCCACGGGTACAAGCACCGGAAGCTGCACGGCCACGCCTTCTGAAACCGAAGGCCCTTTCCCAACGAAAACCCCGTCATCGCTGGTCCTGACCGACATCCGGTCGGACCGTACAGGTGTACCGTTCACGATTAAAATCACCATTCAGAACAAAAATGCCTCCTGTGCAGCCCTGAAAGGTGCCCTGGTCGACATCTGGCACTGTGATAAGGACGGCTACTACTCCGAATACGGCGGAAGCGGCATGCAAACGGCCAACTTTACGTCGGTTCACTTTCTGCGCGGGCGCCAGACAACCGATGCGAACGGATTAGTAGGTTTTACCTCCATATTTCCGGGTTGGTACTCAGGCCGGGCACCGCACATTCACGTACATATTTATGACTCAACCGGCAAGTCGCTGCTGGTAACGCAGATCGCCTTCCCGAAAGCTGTTTGTGATACCGTTTATACAACGGCCACCAACTACTACACCCGTGGTACGCAAGACACAACCAATGAACGCGACAACGTGTTCAGCGACGGCTTCACCACCGAACTGGCTACGGTGACCGGCAGCGTGTCGGCCGGCTATGTACTTACACACACGATTGTTGTCAGCGCCTAACCCCTTTTCCCATGCTTACCGACGTTCAGGGACAATTGTATCTCGCCGGTCAGCGGGGTATTGCACAAACCGACGGTTTCCGCAGCTTCCATACGTTTAATTTCGGCCCCTATCAGGCAGCGGGCCGGACGCCGTTTGGCCCGCTATGCATGGTAAATGACGAGACACTGGCCGCCTGTCATCAGCTGACTATGCAGGTTGATGAGCCTATGTTTGTTCTGATCCTTCCCCTAGTCGGTGGCGTAGAAGTCAGTAGTCCGGTAGCCGATACCAGCTATGCGGTGGCTGGGGAAGCACTTATGTTGTCGTTATCCGCACAGTCATCCTATTCTGTTACCAATCCCTACGATACGGAGCTGATTAATTACCTGCATATCTGGCTTAACGCCTGCCCCGCCAAACCATTCAGCCCCGGCGTCTCGGTTATGGCTTTTGATCTGGCACGTACCAATCAGCTGTTTTCTGTTGGCGGTACAGGTATGCGTGTGTTTGTAGGTCAGTATGCCGGTCGTGAAGAAGACAGCATCCGGGTAACTGACCCCGGAAAAGGGCTGTTTGCCTTTGTGGTTGAAGGAGCCTTTGAGGTACAGAACCGGCTTCTGCATGCCCGCGACAGCATTGCCCTCTGGAACGTGGCGTCTGTCGAGTTTGAAGCCTTATCCAATAACGCCCTCATCCTGTTTATTGATCCTGCTTAAACCGGTAACGAATATACTGCTCCCGGTATCACGTGCTTGCCCGTTACTTTACTTGACCGCCCTGATCCGTTTCCGGATCAGGGCTTTTTTGTATCCGCAGTTTATTCACTCTCCGAGGCAGGGCCGCCTGGAGGTTTTGGACCCTCAGGGAGTTTTCAATTGAACTATTTTGTAATTTTGACTCTTTATAAATAGTAATTTTCTTATTCTCCATGATCGAAAGACCCCTAACAGACTGGTTGCCTCTCACGATGAAAGAAGTCGAAAAGCGAGGCTGGGACGAAGTGGATATTGTGTTGGTGTCCGGGGATGCTTATGTAGACCACCCGGCCTTTGGCACTGCTGTGATCGGCCGGATCATGGAGAGCGAAGGCTTCCGCGTCGCCATCATTGCCCAGCCAAACTGGCAGGATGACCTGCGCGACTTCAAAAAATTTGGTCGCCCGAAATATTTCTTTGGTGTTACGGCCGGCTGTATGGATTCGATGGTGAATCACTACACCGCCAACAAACGCCGCCGCTCAAACGATTCTTACACCCCTGGTGGCGAAGCCGGGTTCCGGCCCGATTACGCGACCATCGTATATACTAAAATCCTCAAAGAGCTTTATCCGGATGTACCGGTGCTGCTGGGTGGCATTGAGGCGTCTCTTCGCCGGGTAACGCACTACGATTACTGGCAGGACCGGCTGATGCCGTCTATTCTGGTTGACTCGGGGGCTGACATGCTCGTGTACGGGATGGGCGAACAGCCGCTGCGCGAAATCCTGAAACTGGCCCGCAAAGGCGTACCGTTCTCGTCTATGCGCAACATCAATCAGGTGGCGTTCATGCACGAAGGTGATTCGGAGCTCCGCGATTACAACAACTGGAATACCGTCGAACTGGCCAGCCATGAAGACTGTCTGGACGATAAAATCAAGTATGCGGCAAACTTCAAAATCGTTGAGGTTGAGTCGAATAAATGGCAGGCAAACCGCATCACCCAACGGGTCGGTGACCAGGTATTGGTGATTAATCCACCGTTTAAGACGATGGATGAGACCGAAATCGACAAGTCGTTTGACATGCCATATACCCGCATGCCGCATCCGAAATACAAAAAGCGGGGCACCATTCCGGCGTATGAGATGATCAAGTTTTCCCTGAACATGCACCGTGGCTGTTTCGGCGGCTGTAGTTTCTGCACCATCTCGGCCCACCAGGGTAAGTTTATTGCGTCCCGCAGCGAAGCATCCGTTCTGAAGGAAGTTGACGAAATCACGAAACATCCGGAGTTTAAGGGCTACATTTCGGACCTGGGCGGCCCGTCGGCCAACATGTACAAGATGAAGGGCAAGGACGAAGCCATCTGTGCACGCTGTCAGAGTCCGAGCTGCATTCACCCGGTAATCTGTTCGAACCTCGATACGTCTCACAAGCCACTGACCCAGTTATACCGCAAAGTCGACGCCAATCCGGCCATCAAAAAGGCCTTTGTCGGCTCCGGCGTGCGGTATGACCTGCTGGTCGATGACTTCAATAAAAATAACGAAGACGGCAACCATGACGAGTACATGGAGCAACTGATTACCCGCCACGTTTCGGGCCGGTTAAAGGTTGCCCCGGAACATACCTCAGACGACACGCTCCGGATCATGCGGAAACCGTCATTCAAGTATTTCAAACTGTTTAAAAAGAAGTACGACAAGATTTCGGACAAGCATAATCTGAAGCAGCCACTGATTCCGTACTTTATCTCGTCGCATCCGGGCTGCGAGGAACAGGATATGGCCAATCTCGCCGCCGAAACCAAAGACATGGGCTTCCAGCTGGAGCAGGTGCAGGACTTTACGCCCACACCAATGACCGTGGCCGAGGTGATTTATTACTCCGGGGTGCATCCGTATACACTGAAACCAGTAAAAACGGCGAAAACCCGCGACGAAAAACAGGCCCAGAACCGGTATTTCTTCTGGTACAAACCGGAGTTCAAAGACTGGATCCGAAACCGGCTGAACAAACTCAACCGCCCCGATCTGGCCGAAAAGCTCGTTGGCGGACAAAAGCAGGGCGGTGGCAGCGTTCAGGCAGAGAAGTCGAAATACCGCAGACCATTTGCCGGTAAGAAAAAGAAATAAGCCGGTTAACTTAGTGGTGGCACGCCTGGCGGTCGGGGACGCCCAGTCGTGCCACCACTTTTTTATAGCCCCAGCGGCACCGGAATTACGGTTGTATCCCAGCCGATGTTCATGACTGCATTTTTGGCGTCTTTCTTCGCGAACTGAATCGAGAAGTTTTCCAGCGGCGTTTCTGTTTTCTGCACCGGCACCGTTATCCGCGCAACGTCCAGCGCCTGATTATAGCTGTAAGCCCCCCACTGGTCCACGTCCGAACTTAGAATGATGGTCCATTCATTTTCGCCCGGAATAGCCAGCAACGCATAACTACCCGCCGGAATTTTCTTGTCGCCCAGCGTCACATCCTGATAAAATTTGATTTCCGGCGCCTCATTAGCCCCCATCCGCCATACTTTGCCGTAGGGCACCAGTTTGCCCATGACCTCGCGACCGTTTTTGGCCGGCCGGCTGTACGTCACGCGGACCATCGCCTTATCGGTTCCGATTTTAGCCGGTGCAAATTTCCGGTCGTGGGCATAATCATCCGGATAATACGCCATGTCCATCGGCGTCTTATCGACACCTCTGAACGTTTGTGCCATTGATGCAGGCACGGTACCTAATAAAAGTCCCAAAGCAAGGATAATCTGTTTCATGTCAGTCAGGATTAATCAGTTTCGGGGCAATATACACAACTTCCGTTTGCCAGCAGATACCAAAATCCTTGATCAGTAGTTCGGAGCCGGGGATTTGCCATGCTGGAGCAAATTGCTCCCCAAATCAGGTAAAAACAGTAATTAGGCCATTGTCTGCCCTTTAGTGGGTAAACCCAACAACAACCTATTTCCTCGCTTTTCATTCCGGGAACGATGATTCAGATTAACGACAACCTTCAACCCGCCGACCTTTCTTCAAAAATAGCCCGGCTCTGGGAGCTTTCGGCCCAAAAAATCCGCCTGATTGATACGGAGTATGATACGGCCAAAGGCTCACCGGTTTTCACTGCGGCCGGTAAATACACCACCCGCGGCTGGACCGAATGGACGCAGGGCTTTCAGTATGGTTCATCTATCCTGCAATTCGATGCTACCGGCGACAGTTATTTTCTGGAACAGGGACGCCGGCAGACGGTTCAGGCGATGGCCCCGCACGTCAGCCATATCGGGGTGCACGACCACGGTTTTAACAATGTCAGTACCTACGGTAACCTGCTGCGGCTCATGCGCGAAGGCCGCATTCCGCATCAGGAATGGGAACAGCATTTCTATGAGCTGGCCCTGAAAATTTCGGGGGCCGTGCAGGCAAGTCGCTGGACATCCATTAAAAACGGTGGCTTTATTCACTCCTTCAACGGCCCGCATTCGTTGTTTGTGGATACCATCCGGTCGTGCCGGGCGCTGGTGGTGAGCCATAGTCTGGGACATGTGTTTCAGGCGGAGAACGACGCCCGTATCAACCTGCTCGACCGCGCGCTGCAACACATAAAAGCAACAGCCGACTATTCGGTATTCTACGGCGAAGGCCGCGACAGCTATGACCTTTGGGGACGGACCGCCCACGAAAGCGTTTTTAACACCAAAGACGGCAACTTCCGCTGTCCCAACTCCCAGCAGGGCTACACCGGTTTTTCGACATGGACCCGTGGCCTGGCCTGGGCCATGTGCGGCTTTCCCGAGCAGCTCGAATACCTGGCCACACTGCCCGACAATGAACTCGAACCGTTTGGCGGCCGCGAGGTAGTTGAAGCCCCGATGCTGAAAGCCGCAAAAGCTACCTGCGATTTTTATATTGAATACACGCCGACTGACGGCATTCCATACTGGGATACTGGTGCTCCTGCCCTGCACCTGCTCGGTGATTACCTTGACCGCCCTGCCGACCCGTTCAATGCTTATGAACCCGTTGACAGTTCGGCCGCTGCAATCGGTGCTCAGGGACTCCTGCGCCTTGGTAATTACCTGACCGGCAAAGGGGAGTCGGATACTGGTCGTCGGTACATGCAGGCCGGTTTCACCGTGTTGAATACCTTGCTCGACGAGCCGTATCTGAGCACCGACCCAACCCATCAGGGACTATTGCTGCACTCAATTTACCACCGTCCGAATGGTTGGGACTATGTACCGGCCGGCAGCCCGATCCCGTATGGAGAATCAAGCATGTGGGGCGATTACCACCTGCGCGAAGTGGCACTTTATGTGCAGCGACTGACCGATTTAACCCAACCGTACTATACATTCTTCAACTGCTTGCTACGATGAGCGAAAAATACAAGCCCCGCTTTCCGCGCATGGCACAGCTGAAAACGGCCGGTGACCTGCGGAACTACCTGCAGACCAACCAGATCGATCTGCCGTTTGATGATTCCTTACTGCCTGCCGGAGAAAGCCTGTTCCGGAAGCCGATTCACCTTAAATCGGGCAAAACCATTGGCAACAGCCTGTGCATTCTGCCAATGGAAGGCTGGGACGGCACCCTCGACGGCCGGCCGTCTGCTTTCACCCGCAACCGCTGGCGCAAATTTGCCGTCAGCGGTGCCAAGCTGCTCTTTGGTTGCGAAGCCGTTGCTGTCTGTCATTCCGGCAAGGCCAACCCCAATCAGCTGGTGCTGAATACCGACACTTTTGACGATTTTGTGGCCTTACGCGAGTTGCTGCTGACTGAACACGCCGCTACCTTCGGCAAGACCGATGATCTGCTGATCGGCCTTCAGCTGACCCACTCCGGTCGGTTCTGTAAACCACACAGCCATAAGCAGTTTGAACCGAAAATTCTGTACAGCCATCCGTTTCTAAACAGCAAATTTGGTATGTCGCAGGACTATCCGACGCTGACCGACGAGGACATCGACGGCATCATTCAGCAGTATATTGCGGCAGCCGTACTGGCGCAAAAGGCCGGATATGATTTCGTGGATGTGAAACACTGCCACGGTTACCTGGGTCACGAGTTCCTGAGTGCCGTTGACCGTGAAGGCCGGTACGGGGGTTCGTTTGAGAACCGCACCCGGTATCTGCGCAGCATTGTGGCCGGTATCCGGGAGGCCGCCCCCGGTCTGGGTATTGGTGTCCGGCTGAGTGCCTTTGACTTTCTGCCGTTTAAAAAAGGAACCGACGGTCAGGGTATTCCCGAACCGGCGGAGACGTATCCGTACGCTTTCGGTGGCCATGAAAACGGACAGAGCCTTGACCTGACCGAAACGAAGGCGTTTCTGGCCCTGCTGCAATCGCTGGACATTGAACTGGTTTGTATTACCGGAGGCAGCCCCTACTACAATCCGCACCTGATGCGGCCGGCCCTGTTCCCGCCTTCCGACGGCTACCTGCCGCCGGAAGACCCGCTCATCGGCGTGAAGCGGCAGATCGACGTAACGCATGCCCTGAAACAAGCTTTCCCCGAACTGATTATTATCGGTTCCGGCTATTCATACCTGCAGGAGTGGCTGCCGAACGTAGCGCAGTATGTGCTCCGCAACGGCATGGCCGACAGCATCGGTTTCGGACGAATGGTACTCTCCTACCCGACCATGCCGGCCGATATGACCGAAGGTAAAACGCTGACGCGGAACCTGATTTGCCGCACGTTTTCTGATTGCACGACGGCTCCGCGAAACGGTATCATTTCCGGCTGTTATCCGCTCGACCCCCTGTACAAGAAAAGTCCGGAGGCTGAACAGTTAAAAGTGGTCAAAGACAGCCTGTAACCGGATATGAAACCAATTGCCTTAATCACAGGCGGAAGCCGCGGAATCGGCTTTGGCATTGCCCGACACCTTGCCAAAGCCGGTTTCGACCTGGCCATCAACGGCGTCAGGTCCGAAGCAGCCATACCGGAACCCCTGGCCACCCTGCGCAGCCTCGGTGCGGAGGTTTTGTACTGCCAGGGTGATATTGCCTCGGCCGATGACCGCCGCCGTATACTCGCCGCCGTTCTGGAGCGATTCGGACAGATAAACGTACTGGTCAATAATGCCGGCGTAGCCCCGAAGGAGCGCCGCGACATTCTGGAAGCCACCGAAGAAAGTTTTGCCTATGTGGTCACAACAAATCTTCAGGGGCCTTACTTCCTGACACAAGCAGTTGCTAACCAATTGATTGCCCAAAAACAGGCCGATCCGTCTTTCTGGGGTTGTATCATCAATGTGTCGTCAATCTCGGCCACGGTAGCATCGGTCAACCGCGGGGAGTACTGCGTGGCGAAGGCCGGTGTCAGTATGGCAACCCAACTCTTTGCGGTCCGGCTCGGCGAATACGATATTCCGGTCTACGAAGTGCGGCCCGGCATTATCCGGACCGATATGACCGCCGGGGTCACGGACAAGTATAACCGGCTGATTGAAGACGGACTCTGTCTGCAAAAGCGGTGGGGTCTTCCGGATGATGTAGGCAGGGCCGTAGCAGCGTTGGCGAAAGGCGATTTCCCCTACTCAACCGGACAGGTCATCCTGGTCGATGGCGGGCTGACCACCTCACGGTTATGATTTTCATAAATCAGGTTACAAATACACGTTAGTTCCTGATTGTCTTTTGCTTTTGACTACGTGACAATTTACTCTTAAACCTTAATTCACGTATGAAGAGTACCCAAGAATCTCGCCGGGACTTCCTTAAAACGGCAGCTACGGGCTCCCTGGCCGTCATGGGAATGCCGACGATTATTCCGGCCCATGCCTTCGGGGCCAACGACCGCGTCAGAGTGGCCGTAATCGGAGTCAATGGACGCGGGAAAGACCACATTTCAGGTTTTTCACGGCTCAAAGATGTCGAAGTCGTTACCCTTTGCGATGTCGATAAGGCAGTTGCCGCCGAGCGCGCTGCCGACTTTGAAAAAACGTATAACCGCAAAGTACATACGGAGCAGGACCTGCGCCGGGTGTACGAAGACAAAAATATTGACGCCGTCAGTATTGCTACCCCGAATCACTGGCATGCGCTGGCAGCGATCTGGGCATGTCAGGCCGGCAAGGATGTGTACGTCGAAAAGCCGGGGGCGCATAACCTCTACGAAGGCCGGAAACTGGTTGAAGCCGCCACGAAATACAACCGCATTGTTCAGCACGGCGTTCAGCTGCGTAGCTCGGTAGCCATTCAGGAGGCCATTAAACACCTCCGCGACGGCCTGATCGGCAAGGTCTACATGGCCCGTGGTCTTGTCTTTAAATGGCGTCCCGATATCGGGAATCAGGGCAATTCCCCCGTTCCGGAGGGCCTGAACTGGGATATGTGGCAGGGGCCTGCCCAGGCCAAAGCCTTCAGCAAGAATTACGTGCACTACAACTGGCACTGGTTCTGGGACTACGGCAACGGCGACATCGGCAACCAGGGCATCCACGAAACGGACCTGTGTATGTGGGGTCTTGACGTCGGGCTACCGGAAGAAATTACGTCTTCGGGCGGGAAATTTCTCTGGAACGACTGCAAGGAAACCCCTGAGACCCTGACATCGGTCTACAAATACCCGAAAGAAGGCAAAGTCATTCAGTTTGAGGTTCGTCCGTGGATGACTAACAAAGAAGACGGCATTGAGATCGGGAACATTTTCTACGGCGACAAGGGCTACATGGTCATCAACGGTTATAACGATTACAAAACGTTTCTGGGTAAGGAACGGACACCGGGACCGGCCAATAAAGCAGGCGGAGACCATTACCTGAACTTTATCGAAGCAGTCCGGGCACGGGATAAATCGAAGCTGAACGGGCCGGTAGAAACCGCGCATCTGGCTTCCGGAATTGCCCATCTCGGCAATATCTCCTACCGCCTTGGCCGTACGCTGAAGTTTGACCCGAAAAAAGAACAGTTCATCGGGGATGCCGAAGCCAACAGTATGCTTACCCGGAAATACCGCGCACCGTATCTGGTACCGCAACAAGTATAGTTTACCTGCGTGATGGCATCTCCTGCCGCTCGTCTGACCGCGATGCGGCGGTGATGCCACCGCATTTTTCAGAAAACCCAACCAACCTGTTAACAGTACCTTTCATGGTTCAGGAACCTGTTCTTCCCAAAAAATCAACCAGCCAGCTACTCAGTCTGCCGGTGATGGTAGCTGCTCTTGGCTACCTCGTCGACATGTATGATCTTTTTCTGTTCAGCGTGGTGCGGGTACCCAGCCTGAAAGCCCTTGGCGTGGCTGATGATCAACTCCTTCCCGAAGGTATTTTCCTGCTGAATATGCAGATGGCCGGCCTGCTGCTCGGCGGGATTTTCTGGGGGATTCTGGGGGATAAACGCGGCAGGCTGTCCGTCTTGTTCGGCTCCATCCTGATTTACTCGCTGGCCAATATCGGCAACGGACTCGTTACCTCACTGTCGCAATACGCGGTTCTGCGGTTTATTGCCGGCGTGGGCCTCGCCGGTGAACTAGGTGCCGGCATTACCCTGGTAACTGAGGTACTGCCACAGAAAATCCGCGGTTACGGCACCACTATCGTAGCAACCATGGGCGTTTTGGGGGCCATTCTGGCCTATTTCGTGGCCGATCTGTTTGCCTGGCGGAATTCTTATTTCGTCGGTGGCGGCATGGGCCTGCTGTTGCTGCTGCTACGGGTCAACATTCTGGAATCCGCAATTTTCGAGGTTGTCAAAGACCGGCAGGTGAGCCGGGGCGACCTGTCTATGCTTTTTCTGAATAAAACCCGTCTGCTGAAATACGTACAGTGCATTCTGGTCGGGCTCCCCATCTGGTTTGTAGTAGGGATTCTGATTACCTTTTCACCGGAATTCGGCAAGGCAATGGGTCTGACTGAGCCAGTGGTGGCCGGTAAGGCGGTGATGATTGCCTTTCTCGGACAGGTTGGCGGTGACGTAATCAGCGGACTACTGAGTCAGTTTCTCAAAAGCCGTAAAAAAGTAATCGGAGGTTTTATTCTGCTGTCGTTCGGCTTTGTGCTGGTCTACCTGCTGATGCCGGTTAAGGACCTCAACACGTTCTATATTATCTGTTTTCTGCTCGGTCTGGCCAACGGTTACTGGGCGCTGTTCGTCACCATTGCCGCCGAGCTGTTCGGCACCAACCTCCGCGCCACCGTCGCAACCACTGTTCCTAACTTCGTGCGGGGTGCCGTTATTCCGCTGACGACCTTATTTGTATGGGGTAAAGGGCAGGTCGGCGTTTTAGGCAGTGCGTTGGGTGTAGGGTTCCTGACGGTATGTCTGGCGTTGATCGCCCTTAACTTCATGGAAGAAACTTTTACCAAGGAATTGAATTACGTAGAGGAGTAGCATCTATTAGTATGAAAGAGCGGTGGCATCCCGTCGTGCCACCGCTACCTTATTTACAGCTCCTTCGCCAGCAAGTGCGGGCGCTCAGTGGCTACTTTCAGAATCAGCTCACCAAACAGCGTATTGGCCCAGGCAAACCACTTCCGCGTGAATTTCGATGGATCATCCTGATTGAACGATTCATGCATAAAGCCCGTACCGGCGTGTGTTTTCTTCAGCATCCGGAGCTGCGCCAGAATCTCCTGATCGTCGGTTGAGGTCAAAGCCCGCATGATGAGGCTCATCGGCCAGATATTTTCGACCAGGGTGTGCGGGCTACCGATGCCCTGCGCGGCTTTTCCGTTAAAGAAATACGGGTTATCGGCACTCAGGACAAACTTACGGGTGTTCTTGTAAACGGGATCCGAAGCTGTACAGGCACCTAGGTAAGGCATTGCCAGCAAGTTCGGCACATTAGCATCGTCCTGCAACAGGCGGTTGCCGTAGCCGTCGACCTCCATCGCATACATATTGCCGTATTTCGGGTAATTATACACGGCGTATTGCTTCAGTGCTTTTTCCACTTCATCGGCGAGTGCGCGGCAGTCGGCAGCAATCGGCACAGTCGGATGCAGGGTTTCGATCATCGTGGCCAGTTGCCGGAACGATACCACCGCAAACCAGTTCGACGGTACCAGAAACGGAAATACCGTTGCATCGTCCGACGGCCGGAATACACTGTGAATCAGCCCAACCGGCCGGGTCGGATTTCCGTAGCCATTGCCCGGCACCGTATCCGTTGACCACGACGTTTCGCGGCCGAAGGTGTAGGGCCCCCGATTCGTCTTGCGCTGCTGCTCACGGCAGGTTTTCAGGGCTAACTGCATGGCTTTTACCCATTCTGCATCAAACGGTGAGGTATCACCGGTGGTTTTCCAGTAGTGGTATGACAGCCGGATCGGATAACACAGCGAATCAAGCTCCCATTTGCGCTCATGCAGCCCGGGCTTCATCGCCGTTACATCCTTTTTCCACTCCCCTTCTTTCTTCGGGTCCGGGTAAAACGCATTGGCATACGGATCCAGGATGATACACTGCGCCTGCCGCCGGATTACCCCCGCAATCAGTTTCCGCAATGGCTCATCCTGCTTTGTCATCGGTAAATACGGCCACACCTGCGCTGTACTGTCGCGCAGCCACATCGCGTCAATATCACCGGTGATCACGAAGGTATTGGGTTTCCCGCCGTCTTCTGCGTATTGTACAGTCGTATCAAGGGTATTCGGAAAGCAGTTTTCAAAGAGCCACGCCAGTTCAGGGTCTTTTACCGTTTTTTGTACACGGGCAATAGCTTCTTCAACGGCCTTACTGGTAAAATTCCGTTTGCCGGCAGGTGTCCGCACGGTTGGAAAGGCAGCGGCATTCGGGTCAGCCGAGGCCAGTGCCGGACCGCCGGCCATCACGGCCATGCCCGCTACTGCCGACTGTTTTACAAAATTACGTCGATTCATAAATGCTGATTGTTACTCGTCTTAGCAAACCTCCCGATTCTTGACGGCAGGCTATATTTTCCGGAAATACGCAAAAAACGGCTTTTTTCACAACTAATGCGACCGGAATGGAGACAGGGTTCGGTTTCCGCACCGAATTACCTAAATTTAACCACTTTTGATAGCCTAATTCTGAGACAGTGAAAACATTTAGCTTAACGCTCCTGACCCTGTTAACCACAACCGGTTTATTTGCCCAAACCTTGCCCGACTGGCACGGCCGGAAGTGTGCCGTTGCACTGACCTATGACGATGCCCTGCAGGTACACCTCGACAAAGCCATTCCGGCGCTCGATGCGGCCGGTCTTAAGGGTACCTTTTATCTGGCCGGCAGCTTTCCGGGCCTCAAAGCCCGCATTCCCGACTGGCAGCGGGCCGCTGCCAACGGACACGAGCTGGGCAATCATACCCTGTTTCATCCGTGCGCCGGTGGCCCCGGCCGCGAGTGGGTCAAACCGGCCCATGACCTCAATACCTACACGATGGCTCGTATTCTGGACGAGGTCCGGATGACGAATACGCTGCTGGAAGTGATGGACACTAAAAAGGAACGCACCTTTGCGTTTCCCTGCGGCGACCGGATGGTAGAAGGCAAAAACTATTACGACCCCGTTAAAAACGACTTTGTTGCGGCCCGTGGGGTGATCAGCCGCATGCAGAAAGCCGAAAACATTGACCTGACGAATGTAGATGCCTACGTGATCAACGGACAAACCGGCGAGCAGATGATTGCCCTGGTGAAGCAGGCCATCGCTACCAATTCCGTACTGGTATTTCTGTTTCATGGCGTTGGCGGCGAACACAACCTCAACGTTGACGAAGCCGAACACAAAAAGCTCATTCAGTTTCTGAAACAACAGGAAAAAGATGTCTGGACAGCCAGTTTTCTGGATGTAGCAAAGTCGGTAAAGGCCTTTCAGCAAACCCGCCAGGCATCCGCAAAATGATAATTTACCGGCCCCCTTGTGTCGGTTTACATAAATCCCGTCTTTTTAGCACAATTTGTTAATCTAAAATCGTTACCTGGTAACTATCCCTTCGTCTGAATGACGTTCTGCAAACGCTGGTCAGGCCGACCGGCAACGCAGTCGTTCAGACGAAGGGCTTTTTTTATAGAATTTTATTCGGCTAGTTCTTTTTGTTTTTCACACCTGAAAATCATTCGTTCAGCAGCTAACAGACAGGTATACACAGAAAAAGACCGTATCAATATGTATCTTGGATCACAGACAGTCAACGCATCTTCTGCCATGTTTAACCTGATACCTCTCAGTGATGAGGAACTGATCCGGTACTACATTACCTCGCAGGACAACCGGTACTTTGACGTACTGTATGCACGGTATTGTGATAAGGTATACCGTAAATGTCTGTCGTTTCTGAAAGATCCTGACCTTGCCTCCGATTTTACGCATGACATCTTTCTGAAAGTCATTACCCGTATTTCAACCTTTAAAGGGCAGTCCCGTTTTTCGACCTGGCTCTACAGTATTACGTATAATTACTGCCTGGACCAGGTTCGTTTCCGTAAAAAAGAGCAGCATTTTTTCCCTGCTGTCGACGAACTGCCCGACCAGGAAGAGTTGAATGACGATTTTTCGGACCTGACGGCGGCCGGGCTCCGGAAAGCCATGAGCAGAATGGATCCGGATGAGCAAAGCGTGCTGATGCTGCGTTTTCAGGACGATTTTTCGTTCCGGGAGATCGGTGATATTCTAAAAACCAGTGAGGGTTCAGCCAGGATCAGGCTGGCACGTGCCCGAAAAAAACTTAGAAAATATTATCTGGAAACCTTAGCTTTGGCCCTCATGGTACTATCCCGCTGGGCCGCTAAACTACCGTTCCGATTTTTTTAACGTTTATGAGTCGTATTGAGAAACCGTTTAAAGTCATTGAAGCCGAAGCAAAAGCCCCTGCTTTTATCAGGCAATCATTGCAACAAGACATACAAGATATCCGGAATGTATTAAATGTGCTGCACACGTTCAGTGCCGGCTTCCCTGAAGTTGTCAATCAGATGCTGACGCCTGATAACAAATCAGGGAAAAGTAAACCGCAGTAACTACTGTCTTTTTACATCATGTTCCGTTTACCTTCAGGCAGTTACGTATAGCAACTGAAGGTTTAATTTCTTGTACTATGCAATCATCTCCTGATATTTATGGTATCATGATGAACACCGTGATGAGCTTCGTCAATTCGGTGTTCAGTTTTTTCCCCAGGCTGATCGGCGCTGTCGTTGTCCTTGCCCTCGGCTTCGGACTGGCCCGCTTATTCAGCCGGCTGGCGCTGCGGATTCTCTCCCGCATCGGTCTCGACAAACTCGGCGAACGGCTGAATGAAGTTCAGTTTATCCGGCAGCTGCAAACGGAGATCAAACTTTCGGAAGTTATTTCCAAGATTATTTACTACTTCATTCTACTGATTTTCATTACGGCATCCACCGAAACGCTCGGTGTCGAAGCAATCAGTAAAATGATCCAGTCACTGGTAGCCTTTATCCCGCGGCTGATCGCTGCTGCCATTATGCTCCAGATCGGCATCATGGTAGCCGATGCCCTGAAGAAGGCCGTTACCACCCTGGCGGCCTCGTTTAATATTCCTTCGGCACGTAACCTGGGCACAGTCGTGTTTGCCTTCGTGCTGCTGGTGGTCATTATTTCGGCTTTATCGCAGGCGGGTATCAACACCACCCTGCTCGAATCCAGCTTTAATCTCCTGATCGGCGGGGCTATTTTCGCCTTTGCGCTTGGCTACGGCTTATCGTCCAAAGAAATTATGGTCAATACCCTGTCGTCTATTTACAGCCGGTCGCAGTTTGAAATCGGTCAGCGTATCCGCATCGACGACATCGAGGGGACGATTACCAGCATCAATCAATCAACTATTCTGCTGCAAACCGGCAAAGACATTACCCGTATTCCAATGTCGACGCTCCAAAACAAAATTATCGTGTATCTGGGCGCCGCTGAACCGGACGAAGACGATATACCACATCCGGATTTACAGCCTAACGGTGTGGATACCCACCTTTGATTAACCTGCTACCTTCTGTTACCCCCTGAACTGAAACGTCCCGACCAAACTGATCGGGACGTTATTTTTTTAGAGTTGGCAAGCGGTTCAGACCGACACCGCTTTCCCATCCTTCACCGTATGACCTTTGCCCTGCTCAAACGACAGGTCGATGCGGCCCAGGTAAATACCGGCAAAACCCACCTGATTAATCAGCGTTGCTTTGCCGTCAAGGTTATTAACAGCCACCGGCGCTTCCAGGAATGTGTGCGTATGCCCGCCGATGATCAGGTCGATGTTGCGGGTTTTGGCCGCCAGCACATGATCCGACACCGCACTGTCGTTGTATTTATAGCCGAGGTGCGACAGACAAACGACATAATCACATTTTTTTTTCAGCTCACCGGCCGTCTGGTTGGCGATCTCCAATGGATCGAGGTATCTCATCTCCCCGTACAGGTTTTTCGGAATCAGGCCATCGGGCTGGATACCCAACCCAAACACCCCGACCTTAACGCCATCGACCGTAAATACCTTGTGGTCCCTGGTCTGCCCTTCCAACGGCGTATTTTTAAAATCGTAATTGGCAATCAGGAACGGAAATTTCGCCTTCCCGAACTGTGTTTTCATGTTGTCGATACCGCCGTCAAAATCGTGGTTACCAATCGTTCCGGCATCATAGCCGAGCTGGTTCATCGCCAGAATTTCGGGTTCGCCTTTGTACAGATTGAAGTAGGGCGTTCCCTGAAAAATATCCCCGGCATCGAACAGCAGCACATTTTTCTGTTCCTGACGGATTTGTTTAATCACCGTTGCCCGCCGGGCAATGCCTCCCTTCCCGGCGTTCCGGCTACCGTCCATCGGAAACGGATCCAGCCGGCTGTGTACATCGTTGGTATGCAGAATCGTCAGCGCCACCGCTTTTTTACCGGCGGCCATCAAGGTTTCGGGTGTCAGACTGCCTACCACCGCTGCCGATCCCATCAATTTCAAAAATGATCGTCTATTGGATTGTAATGCGTCCATCAGTTTGTGGGTTTAGCGGTTGACCTGATTTGCCCTGTTGCCGGATGGCTTCAATAAACGCATCGCGGATAAGGTAATTTACGTTGTCGCGGGCGACGGCATTACTGAGAAATGACGCATCACTTCCGCCATTGGCTACGTAATCGCTCATGGCAATGGTATACGTCTGGTTCGGATCAAACGTCCGGCCGTTCGTAAACGTGACTGATTGCACCGTTTTGTCCTTCATCGTCACACGGATTCCCCCGACAACGAGCGCGTCATCGTGTTGAGCGAAGTGGTTCAGGAACTGCATCAGCATGCTGCCTTTTACCGTCACAACTACCAGCAGGTTGTCAAACGGCATCACTTCATACACGTTGCCTACGGTAATATTGCCCTTCGGCAGCCCCGAACGAATCCCCGAAAAATTCAGGTGCGACACGTCAATCGGTTTGTTATATTTCTGCTGTGCCCGTTCCAGCAGCATGTCGGTCAGCATATTACCAAAGCCGCTTTCCGGTTTTTTCTTGTCCAGCGCTGCGGGCGTTACGGTCAGTACCTCGTTCATGCTCAGATCCAGCTTCTGCTTATACGGCCGAAGCAAGGCGGTCGCTCCGCTATCGGCAGCCGCTTTTTCATCAATTGTCAGCCGTTTGTATTGCTGTCCGGTAAACTGATAGGGTCTGTGACACCCTGCAAACAGTCCCAGCATCAGCAATAAGGCTCCGGTAGTTTGTTGTATGCGCATACGAATTGTTTGGAATCCAAATTTACAGAAAATACGACATCAAGACCGGTATAAGCCTGCTGTAGTAACAATTTGATCATGATCTATTAACTTGAGCCCGCATTACGCTTCCTTGCATACATGAACCGCTATCTTCTTACGGCCCTTTCGGCCCTTGCCCTGAACGGGGCTGTACATGCCCAGACAATCCGGTACGACCTGACATTTCCGAATGCCATTCACCACGAAGCCGACATTTCGCTGACGGTAGCCCAGCTGCCCAAACAACCGGCCACCTTCCGGATGAGCCGGTCGTCGCCGGGAAGGTATGCTACCCACGAATTCGGTAAAAACGTCTATAACGTCCGCGCATTCGACCAGAACAATCAGCCCCTGACGATCAACCGCATCGACGGCGATGTGTATGAGGTGCCAAAACACAACGGATTCGTCAGGGTCAGTTATACGCTCTACGGGAACCACCCCGACGGTACCTACATGGGTATTGATCCGCAGAGTATTCACCTGAATATGCCGGCCACGTTTATGTGGATTAAGGGCTATGACAGTAAACCCGTTACGGTACACTTTACCTTGCCTGCCGACAATGCGGGCAAAGTAGCAACCCAGCTCATTGCGACCGCTGATCCATTGACGTTCACGGCTCCCAATCTCCAGTATTTCATGGACTCGCCGACGAAAATCGGGGATCTGATCCTGAAAGAATGGAAACGGACCAATGCCGGCGGCAAGCCCGTCACGTTCCGGCTGGCCCTGGAAGCGGCCGTTCCGGATTCAGTAGCCACGGCCTATGCCAACAAAATTGCCCGGATCGTTGACGAGGCGGGTGCGGTTTACGGCGAATTTCCGGCCTACGACTACGGGACGTATACCTTTATCGCCAGCCTGAACCCATACGTCAAAGGCGATGGCATGGAGCACCGGAATTCAACCATGATCTCGTCGGGCATTACCAATTTTACCGGACAGAGCCGGACACTCGGGGTATTTGCCCATGAATTTTTCCACTGCTGGAATGTGGAACGGATACGCCCCAAAACGCTGGAACCGTTTAATTTCGAGAAAAGCAACATGAGCAATGAACTGTGGTTTGCCGAAGGCTTTACCCAGTATTACGGTGAATTGCTGATGGCCCGCGCCGGCTTTGTCACACCCGAAGAATACGCCGGTACGATTTCGGGGCTGGTTTACACCAAAACCCAGACGCCGGGCGCTACGCAATACACGCCGATTGACGCCAGCCGCCATGCCGTGTTTGTCGATGCCGGGGTCTCAATCGACCGCAATAATTACGTAAACATGTTCACCTCCTACTATACCTACGGTGCGGCCGTGGCGCTGGCGCTCGACCTCGACCTGCGGCAGCGGTTCGGGAAAACGCTTGATACTTACATGCAGGCCGTCTGGAAACGCTTCGGGAAACCCGAAATTCCGTATACGGTCGACGGGTTACAGGAAGTGCTGGCCACGGTAACGAACAAAGAGTATGCCGCCACATTTTTCGGCAAGTACATTAACGGACATGACGCCATCGACTACGCGCCGCTGCTGAAACCGCTGGGCTACACCGTACGACCGGCCGCGCCCGGCAAGGCTTGGATCGGTAATCTCAGGTTTAATGATACCGATAACGGGCTGATTATTCCGGCGAATACGGTTAAAAATACACCGTTGTATAAGGCCGGTCTGGATGTTGACGATGTGATCCAGAGCGTAAACAGCCAGCCGGTGAAGACCACCGATGCGCTCCGGAAATTGCTGGCCGATCAAAAACCGGGTGATAAGCTGACGGTTCAGTACCTGCATCGCGGCCAGCCGCGGACAACTACCATCACGACCGAAGAAAACCCGAGCCAGGAAGTGGTGGTGACCGAAAAGGCCGGTACAACGGCCACCGAAGCTGATGTTTCGGCGCGGACCAAATGGGTCGGTCCGCAGGTAAAGCACTGAAACTATAGCAAAAAATGACCGCAGGCAGCTATTGATTTACCACATACCCACATAGAGTACATAAGAAATTACACGTCTTTGTTTTACTATATGGCTATGTGGTATTCAACCATTCAAGTGTGGGAACCATCTCCGGCAGCGTAACTTTTATAGGCCCGCTATTCGTTCAGGACGCCCATTTTGCCGGTCTGGAAATCGTAAATGGCCTGCCGGATTTCCTCCTGCGTATTCATGACAAACGGCCCGTGGGCAACGACCGGTTCATTAATCGGCATAGCCGAACCCAGCAGCATGCGGGACGTTTCGGCAGCCTCAATGATAATTTCATCACCATCACCGGTAAACACCGGCATACCGCGACCGTTGACCTCTTTACCGTTGACAACCGTCCGGCCGCTCATCTGGTAAAACAAAACCGATCGTTCGGCCGGAACAGTCCATGTAAACTGCCCGCCGGCTTCCAGCGTCAGGTTGGCCAGTGCAACATCGTAGACCGGATTAACAGGCCCCGATACACCAACCCAGTTACCTGACACCACCGCCAGTTGTCCTTTTTCACCGGCGACGGAAAAGACCGGAATCTGATCCTGCTGTAAGCCAATGTAATTCGGAGCAACCATTTTCAGGCGCGCGGGCAGATTCGTCCAGAGTTGAATAAGTTCTACAGGGCCGCCCTGTTTCCGGAAGCCCGCCGATGAACTTTCCGAATGCACCAGACCGCTGCCGGTCGTCATCCACTGCACCCCGCCTTTTTCGATGGTACTCGAAAACCCGCTGCTGTCGCGATGCTGTACATCGCCTTCGTAGATAAACGTCACCGTTTCGAAGCCCCGGTGCGGGTGCGGCCCGAACGGCAGACCGCTGTTGTCGGCCGGAAATACCTGCGGCCCGTGGTGATGTAGTAACAGAAACGGATCGATTTGCTGAAGGCCCGCAGCAGGCAGTGGTTGATGCATCGTCAGCGGACCAATGCGCTGCGCCCGTGGTTGTATCAGTTGTTGAATAGTGCGTTGTGACATGGGTTTGTAAACTGGTTAACTCTGTAACGTAACTAACCAGTCAAGGGTTCTCCATTTTTTACACGCGCCGACCCGCTTTGTGCGTATCTTTACGGGTAATTTTCACAAACCGGTTATTCGTACATTGTCATGATAAATCTGTTGAAGACGACCATTGGCCAGCTGCGCGTGCTGGCTTTTCTGGAAGGTCTCTCCTTCATTGCCTTACTGGCCATTGGTATGCCGCTGAAATATAGCTATGGCATGCCCGAACCCAACCGCATTATCGGTATGCTGCACGGGCTGTTGTTTGTGGGCTATGTATTTCTGGTGGTGCAGGCCAAAATTGAGTACCGCTGGAACATCCGTAAAACGGCCCTGGCCTTACTCGCTTCGATAATCCCGTTCGGTACGTTCTGGGCAGAAGTAAAACTGTTTACTAAAGAGTGAAATAGTGTCCCGGCACCGCGGTAACCGCATGAACGAGCGGTCGCGGTGCCGTACTGGTGTAAAACTTCAAAAAGAAATCCCTGCCAATGCTTTTTAGCATTGGCAGGGATTTCCTTAGAAGCAGCAATTCCTTTTTTCGCTTAGTTAACTGCGTTTGAAACAGTTTTTTTGAGGTTGTCAAGGCCATTGCTCACCACTTTAGACGCTTCCGAAACAAGGTCATTCGCCTGTTCTGACGCCTGATTATACTTATGGTTTGCTTTCCATTTCAGTTTGCCCAGTTTGTATTTGTAGCGCCATTTGTCAACAACGCTTGAATTACTGTAGGCTACGGCCAGGGCTACACCCGCTACGGCCACGGCGGCAATGCCAATTCCCCAGGCAAGTGCCGATGAGTTTGATTGTTTTTCCATTGGTTCTTCGTTTTTTTGTTGTTTTGGTTCTGCTTTTGGTTCATTATTGTAACGCATCATGGCGGCAACCGCTTCCTGAGGCGCCACATAGGCCATTACTTCATACATTTTATTGACCAGACCACCCGGCACGACCTTACTTTCTCCCGCCATTAAGGCCTTGTAGCCGTCTTTTGCCACCATTGCCGGATCATCGACCTGATCGGTTGCACGGATGTTGGTTGCTCCGGCTTTATTGAAGAAATCGGTATTAGTTGCATTAGGCAGCAGGGCCGTTACGGTTACTTTCGTATCCTTCAGCTCATTAACCAGCGACTGGGTGAAGTTGTACACGTACGCTTTTGTAGCCGCATAAACGGCCATCAGCGGAAACGGTGTCACCGACACCAGCGACGCGAGGTTCAGGATTTTGCCTTCGTTACGCTCAACCATGTCTTTCAGGAAGAGCTTGGTCATCTGGGTTGTTGTCAGCACGTTCAGGTGAATCAGTGCTTTTTCGCGTTCCCAGTCAGTTTCACCGGCAAACTTACCGTAGGTACCAACACCGGCATCATTTACCAGCACATTGATGGTCAGACCTTTATCCTGCACCTGATTGTATACATCCTGTGCTGCATCTTCTTCTGAAAGGTCTTTCCCGATTACCGTCGTTTCAATGCCGTAATCGTCCTTGAAGCCATCGGCCAATTGTTGCAGTTTATCGTCGCTGCGGGCAACTAACACCAGATTATAGCCGTCTTTGGCAAATAACTTTGCTAATTCCAGTCCGATTCCGCTGGATGCGCCCGTAATCAGAGCGGTTTTTCCTGCACTAGTATTCATAACGTTGTCAGTTTTGTCTGTACTAAAACAACGGAATACCCGTGCAGATGTTTACATAAAACTTCTGCTTTAATTTTACGGTGACTTACTGTAAGGTATTCAGCCGTTCCATCCGCATCCGTAATTTATCCCGGCTACGCTTCAGGCGCATTTTAACCGCACTCACGTTCAGCCGCAGCTCTTTACTGATCTGCGTCATCTCCAGATCATCAAAGTATTTCATCCGCAAAATTTCGATTTCCTGCATGGTGAGGGTCGCTATTGCCTGCTGTAATACCCCCAGCCGATGGTCACCGGATTCCTGATCTTCCACAATCAGTAAGCCGTAATATTCGGCTGTCAATTCTTCCGGACGCGTTCGTACTGACCGGATCTGGGTAACACAATAATTGCGGGTAAGCGTATAGAGCCACGTTGAAAACATGGACCGGCCTTCGTACTTCTCAAGTTTTGTCAGTAGGCGCAGAAAGATGTCCTGGGTGTAATCACGGGCTAATTCTTCATCACGGGTAAGTGCCAAGCATTTATGATAGACCTTGCGGGCGTACCGGTTGTAGAGTATGGTGTAATACTGCGGGTCTGTGGTCAGACAATATAATTTTACAATATCTTCATCGGTGAGTGAGTGGGGTAAATAATGCTCCATGAGCCTTGTGGGTTGAGTTTACTGTTGAGTCGCACAAATTACTTCTTCCCCATTTACGTTAACTTGTAATTCTTAGATTCTCACATTGTAAACTTTTTTGATAGGATCATGTAGGCGATTTTATTTTTAAGTACAATCAATGGCCATTATGTTTACCTATTGATAAATGCCATATCGTGCATGATATTCTGTACGCCCTTTGCGGATGGCTTCTTCATGGCCTGCCATCAGCATCGGCGTTACCCGCTGCCGGACTGATACCGTGTACCAGTTCAGCTCAGTCGCGAATTGCTCAATAAATCCCGCTGACAGTTTCTGATAATACGATATTTCCTGCCAGTCGACCCGGCCGGCAAAACGGGTAATAAAGGCTTCGGACAGTTGCTGTCCCGCCGAAATACAACTCCAGTCTACCCGGTCGGCGTACTGTTCAATAAATGCTTCCGATAAGGTCTGATGCATCGAAATCGCCCGCCAGTCTACCCGATCTGTAAATTGCGCGATAAACGCCTCCGACAAGGTCTGGTGCATTGAAACCGTCCGCCAGTCAACACGGTTAGCGTGACGGGTCATAAATTTCTCCGATAATGTCTGGAACTGGCAGATTGCTTCCCAGTCGACACGGTTCCGGAAGCGGGCAATCGTATGCTCGGGCAACCCGACCCGCGACGATACCAGCCCCCAGTGCAGGTAGTTACTATATCTTGCCAGAAACGCTTCGTTGAGATAATATCCGTACTCCTCACCTTTGGACACCACTTCCCAGTCAATGTGTTCACGGAAGACCCACATCCAGTCTTTCGGGATACGCTGGTAAATGGTAAGCAGGTGCCAGTTCAACCGGTGTTTATTTGCCTCCACCCATTCCTGACGCAGAGGCTGGTAACGGGAAATCAGGTTCCAGTCGAGGTGGCCGGCGAATTGCTGAATAAATGCTTCCGAGAGTACCGGCCGCATACTTTTTGAAATTATTTTCCAGTCTGCCTGCGTTAATCCGCTAATAGATACGGATGGACTGAAGCCTGTCACCTCACCGGACCCGCCGGTAATAAGGATATCGTTGATGCTCTGAACGGTGACCGGTTGATTCTGCATATATGAAGAAGGCAGAACACGATAAAATATAATCTTTCGTTCAAATAAATCAATTTTCAGGCTGATTTTCACTATCCTTGCACAAAAGACTTACCTGCCTCAGGAAGAGGCAGGTAAGCCCTGACGGCGGACGTAAAAAGCGGTGTCAGTACCTTACCTCAGTACTGATCGAGCAAATAATTGATAACATCTGTAGTCGTAACGATGCCTGTCAGCGTATTATCTTCGTTAACGACGGGTAGAGCATGAAATTCTTCCTGCGTAAATACCTCTGCTACCTCACGGATAGTCATCGTTGCCGGAATGGTACGTGGTTTATGAGTCATTACCTGCGCGATGGTCAGCATCTGTAAGACAGCCTCATCGGCGTCGTCCTGGCCATCAAACAACGAACTGAACGTCAGTCGGTTGATATCAGTCCGGCTAATCATTCCCGCGATTTCACCAGCATTAACAACCGGTACGTGCCGGATTTTATGGTGGTTAATGAGGTCAATTACCTGATGCAGGTCGTCGTTGACGTTAACAGTCAGAACCGGGCCGGTCATGATATTCGATACAGGTTCTCTGCGTTTCATATGCTAAGCGGTTTTGTTTGAATCAAAGGTCCGCAATGCCTGTCCGGAATCTGATGACGACCCTCACTGCGCAGGCTGTTTATCATCAAACAAGTTCAGACGTTATTATCATTTTCTTAAATTTCACGGGGATTTAGTAAAAAAATTAAGATTGTGCCTTTATTGCAATAAATGCCACTTACTTCGTTCATGAGCCAGACAGAGCAAAACTCAACCACAACAAGCCGCCGGCAGTTTATCCAGGCAGGAGCCTTAGCTGCCGCCGGTAGTTTCTTTATCGTCCCAAGGCATGTACTCGGAAAAGGGTTCATCGCCCCTTCAGACAAACTAAATATCGCCGGTGTTGGTGTTGCCGGCAAAGGCTTCTCTGATACGAACAACGCGTTCAACAAAGGCGCCAATAACTTAGTCGCCCTCTGTGATGTAGACTGGGGCCGCGATCAGGTGAAAAAGAACTTCGAGACCCACGCAAAAGCGGCCCGTTACAAGGACTTCCGCGTCATGCTGGAAAAAGAAGCGAAAAACATCGACGCCGTAACCGTATCAACTGCTGACCACTCGCATGCGGTTGTTGCGATGGCCGCGATGCAACTGGGCAAGCACGTGTATGTACAGAAGCCCCTGACCCACAACATCTACGAGGCGCGGATGCTCACGGAAGCCGCCCGTAAATACAAAGTGGTGACACAGATGGGTAACCAGGGATCATCGAACCCGTCGCAGAAAAAAATGGTCGAATGGTTCGATAAGGGCCTGATCGGCAAAGTGCATACCATTCACATCTGGACTAACCGTCCGGTATGGCCACAGGGTATTCCGGTACCTGCGGGTGCGGGCGAGGTACCATCGGAGCTGGACTGGGATACCTGGATCGGACCTGCCGAGAAAGTTGGCTATACGCCGGCTTACCATCCGTTTAAATGGCGGGGCTGGTGGAACTTTGGTGCCGGTGCCTTAGGCGATATCGGATGCCACCAGATGGACGTTCCGTTCCGCGTACTGGGTCTGGGCTACCCGACTGAAGTAGAAGCCAGCATCGGTGCGGTATTCCTTAAAGACTGGACGCCGGAATACATTCCGGAAGGCTGCCCGCCATCCTCGTATGTACAGCTGGCCTTCCCGGCAACTGACAAAAACAAAACTCCGGTTAAAATGACGTGGTCAGACGGTGGTATCCGTCCGTTCCGGCCGGAATTCCTGCCGGAAAACGAGCCGATGAGCGACGACGGCGGTGCTAACGGGGTGTTCATGATCGGCGATAAAGGGCTGATGATGTGTGGCATGTACGGCCGCGACCCGAAAGTATTCACGAAAAAAGGCGAGAAATTCGAACTGTCGGCCGAAGAAGTTGCCCGCCAGAACGATAAGACCTATCCGGAATACGGTCACCAGGTCCTCTGGACAAACGCCTGCAAAGCCGGTTTCAACAGCAAGGAGCACAAAGAGCTGTCCTCATCGTTCGACTTTGCCGGTCCGCTGACCGAATCTGTTCTGATGGGTAACCTCGCGATCCGCAGCTACAACGTCCGGACGGCCCGCAACGGCGGTGGTTTCGACTACCCTGGCCGCAAAAAGCTGACCTGGGACGGTAAGAACATGAAGATCACCAACTTCGACGAAGCGAATCAGTTCGTTTCCCGTAAATACCGCGACGGCTGGAAGCTGGTTTAACCGCTTAGAGTCAGGAGCAGGGGGCGTAACGCAGCAGGCATTCAGTTGCCGGGCGCTACGCCCTTTTTTTGTTAGGGTGACGGGCAAGGTGCGTGGTGCACGGGATATTTTCTCCCCGCACCACGCACCTTGCCCGTTAACGAATAATAGTAAGCGGCCCTTTATACTGCCGGGTAGTGTATTGAATCAGGTAAAAATAAGTGCCGACCGGCAGATTATCGCCGTCCCACTGGAAATCCCGGCTGGTTGACCGGAAGACTTCTTTACCCCAGCGGTTAAGGATCTGAACAAACCGGAACTGCTCCGAGCAGTTGTCGACCGGTAATGTCGAAATCCGCCAGACATCATTTTTACCGTCGCCGTTCGGCGTAATTACATTCGGGATGCTGACCTCTACATTGGTGGCAGCGGGATTAACCAGCCGTACCCGCACAGCCGTCGTGTCGGTATGGTTTGGCTGGCAACTCCGGTCATCGGCCACGAAATTGATGGTATAAATGGCCTCATCCTTACCGTTCAGCATCTCACAGGTTGGCCGCCAGCTGAAGCCGGAGCTGAGCATAGGCACCCCATTCTTATCCGCAAACGTTGCCCCTAATGCTCTCGGATCAAAGCCTTGCCCCTGCATTTTCATCGTCAGGGTATCCCGTTCCGGATCGTTGGCCAGTACGTTAAACCGGATGGATGTTGTATCGGTCGGGCTCACGACCATCGTCACCATTGACTGGCTGAGCGAAGTGGTAATGACAGGTTGCTGGCTTGGTTTTCCGATAGCGGCCAGATTGACCGTTACGGTGTCGCTATAGGTGCGGTTGCACCGTTGTTTGGTTACGATAAAATCGACGATGTATTCCGGTCGGGTGGCCTGTGCACAAAGCGGATTCCAGACGAATCGGGGCGAGACTTTGCCGGTGCCGCTGGTGGTGGTAAAGGACATATTGGCCTGGGCGAGAGTAAAGCCCCGACCGATGGCCTGCACCGAAATAATATCCCCGTCGGTATCGGTCCCGATCGCA
Source organism: Arsenicibacter sp. (assembly GCA_965247375.1). GTDB lineage: Bacteria > Bacteroidota > Bacteroidia > Cytophagales > Spirosomataceae > Arsenicibacter. The sequence goes on from CBDFHU010000071.1 coordinate 81,982, forward strand.
TTAAAACTAAGGGACGACCCGACGGTGATACTGGCCTTATTGTTGGTCAGGTTGGTACTAATATCGGGGCGGTTGACCGGTTCGGGCACGATGCGCACCTGTACATAGAGTGTATCACTCAATCCCTGCGGGCAGCTTTCATCGACAGCGCGGATGGCCAGCGTAACCACTCCCCCGTTCCCTACGCATTTCCCGAAACAGAACCGCGATTTCAGCGTATCAGATTTACTCCGGATAATCATGTCCGTTGCCGAAAGCGACAAACCAGGCAGCGTACCGCTGGCGTTAACAATCGTTACCCGCTGGTTCAGGTCAGGATCGGTCACAAACAGATCAAAACAGTTCTGGTCTTTTTCCTGGATCGTTATAACGTTCCCTTCTTTGTAAAAATCCTTCTGACCTTCGAGCTTCATGGCAATTTTCGGCGGGTTATTCACCGGACAGTCGAGTACTTTCAGCTGAAAGTCCCGCCGGACACGCCCGGATCCGGACCGGCGCCTGACCGGGTTGCCGGCGGTATTCGTCTACTTCTACCGAGAAAACATAGAGCCCGGGCGTACCGGCAACAACCGTAAGTAAACCGGTTTTGGGATTGACCTGTAAGGGCAGGGCCCCGGGAATGGAGTTTCGGTCGGAAATACCGGTTACCCAGGTTACATTCGGATACGGACCAGCATCGGCCCGCGGAGGCACCGCCTGACTCGGATTCGGCTGGTTCCGGTCACTATATCCATTGTAGGGTGTTACAATTTTGTAAGTGAGACTGTCGCCGTCGGGGTCTGTAGCGGCGAAACTAAACGTAAACGGCCGGTTAACACAAATGTAGTCGCCAATGGCTTTTCCGAAAATGGGGGATGTATTGGCAAACACGGCCCGCCCCACATAGGGTGCCGGAAACTCCAGATAAAAAACTGAGCCCGCCCCACCCGGATCGGTAATGTTGCTGATCACGTTATTCCGGCAGCAGCGCTCCCAAACCATGTAATAACCGCCCGTGTCGTTGAAATCTGTCGGAAACGTAACATCAACACTGTACTGAATGAACCTTGTCCGCAAGTCACCAACCGCGCAGGACTGGTTGGTATAGCTGATCAGTTCCTGACTAACGCGGGGCATGGTAACACTGGCCATAAACGCATTATCCCGTTTCCGGAAAATGAAAATCGTTACCGTCGGATCGTTAGCCTGAGCGTTACCATTGATATCATCGAAATACATATTCATGTTAATCCGATGCGAAAACGGACTGGTTGCACCCAGATACCGCAGCTCAAATTCACCTCCGACAATGTGTGTTGCCAGCAGCTGACGGGGCCCGAAAAAGCCTAACAAGCAGATTATAAATACTTTAAAAATCCTTAACGTATAATTTTGTTGCATAACAATTGGGTTAGGTTTGCATGTTCCGGCTATCCTCTACACTGTAATAATTCCGCAACTTGAAAGCTCAGCACACGCAGTATCAAAACGACTGCTTAATTTAGCAGTTTTTACAATAGAATATGCGACATAAGACCCATAAACCAGCCGTCCGGTTGGAACGAATCCGCATCGACGATGTGGCCGCAGAAGGCAAGTGTCTGGTCCGTACCGACGAAGGCGTTATTTTCGTGGAAGGCCGGCTTGGCGGCCCTGCCGTTGCGCCCGGCGATCTGGTTGACATCCGGATTACGAATACCAAAAAACAATACCGCGAAGCCGTTGTCGAACACGTCCACGAATACGGTCCGGTCCGGACTGAGCCTTTCTGTGAACACTTCGGCACCTGCGGCGGCTGTAAATGGCAGCACATTCAGTACAGCGAACAACTCCGGTTTAAACACCAGCAGGTCGTTGACCATCTGACCCGGATCGGCAAAGTTGCGCTGCCGCCTTTTGAGCCGATTTTACCTTCTGAAGGCAAACAGTACTATCGCAACAAGCTTGAGTTCACCTGCGCCGACGGCCGCTGGATGACCGACGCTGAAGTACGGTCCGGCGAACACATTGACCAGCGGGCAGTAGGCTTTCACGTGCCCAAACGCTTCGACAAGGTCTTACCCATTAAACACTGCTACCTACAGGCAGACCCGTCTAACGATATCCGGCTGGCAGTCACTGACTATGTACAGGCGCATAACCTGTCGCTGTATAACCTGAAAACGCACCGTGGCTTTCTCCGGACGCTGATCATTCGTACGGCCTCAACCGGCGAAGTAATGGTGACCGTCCAGGTCGGCGAAGACCATCCTGAGGCCCTGCAGCAACTGCTCGGCTTCCTACAAAACCGTTTCCCGCAGATCACGTCGCTCAACTACATCCTGAACCGTAAAATGAACGATAGTTATCAGGATCAGGACGTTATCAACGTGGCGGGCCGCCCATACATCGAAGAACGCATGGACCCGGGCGTCGGCGAGCCACTGACGTTCCGGATCGGCCCGAAATCGTTCTACCAGACTAACAGCGAACAGGCGTATGAACTTTACCGGATCGCCCGCGACGGTGCTAAGCTGACCGGCGATGAACTGGTCTATGACCTCTACACCGGTACCGGCACCATTGCCCTGTTTGTGGCCCGCATGGCCAAACGGGTCGTTGGTATTGAGTACGTCGAAATGGCGGTGAATGATGCAAACGTGAACGCAAAAATTAACGGTATCGACAATGCTTCGTTTTTCGCGGGCGACATGAAGGCGTTACTAACCGACGAATTTATGGATACCCACGGACATCCTGATGTGGTCATTACCGACCCGCCACGCGCCGGTATGGACGAAGAGGTAACGCGGCAGCTGCTCAAAGCGGCCCCGCAGCGGATTGTCTATGTGAGCTGTAATACCGCCACGCAGGCCCGTGACCTCGCTATTTTAGACGAACGTTACGAAGTTACAGCCGTTCAGCCTGTCGATATGTTCCCGCATACGCACCATGTCGAGAACATTGTCGTGCTGGAAAAAAGAGCTTAAGTGTAAACGAGCGGCTTAAGTGCTGCTCTGACAAAACAAAAGTGGTGGCACGACTTAGACAGGGTCTTCTGTCGGTCGTGCCACCACTACAATTTCCGTTCACTCTTTATCTTTTTCGCTCTTTCACTACTAAAAAGGCGTCTGCTGCGACGGGTCGGCGTGGCCGAAGTTCGACAGATCATTGGCCTTGCTGCGGAAGGTTCCGCCTACCGGAGAGGCTGCCGGCGCATCGAAGCTGCTCATACCCGATACATTACTACCAAACCCGCCCCCCTGCGGATACCCCTGGGAAGCTACCGGCTCAAAATAGGTATCGACATCGCAGAACTTAGTAAATTTATTGATAAACCGCAGCTGAATCGTATCCAGCGATCCACTCCGGTTTTTCGCCACGATGACCTCGCCGATACCCATTGTTGAATTGCCGTTTTCATCCTGCGTAATATTGTAATATTCAGGACGATAGAGGAAGCATACCATATCGGCGTCCTGCTCGATTGAGCCCGATTCACGAAGGTCAGACAGCTGTGGTTTCTTATCGCCACCCCGCGTTTCAACGGCCCGGCTCAACTGCGACAGGGCAATGACCGGTACGTTCAGTTCCTTGGCGAGGTTTTTCAGCGCCCGCGAAATCGAAGCGATTTCCTGTTCACGGTTACCACCCGATTTAGAGTCCCCCGACATCAGCTGAAGGTAGTCGATTACCACCATCTGAATATCATGCTGGGCTTTCAGACGGCGGCATTTGGCCCGTAGTTCCAGAATGGACAGGGCCGGTGTATCGTCAATAAAGATCGGTGCCTCCGACAGCCGCTGGATCTTATGGTGCAGCTGCGCCCATTCGTGCGGTGCCAGGCTTCCTTTCTTAATTTTTTCACTATCAATTTCTGCCTCTGCCGAAATCAGACGATTCACGAGCTGTACGGCCGACATCTCCAGGGAGAAAATTGCTACCGGCTGCCCGAAGTCAACCGCCGCATTCCGGAGCGCCGAAACGACAAATGCCGTCTTTCCCATCGCCGGCCTGGCGGCCAGAATCACCAGTTCGGAACGCTGCCAGCCGGAGGTCAGGCGGTCGAGCGCGCTGAAACCCGAAGGCACCCCCGTCAGACCATCCTTATTGTTTTTCTTGGTCTCCAGTTCGGCCAGTGCCTGCCGCACGATGCTGCTCATGTCGGCATAATTCTTCTTGATATTCGACTCCGAAATCCGGAAGAGTGACTGCTCGGCCTGATCCAGCAGCGAGAACACATCCGTGGTATCCTCGTAGGCATCCCGCAGAATTACCGATGCCATCGTGATCATCGCCCGTTTCAGAGCGTGTTCCGAAATCACACGGGCATGATATTCAATGTTTGCCGCCGAGTTAACGCGGATGGTAAGTTCTGAGATATAGGTCGCCCCACCCACGAACTCCAGTTCACCCAACTTCCGGAGTTGCTGCGTAACCGTCAGCAGGTCAATTGGTTCCGAATTAGCGAACAGCGTTAGAATCGCGTTATAGATCCGCTGATGAGACTCTTTATAAAATGTTTCCGGCTTTAAAATATCGACTACGGCGGACAGCGCATCTTTTTCAATCATCAATGCCCCCAATACCGCCTCCTCTACATCTACCGCCTGAGGAGGTAATTTACCCAAACCCGTATCGAGCCAGTGATTGCCTGACTGCGACCGGCTTCCAAACTGAGATGCCGCTTTGCGTAAGTGTTGATTAGGACGTGCGTTTTCCATGACTAATGCAATTTTACGGAATTCATCGCAGTTATGATAGCAACGGTCCCGATTGTTTCTTAACAATCCGTTAATACAGCCGGCGCAACCGGCTGAGGATAAAACAAATGCAGTGTGTAAACGCCTTCAGGAATTGTTTAACCGGATGTGCTCATCTTTTGAGCCTGTTGAACAACAACCATTTCGTAAGACAGTCGTCTGAACTTTGAATATTTTTTTGTTCTTTTTTGTTGTAAAGTTAGCCTGACGCTTTAAATTTATCTATCACAATTAACAGCTTGACGCATTTGGTTGAAAAAGTAATAACCCTCGACAATGTCTCGCTCATTGATTTTCTGGGCGTTGAAAACAACAACATTAAACAGATTGCGGCCGCGTTTCCGATGAGTAAAATCATCTCACGCGGGAATGAAATACGCATAAAAGGAACGACACCTGAAATCTCCCGTATTTCAGATATCCTGGAATCGCTCCTTCAACATTATCAAACCTACGGGAAGCTTACGCATGAACATGTAAAAACATACCTGAACGGGAACCCTGAGGCTAACCGGCTTGCAGCAGACGTTTCGGACGAAGATGTGCTGGTATATGGTACGAAGGGGATTGTGGTACGCGCGCGGACTGCCAACCAGAAAAAGCTGGTAGAAGCCGCCGAAAAAGCTGATCTTGTCTTTGCCATCGGCCCGGCCGGTACCGGTAAAACCTATACTGCCGTTGCCATTGCGGTCCGGGCGCTTAAGAATAAGGAAGTCCGTAAAATCATCATAACCCGTCCGGCCGTTGAAGCCGGTGAAAACCTCGGATTTCTGCCGGGGGATCTGAAAGAAAAAATCGATCCTTACCTGCGTCCGATTTACGATGCGCTTGACGATATGATTCCGGCCGAAAAGCTGAAATTGTATCTCGAAAACCGGACCATCGAAATTGCCCCTCTCGCGTACATGCGCGGACGGACACTGAATAACGCCTTTATCCTGCTCGATGAAGCACAGAATACGACGCCGATGCAAATGAAGATGTTTTTAACCCGGATGGGCCCCAATTCAAAAGCGATTATTACCGGTGACCGCTCTCAGATTGACTTACCAAACAAGCAAAAATCCGGTTTGATTGAATCTGTTAACGTATTAAAAAATATCAAAGGTATATCCTTCGTTGAACTGGATGGACGGGATGTGGTTCGTCACCGACTTGTTAAAGACATTATCAAAGCTTATGAAGATGCAGGCCAGTAAGGCAGCGAATCAACGTAAAGGGCAGTGGGCAGCCATCAAAAAGGCAGCCTGCTGCCTTTTCTCTCTTTTGACCATTTCACAATCCGTTGCACAAAATGCAGAACCGGTTACTCCAAACCGCTGCGGAACCGCTGAGTATGAACAATTTCTACAGAAAGTACACCCTCTGCGCCGCAAGCAGATTGAAGCCCTCAACCAGAACATCCAGCGCTTCTCAGATCTGAAAGCGCAGGGACGCATTGCGCAATCCACCGATGAGACCGTTTACCGGATTCCGGTTGTTGTGCATGTCATTCACAACAATACGTCTAATTTTATCGGCGGCAGTAACAACCCGAATATTACCGACGCCCAAATTCAGGATCAGATTGCGGTGCTGAACGAAGATTTCCGCCGCAAAGAAGGAACTAAAGGCTATAACACAAGCCCCGTCGGCGCTGATACCGGTATTGAATTTTATCTGGCGACCACTGATCCGTCCGGAAACGCTACATCGGGCATTACCCGCACCTATTATAACCGGAGCGAATTCAATGTGAATTCTGACTGGGAGCTGGCCTCAAGCATTGCCTATTGGCCAAGTGACAAATACCTGAATATCTGGGTAGTGCCTAAACTCAATAACGACTACCTTGGCTTTGCCAAATACCCCACTGCCGCCGACACACTAAAGGGGCTGAGCGTTACCACTGACGAAAAAACGGACGGTCTGCTGATCAGCTCACTTGTCTTTGGCCGCGTTTGTCCGTCACAATACCGGTACAATTGTCTGGGCCGGACCGCTACCCATGAAATCGGTCACTGGCTCGGACTCATTCATACGTGGGGTGATGCTTTCTGCGGGAATGATTATGTGTATGATACACCCGTTACCGAAAGCAGTTACACCGGTACGACCTGTACCGATGTATACTCAAACTGTTCGGGAACCCGTACGCGTAACCTTATCGAGAACTATATGGATTATTCGCCTGACTTTTGCATGAATATGTTTACCAAAGGTCAGCGAGAGCGGATGCGTGCCGTTTTGCAGTTAAGTCCGCGCCGGGTGAAGCTGGTACAAGCCACCAGCGGACCATTGCCCGAAAGCGATGTGCTGACGGTAAACATTGCCAACCCGGTTACCAATTCAACGGCTGATGCACAAATTCTGTTTAAGGGTTCCAAAGCCTTTACCGTGGAATTATATGATGTAACCGGCAGACTGGTTTATCAGAACGGCTACGCAGCTACGACCAGTACAACGATTTCTCTGAGCATGGCTAACTACCAGGCCGGTTCCTATATTCTGCGGGTAAAAGCAGATCAGGAAACTGTCAGTAAACGTTTATTAGTCCTTTGATTTATGGGCGGGTTTCGGTATTTTGCCTGAAACCATCAGACAGTATTGTCCCTATTTTATGATTGACGTTATCCGTATTTCACAGAAAAATCACCTTGACGAAGCTTTTACCATCCGGAGAGAAGTATTTGTGGAGGAACAGAAAGTAAGTCCGGAAGACGAATACGACGAATTTGAAGAAACCAGCCGCCACTTTCTGGCCCTGGCTGACGGCGAACCGGCCGGTACGTCGCGCTGGCGCCGGACATCAGGGGGCATTAAACTTGAGCGGTTTGCTGTGCGGAAAGACTTCCGTGGACAAGGAGTCGGGAAAGCGCTTGTCAAAGCCGTGCTGGACGATGTGTTCAGCGAACAGCCCGAGCCCATTGAACGCATTTACCTGCACGCGCAGGTGTCTGCCATGCCGTTATACGCCGGTTTTGGATTTGTGCCGGTCGGTCCGATGTTCGAAGAATGTGACATTCAACACTATAAAATGATTTTGCCGCCAGCGGCTTATCCGCATAACTGATGACGTATCCGGTAGTTCGGTTTGTGCTTGCCCTGATTGCGGGCATCGTCACCTACGAAACCACCAATTTACCAAAATGGCCTGGTTACTTGATTGGAACTATAGGCCTTTTTGCTTTTTTACAGGGTCTTATTCACCTGAAAAACAGTTCAGTAACACAAAGAAAAAGCATTCAGGGTTTCGGTGTCATTATGCTGTTTTTCTCTTTGGGTTGGTATACAACGTGGGAGCACGATGAGCGGAATTTACCCCGCCATCTAACGCAGGTAACTGACACTTTACAGGCTTACGAAGCCGTTATCACTGAACAGCCTGAGGCCCGGGCAAAAAGCTATCGAGTCATTCTGTCTCTGCATCGCGGTAAAACCTCCGGCGGATGGCAACCGGTCAGCGGCAAGGTTATTGCCTATATGGATAAAGCTACTGCCGCAGGTGAGCCGGTTTACGGTCAGCGCTGGCTTGTCTATGGTTCTCCGTCTGTCGTAGAACCACCTAAAAACCCGGGGGCCCTCGATTACAAACGGTATCTGCGTCATCAGCAGATTTACCACCAGCAGTTTATCCGTCCCCATCAGCGCCTTATTCTCGGTACCGCAAAACCTAATCCCGTAAAGGCGCTGGCGATCAGCCTGAATCAATGGGCCGATAGTGTCTTTGCCGCGCGGATCAGCAGCCGAACTGAATACGGTATCGTAAAGGCCATGCTGCTCGGCGCAACCGACGCGCTCGACACCGATACGTACCAGGATTATGCCACTGCCGGTGCGATTCACATCCTGTCTGTATCCGGTCTGCACGTCAGCATTCTGTTTCTGGCACTTACGTGGATAGCGGGCTTATTTAAACAAAAAGCACGTTACCCGTGGCTCTGGCCCGCCATACAACTTTGTATTCTGTGGTTTTACGCCCTTATGACCGGTCTGGAACCGGCCGTGCTCCGTTCTGCCGGCATGTTTACGGTACTTATTGTGGCGAAAGCCATGGAGCGGCCACAGGCGCTGGCAAACAGTCTGGCCGTTTCAGCCCTGTTTGTGCTCTTTTTCAGTCCTTACACCTTATTTTCGGCAGGCTTTCAGTTGTCTTATCTGGCCGTCGCCGGCATCGGGGCATGGCATCCGGGCCTGTACCAGTCTATCACCTTCAAGCATCCGTGGGCCAATAAACTATGGGAAGTTTCATCGGTTGCGCTTGTAGCCCAGTTGATCACCTTCCCGCTGGCGATTTATTATTTCCACCAGTTCCCGACCTATTTCCTGCTCGCGAATCCGGTGGTTCTGGTGCTGTCAAATCTGTTACTTTATACCGGTCTGGCGGCCTTACTGCTTTCCTGGATACCGTTCCTGAATACGCTGACAGGCTTTCTGCTGCAAAAAATCGTATGGCTGATGAACGGGAGCGTCCGGCTTGTCGGGCAGCTACCCGATGCGGCTATCGAAAACCTTTGGCTGTCAGCAGAAGAGCTGCTATTGCTTTACGCGTTGATTTTCGCTTTAGTTTGGGCCATTACCAACCGTAACGTTACGGCATTGGGTGTGGCGGCGTGCCTCAGTTTCTGGCTATCGGGCTCGCTGCTGATGGACATGTACCAGCAGGACCGGCAGCAACGCCTGACAATTCATTACCTGCCCCACTATACGGCTATCAGTCTTGTAAGCGGCCATTGCGCTACGTTACTGACCGATCTTGATACGGCCAAAGATCCGAAAGCATTTGATTTTCATCTTAGAAACACATTTAGCCAATGGGCTGTCAACCAGATTGTTGCTGTACATCCCGCCAGCGACAATCTACAGACCTCAGCGCCGGTTACCAGCACAGAGGCGTATACACTTTGGGTTGTTCATGGTAAGCGTATTTTGCTGATCAATACATTAAACCACGCTGCGTTCCGGCGTTTTCCGGCGGTGGTAGACTATGCTGTTTTTCGTAAAAATGCGCTCAGAAACTGGCAGCAGCTCGATGGACGTATAGTAGCCCGCAACCTGATTCTGGACTCGTCAAATTCACCCCGGTTAACTGCAAGGCTTTTGTCAGAAGCAAAGGCACGTACCATTCCCTGTTATTCGGTTAATCAGCAGGGCGCTTATTTAGCCGTAAACTGAGGATGGCTACTGGATCAGAATAGCATTCTGTAACCGGAACAGCCGGCAACTTCCGGTCAGATCACCCAGACATCGTCTTTCCGGATATAATAAAGCCGGTCATTCCAGAATACGCGGAGCCAGATATCAGCACTGCCAAGAATATTGATTTTGTTGCCCCGGCTTATGACCTCCACAACCGGAGCCGCCGAAGAGGGCTCAGCCCGCAATAGAACCTTATCGCGGTTAATGATGCCGGACTGGTATCCTTCAGGAAGATTAACGAAGATAAACAGTGTAAACAGGTATCCGAAAGCAACCCATTTGTAACGCAACGGTACGCCTTCCCGGTTGTAAATCCGGACGACAATTATACCAAAAACATACATCCCCAGTGCCAGCAATGCCAGCAATACATACAATCCGTATTGCTTGTAAAAAAGGTAAAAATAGTTCAGATCGTCGGTCTCGTAACCAATCAATCCATTGGCACGGGCAATGTTGTTCATCTTTTGCAGGATGGACTCATTGGGGTGCCGTTCAAAATACATTTCCAGAAAATAGAGCAGTCTGGGAACGTCATTGTTTTTTTCGGCTACGTAAGCCAGTTTAAGAATCATCCCGTCAGTAGCGACTTCTCCTTTGGACAATTCTGATTGGTACAAAGCGGCAGCATCGTTGTACAAACCTGCCGAAAACAGCGAATCGGCCCGTTTGGTCGCAGAAAAATTTTGTCCCTTAACTGCAAGACAAACAGGCAAAAAGAAAATAAATAGTATTTTTTTTAGAGTATACACTTGCATTTACAAATCAAAGAGCATAGTTTTGCACCGCGATTGAGGGAAAGCACAACGCTAACGGAAATCGCAGCCAGTAACGATCTGGTAGCTCAGCTGGTAGAGCAATACACTTTTAATGTATGGGTCCTGGGTTCGAATCCCAGCCGGATCACGAAAAAAGCCCCGATATCGGGGCTTTTTTGTTTTAGAACGGTAAATCATTTGATTCTTCCTCGAATGACATACCAAACGGTGAGGCTGCCGGCTGACCCGCCGGCCGTTCTGCCCGCGGAGCCGGTGACGACGATTCAGGACGGATTGAATCTCCCTCCGCCAGTTCAATACGCCACGCACGGGCTTCTGTAAACCAGCGGTCATTCCACTCCCGCGACTCAATGTTGAATGTTACTTTCAGCGTATCGCCGGGCGTAAATTGTTTCAGATCATTTGCCTTGTCACCCCACGCAGCCAGACATACTTTTTTAGGAAACTGATCGATGGTTTCGATGACAAACTCCTGCTTATTCCAGGCACCGTTACGACCCTGCCCTGTGACCTCTGCCAGGGTTTTAACTAATTTACCGGTTAATTCTAACGCCATGTTTTAGTTGAAAATTAACAGTTTGTCTACCACTACTTACCTGCTTTTGCGCTGTCAGCAGCCATTTCCGCATTATCGGAAACACCAGCGACATAACCTGGACAGCGCGGTAAACCGGGTAGGCAAAGCTGTTTGCTGTTGTATAAACGAAAGGTTAAAATTACGATTTTTCAGCGTTTTTTCACGATATTCCGGCCAAACAATCCCATTAAACTACATGAAAATTGGTGTTCTCTTACACGGTTCCGGCGTCTTCGACGGCACCGAAATTCAGGAAGCGGTCTTTGCCTTACTCGCTCTTGCCGAAGCCGGTGCTGAAGCCGTTTGCTTTGCCCCGAATGTGAATCAGCATCATGTACTGAACCATATAACCGGTGAAGATATGCCGGAAACCCGAAATGTTCTGATTGAGTCGGCACGGATCGCACGCGGCCGGATTGCCGATCTGACAACCATTTCGGCTGATGATCTCGACGGCCTTGTGATGCCTGGTGGCTTCGGCACGGCCAAAAACATCACCAACTGGGCCTTCGCCGGCCCCGACGGCACCATCCTGCCGGCAGTAAAACAACTGATTCAGGCTCTTGTCGCGCAGCAAAAACCGATTGTGGGCCTGTGCATGAGTCCGACCACCATTGCCAAAGCCCTTGAAGATTCCGGCATTCACAGCACTCTGACGGTAGGGACCGATGCAGAGCCATCCCCCTACGACATTGCCGGAATTGCGGGTGGTATGGAAAAAACCGGTCAGGTAACTGTAAAAAAATCTGCCCGTGAAATTGCCGTTGACCCGGCAACCCGCATCATTACGGCTCCCTGTTACATGATGGAAGCCAGTATCTTAGACGTCCGTAACAACATCAAACAAGCGGTGGAAGCCATGTTGGCATTTATCCCTGCTTCCGTCTGAACCTTGACTTTTTGTACAGCGGGATTGACAAATGGCACAAAAACGCCTATATTTGCACCCACTTACAGAAAATGGCCACGTGGTGAAACTGGTAGACACGCCATCTTGAGGGGGTGGTGCTTCACGGCATGGGAGTTCGAGTCTCCCCGTGGTCACTTAAAAAAGCCGCTTAGACTAATCTCTAAGCGGCTTTTTCTATAATTCTCCAGTATACGCCCATGGCAGCACCCGCATTCACATATCGCTTCCGGGTTAAATGGACCGCCCTGTTGGGTGCCCTGTCGTTCGGCATCGTGGTTCCCACGTTTTTTATCCCCACCGGCTTCGGAACAACGGCCCATTTCCTGTCTATCCTCGTAGCGACCATTACCAGCTATGTTATCTGGGAGGGCAGCAAGTTTATTCAGGCACTAACGCTTTATTACTTCCCGTGGGAAAAAAGCATTGCTAAACACCTGGTCTTCGAAATCCTCGGCATCTTCCTGTTCTCGTCACTGTCTCTGATTACCGGCATCGTCATGCATAGCAAACTTGTGTCGTCCGTTGTCATTACAGCCGGTATCGTCATTCAGAACAATTTTGTGTCGTTTCTGCTGGCGCTACTGTTCATCGCCTTTAATGAAGGAGCGTTTCTGTTCAATCAGTGGAAACTGTCGCTCATTGAACAGGAACGGCTCCGGCAGGAAAACCTCGTGGCAAAGCTGGAAGGGCTCAAAAAACAGCTCGATCCCCATTTTCTGTTTAATTCGCTGAGTGTACTGAGCGGAGTCGTCTACAAAGATCCGGCACTGGCTGACCTGTACATTACTAAACTGGCGCAGGTTTACCGGTATCTGCTCGACCATAACGAAGAACGGCAGGTACGGCTTCGGGAAGAGATCAGCGTGGTACAGGCGTATTGTTTTTTACTGAACGTACGTTTTTACAACAAAATCACGATGTCAATCCGCGACCCTTTACCCGATGTGTTTGTCTTGCCCCTCTCGCTGCAATTACTGGTCGAAAATGCGGTCAAGCATAATTTTATTTCGGATGAACATCCGCTGGTGCTGTCGGTTTATACCGCCGGAGGAATGCTGTGGGTGGAAAACAGTCTGAATAAAAAAGAAACCGCTGAACGGTCTACGCAAATCGGTCTGAAAAACCTTCAGGCGCGGTATGCTTTTGTGACCGACCGGCCGATTGTGATTGATGAGCAGCCGGCACTCTTCCGGGTCGGGCTTCCCCTTTTACACGAATACCATGAAAGTGCTGATCATTGAAGATGAGTTTTTTTCGGCCGAGAAGCTCCGGCATTTGCTTCAGCAGATTAATCCGGCCATTGAGGTACTGGCTATCCTGCCGTCAGTAGCGAAGGCGTTAGCATGGTTCCGGTCAAATCCGGAGCCGGACCTGATTTTTTCGGACATCCGGCTGGAAGACAAGGAAAGTTTTGCCCTGTTTAATGAGCTTACCATCGACGCACCGGTCATTTACACAACGGCCTACGATCAGTATGCCATTCAGGCCTTCAAACAAAACAGCGTTGACTACCTGCTCAAACCGATTGACAGCGCCGAATTAAGGGCCGCGCTGAAAAAGCTGGAACAGCAGGAATTACGGTTACTTAAAAAATCGCGGGAACACTCCCCAACCCCGCCGGTGCCACCGAATAAGCCTAAAGAACGTTTTCTGGTGAAAAAAGGAAATGCCATGACGTTCGTCAAAATGCAGGATGTGGCGTATTTCCGTAGCGATCAAAAACTGACTTTTCTTGTTTCGTCCGACGGCCAGAAGTACATTATTGACACCTCGCTCGATGAATTACAGGATCAGATTGATCCGCACCGGTTTGCCCGGATCAGCCGCAGCCGCCTGATTTCAATCGACAGCGTTCAGAAGATACACCCACATTTTAACGGTCGCCTTAAGCTTGATCTGCTTCCGGCCGACGAGGAAGAGGTATTTGTCAGCCGCGACCGTGTACAGGCCTTCAAAGACTGGGTAGACTCGTAACAGGATTACGGCCTCATCATGATCTAACAAGTACATCCTGTAATCCTGTCCAAAAACACCACTGCGATTCGGTCTGAAAAACCGACCGGTCATCAGCCGGAATCAACCAGTGGTCGTTTATCCGGCGGTCTCAGCCCCGCCAGCCCGGATCTTTGTTAAAAAAAGAACAAAGTATGACCGCTATTCTGATCTTCTTCCTTATTCACTGGTACGGCTCTCTGTTTTTTCAGACTGTCTTTTTACACCGATATGCCTCTCACCAGGCCTTTACGATGTCCAAAGGATGGGAAAAAACCTTCTTTATCCTGACATTTATTTTTCAAGGCTCCAACTACCTGAGCGCCTATGCCTACGGGATCATGCACCGGATGCACCACGCCTTTGCCGATACCGAAAAAGACCCGCATTCGCCGATGTTCAGTTCCGGCATTTTTGATATGATGATAAAGACGGCCCGCTTTTACTCCGCGATTCGTAACCGCACCATGGCCGTAGACCCGAAATTTACAACGAATGTTCCCGACTGGCGGACCTTCGACGACTTTGCCTCAAGTCGCTGGACACGGCTTGCGTGGGGTACACTGTATACCTTGTTTTACATCTATTTCGCCCCGTCGTGGATCTGGTTTCTGCTACTGCCTGTGCACTACCTGATGTCACCGATCCACGGAGCCATCATCAACTGGTTTGCCCACAAAATCGGCTATACTACCTTCAAGGTAAGTGACACCTCTAAAAACCTGATGCCGGTCGACATTTTCATGATGGGAGAAGGCTTCCACAACAACCATCATACCTATGGTAACCGGGCCAATTTCGCCTACCGCTGGTTTGAACTCGACCCGTCTTACCAGATCATGAAGCTGCTGAATGTACTGCATATCATCCGGCTGCCGGAAAAGAAAAAACAGGCACAGTCGTTTATGAAACGGAAAGAGCTGGCGGTTGTGGAGTAAGGCGCTCAATTCAGAACCATAAAAAAGAGGAGGATAAGGTAAAACCCTGTCCTCCTCTTTTTTATGAAGTATACCCGCCTTTTCGCAGCAAATGCATAGAAACAAAAAAGACTACCCTTAAAAAGTAGTAGTCTTTCCGCTATATCCACACCATTTAAATCAGTGATAAGATCACTGACTTGCTAGATTAATCATTTTGATACAAAAAAAATTCCCGAA
>CBDFHU010000072.1:0-185231 GCA_965247375.1 Arsenicibacter sp.
GTTTGCGGCAATAAACGGGGGATTTGCGGCACCCTTATTGTTCGTCTGGTGAGCCGTATTTTGCCTTCCGGATTTCCATCCATTCGCGCGCTGTTCCGCCCTTGCTGAAATGCTCGTCTTCGTCCTGCAGCTCCTGATCCCAGCTGAACTCAGACTTGAACTGTCCCTGATTTGTCAGGTGAATCTGGAGCAGGTTCGCCCGTTCGCCGGTTTCTTCCTTGTTGAGCAGATACAGTTTCTGCAGCGCTTCTATAACCTCCTCCGGATAGTCGATGATCAACGGTTCAACATCCTGCATGGGCGTCAGATAGATTCCGTCGCATTCAATGTCTACCCCCTCGCCCAGAAACTGCACATTCAGTTGAATCAGCGCCCACTCTTCAGTCATCACGGCGCTGATTGTTTCGGTGATGAGGTTATATAAATCTTCTTTGATCTGATCCATGTGTATTGAGTGATTTATGATTGAGCGATTTCGCGATCCCGGCGCAGGCCGGTCACATAACCGCGCAATCACAAAGGTACAGGATTCTGTGTCGTTAAAAGTTGAGGAATGAAAACTGCCGGCCCTGATAGCGCGGCAGCTTCAGAAACCCTTCCATACCGGAAAAAGACGTATAAGGCCCCACGGCAGCGGTCATGTTAATCACCCATGCCGGAATTTCGCCGCCCGGATCAACGCGGAATACGTATTCGATGCCCAGCCGGTTCGGGCCCTTCTTCACCACCGTCCAGTCGGCCCGCCAGTAAGGTACCCGCACCTTATCAGGATTTACGGCGACATACCCCTGCGCATTTTCGGTATGAATCCGCAGCTCTTTTTTGGCCGCGTCCGGAATAAACGTCAGGTGAATCACCAGATCGCGGTTTTTAACCGGCCACGGCAGCGTAGTTTCGTTGTAATACAGGATCTCCCGATCGCTGATGCGCTTGATCACGTAAGCCTGTTTGTTCTTGTAAACGACTTCAGGATAGTGATCCACATCGGAGATATAGGCGCACAGTTGCGGCAGTGTTCCGTCAATTTCGCAGATGACTTTCATCTCCTTAAACCGGCTTCCTTCGGTGAACCGGGAAAATACCTGAATCCCGTTTTTATCTTTTTCCAGCTTCCAGGGCGTATTTTGCGCCTGCGCCGACACGGCAATCAGGCTAAACGCTACACTTAGTGTTACGGCAAACAACCAATTCTTCCACATATTTTTTCGTATAGGTACGCTGTCATATTCCATTTACCTCAGCGTATTCACAATGTACAAGCCAACCCGTAGATACGCAACATCTTGCGTCTCAGCCCCAGCCCAAAACTATAACCATCCATTTACCTGACGGTTGAGGAGACGCAACATCTTGCGTCTCAGCCCCAGCCCAAAACCATAACCATCCATTTACCTGACGGTTGAGGAGACGCAAAATATTGCGTCTCAGCCCCAGCCCAAAACCATAACCATCCATTTACCTGACGGTTGAGGAGACGCAAAATATTGCGTCTCTACGAGGGTAACACATTCAGCCCGGCGGTTGTTACCGCGTTTATTTTTTTAACGCGGTAATTTCATATGGTCTGGTAAACAGCATTTTTACATACCAACGCCTGACGGTATCCGATAAAGTCCTATATTTGATTTTTGCAACCGAGGCAGTTATGGACGTCAGAACGATTGAAGACTTTTACGAGGAAACCGCCCAGCTCATTCCGGCAGGCATTAATAAGGAGATCGGTCACTTCAATGTCTTCGCGATCGCCGATATGTTCCGGAAACGCGACGGCAAAAATCCGGCGCCAATGCCGTATAACCGGCGGGCTTACTACAAAATCAGCCTGATCTGCGGACATAACCGCGCGGAGTACGCCGACAAGGTGATTGATATCGAGAAAAATGCGCTCCTGTTTGCGACACCGAAAATCCCGTACAACTACACCTCGCTTGACGATGAACAGGGCGGGCATTTCTGCGTTTTTACCGATGAATTTATGATACCGGCCAAAAGCGGCATTACACTGGATGAACTGCCTATTTATCAACCCGGCGGCTATCCCGTCTTCCAGCTGTCCGATGAAGAAGCCGCCGAAGTAAAAGGAATTTTCCGGAAAATGCACCGCGAAATCGCGTCAGACTACGCGTATAAATATGACTTGCTACGAACCTATGTGCTCGAACTGATCCATTACGGCCAGAAACTGCAACCGGCCACATCCCTTTATCCAACGCATACGGCCTCTGCCCGAATTTCATCGCTGTTCGTCGAACTGCTCGAACGCCAGTTTCCGATTGAGTCGACCCGGCAGCAGCTCGGGCTGCGGACGGCGAAGGATTATGCCGAACGGTTGTCGGTGCATGTCAACCACCTCAACAAGGTTCTGAAAGAAAATACCGGCAAAACCACAACGGAACTTATCGGCAGCCGCATCGTTCAGGAAGCCAAGATTCTGCTCCGGCAAACCGACTGGACAATCTCTGAAATCAGCTTTAGCCTCGGTTTTGAAGAAGTTGCCCATTTCTCTAACTTCTTCCGCAAACAGACCACCTTATCGCCCGTCGCCTTCCGGTCCTGACAGGCATGATTTGATTTTTGCAAATAACCGATTGATGTTTGCAAACAGCAGGGGGCCATTTTGCTGCAATTTTGTGTCACCAATTAATAAACACAAACACAATGACAGCAAGCAGCAAAATTGCCCTCGTAACCGGCGGTAGCCGCGGTTTAGGCAAAGACATGGCCCTGAGTCTGGCCAAAAAAGGAACCGATGTTATCCTGACCTATAACAGCCGCCGGGATGAAGCCGAAGCCGTTGTCGCCGCGATTCAGGCACTTGGCCGGAAAGCCGCCGCCCTTCAGCTCAATGCCGGCGAGATCGCCGGGTTTACCGCATTTGCCGGCGAACTGACCAACACCCTATCAGCCACGTTTGGTACCGACCACTTTGATTTCCTGATCAATAATGCCGGCATTGCCGGGTATACCCCGATCGGACAGGTCACCGAAGCAGAGTTTGACCAGTTAACCAACGTTCACTATAAAGGGGTTTTCTTCCTGACCCAGAGCTTGTTGCCGATCATGAACGACGGCGGAGGAATTGTTAACATTTCGTCGGGGTTGGCCCGTTTCTCGTATCCGGGCTCGGCGGTATATGGCTCGCTGAAAGGTGCGGTTGAGGTACTGACCCGCTACATGGCCAAAGAATTAGGCGCACGCGGAATCAGATCCAACGTAGTGGCGCCAGGGCCGATAGCAACTGATTTTGGCGGGGGCCGTGTCCGCGATAATGAGGATTATAACCGTCAGCTTTCATCGCTGACTGCTTTAGGGCGCGTGGGTCTGCCGGAAGACATTGGTGGGGTCGTTGCCTTCCTGTGTTCGGAAGACGCCCGGTGGGTCAACGCCCAGCGGATTGAAGTAGCAGGCGGGATTCTTATCTAAAAAAAGCCGTACCGGATCGCCTGGCGATCCGGTACGGCCTGTAATTAACCCAGAATCTGCATGCTGACCGGATCCCAGCCAACAATTTTCTTCTGGAAGTAGCTCATATTCCCGCACTGAGTCGGACCGCAGGCACGCAGACCGAAGGTGGCATCTTCAATGTTCGGCGCATTGGTCCGGATTGAGTTGAAGAAGTTGACAAAGTGCTCATACCGGTCGCCCTTGTAATCTTTCGGCGCGGTGTATTTAAACTCTTTCGGGCCTTCCATTTCCGGCCGCGACGGATACATTTTATTGTACTGCGCCAGGAACAGCTCTTTCTGGTCTTTCGGGAAGTTGTCGATCGACATACCCGGCGCTTTCGGGAATTTGTTCCGCCGCACCGTTACCGTATCCCAGCCCAGTGATAAGTCGCCTTCGGTACCGACCAGCCGCACCAGATAGCCGCCACCGCCGCCGTCAACGAAATTAGCCCGCGTCGTCAGGTTAAATTCAGGGTGTACGTCTGTTTTTGGATAATCATAGATACTGAGCTGAATATCAGGAACATCCCGGCCATCTTTCCAGTACCGGATACCGCCACTCGAATACACACGGTTAGGGCCTTTTGAGCCGGTAATCGTATGCAGGGTTGTCAGCAGGTGTACATACAGGTCACCGGCAATACCGGTCCCATAGTCCTGATAGTTCCGCCAGCGGAAGAACCGGAGCGGATCCCACGGCCGTTTCGGCGCGCTACCCAGGTACGTATCCCAGTCAACGGTTTGCGGCGAGGCATCCGGCGGAACCGAATACTGCCAGGCACCCATGGCGCTATGGCGGTCATACTGTGCTTCGGCAAACACGATTTCACCGATTTCACCGGCTTTCAGCAATTCCTGCGCCTTCGATACCAGAATAGAGCTGGCAAACTGACTGCCTACCTGAAACACCTTACCGGTTTCTTTGGATACTTTAATCAGGGTGTGCCCGTCGGCAACCTTCTGCACCATCGGCTTCTCACAGTATACGTGCTTGCCTTTGCGCATCGCATCCGACGAAATTTTCTCGTGCCAGTGATCGGTCGTTGCGTTGATCACTGCATCAATATCTTTCCGTTCAATCACTTCCCGGTAGTCGCGGGTGGTCATGATCTGATCGCCCCACAATTCTTTAGCGCGGCGCAGGCGGCCATCGTACAGATCACAGGCAGCCACCATTTCAACACCGTCGACCTGCAACGCCGTCTGGGTATCACCGATTCCCATCCCGCCCGTGCCGATCAGCGCGATCCGGATTTTTTCGTTGGCGGCCGTACTCGCGTGGCTTCTCACCAGATTCAGGTACTGTGGCGCACCTACTTCACCCGTTGTTGCCGTTCCGGCCAGCGCAGCCGGAGCCGTTGTAGCGGCAGCACCCGCAACACCCAGTGTTTTCAGAAACGACCGGCGGGAACCGGACGCAGTTACTTTCTTTTTACGCATGTATCAGGCAGGAAGTAATTTGTATATGACTCGTCTAACTGTGTAATACGTCAGCAATCTAATAAAATACTAGCTTCAGCCGAAAAAAACTGCGTTTATATGGCAAATTCGGGCTTTGTCGTTCTTTTATACGCCTGCGACGCATACCCCGTTTACTTTGAAAAATCAGTATTGGCCGTCTTCAGATCAAGCGGTTTGATCCAGATATTGCGGTACAGTACATCATGTCCTTCCGCCTGTAGTTTCAGACCGCCGGGTGTATCGGTGATGCCTTTGCCCCCGTCATTGCCGCCGTCAATACCGGAGTTGGGGCCGCCCCATACCTGACTGATCGGCTGGTTTTTGTGGACCTTTTTGCCGTTGAAGTACATGGTTACCTGTGCGTTTTCAACCCGTTTACCGTCTTTGAAGCGGGCAGCGCGGAACACAATGTCATAGGCATTCCATTTGCCGACGCCGTTGTAGGCATAATACGGCGACGGTGTTTCGTTGATGACCGCTCCCAAACCGTGCGAGGTTGTATCGCCGTCGAGCACCTGAATTTCGTAGCGGTTTTGCAGATAAACACCGCTGTTACCGCCGGGTTTGCTGATGTAGAATTCAATGTGCAGCCGGAAATCGCGGAAGGCTTCCTTCGTCACGATGTCGGCTGCACCATACTTCCCGCCCGCAGCGGCCGGATCGTTGGTGTTCATCACCGTCCCGGCACCCGCAGGATCTTTTTCAATTTTCCATTTGATGGGCAACGACGCCGCCAGCCGGGGGCCCTCCCAGTACGTCCATTTTTCGTCCAGCATCTTGCGGCTGCCGTCAAATAAGACCTCAGCATCTTTGGGCGCTTTCGCCCCGACACCGATCTGTGCCTGCACCGATAAACTGAATCCGGCCGATACCAGAGCAAGGGCCAGGCCCCGCCATACGCGCTGAGTTGTGTGTTCCATCATGGTTAGTTTTCCCTAAAAGCTTACTCGCCGGTCAAATCTAACCCTTCTGACTCGCGGATTTCAACCCGCTTGCCCATCTTTTTCTGAATAATCTTAAAGTGGTGTTCGTCTTCCGGACAAATCAGCGTAATGGCATCGCCTTCGGCACCAGCCCGGCCCGTCCGGCCAATGCGGTGGACATAATCTTTCGGAGAACGCGGTAACTCATAATTGATTACGTACGGAAGCTCCTGAATATCAATCCCCCGCGACAATAAATCGGTAGATACCAGCACCGTAGCCTTACCATCTTTAAACTGCTGTAACGCCTCCAGACGGGTAGTTTGTGCCTTATCGCCGTGGATACCGATCGCCTTGATGCCGTTTTTGTTCAGTTTGCCCACTACGTTATCGGCCGTTCGGGTCGAGGAGACAAATACCAACACCTGCGTCATGTTCTGCGACTTAATCAGGTAGCGCAGGAAAGGCCCTTTACGTTCCGGCGCGATCCGGTATGCCACCTGCCGGATGGTTTCCAGATCGGGAGCCGCTTCAGTTACGTCGATACGCAGCGGGCTTTTCAGAATGTTGGCCTGAATTTTATCGACCGCATCGCCGAGGGTTGCCGAGAAAAGCAGGGTCTGGCGTTTGGTTGGTAACAGCTCAAAAATCTGCTGCATTTCTTCCTCGAAACCCAGGTTCAGCATTTTGTCGGCTTCGTCCAGTACCAGCATCTCAATCGCCGATAAGCGCAGCGCGTTCGAAGACACAAGATCCAGCAAGCGGCCGGGCGTCGCCACGACAATTTCCGTATTCTGGAGCGCAATCATCTGCGGATTGATCGACACGCCACCGTAGACCGCCAGCGTTTTGACTTTACGCGGCAGGTGAGCCCCGAATGTCTGGAAAACCTCAGCCACCTGCACGGCCAGTTCGCGGGTCGGCACCAGCACCAGCGCTTTCACAAAGCGGTTCCGGCCGATGCGTTCGCCCTGAAAATATTCCAGAATGGGCAGCACGAAACTGGCCGTTTTGCCTGAGCCGGTCTGGGCGATGCCTAAAATATCCCGACCCCGCAGAATGGCCGGAATGGCCTGTTCCTGAATCGGATACGGGTTTGTATACTGTTGGGCGGCCACTGTCTTCAGCAACGGCCGCGATAAACCAAGGGATGAGAATGACATAGGTAAAAAGGAAACTGCCTGGCTACCGGTCTGCGACACATGACCCATAGTCAGGCAGTCTGTTAGTCAGCCGGTTGGCTGCGGTAATTAATTGTTCGGTCTGGTTTTACGGATGGGCCGGCCATACTTTTTCATCATTTCTTCAGCATGGTTCCGGCGTACATTCACCTTTTTGTTTTTGGCAATCTTCTCGTGGAAAGCCCCGCCCCCGTCTTCCGGCCGCGTCACTTTCAGCGTCGGCATTTTCATCTGCACCTTTTCCATTTCGCCGGGCAGGAGCACATCCGAAATCTCCAGGTCGTCGGGCAGCGGCGTGATCGGGATCTGGTAGTTCATCAGGGCTTCAATGGCAGCCTGTTCGTCTTCTTCGCGTTTGGTAAGCAGGCTGATAGCAATGCCTTTCCGGTCAGCACGGCCCGTCCGGCCAATGCGGTGGATGTAGCTTTCCGGCTGCTCGGGCAGGTCAAAATTGATTACGTGCGTAACCTCGGCCACGTCAATACCCCGGGCGATTACGTCCGTAGCAATTAGTACCCGATACGTACCTTCGTGAAACTGGCGCACACTGGCAAACCGGTGCTGCTGGGCCTTATTGGAGTGAATAACCCCGACCCGCTCCGGATACAGCGCCGACAACCGGTCATAGAGCTGATCGGCCAGTTGCTTGGTCGAGACGAACACCAGCACCTTGGTCATTTCGTCGTAGGTTTTCAGCAGCCATTGCAGCAAATTGATTTTGGTATTGAAGTTGGGGACCTCATAGCCGGTCTGCGCAATGTTATCGAGGGGCGTTCCGGCCGGAGCGGCCTCAACGCGGACCGGATTGGCAAAATACGTATCAAGTATCGCTTCTACCTCACTGGTCAGCGTCGCCGAAAAGAGGAGGTTCTGCCGTTTGGCGGGCATCAGGTCAAACAGGCGGGTAATCTGCGGCCGGAAGCCCAGATTCAGCATTTCATCGACCTCATCAATGACGACCCGTTTCAGGGATTTCAGCTTGAGGGAGCCGTTCAGGGCCAGATCAAACAAACGGCCCGGCGTCCCGACTACCACGTCGGCTCCAGCCTGTAGTTCAGCCTGTTGCGGCTTCATATTTACCCCACCGTATACCCCGACCGCCGTCAGGTTCATGTAGGTACTCAGTTTTTTTATGGATTCGACCACCTGCGTCACCAGCTCGCGCGTGGGTACGAGAATGAGCATTTGCGGCAGCCGGTCTTTGGCGAACTGATGCAGACGCAGCATCGGCAGCAGGTAGGCAAACGTTTTACCGGTGCCCGTTTGTGCAATGCCGCATACGTCCCGCCCCGACATCACGACCGAAAACACGTTCCGCTGAATGGTTGTGGGGGTTGTATAGCCCAGGTCATTCAGGGCGTTGAGCAGTGGTTTATTAAGATTTAACTCCTCGAAGGTCATGTTCGTAAGCAATTGAGCCTGCAAAGGTAACCTTTTTCGTTTATCGTTTGTGCGGATTCAAAACAGACAGACCTTTAACTCCCAGAAAGTCAGCTTCATTCTGAGTAATCAACTTCAGTCCATGTACCAGTGCCGTTGCGGCAATAACAGCATCCGGAAGCTTAATTTTACGGCTTTTCCGCAGCGCAATCGTTTCCTGAATAATCGGCTCTGTCAGGTCATAGACAATAGAATGTTCCACAAAATCCGCAATCAGCCCATATTCTGTTGTATTAAAACCAAGGATTTCAATACGCGTGATTACCGATATCCGGGGTACTGCATCAATGACCGGATGCATGAACTCCATACCGGTTGAAGGCAAAAGCCCGGCCAGGTAATCGGTTACCACATTACTGTCAATTAAATACTCCGGCTTTCCCATTCATTACGGCTTTCCTGTATGTGCTGATGTAAGGCTTTAGCCGTTTCGGCAGATAGTTTTCCGGCAAAACGGTCTGAAAGCCGTGGCGGATCAACAGTCTGCCGGCTCATAATACGCAGAATATTAAGCGCTTCCAGATCTTTCACAAGATCAAAAGCTTTTGGGTTTGTCAGTTCAATCAATAGGGTATCCATCTGCTTCTTTTTTAAGTAAAGAAACACTCACCCCGTTCAGCTACCATAGAAACAGCACGACAGGGCCTGTTCATCACTCCTTAAAGGTAACGATTTTGCTTTATTCCGAAAAAAAGCAGCGCATCGACCCGCTGTTACGGCTTCTCTTTCCGCAGAGAGTCTTTTTTGGCCGTTCCGATTGGAATCGCCACGCCGAAACCACGCGGATCGCTCAGGGGTTCAACCTGCATACCGCGTTTGCCTTTTCGTTTCCGGCGGAGAGGGCGCTCAGGCTGCGTCTGCATTGACGATTGCAGCATGGTCCCGGGAGCCGAGATCGGGGAGTCAATACCCGGAGTCATGATCGGCGGATTCGCCGGAGGGGGAGCCGGACGCGCCGTATCGCGTTGCCCGTAACAAACAATTGTGGCACTTGCCAACCAGACCGAAATCAATACCGCACGTTTCATACCTCACCAGTTCGTTGGAATGTACATACCTAACCCGCGCCCGGCACCTACTGTTTGGTGAATCACCAAAAAAGGGCTGCGCGTACACAGCCCTTTCTGTTGCGGTAAACAGCAGTTAATTTTTCAGCAAACGCCCCTGTAAATGCCCTTTGCTGGTCAATACCATGTACAGATACAGCCCCGCAGGCCAATCACGAGTGGTTAGGGTATGGGTCGTGGCGGTACCAGGCAGCTGCACGTTCCGGATGCGCTTACCTTGTAACGAATACACCTCAATCTCGCGGATATACGCCCCCTCCGGTACGCGGATCGTCACCTGATCCTGCGCGGGCAGCGGATAGGCCCGCGCTTCACATTCCGTTGTTTCGGCCGAAAGACCGGCCGCTTCGCGCGCGCCCTGTGGTACATACTCAAAGGCGCCGATGTCGTAGCCTGCCCCCTGCGGACGGGACACATCCAGCCGGTCAACCGTTACGCCCCACTTCGCCGCATTGGCTCCGGCATCTATCAGCGGCGAGCCGGACAGTAAGGCAAAGTTGGCATTGGCCGGATCAACAAAACCCGCCGCCGACGTAGCAGCCACAGTATAGTTATTCAGCATGGTGGCCGTTGCGCCCTGCTGGAACGCAAACGGCTTACCCACATAGCCGTTGCTGGCCGCCGCGCCACTGGTTCCGTAATTGGTAATGGCGTTGTTGGCAATCGTATTGATATTGATCTGGTTATAGAGCCGGATACCGTCGCGGCCGCAACCGGTAATGGTGTTATTAATCAGTTGTACGTACGTGTTTGGCAGGGAGCCCGTCCGCTCGTCGCAGAAAATCCCGTCGCCGCCCACCTGGCTGATCACGTTGTTAAACAGCCGGTTATTTCCCCAGTGCCCGACTATGATAATACCCATCCCCGAGGCGTTCAGGATGGTGTTGTTGTAGCAATCGCCGCCGGCACCGCCCCCTACCTGCAACCCGTTGTTCTGGTAGCTGGCGAAAGGCGAAATACCGGTGTCTTTCATCCAGTTATGATGCACTTTGGCGTCGGGCGCACAGCCGTACTGCAACCCCTCTGCCCCGCTCCGTTCGATGCGGTTGTTGTAGATTTCGAGGCCGTAAATCAGGTGCGGGTATACCTGTTTCGTTACGCCGTTACAGGTCACCGTCATGCCGTCGCCGAAGAACGAATTACCGATGTACAGCCCTTCGCCGCCCACATCGTGGATGTAGTTGTCGTGCACCTTCACATTGTACATCGTAAAATTCGACCGCCAGGTTGCCGAATCGCAGCCCGGATCGGTTTTAACCATGATACCGGCGAAACCGGCCTTTGCTACTTCTACGTGGTCAACTTCGACGTCGGAGCTCAGGTCGCCGACCGCGATGCCCATATTCCCGCCCGTATTGAGGTTATTGATTTTAAAGCCATACGGATAAGCCGCATCGCCGGTACCGCTCAGGGCAATATACCGGCTGTTTTTCACCTGTACGGTACTGGTCGCCGCGCTGGACTGCACCAGTACCTGGCCGCCGCAGTTCACGAACCGGATCGGCTGCGTGGGTGAGCCTTCAAAGTTGGTCAGCGTGATGTTATCGTACAATCCGGACTGCACGCAGACCTTTTTCCCCGCCGCAACTTCCAGCAGCCAGTTGTTGTAAGTCCCTGCTTTGGTGATGGTATAATCACAGCCACAGGCCGCTGAACCGCCTACCTGCCAGCCAGCCGGTACAGCGCCCAGGTTGTTGTAGAGCATAATGTTATCGTGTACGCTGGCATCAGGCGCATTGTTGACCCACAACGCCGCGCTGCTGGTGCGCTCGATGCGGTTGTTGTACACCTGCATGCCATACGTCTGCGCCGGATAAACGACCTTGTTCACGCCGTTGCAGGTGATGGTCCGGCCGGTAGCCATGGTATAGCCGCTACCCAAAAACATGCCCGGGCCGCTG
Source organism: Arsenicibacter sp. (assembly GCA_965247375.1). Classification (GTDB taxonomy): domain Bacteria; phylum Bacteroidota; class Bacteroidia; order Cytophagales; family Spirosomataceae; genus Arsenicibacter. The sequence goes on from CBDFHU010000072.1 coordinate 11,420, forward strand.
GTGTGGTGGATGTAGTTGTCGTGGATTTTTACGTCGTTAATCGTAAAGTTGGGGTAGTTGGCCGTGGTGTCGCAGGCGGGGTCGGTTTTCATAAAAAAGCCCGCGTAACCGGCTTTGGCCACTTCGACCCGCTCCACTTCGTAGTTTGAGCTCATACCGCTGACCGAAACCGCCGCCACGCCTGACTTCGACTTATCAATTTTAAAGCCGTATGGGATCGAGCTGTCGCCCGAACCACTCACAACGATGTATTTAGAATCCTGAATCTCAAGCCCGGCGTAGTTACTGGTTTCGGAACCAAGTCCGACCAGACCGCCGCAGTTGACAATCCGGATGGGATTGGCGGACGTACCGACAAAGCCCACCAGCCGGATCCCATCGTAATGACCGGCCTGGATGCAGACCGTCTGACCAGGCTGTACTTTCAGTTTTGAGTTCTGGTACATCCCACCAGCCGTGATGGTTACGGCACAGTTGCAGGATGTTTGGGCCATACCGTTGAGGGAAAACACACAGAGCCAGGCGAAGATAAGATAGATGTATTTCAAGGGTGTTAATGATTTACGTAGTCAATAAACGGATTAACGCGTAAAGATACTGATCATCACCATATTCATATGATGACTAACCTTTTGTTCACAGAATTTGCTTTGCGGGATTCGGCATTTTTATACTACTCAGCTTTTTATGAGCAAAAAGACCAAACCGATATAGAGTAAAATGCGGTTAAGCTTCCTTTTTCAAAAAAAGAATGTACTTACTTCCCCGATGAAACAATCCTTTACCTTGATACCTTTCCGATTACCGGTTTTCCGTGCCGGCTGGCTAACGCTACTGCTTTTCGTCCTGATGTTGCCTGCGACACAGGCACAGGATGGAGCAAAGCTGAAGCTAAAAGGCAAAATTGTTGACGCACAAACAAACAGTCCACTGGGTTATGCGAGTGTGCGGCTTTTTAAGCAGGCCGACAGTTCGTTCGTTACCGGCGGCATCACCGCCGAATCAGGTGAGTTTGCTATGGATGCACCGGCCGGCAGCTATTACGCACTGCTCGAATTTGTGGGCTATAAACCGACTAAAACCGCTGGCTTCCAGCTTACCAAAGCCAATGCACCCTATAACTTCGGCAACCTGAAACTGGCCGTTTCATCCAAAACTCTCGATGAAGTGGTAGTACAAGGCGAAAAAAGCACCATGGAGCTTGCCCTCGACAAAAAGATTTTCAACGTCGGGAAAGACCTGGCCAACGCGGGCGGCACGGCGGTCGATATTCTGAGCAATGTCCCGTCGGTGGCGGTCGATGTGGAGGGGAATGTCAGTCTGCGGGGCAGTAACAGCGTCCGGATTCTGATCGACGGCAAACCATCGGGCCTGGTCAGTATCAAAGGCGGCAGTGGACTTCAGCAATTGCAGGGCAGCGCCATCGAACGCATCGAGATCATCACCAACCCGTCGGCCCGCTACGAAGCCGAGGGCATGGGCGGGATTATCAACATCATCCTGAAAAAAGAACAGAAACAAGGCTTTAATGGCTCATTTGACATTATTACGGGCTATCCGACCAACTACGGCGCGGCCGCCAACGTCAACTACCGCCGGAAAAACCTGAATTTCTTCGTGAACTATACCGCTTCGTTCCGCAATACGCCCGGCCGCGGGTCGCTGTATCAGGAAGTGTACGACGGCGATACGACGCGGATTTACCAGCAAACGTCGAACAGTAAACTTAAGGGGCTTAACAACAGTGCCCGGGCGGGTATCGACTACTTTTTTAACCCGAAAAACGTACTGACGGGGGCCTATACCTGGCGCATCAGCAAAGGGAAACGCTACACCGACCTGCGCTACCGCGACTACATCAATACCCTGAACAACCTGCAAACCATCACTAACCGGACCCAGGACGAAACCGAAACGGAACCGAATTCGGAGTATGCGATCACCTATAAACGGTCGTTTACCCGCGAGGGCCACGAGCTGACCGCCGATGTCCGCTACCTCGACAACTGGGAAAGCTCCGACCAGTATTTCGGCCAACAAATCTATTCGCCAACCAACAAACCGATCTCGAATCAGTTGCAGCGTTCGCTCAACGACGAAACCGAAAAGCAGTTTCTGGTACAGGTCGACTATGTACAGCCGTTTGCGCAGAAGGGAAAGTTTGAAGCCGGTCTCCGCAGCAGCACCCGTAACATGACCAACGACTATACCGTAACCCAGCAGCGCCCCGACGGCAGCTGGTTTCAGTTGCCGGGCCTGACCAACGACTTTTTGTATGAAGAACGGATCAATGCCCTGTATGGCATTGTGGGCAACAAAAGCGGCAAGCTCTCGTATCAGGCCGGTTTACGGGCCGAATGGACCGGCGTGACCACCACCCTGAAACAAACCAATGAGGTGAATCCGCGCAACTATGCCAACCTCTTCCCGAGCGTTCACGCCACGTATGACCTGCCCCGTCAGCATGCGTTGCAGGTGAGCTACAGCCGCCGCGTGCGCCGGCCGCAATACAACGACCTGAGCCCTTTCATGACCTTCAGCGACGCCCGTAACTTCTGGAGCGGTAACCCCGACCTGAATCCGGAATTCACGAATGCCTTCGAAATCGGGCACGTCAAATACGTGGAGAAAGGCTCAATCAGCTCGTCGTTGTATTACCGGCATACCAACGGCAAGATCATCCGGATCCGGCGGGTCGATGAGCTGGGCAACTCCACCACCCGTCCCGAAAACCTGGCGACTGAAAATTCATACGGAGCTGAGTTTGCGGCATCTTATACGCCCTACAAATGGTGGAAAATCGACGGCAGCATGAATTTTTTCCGCGCCGTTACCAACGGCAGCAACCTCGACGTGAGCTACCAGAGCGATACGTACAGCTGGTTTACCCGTGCCACCACGCGGTTTACGTTCTGGAAAAACACTGATCTGCAGCTGCGCGGCAACTACGAAGCACCACAAAAAACACCGCAGGGCCGCCGGAAATCCATTGCCACCCTCGACCTGGCGATGAGTAAAGACATCCTGAATAACAACGCGACGCTGACTCTCAACGTCATCGACGTATTCAACTCCCGCCGGTTCCGGTCAATTACCGAAGGGGATAACTTTTATACGTATGGCAACTCTCAGGGCCGTCTGCGGCAAATTAATCTGACGTTCAACTACCGCCTCCGTCAGGCGAAGAAAAAGGCCAAAGACGTAGGCGAAGGCGAGTTTTAACATGCAAAACGGGCCGGTACTGACTGTACCGGTCCGTTTTGTTATCAGCTGATTGAGAAGCTATTTCAGCTCCTTCAGCAATTGATCCAGATTACTCAGTCCCATCGTAAAGCCTCCCTTAAAGCCCATTTGCAGGATGGTTTCCAGCGCCTGCCGACTTTCGTAACGGATCGTGATGGAAACGGTTGTGGTACCCTCTTCTTCGCTGAAAACATTGGTCCAGTGCGAACGCGAGAAGTCGGGATTCAGGTTGCCGTCTTCATCGCTGAACCCGTTCAGGGCGCTGAAGCGTTGCTGCGGCTCAATCTCCTGATACGACACCATGCCCCAGTGCTTCTCGTTCTGCGGCGACACCATCGCGTACAGCCAGTGACCGCCTTCCGTAAAGCTCATGGATTTTGTTTCGGCACGGTACGGTTTCGGAGCCCACCAGCGTTCGAGCAGTTCGGCGGTTGTCCAGGCCTGCCACACCAGGTCGCGGCCGGCAGCAAACGAGCGGGTAACGTACATTGCGTTGTTTTCCTTGTCTACGACAAAGTCGGAAAAGCAGGTTTGTGTTCATTTTGTATCTTGTTTAAGTGTTGATAATAGCTCATCGAGCTGGCTGAACCGCGTTTCCCAGATTGCCCGGTACTGCGCCAGCCACTGATCTACTTCCTTTAGTTTTTCCACTTCCAGATGATAATAGATTTCCCGGCCCTGCTGCTGCGGCCGGAGCAGTTCACATTCCGTCAGAATCTGTAAATGCTTCGAAACCGCCTGCCGGGTGGTATCAAAGTGCTCGGCAATGGCATTGGGTGTCATGGCCTGCAACGCAATCAGCGCAATAATGGCCCTGCGCGTCGGATCGGCTATCGCCTGAAAAACATCTCTCCTCATAAAACGCCCTTTATGCAACCATTCATTTGCAAATATACGCGCAACTATTTGGTTGCACAAATTTTTTGATAGATTTTATCAACAGTCAGCGTATGTCGGTTGACATTTTCTCTTATTCAGGTTACATTATTCAATCACAACCGACTCCATACGTATGACTGTCTCGTTTCCTGCGCTGCTGCTGCTGCTCGGTGCCCTGCAAGGCTTTATCCTGGCGACACTGCTCTGGGTACACCGGTCGGGTAACCGGCTGGCCAACCGGCTCCTCGGTACACTGGTCGGCTTACTGGGGCTGGCGAGTCTGGCGGTGGCCATGCCGGTCAGGAATGGATGGATCAGCCTGATGCTCGATCTGCTGCCCTTTATCATGATTATGCCGATAGGGCCGCTGATCTGGTTTTACACCCGTGCGCTGCTGGAGCCGGACTTCCGGTTAACGCGCCGCGAGAAATGGCATTTCTGGCCTGTGCTGATCGACTGGGGCAGTAAACTCGCGGGCTGGGGCTTCATCATCGGCGCGCTGCTAGGCCTGGTCGATTATGGCTATCGGGAGGACGTAGCCTTGTTTATGGACGATTATAATGTCTATTCCGACATTCCGCGCTGGCTGTCCGTGACCGTTTATGTGGTTGTTACGTACCGGTGGCTGCAACACTATACCCATACACACCCGCAGCAGCAACTGACCCATATCAGCTGGCTGCGTCAGTTCATGATCGTTTTTCTGGCCTTTCAAAGCCTGTGGCTCATCCACCTGATTCCGTACATCATTCCGGCCACGCGCAATGCCCTCCTGGATGCCTGGGGCTGGTATCCAATCTACCTCCCGATTGCGGTTATGATTTACTGGCTGGGACTGCGCGGTTACCTGCACGCCCGCAGTGAGCCAACCTTTCTTGCACCGGCATTGCCGAAACCGCCCGGCAAGGAGTTGCCCGGCAAGGCCTTGCCGAGCAAGTCGTTGCCCGACGAACAGGCGGAGGAAGCGGTTACCCGGCTACAACAGGCGATGCAAAACGACCGGCTCTACCTCGACCCTGAACTAAGCCTCGACAAGGTCAGCCGCCACGTACAGTTGCCCGCCAAAACCATTTCGGCCGTCCTGAACCAGCACCTTGGCAAGAGCTTTAACCAGTTTGTGAATGAATACCGCATCGACGACTTTAAGCGCCGGCTGTCCGATCAGGCCTACAGCCACCTGACCCTGACAGGGCTTGCGTTTGAGTGCGGCTTTAACTCGCAGGCTACGTTTCAGCGGACATTTAAACAGATCACCGGCGCGACGCCGGGGACCTATCTTCAGCAGCAAATGGCCTGAAAACCGGGCAAATCCGGATGTAAGAGCTCTCAAATCCGGATTTGAGTAGCCAACAAGGCCGTTTTTTGCGTGTTTTGGGCTAAAAACAACGCTAATGACCGCTATTCGTCCCCGCCTGACCGTTGCGCTGTGGCTCTGCTTATGGGGCACACTCTTCGCCCCCGGCCTGCGCGCCCAGACCGGTATTACTACCTTTTCCGGCGTTATCATCAGCGACGACAAAGGCGAACCCGTCCCGTTTGCCAGCCTGTCGGTAAAAGGAAAAAACCTCGGCACGGTATCCAACGAAAAAGGGCAGTTTCTGCTTAAACTGCCCGTCGGCCAGGCCAACAGCCAGATCGTGGTATCGGCGGTCGGGTATGTTTCGCAAACCCTCCCGCCCGGCCGCCTCGGGAACACGCCCGCCACCATCCGGCTCAAACTCGCGGCCATTGCCTTGCCGGAGGTACAGGTAACGGCACAACGCAAAAGTGCAGCCGATATTCTCCGCGAAGCCATCGCCGCCATTCCCCGCAACTACGATACCACCGCCGTTGGCCTGACCGCTTTTTACCGGGAAGACACCCGGTTCGATGGTCATCCCGCCCGATACAACGAAGCGGTACTGTCGGTGTATAAATCGGCGAATAACCGGCCGGACAGCAAAGACCAGCTCCGGCTCATTAAGGGCCGTAAACGGAATATTGACCCGAAAAGCCACAACATGCCGGAGTTTATCAACCTCAGCAACGGCGCCCGCAGCTCGCTGTACGGCGACTTTGTGAAGCTCATTCATGACAAACGGAATACCCTCAACGAGCGGAATCAGAAATTTTACCAGTTCAGCCTTCAGGTGCTTACCGGCGACCGGATGCTGTACGTCATCGACATCAAACCCAAACACCGGAAAGGCTACGTAACCGGACGGCTTTTTATTGACGCCGAAACGCTGGCGTTTGTCCGCAGCGACCTGAAGCTGACCGACAGGGGGCTGGATCGCGAAAACAACGACAACTGGCTGATGAAAAAGATGGCGTCCCTGATGACACACCTGCAATTCAGCATGTCCGGTTTCAGGGAGATGGTCACGTACCGGCAAAACCCGGGCGACGGGCACTGGTACCTGAGCAATGTCGAACGCCGGTACGAAGCCCTGATTAACAGCAAACAACGCAATCTGACCGACAAAAAGTGGCAGGTTTCGACCAGCTTTACCGTGACCGATGTCGGGCCGAAAGGCATTCAGCCGTTTGCGGAAGGCGACATTACCGAGACCCGCAACCCAATGAGCTGGATTGTCGGCGATCAGCAGGACCCCGCCTTCTGGGAACATTACAACATCCAGCAACCGCTTTCGGCCGATACGGTATCGGTCAGCCTGCCCGCTAAACCGGTCCCGGCCACCATCGCGCCCAAACCCCGGTTAAGCAACCGGCAAAACGGGTTTAGCCGGGCGGACACGCTGCGGGGTAAGCTGACACCCCTGCGGAGCAGTTACGATGTGTTGTTTTACGACCTCGCCGTGGAGGTCGATATTGCCCGCAAGGCCATCGCAGGCCGCAACCGCATCCGGTTCCGGGTGCTCGCACCGATCCGGAAAATCCAGCTGGATTTATACGCCAACATGGCCATCGGGCAGTTTCTGTATCAAGGCCAACCGCTGCCGTATACCCGTGAGTACAACGCGGTATTTGTCAGCTTTCCGGAAACCCTGCCGCCGGGCAGTCAGCCGGAAATTGAGGTGGACTATTCGGGAGTTCCGCAGGAAGCCGACCGCTCGCAACCGATGGTGGGTGGCTTTCTATGGCAGCAGGACCGCGACGGGAATCCGTGGGTGCAGGTCGTTTGTCAGGGATCGGGGGCCAGTTTGTGGTGGCCCAACAAAGACCACCTGTCCGACGAACCCGACAGCATGCGGATACGGGTGACGGTGCCGGGCGAGCTGATGACGATCGCCAATGGTCGCCTGCGCCGGACAACCCGCCTGCCTGATAACCGGACCGAGTACGACTGGTATGTCAGCTACCCGATCAACAACTACAACGTCACGCTCAACATCGGCAACTATGCCCACTGGCGCGACTATTACGTCAACGGCGATACGTTGACGATTAATTATTACGCCATGCCCTACAACCGCAAACCGTTTGGCTGGGTGTTCGACGGAACCAAACAAATGCTGGCCACCCTGGAGAAACACTACGGCCCCTACCCCTTCCCGCGCGACGGCTTTACGCTCATGGAATCGCTCCACCCGATGGAGCATCAGAGTGCGGTTTCGTTCGGGCCGCTGCCGGCCGGTCGCGCCGACAGCCTGTCGGCTACGGATTCTCTGCGCATCCGGCAGCTGGTCTGGCATGAAACGTCGCACGAATGGTGGGGCAATAATGTCAGTTGCAGCGATCTGGCCGATATGTGGATACACGAAGCCTTCGCGACGTATTCAGAAGGATATTGTCTGGAAACGGTTCTCGGCAACGATGCCGAACTCGCCTATATCGCCTCGCTGCCGCCGCAGGTGATCGGCAAGGAACCGGTAGCGGGTGTGCCCGACGTGAACCACATTCATTACGACATCGGGGATATGTACAGCAAAGGGAGCCTGATCCTGTATACGTTCCGGCATATGCTGGCCAACGACAGCCTGTGGGCGGCCATCCTGACGGGGATTCAGCAGCATTTCCGCTACAAAACCCTGCGAACGGCCGATCTGGTGCAGTATATCCGGACGGTTACGGGCACCGACTACCGCTGGTTCTTTGATCAGTACCTGCACTACACCACCCTGCCGAGGCTACAGCTTCAGATGCAGGAACAGGCCGATGCGCTCGTGGTACGGTACCGGTGGGCCGCCGATGTGCCGGGGTTCCGGATGCCGGTATCGGTGACCAAACGACCGGACCAATACGGGCTGATCCGGCCAACGGCTACGTGGCAGACCATCACCCTGCCCGGCATGAGCGAGGCCGATTTTGAGGTCGATACCACCCGTTTTTACATACAGGTTGATGAACGTTAACGGGCCGTCAGGTAGGCCTGCACCACCGCCAGCAGTTCATCCGGCTGTTGCGTACCGATCATCAGGCGGCTCCCGTTTTTCTTCCGGATCAGCAGCCCCCGATTGCCTTTGGCGTTGTAGACGGTGCCATAGGTGCCGGTAAACCGGATGCCGTAGCCGATGAACCCGCTGTACGTTTCGAGCCTGACCTCCTGAATCTCGTCCCACCGGCGCTGCGTTCGCCAGAGCGGCCGGTAGTTGATGTGAATGTCGCGTTCATCGACGCGGGTTCTGAGCATGAGCAGACGGAAGAACAGGAGCAAACCAAAGGGCAGTAAGGCAGACAAAAGCAATCCCGCGTCTGACATCGGTTTATCGCCGAACGGTTCGCCCATACCGATTTGCTTAATGATGCCCAACACCCAGATTCCGGCCAGGCCGCCAAGGATGATCCACAACCACCATTGGGTCATTCGCTGTGTTTCTTGGAAGGTTTTCATACAGGCAATAAAGGATTTTGGGCATGGATTGGCAAGTTGAGGGGGGCAGGACAGTAAAGCCTGTGCTTTGGTGTTAAGCTCCTGCGGGTTTTACACCCCTTTTTTCACAACCCCAAACTTTAGTTTGGGGAATCGCAGCAAGCTCAGGGCATTGGCATGGCCTGGCTATTGGTCAGGCCTTGAAATGCCATGTTCCTGCTTCGGCATCATGGTTAGGCCAGGCCGGTTTTAAGAAGACTTACTCCACACTCTCCAGGCTGGAGCATGGAGTTAATGAGTGCGGGCCCGAAATCCCTACAAGCCCAGAATTTCAGATTGGGATCTTAAACGAATTAGCCCGTTATCGCTCGCGTTCCGCGATTGATTTATATCCCAAAGGGTGTCCCGCCCGCCCGTAGATTGTTTTGTAACAAGCCGACTTTCGGGCCAGAGGCCCTTCCCGATATTTATCACTCGCGATATGCGAGCGATAACCCTTGACTTTATCATAGCTATCGGGGGTATAGGCGGCATGAAGCGTTATCGTATATTATCAGATCGCTTACGTATACATGATCATGAAGGACATGATTCTACAGTAGAAGTGTGTGCCGGACTCTGGAATTATTACCTAATGACCTAATAATCAACATCACAACAAGCCTATTAAATTGGTGCTAACGGTTTCAGGCTTTGCGTTCGGGCGGGTTTTGGAACGCTAATCTGTCTGCAAGCACAAAACTTAAATAGAAGCACAAAGCTTCAAGTTTGCACGTCACCCCGCCTGAGAGACTGCTCGCTAAACTGTGTCACAGGTGAATAAAGGGAATAAAAACTCTAACTTTCACCATCATGACTAACGAGTTCGATTTTGAAGCCTTTAAACAGGCTGCTATCAAAGGCCTTTATGAAGGTAAACCGCTGACGGGTGAAAACGGTCTGTTCGCTCCTTTGCTCAAGCACTTTCTGGAGTCTGCTTTGGAAGGGGAAATGGATGGACATCTCACCCAAACCCGGCTCACTGAGCAAAACCGTCGCAATGGCAAAACCACCAAGCAAGTTAAAAGCAGTGCCGGTCCTTTGGAGTTACAAACTCCTCGTGATCGCACCGGCAGCTATCAACCCCAGATCGTGCCGAAGCGACAGGTTGTACTGACTCCTCAACTTGAACAGAAGGTGCTTTCGCTCTATAGCATCGGTAATAGTTATGCTGACATTAGCCAGCATCTGTTGGAGATGTATGGCTATTCACTCTCAGACAGCGAATTAACTGCTATTACAGACAAAGTTATCCCGGCTATGCGCGAGTGGCAGAATCGGCCACTGGAAAGCCTATACACCTTGGTGTGGCTAGACGGCATTTATTACAAAGTACGTCAGGATGGCAAAGTGGTTACGCGTGTACTCTACAGCGTGATCGGTCTAAGTTTGTCAGGCAAAAAGCAAGTGCTCGGCATTTACACCGCTGAGAGTGAGTCCGCTAAGTTCTGGCTGACCGTGCTGACAGATCTGAAACAACGGGGCGTAGAAGATTTGTTGATTGCCTGTGTAGATGGCTTGAAAGGGTTTGATACGGCCATTGCCAATGTGTTTCCGGCCACGACTGTGCAACTCTGCATTGTTCACCAACTCCGCAACAGTTTCCGTTTCGTGCCTGATAAGCTGCTTAAAGAGTTTGCCAACGACCTGAAAACGGTTTATCAAGCCCCCAATCGGGAGCAAGGCTTAGAAAACCTGTTGGTGGTACAGGAAAAATGGGGCCCAGTTTACCCCAAAGCCGTACAGCCTTGGTTGGAGAAATGGGAATTATTGTCGCCATTTTTCGACTATCCAGCCGCCATCCGCAGGGTGATGTACACGACCAACACCGTCGAGGGCTATCACCGCCAGTTACGCAAAGTGACTAAGACGAAGGGGGCTTTCCCTTCAGATGTTGCGTTGCAAAAGCTGGTCTATCTAGCGATTCAAAACTTACAAATCAAATGGGAGACGACCACCTACAATTGGAAGGAAATCATTAATCAGTTCAGCATTATCTTTGAGGAGCGCATCCACTCACATCGATTTGAATAAATCCTGCTGACACAGTTCAGAGAGCACTCCCCCGCCTGACGCAAAACCCGTGTTAGCAGCCGTTATTTCTTTTGTAGCCAAGGTAGTTTCAGTTTTTGGTAATCGCCAAATGACTTAGCATATTCGTTTGCCCATTCTATTCCAATATCTATTTGTTCTTCCAATGTGTCATTGGTGTATTCAAACTTCTTGATGTTTTGTAGTCTATAGTAAAGGTCTTCAAACATCCAAGTTGAACCTTCGCCTTGTCTTTGTAATACTATAGATGTCAGCTCTGCAAATTTCGTGATGTGCGGAAATTCATATAGGTGTCCAGTCGGTTCGCTATTTTCAATTATTACAAACCTTGATGATAATCCAAATCGTAAAACTTTCTGCATTACACTTTCTCCAATGATGTCTGGCTGCTCTTTAATTATGTAGGTGTAGAAACCTAAATTGTCAAGATGTGTTTGAATACGTTTCAGTAAGTCAAGTCCTTCGCCAGTGTCTTTGCCAAGTATTAAAACGCTGTCAGAATTTTCAAGCATTGAGTTTGCACGTTCAAAAACGCTGTCAAATGCTAAGTTTATGTTTTCTGATAAAGTTTTACTGTCAATGTTTGAAGGCTCTGTCAGTGTCCACCTAACAAAAATATGCACCTCATCGTCCTCGTCAAGTTCTTCGTCAGAGAATGGCACACCCTCAAGTTGAAGTCGTTTTATAGCTTTCATCATTGCGGTCGCAAAAACAGAAGCGTGATATTTATGGAACCAGTATTTTGTATAAATGTGTTCCTCAATTCTGATAAGTAATTTGTCCCCAAGTCGAGTAATTGTGCATTGCGGAAAATTGTCCTCAAATATGTTGTAAGAAACATTTTCGTCAATTGTCGTCAAGTCAAGGTTGCTTAACTCTGAAAAACTTATGTCTTCCAAGTCGTCAAAATCGTCTTCGTTTGTTATGTCGTTGTGGTCTGTCATATAATGGCTGCTAACGGTTTGGGGCTTTGCGTTCGGGCGGATTTTTAGCACAAAAGTTCAATAGAATTACTGCTGGTGAACCTTGCACAAATGTTTCATAGAAGCACTTCAGCCGCCATATTGCCAAACCGATGTTAATGGCTGGCTTTCTTGTCATTTCGTTATCCATTTTGTCAATTTTGAGAAGAATGTCGGTTTGGGATTTTCATACGTGTATGATTTTGTCTCAGAGTTATAGAATGAGTCTTTTACTTCTTTTGTCAAAACGTCAATTTCAAAACGAAAAGGTTCATTGCTTGTCTGAAAGTTCCAATAAGTAGCATACAGTTTGTTGTCTTTTATTTCATTCAGTTTTATATCGTCAAAGTAGTAGTTGTCGAAAAGCACGAAGTCGTTTCCTTTAATGTCCATAAAGCGTAAGTCAAAACCACTTGAATAATATATTTTTTCTTCTTGTTCGTCTATTATTGCTGTCTTGGTGTCCGAAATTTCAGTTTTATTAAGTTGTTCTCTTGTATTAATGTCAATGAGAAAAGTTTGTCCTCCTGCAACAATAAAGGCTTTTCCTTTACTTGTCAGGTTTATTACAAACGTACCTTGTTCAACCCAACTTTGTTCAAATGAACCAACCCATTCTTGTTCGTCTTTATCTACAAACTTAACCCATAGACAATTTGGTGTTATGTTTCCAAAATGTTTCTCTGGATATTGTCCTGAAATTGGTCTGTATATAAATTCTACATCCATCTTTTCTTTCTATTCTTTCGGTCTGTTAAGCTTGCCACTAACGGTTTGGGGCTTTGCGTTCGGGCGGGTTTCGGAGCACAAAGTTTCAATTGATTACTATAGTTCATTAGAAGCAAAAAGCTCCAAGTTTCCACGTCACCCCGCCTGACGCAAAACCCGTGTTAGTAGCAGACTTATCATAGTATTGTGAATTTCATTTTTGTAAAGTCTATAACTATCATTTTTTGTCAAAATACGCATTGCCAATAAGTCCATGAGTATTTGCCTCTTTGAAAATGTTTGTATGATAAAGTTCAGGGTCAGGGTGAACATATATTTTGGGATTTTTTATTTTAATATTTCCCAAAAAAGCTCGTTTTTTAATTTTTCCTCCTGGCACATCATAAGATTTCCCCCAAGTTGTTATGTTATATAATGTGTCACTATAGCTTACTAGATTAGAAAGGCTTGAAAATGATGCAGTAGTCTTTAAGGGGAATAGGCTAGCGCCGCTGTCATAAAAAAAGTAATAAACTTCATTACCGATTTTTAGAGGCAAAATTATTCGATTTTGATATAAGGTAAAATCTAAGGTGTTATGTCTACTATTATAAAATTGCTGTGATAATTTATCTGTGTACCCAATTTTATTTTCTTTGAAGTCGATAACGAGTACACCATCTCGAAAAATGTCAATTCCAATTGTACCTAACATTGTTGATGATCCTAAATTGTCAAGTATTATATCTTTATCAATTACATTCCCATAATTAGGTAAGTAGCCTATGATATTTTTTGGTAATCTCTTTTCTGAAATAACAATTCCCCCATTTTTTAGGTTTATAAAGTTGTCATTCTTTAAAGTCTCTACAATGAAAAAAAGTTCTTTTAAATATGGAAAAGCTGTCGTAAATGAATTCCAAACATTAGACTTGTTGTGGTGCTGATTACTAGTTCATTAGGTAGTAATTCCACAGTCCGGCACATACTTCTAACGTAGAGTCATGCCCTTCATGATCATGCACACGTAAGCGGTCTGATAAAATACGATAACGCTTCATACCACCTATACTGTGCTCAATACCAACGCGTTGTCTCGCCATTTGCTGATTATCCTGCTTTTGCTCCGGAGTTAGGCTGTGGTTTTTAGTTGCTTTTTTTGGTAAAAAAAGTGCTTTACAAGGATAAAGTTTATCGAAACCTAAATAACCAAGATCAATATAAACGCTGAATTTTTTAAACCAGTCTAATTCTGGTGGAAATTCCCCTTTTAACATCCGGAAATCATGAACTTTTCCGGACCAATATGCGCCTATATAAAGAATCGCTTTTGTCGTCGTTGTAATGATTGTATTTTTTAGTGTATGCCGTTTTTTTTGCCAGAATAGTGATCCTTTTGATCATTCCTGTTAACTGGTCTTTGAATAGGCTGCTCGGTAGCATCGATAATCAACATATCATATTTCCAGAAATGTATTTCAAATTCCTCAACGCTTTCAAAAGAAAGGGCAGGGGCATAGTTATGGTCGTTAAGCATTGATTTCAAAAGAGTTATACCTATATCCTGATTGCGTTTAGCCGTTGCACCATCCATGCCGGTTACTAATCCGAGTAAATCGTATGTGAGGCCGGACTTTAGACTGAATAAAGTAAAAAACAGTAAATCTTCGGCTGATGTGATAGCTGATTTTTTAGGGCCATCAGCTTGTCTCTCCGGAAGTGTTTTACCGAATTTTTTTAAATAGGTATCTTCAAATAAGGTAAGTAGCTTTTTAAACCGGTTCTCATCATATCCTGTTGACGAACGCCACTGCCTGTCATTTTTTAAGTCACTTATAGAAATTTTCATCCTATAAATTTATATTATTTTTTACATTGCAACAAGTCTATTACCATATACAAAAGTTCTTGGTGAGCCAGTATCAAATTGCCAACGAAAAATAAAATTAACTGTGTCAATTTTAGATTTCAAAATCATGGCATCTTTAGGATTTGTGCTATCACCATCCCAATAATAATCGTACCATTTTATTTTCTCATTTTCAATTCCCTGTCCAAAAGCGAAAATGGCATTAAGGACTAAAATTGTTACGAAGATTATTGATTTCATTGATAAGTTTATTTAAAGTTTGCTGCTAACGTTTTTCGGCTTGGCGATGTGGCGGATTTATAGCACAAATGTTCAATAGAATACTGCTGTTGAACATTGCACAAATGTTTCATAGAAGCACTTCAGCCGCCATATTGCCAGACCGATATTAGCGACTGGTGTTCTTTTTAGGTTTATTTTTTGAATGGTCAGTTAATGTGTTCTGAAATATATTGTCATTGTGTGGTAGTTATGAAATATCAGAAATATGATTACTATCAAAATAAAAAACCAGCGCCTATAGGGCAAATTGAAATAAAATGAATTTCCAATAAATCCGATTCCTGTCAACCATAACAATGGGGTGTATGCAGGTGCCAAAAATCCAAAGATGTTATTGCTCCATCTGGTTTCAGGAAAATAAATCAAGACAAGCCAAGAGATAAAGTATACTATTACCCCGCCCACATATAAAATAAGTCCCCGTTTCTGTGTTAATGTTGAAATACTCAGAGGCATCAGTAGAATAAGCATAAAAACCAATGCCCTTGAAATATTTTCACCGTATGTCAACCAAGCAAGAATGTCTTTCCAGAATATATTGGGTTGGAAATCTTTGGGCAATTTGTCAGCTAAGACAATATTCCATATCAAAATGGGAAGTGTCAAGAGAAAACAATTATGCAGATATTTTTTTATCGTGTCAATATTCATTCTGTCGCCATTTGTGTCATGTCTTTTTTGGGTCTTACGCTTGCCGCTAACGTTTTGCCGCTTTGCGAAGAAGCGGACTTCGGAACACTAAACTGTCAACATACCACAAATATTGATACGAGGTAGAAAATTCAATTAAACACTGAACCCGCTTTTTTGCCAAACTGCTGTTAGCGGTTTGGCCTTTTTTATTTAAGTATGCTTTCAAGTTTTATTTTTAAAGTTTTTCTTCTACCATCATAAAATGTTAAGAAGTCCTTGAAGTCTAAACTTTGCGTATTGTCAATGTAATTATCTGCAAGGAATTTATTTATGTCGTTTACCACAGGATTATTTTTGTCGTCTCTAGAATTTAGCCAATCAGCAAAAGGTGTTTTGCTTTTTTTGATATTTTCTATTCCTTCCAATAGTTGCAAGTTTGGCAAAGAGTCTCTGTATTCATAATATTTTGCAAAGTCTTTATTTGGAATGGAAAAATTGCTCATTTTTACGTCTGTAAATTGAGATTGTGGGTGTATATGGTCTTGATGAAACTTTACTTGTCCGTATTTAAGATTGGGGTATAGAAATGACAATACAAGAAATGCATTATTGCCTTTTTTGTAGCGTAAAAATTCATCAATGTCATCATCATTTATTTTTAATGATTTATTAGATGGTAATTTTGTTGCAATAATGGTGTTGAAGCTAAAGCTATTATCTTTTAATGTGTAGTCGCTCGCACCGTCTAGTTTAGTTCTTAATGAATTTCTTAGGTTTGATAAAACAGTGTCGCCTTGACCACTAAATACATTTTTCAAGAGAGCGTGAAATAAATATTTCTTTAACTCATATTTTGTTGATGAATCTAAAGTTCCACCTTTCATCAAGTAATATGAGATTGGCAGGATAGAATTTTGAGAAGACAATGTAGCTCCACTCATACCAAATTCAACGAGTAACTCAACCGTTTTTTGTATTGCTTGTTTAATTGAATTCCAATTGCCCTTGATTTTAATAACATTTTCTGTTTTGAAGCTGCCAACTTTAAACAGAACATCACAGTCAGTAAGCATCAAACAACATCTCATTACAAAGTCGTTGTTAAAATTAAATGTATCACCTAATTTGTTGATTGTTGTTAGGAAAGATTCTATTTCATCCCGTCCGTTTTCCCAATTTGCAACAATGGTTGAGAATAATAAGTCTGTCTTAGAAAGAATAGTTCCCCCACTGTTAACACGAACAAATATTTTCAAAATATTATCAAGCTCTTGTTCTTCAATCTTGAAAAAGTTAATTATTTCTTCCCTGACTAAACGTGAATGAATATCCCTGACTATTCGCTTGATTCTACTTCTTGTTTCTTTGTCTGAAAGTACATTGATAGTTGGATTGTCAGCAACCAAGTCATCATAAAACTCGTCAACTGGAGGGCTTTCTTTATCCCAAACAAGCACATCTCTTACTTTAAACCACAAAGTTGTTTCATTTTTTGTCCTTGCTTCGTCATCTGTTATAAAGCTGAAAGAAAAGTTGTTTTCGTTGTCTTCGTCTAAATGAACTTGACTAAGTAAATTAAGATGTAAAGTCCTTTTTGGAAATGCTGAATTATTGTCCCACGAGAAGTAAGGTTTTTTGACGGCATATGTTCCTTGCAGAGCTAAATAAATTGAACTTATTCGCTGTTGACCGTCTAATACCCCAATAATCTCGTCTTTTAATTCTGGGTTAGGAACGCGAATATTTAAAAAGTTGTCACGCTGGTGATAGTTTTGCAGAAACTTATAAAAAACGTAATTGTCTATATGCGGTCTTTTTACAAACCAAAATAAAAAGGTTCCTATTGGATAGCCTTGTTGAATGGAATCAAATAGTTTTTCAGTTTGTTCTTGCTTCCAAACAAACTTTCTTTGAATTGCAGGAAGATAGATTTCATTGTTTCCAATTTTTTCAATTATTTGTTTTATTGTCAATTTTTCGTAACTCATTCTTTCAGTCAGTTTATTTTATTGTCATGATGGGTCGTCTATTAAGCTGACCGCTAACGTTTTGCAGATTTGCCATGGGCGGGCTTTTCAGCACAATGTTCATCCGGAGAACTGAACTTCCTATAACCACAAAACTGTCTGCGGAGAACGAAACCCCGCCTATTGCAAATGTGCTGTTACCAGCTGGGCTATTCGGTTTATATTCTATTGTGTCAATCATATTCGTTCCCAAATTTCTCTTGCTAATTGTCTTGCTTGAAGTCCATAACCATTAACCTCTCCAGAGTTTAAAACAATTTTCTGTCCGTCATGATATTTTGGATTAAGTCTTTTGTCAGCTAACCCGTTGTTGTGCATTAAACAATTTCTAATGTCATTTACAAACTTGATGTCAACTAAAATGTTGGGCGAAAGTCCAGTGAGATTTTTTTCAATAAATTTTATTTTCTCTGCAAAAGTCAGTCGTCTTGATTGTTCGTTAGCAAGTGCAGGAATTAAAGTATCACCCTTTTCTCTTATTGTTTTAAGTGTAACCTTACAGTCGTTTTTGTCGGGGTAAGTTGTTAATATTTTAGCAATACATTTTGTCATGAAGTCCTCAAAATGTGAAAACCCAAGTAGTAGTGCAGAAGTCGTAATGTGGTTTGAATAATTTGCATATTGACTGTCATACAACTGCTCAATTGTCAAGCCCATGTTGAAACGGTCGTGTTGTTTTATTTGATTGTAAACTTGCTCGTCTGAAACGTCCAGGAAACCTATGAGTAGGTTTAGTTGATTTACTAAATAGTCAAAGTCGTTCATCTGTTTTGTCTTGTCGTTGTAGCTGTTGTTTTTTTTTGCAGTCAGTTCGATTTAGCACGGTCGTCAAGCCTTGCTGGTAACGGTTTGGCGCTTGGCGAAGAAGCGGATTTCGAAGCACTAAGCTGTCAACCCAGCACAAAATTTGATACGAGGTAGAATGCTCAACTAACCACTGAACCCGCTTTTTTGCCAAACGCCTGTTACCACCAGTGCTTCTTGTCGTCATTTAGTTTTTGTTTGTTATTGAACTTCTCCAGTCCGATAATAGACTGTCGAAAGTGTCATAATTTTCAATTTGAAGCCCTTCTCTTGTAAAAGAGTTTTTGCGAAGTGTTTTGTCAATTCCAATGAAACCGTAATCGTTGTCCCAATCTTCGCTATCAAAAATGTAAGTAAGTTTCAAATATTTTTTAGCTTCGCTTGAAACTCTAATTGGAAGTAATGAATGATTTTTTTCAATCCAGTCATTTAGTGTTGACCAATCGTCTGCTGTAAGAACAAACTTTCCCTTATGCCACATTGGAAGTAAAAGCAATTCAAAAGCTTCATATTCGTAAAATAAAAATTTCAAATCGTCTAATTTATTTACAGTTAGTCCGTTTATTACTGCATTGATACCGAAAGGAATATTGCCCTTTAATAGTTTTAGATTTGGTAATAAATTGTCGAGTGATTTTTTTCTTAGTTTACTGTAAATGGGTTCTATCCCGTCAATAGAAACTCGTATGAATGAAATACAGTTTTTAAGTCTTGAAATGTAGTCAGAGTTAAGGTTGTGTCCGTGAGTTGTAATGCTTATTCCAAGATTTGTCTTTTCCCAAATCGTTCCACATATTTCTATTAAGTCAGGGTGTAACGTTGGTTCTCCACCCCCAAATGCGATGTCAAAAGTTCCAAATTTGTCAAGTGCAAAGCAATACTTTAAAATGTCTTCTTTCTTGAGGTAGCGGTCTTGTAAATTCACATAGCAATATGAGCAAGAAAAGTCACACTCGTCAGTAATTGCAATACTTACTGTTCGTGGTGCTAAGCTGTAAGCTGACGATTTTGTTTCAATCTCGTCAAATAGAATATGTGTGCCGCTTTTTCGGCAGTAATAGTGCAGTCCTTGAGGCTCAATACGTGATTTCATTCAATCACAATTTTTCTTGCACCTGAAAATCTCATAAGTCTTGCGATACCGCCAAAGTTGTCAGTTCTAAACCTTGATATTATAATGGTGTCGCCTTCCAAAGTGATGTGTGGGTCATTGTCAACTCCTGTTTCCATATCACGGTCTGTTAGTCCAATGTAAGGAACGTCAGGATGAAAATTTACAGCCCAATGTTCGTTAAACTCTTTGACAGAAGGATATCTTTCTTCCCAAGAAGCTAATGTGAAATCTTCAATCATTTTAAATGCTTCTTTTGCATTTGTAGCATTTTCAAATTTTCCAATGATTGTAATGTTGCTCGAATGTGAGCTGTTGAATTCTTTCCAAATTTTCATTGTCTTTTTATTTAATTGTTAGTAATGTTTTCTGTCATTTTAGCATTGGTGGTAACTCATAAATATACGCAACTTTTACTAGCCTGAGGCGCCAGTATAGATTTGTCAAAATTCCATAAAAAGCCATCAATATGACCTTGTAATCTACTGACAATGAATCCTATATTCACATTTTACGCCTAAGCTCCCAACAGAAACAATACAAAATGCGAATAGCGTATCTTGTATTGTCACACAGTTTGACGCCTCATCAACAATACAAAACGCGCATATACTTTTGTAAAGAGCGCTCTTCCCAACACCATCATCGTATCAGGTTCCGATACCTCCCATAAAATCCGGTAGAACGTAAAACAGAGATAGTACCCATGTCAGACGGGCGGAGAAGCGGAGTGGTGTACGTAAATGGGTGCATCGTGTTTACTTAGTGGTGGCTATCCGCAAATAAAGTAAATAGATGCAAATATTAAAATACTTGTTGATGGTATGGTGATACTTTTTGTGGTTAAAGTCCTGATAAACAAAACGGGTGGCCCATGAGTCACCCGTTCGCTGCGGACAGTGTACTAGCTTAAACCAACCGCTTCTCGTACCCCAGAAACCACAGGCCGGGCCGGAAGCCAAGCGTCAGTTCACCGGCAAAGACATAGCCCAGTTTGGGAAACAGGCGTTGTGTGGCCGCGTTCTCCGAGTTGGTGTCGATGCGCAGCACGCCGATTCCCCGCGCCTGAAAACCGGGATGTACCGCCGCGTTCGATGTCCTGCCCGAAAACGGTGGTGTTCACGTTAATCCTGCTTTAAAACTTGTATTATATTCCCGCTTGATGGTCTTGGAGCATCCGGATTTATAATTTTACCACTTTTATTCAAAATCATATACCTCGGAATCGATTGAATACCATGTTCAGTTATAAAACCAGAGCTTTTAGAATTGGTAATCAGATAGCTATTTGTAAGGACATCGTATTTTTTGGCAGCTTCCCGCCATGCTGCTTCTTTATCGTTCAATGCCAGGTAAATAAATGTCACATCGTTAAATTGTTTTTTTATCTTTTTGGAATGTGGCAATTCAGCGATACATGGTTGACACCAACTTGCCCAGAAATCCACATAAATCTTCTTCCCTTTCCACTTACGTGTCAGTGTTTCCCATGTTTCAGGCTTATTATCAATACCGATTAGTTGTAAATCTTTACTTTCTCTGACACCATACTCTATTTCTTTCTTCATTTCTTCAATATCTCCATGTTTACCATAGCTCTTTTCGTAATCATCAATAAATAAACTTATTATTTTTTTGTCATACTTTCCATTGATCAGTTCATGAATAATTCTTCGTTTGAAATAGCCTTGTAAGACTACAGAAAATGTGTTAAAATCTGATTTATATATTTCTGTTAGTGGCTTATTCCGACGTATCCCGACGTGATTGTAATAACTGTAAATGCCAAATAGCCTGGACAAGATTCTGTCATCCAAATTTTTTTCGTTCAAAAACTGCTCTGATTTCAAGAATTTAGTTAAAACGTCGCTGTTAATCTTCTCATTTATTTCTGTTAATTTCTTGTATTGTTCTACTACAGCAAATTTAATTAAATAATCTTGCTTTTCTTTGGATTTATACTTAGTTCTAATTCTTTCAAAAACATCATTATAATATGCTTTATTCAATGCCAAAAAACTATTCACTTTAGCATTATGGTCGATATTACCTGTGCTACTTACTGTTATTATATTTTGGCTTTGTTCTTGGAGATTTTTATATTTTTCAATATTAAAAATAATCTGATGTTCTACAACATTTATCACTTCTTTTTTATCATTATTTATTTTATAAAAAATCAATTCACCTTTTGTATTTTTAACAATTATCTTATCGCCTTTCGACACAAGAATATTCTTATAAAACGTGGGATAAAGTTCAACACCTAATAAATGAAGATCAGCTGCTAATGGAATTTTTACTGAATTTGATGGTAAAACTGTGAAGCGATTTGCATAGCGTTTTTGCTCCTCATCAGTGAAGTCAACGTCTATATTGAGTGGGTTTTTATCAGACGAGTAAAATACTATTTCAACACTGTCTGAGGCTGTCATTTTGTTTTTTTCAGTTGAACAAGCAGCAATTAATAATATAGACACATAAATTAGTAATACATTTTTCATATACAATCATCTCTTAATATGCTAATAACGAATTATCCAAATTATCTCTCAGCCAAAATCACAACTATCTGACAGTAAGATACCCGCTATTCTTTTAAACCTTGACTACTCAGCTGAAACAATACAAAACGCCATACACTTTTACAAGGGGGCCTTTTCCAACACCATCATCGTATCAGGTTGCCAATACTTTTCATAAAATCCTGTAGAACGTAAAATAGAATCGGCACCCGTATTAAATGAGCAGAGAAACGAAGTGGTGTACGTAAATGGGTGCATCGTGTTTACTTATTGGTAGCTATCCGTAAAGAAAGTAAATAAATACAACTATTAAAATACTTGTTAATGGTATTGTGATGTTTTTTACAGGTAAAGTACCTAAAAAACGGGTGGCCTATGAGCCACCCGGTCGCTGCGGACAGCTTAACAGCCTAAACCAGCCGCTTCTCATACCCCAAAAACCGGAGGCCGGGCCGGAAGCCAAGCGTCAGTTCACCGGCAAAAGCATAGCCCAGTTTGGGAAACAGGCGCTGTGTGGCCGCATTTTCTGAGTTGGTATCAATCCGCAGAACAGCAATGCCCCGCGCCACCGCCAGGGCTTCGGCCTGCTGCAATAAGGCCGCTGCGATACCGCGTCCCTGAAAATCGGGGTGTACGGCGAGCCGGTGGGTGACCAGCGCCGTCTCCGACAAGTCCCAGCCCAGTTGGGCGTATTCCGCATCCTGAATAGTCGTCAGGGCTGCCACACCGGCCACTACGCCATCCAGGTCGGCCACCCACAGGTCGCCGCGTTCAATGTCCTGCCCGAAAACGGTGGTGTTCGGATACGTCACATCCCACTGAAAGTTGCCGGCGGCCCGCATCACCGGTACCACCCGCTTTATTAATTCACCCAATGCCGGTAAATCGGTCGTGGTGGCTAATCGTATGTCCATAAGTAGGTTCCTATACATAGTTCACAATTTTTCCTCCCCCTAGCCCCCTCCAAAGGGGGGAATATCTGTTAGTGGTGGGCCGACCAGGCGTCCCCGACTGTTTCAATTAGTGGTGGCACGACTTAGAGTCGTGCCACCACTCAAGTACATATCATACATCAAGTCTCATTTTAATATTGGCGCGGGCGTAGGGCGTGGTACTCATTTCGACTTTGTAAAAGCCCAGCTTCCGGTACAGCTCAAGCGCCGGAAACAACTGTGTGTTGGATTCCAGCCAGAGCTGATTCGCCCCCGCCTGACGGGCTGTTTCAATGGCCGCCATGCCCAGTTTTTTACCGATTTGTTTGCCCTGCACCTTCGGATCAACCGCCATCTTGGCCATTTCAAACACGCCGGGACCGCCGGCCACGAGCGCCACCGTACCGACAATCTCGCCACGGTACTGTGCAAACAGGATATGCCCGCCATCGGCCAGAATTGCTTCCGGAGCGTTCAGTTGTTCGAGGTCATGCTCTTCGACGACAAAGTATTGCTCAATCCAGGCAATATTCAGGGTTTTAAAGGCTGGTGCAAAGGCCGGTTCATAGGGCAGGATCGTTACCTCTTCCTGCTGTCTTTCTTTCAGGTACGCGCTGAACCGGCTCAGGTAATCCTGTTGGGCCAGGGCATTTTCCAGTTCTTCGACAGCCCAGAGCAGATTATGACGCCGGTCGTTCAGCAATTGCGTATTTACCGCCTCAATATAGCTCCAGACCTGCCTGAACTCCGGTTGACGGGCCTGACCGGTTTCCGACAACCGTAATATCCGTTTACGGCCGTCGGTCGCCGATTTTTCCGATACAATCAGGTCTTCCTGTTCCAACTGCCGGGCCAGCTGAATAATGGCCGGGTGCGAAAAACCCAGCTGATCAGCAATTTCGGTAATACTCATCGGTCCCCGCTCACTCAACAGCCAGAACACCGGAAAGCATTTCGGATCGAAATCAAGGCCGTATTGCCGGTACACAGCTCCTGCCTGAGCATTAACCGTTTCGGCTAACCGACGCATCCGGCTCACAAAGGCCAATGGCCCTAACTGGGCAACAAAATCCATATCTAATTAATTACGTAATTAATTACGCAAATATCTACTAATTATTTTCTAAACCAATATCTGTCTATTAAAACCTTTGCTATGATACTTTTTATCTATTTTTCCCGTCAAACTATCTACAAAACCAACAATTTCCTAAAGCATGAACACACGGTATCTCCTCTATGCACTGACAGTCACGGCATTATTTAGTCAGTGTAATTCGTCGGGACAAAAAGAAACAAAAACAGAAGCAACCTTACCCGGCAGCGACCGGGACAGCCACGACTGTATCGGGTCGGCCGGCTACACCTGGTCAGAAGTCAAAAAGGAGTGTGTCCGTGTATTTGAGGCCGGTGTACGCCTGAATGCAGCGGCGGGACAAGACTCAACGATGTCGTCGTTTCTTGTTTTCAGTAGTGACAGCAGTCAGGTCGAAGTTTTTTTTCCGAACCAGGCACCGGTACCTATCCTGGCCCGATCGGCTACGAATGCCTCGTGGCAGGATGAACAGCTGGATGTATCGCGGTCAGGCGGCAAGTGGGTAATCCAGCAGGGTGGTAAAGTGATATATCAGGAAAATTAAAACAACTAACGCGTGATGCGATGACCTTCCAGGGAGTTTAGAACTTCCTGGAAGGTCATCGCATCACGCGTTAGTTGAAACCAGCCACTTTTCTTAATTCTCCAGCGTAGCTTCGACGCTGATTTCAGCTTTGAGTACCTGACTTACCGGACAATTCAGTTCAGCATCTTTCACACTGGCATCGAATACGTCCTGGCTGATGCCCGGCACTTTGGCTTTCAGGATCAGATGCGATTTGCTGATCACCCCGTTTTCGAACGTGATCACCGAGGTAGTTTCGAGGCTCTCCGGTGTAAACCCGGCTTCGCCCAGCACAAAGCTCAGCTTCATGGTGAAACAGCCTGAGTGAGCCGCAGCAATCAGCTCTTCAGGGTTGGTGCCAACGCCTTCGGCAAACCGGCTGTTGAACGAGTATTGCGTCTGATTCAGGACGGTGCTTTGTGTAGTCAGGTGGCCGTTACCTTCTTTTCCGGAGCCGTTCCAGACGGCAGTAGCTTTGCGTTTCATGTTTTTATGCGGTTTTGTGTTTTGTTTCTGTGTTTGAACAGAACAAAGGTCCGCAACCG
The DNA here is from genome assembly GCA_965247375.1 of Arsenicibacter sp. GTDB lineage: Bacteria > Bacteroidota > Bacteroidia > Cytophagales > Spirosomataceae > Arsenicibacter. The sequence continues at coordinate 36,446 of CBDFHU010000072.1, forward strand.
GCACCTGAAAAAAATTAACCCGGGTTAAAATCGATCAAACCGCCCGTTTTTTTTACCGGCTTCCGGAGACGGTTGAGGGCTTTTTTTGTCAGTTTCACCGCGATTTCAGATACGGCTCCCTGTTTCCTCGTTAATTTCAGCCATGCACAGTCGATTATCCCTTCGCCAGATTGCGGCCATCGCGGCTATACTGGTCGCACTGCTGACCAACCTGCCCCTGATCAGCCTCCTGCCGAAAGCCAGGCTTAGTCTGTTTCAGGGCGTTCCCGACGTGCTGTTTTTCATACTGCGCTTTCTTTTTTACAGCGCCTTTGCCTTCTTCTTCATTGAATTTAACCGCTGGATATTAACTCGGCGGGCAATGCAGCGCCCGTTACAGATTATTGGCTGGTTTGCGCTCAACGTACTGCTCTATGTGCTGATCATTGGCCTGTTTGTGGCGTTTGTGATGAAGACCATCACGAACTACCCTGTACTGGTTGCCTTCACTGCCTACTTCCGGGGCTTCTTTGTCTGGTTTGCTGCTTTGCTGATCGGGTATTTTCTGAAAGTACTGGACCAGAACCGGACGATGCTGGCCGAAAATGAGCGGTTGAAGCAGCAAACGATCCAGGCGCAGTTTAACGCCCTGCGCGATCAGCTGAACCCGCATTTTCTGTTCAACTCGCTCAATACGCTCAGTTCGCTCATCCGGGAGCACAGCGAACTAAGCCAGCCGTTTGTCCAGAAGCTATCGCAGGTGCTGCGGTATTCGCTTCAGGTGCAGCAGCAGAAACTGGTACCTATTGCCGGCGAACGGCGGTTTACGGAAGCGTTTGCCTTTTTGCTACACATGCGTTTTGGCGAGCAACTCCGGATCATTGATGAACTGCCCGACAACCCGCCCTGGCTCATTCCGCCAATGACCCTGCAACTGCTGATTGAAAATGCGGTGAAGCACAACGTCATTTCCCGATCCCGGCCGCTGACGATCCTGATGCAAAGTGACGAAGCGACAGGCGTAATCCGCGTAACCAATCTGTATCAGCCCAAAACCGACCCTACCGATGGTACCGGCACCGGTTTAGCCAATCTCGACAGCCGCATGCGGCTGCTGACCGGCCAGGGGATCCGGATCGTACAGGAGCCGGATACGTTTACCGTTTATTTACCCATCATTCCCGAACAACCATGAACGTACTGATTCTGGAAGACGAGCCTGCGGCGGCCAGCCACCTGACGGCGCTGCTGCACGATCTTGACCCGGCGATACACATCCTTCAGGTCATTGACAGCGTAGCCGATGGCCGGCAGACATGGGCCACGCTGCCGCCACCCGACCTGATTTTTTCGGATATCCAGCTTGCCGACGGCCTCAGCTTTTCGCTGCTTGAGCAGGTTGAGGTACCCTGTCCGATTATTTTCACGACGGCTTACGACGAATATGCGATCCGTGCGTTCCGGCTCAACAGCATCGACTACCTGCTGAAACCGATTGATACCGAAGCCCTTGAGCGCTCTTTGCGCAAATACCGGTCACTGGTCAGGCCCGATGCTGCGGCCGTAGCCCGGCAGTTGCAACACCTGTTGAGCGAGGGGCATTTCCGGCCGCCTGCCTACCGCCAGAGCTTTCTGGTATCATTCCGTGACAAACTGATTCCCGTCAAAACAACTGACATTGCCTGGTTTCAGATCGAGGGCGGGGTTGTTTCGGCCATGTTGTCCGACAAAACCAGCTACCCGCTCGACACCACCCTCGACGAGCTGGATACCCGGCTTGATCCGGCGCTGTTTTTCCGGGCAAACCGGCAACTGATTATCGCACGCACCAGTGTCGCCGAAGCCGAATATTACTTCAACGGACGGCTGCTGCTCAAACTCCGCCCTTCGCCGGTACATCAGGTGCTGGTGAGTAAGGAGCGCGTGCCGCTGTTCCGGAAGTGGATGGAAACGTACTAACAAATACGCTATACCAATGAAAAAACAACTGATGATCACAGGCCTTTGCCTCGCATTTTCCGTAGCGACATTCGCGCAGCAACGCCAGACCGGCACACCCGACATGCGGGCCAGGCGCCAGACCGAACGCATGAAAGAATCGCTGCACCTATCGGAAAGTCAGCTTACCAGCGTTTCGGCCATTAACCTGAAATACGCGCAGGAAATGCAGCCCGTCCTCGAAAACGGTGACCGTAACCTGAAAACCGCCCGTCAGGCACGGGACATTATGCAACGGAAAGACAAGGAACTGAAAGCGGTGCTCGACGCCACTCAGTATCAGCAATATGAGCAGATGAAGGACGAGCTCCGGAAAGAACTCAAACAACGCCGGGGCCGGAAATGATGCGTCTGTTAACCCTGTTTATCCTGTTTGCGGGCCTGCTGAGCATGGCCTGTACAACCGGTCTGACGCCGGCCGGGCCGCAGGTCGCCTATGATTTTTCGGCCATCGACCGGATCATGCGCGATTCGGTCAGCACGATCTACAACGGTAACGCGGTCATTATGATCACAATTGACGGGAAAGCGGCCTATGTGAAATCCTACGGCAACCTCACCCCGACTACCCGCCGCCCGATTGCCTCCAACAGCAAATGGCTGACGGGAGCCGTGATGATGAGCCTTATAGACGATGGTAAGCTGAGCCTGTCGGATACGGTTGGCCGGTTCCTGCCCGTTTTCTCGCGGTATGGCAAGGGTGGTATTACGATCCGGCAATTGCTGTCGCACACGTCCGGGTTTCCGGGCAATTCCGAACAGCGGTATGAGCTGATCAAATTCCGGAACAGTACGCTGGCCGCCATTGCCGATTCGATTGCCATGCGTGTACCGCTCAAATACAAACCGGGCAGCACGTTTGAATACGGTGGCGTGAGTATGCAGGTAGCCGGCCGCATTGCCGAAGTGGTATCGGGTAAAGCCTGGGAAGCCTTGTTTCAGGAAAAAATTGCGGGACCGTGCCAGATGCGCGATTCCGACTACGGGCAAATGACCAATCCGGCACTCGCAGGCAGTGCGCGGTCAACGGCCGGCGACTACACTAACTTCCTGATCATGCTCGTCAACGGCGGGACATTTAACGGAAAACGGGTACTGAGTGAGCAATCGGTGCTGGCGATGCAGCAAAACCAGTCGGGCAACGTCGTGATCGGGCACTCGCCTTACCCCGCCAACCCGCCGTTCAACCCGTATCACAACGATATCATCCGCTACGGCATCGGCTGCTGGCGCGACGTAGTGGCCTCCGGTGACCGGGCCGAAGAGGTCTCCAGCCCCGGCCTGTTCGGGGCTCATCCGTGGATTGTACCGTCGAAAAAACTGACCGGCTATATTTTTACGTTCCAGCTCAATGCAGGCTATACCCTCAGCCGTGCCACCTCGCTCCGCATCCGTAGTCTGGTGCGGGAAGCGGTGAAGTAGTGTCGGTATGCCAACTCCCCGAAAGTTTAGAACTTTCGGGGAGTTTTCTTTTCTCCACTTATTTCCCCGAAATCCGTTTTCGGATACGGCTCAGCGACGGCCCCTGAATGTCGAGGTAAGAAGCAATGTGATACAGCGGAATCTGGCTGAAAATATCCGGATGGGCCTCAAGCAGATGCAGATACCGCTGCTCAGGCGTTTTAAACAAGGTATCTTCGGTCCGGCTCATGACCGCCGAAAAACCCTGCTCAGCCACCAGCCGCCCGAAACGCTCCCATTGGTGCGAGGTCTGATAGAGCGTCTGTAAATGATCGTAATGAATGTACAGAATCGTTGATTCCAGCATCGACTCGGTGTAGTAGTTGCAGGGCGACTGCTCCATAAAACTCTTATAAGCCACAATCACCTGCTCTTTTCCGAAAAAAAAGACATTCCGCTCGTCACCCGTCGCATCGTTGACGTAATACGTCCGGAAAAGACCGTCGAAAATAAAACCGAGGTGCTTACAAACGTTTTTATATTCGTTGTAAAATTCTCCTTTTTTGTAGGTTCTGGGTTGCCAGTAAGGCAGTGATAAGGCAAAATGCTCTGCGTCAATGCCGGCAAACCGGTATAATACCTGTTCAAGAATAGTGAGTTGAGTCATGGCTGGGTCGGGTTGGCCGTGTTCTGAAAGCAAAAATACACGAATCTCCGGGGTAACAAAGATGACGATTATTGAGGCCATTACCGCTGTCAGCCCGCTCCGGCCCGAAAGCCGTCAGGCACTGGCCGCGATCCTGCGTACAACCACCTGCCGCCGCCATACCGAACTGCTGGCCATGGGTCAGGTGGCCCATTCGATGTACTTTATCCGCAAAGGGCTGGCGCGGGTCTACTACTACCACAAGGAAATGGACGTGACGGACTATTTTGCCATCGACGGGCAGTTTGTCGGGGCCGTGCCGAGCGCGTTTACGCAACAGCCTACCCGAAAAGCCATTCAGCTGATTGAAGATTCGGAAGTTGACAGTTTCTCACTCGCGGACTTCGAAGTATGTTGCGCGGCGCACCATGACCTTGAACGGGCCATCCGCAAAATGGCCTTTTTTGCCCTGATTCAGGAGCAGGAACGCATCGAAAGTCTCCGGTTTCACTCGGCGGGTGAGCGCTATGCCGGACTTGAAAAAACGGTATCCCGGCATCAGCAACCGGTGCCCGCTTAAATACATTGCTTCGTATCTGGGTACCACCCAGGTCAGCCTCAGCCGCATCCGTGCAGGGATTCAATAATTTAACACATGTAAAAAAAGAGTTCGCGGGCGTTCAGGACCTTTGTGCCGTTATCTCACAGACAATACAATGAACGTAGCGATTACAGGCGGGGGCATTGCGGGGCTGACCACAGCCATTGCTCTCCGGAAAGCAGGGGTCTCCTGCACCATTTACGAAGCCGCTCCCGACATCAGGCCGGTAGGCGCGGGTATTGCCCTGGCCGCCAACGCCATGCAGGCATTCGACCGGCTCGGCATTCAGGACGCCATTATGCGCAAGGGACGGTTACTCAACGCCTTCACCATTAAAGAGCCATCGGGCCGCATCGTGACGAAAACCGATAGTGTGGCCATGTCGCAAAAATTCGGGGCCGATAATTTCACCATTCACCGTGCCGACCTGCACCAGACGCTGCTGTCGTACATCGATCCGGCCTGTATCCGGACTAACAAACGCTGCGTGGATGTTACGCAGACACCTGACCATGTAACGCTTCATTTCAGCGACGGCACCTCGGCCGAAGCCGACTACCTGCTGGCCTGCGACGGCATCCGGTCGCCGGTCCGGCAAAAGCTGCTACCCGACAAACCAGTGCGGTATGCGGGGTATACCTGCTGGCGGGCGGTCGTTGATATGCCCGGTCTGACGCTGACCGAAGCAACCGAAACCTGGGGCACCGAAGGGCGTTTCGGGGTGGTACCGCTGACCGGCGACCAGGTATACTGGTTTGCCTGCCTCAATACCACGCCCCAAAATGAAGCCTATAAACGCTATACACCCGATGACTTGCTCTGGCATTTCGGCAAGTTTCACGATCCTATTCCGGCCCTGCTGGAACGCACCCGCCCCGACCAGCTGATCTGGTCCGACATTAACGACCTGACGCCCATTGACCGGTATGCTTTTGGCAACATCCTGCTCCTCGGCGATGCCGCCCACGCCACAACACCGAATATGGGCCAGGGCGCATGTCAGGCCATTGAAGATGCGGTGGTGCTGGCGCAGGAATGGTACAAACACCTGACCGTCGAAGCGGCCTTTCAGGCCTTTGAAAAAAGGCGGCTTTCCCGCACCCACGCCATCGTAAACCGATCGCGGCAGGTCGGGAAAGTCGCCCAGCTCAGCAGCCCGGTGTTGGCCGCCATCCGTAATTTTGTCTTCCGGCAAATTCCCGCATCGGTCAGTGCAAAACAGCTCGAATCGGTCCTGACGGTTGACTTTTAAAGGCTATTTAGTCACTGCAAGCCCCACAAAGGAGTCGGCCGTACCGTAGTAGAGGAACCATTTGCCTTTGAAGTAGACAAGGCCCTCGGCAAATGTGGTTCCGGATTTATACTGTCCGGCAACCTCGTGCGGCAACGTTGGTTTCAGGAACGAGTTGTCGGAGCGCCCAATCATTTTTTCGGGGTTTGCCGGATCAAAAATCATCTGCCCGACTGAATACGTACCTTTCGCCAGGTTCGGATCGGCATTCTGATTGGTTGCGTTCCGGCCATTGTAGAGCAATACAATGCCTTTTTCGGTGATAACGGCCGGAGGCCCGCACTCGGTCAGGCTACTGTCGAACTTACCGGGACGGGGTCTCGCCACCGCCAACAGATCGCCTTTTTCGGTCAGGAGCGGATACCAGTCGTACAGGTTTTCCGACCATGCCAGGTTGACGAGGTGTTCGCCCCAGTACATCCAGTACTTACCGTTGATTTTAGCCACAACAGGCTTATTTTTCACCATTTTCGTCACGATAGACCCCGATTTGCTGGGTACGTTCAGAAACTTCTGATTATGGGCTACGGCGAAGGCCGGCCCTTTTTTCTCCCAGTGAATGAGGTCTTTCGAGAACGCAATCGACAGGCGGGGTGTCTTGTAATTCCAAGAGGTATAGGCTACTACATACGTCCCGTCCTCGGTTTCGACCAGTCGGGGGTCTTCACAGCCGCCCGGACTGTCATACTGCTTAAACGCATCGTTGTCAGGGTATAAGACCGGTGTCGGGTATTTTTTGAAGTGGATGCCGTCCTCACTTTCGGCCAGCCCCAGGCGGGATGTACGCCCCCCGAGGTGAGCGGCCGGATTGTCTTCGCAGCGATACAGCAGATACACTTTGTTGTTCCGCACAATAGCCGCCGGATTAAAGACATCGGCTTTCTGCCAGCGGACTTCCTGATTTTTAACGGGACAGATAAACGTGTAGCTGGAATCAGCACGGACAATGGGATTCTGGTCGGGCTTGTAGAAGCTGTCGACATTGATGTTCAGGGGGCGCTGCGGAGCACAACTCAGCATCAGCGCACCGACGCATAGGGAAAGCAGGTTACGATACATGGAATCAGGCGTTCATCAGGAGGGTTAATAATTTACGGTCAAGTTTGTAGCCATGCCAGTCTTCATAGGCTACGTCGGTTCGTTTGGAGTTCATGACACCAAAGTCGCCGATAAATTCCCACAAAGCAAAGCCGATGCCGTTGGCCGACAGGATGCTGAGCACATCGCCGAACCACGCCAGAAAGACATCGTGCGGGGTTTTGTTCCAGCAGCCACATTCGCCGCAATGCACACCAACACCCTGTTTTACGAGGTCAATCCACGGCTGGTAAAAGGTTTCGAGCATCTGCCGGCTCAGGTACTGGTTACCCACCTGCCCCGGCCATTTCGGTTCGGGCTGGCGATCAGGGTCTTTTACGGCCCACGGGGCTTTGTAATGGGAAATACTGCCGGGCGTATACCCCCGGCAACTTTGGGCAATATCCAGATCAGCCAGCTCCGGAATTACCGTGGAGCCTCCGCTGTTTCCGTCGGCGATGATGAGGTGTTTCCTGTTTTCGCGCCGGATCGCATCCGAGGCCGCTATCGCTACCCGCCGGTAATCAGCTCCCGGTACCGGGCCGCTTTTTGAATGCTGGTCGTTCATATCCGCCCGCATACTGGGTTCATTCAGGAGATCGAAGCTGATTTTTTTGGCCGATACGTTTTTATAGCGCTTTGCCCACATGTTCCAATGGAAACAGAACGCATCAACTGCCGCCTGATCAGTCCAGAGGTTATAGGGCTCGTTGAAGCCGGCATTGATGCAATAGCCGGGTGCACGGTGCAGGTTCAGACTGACGTGGAGTTTGTGTTTATGAGCCAGATGCACCAGCTGGTCGATCCGCTCAACAGCCCGTTCATCAATCTGATAGACTTCATCCGGTTTGATCGGCCGGCTACGGTCAAAAGACAGATAATAGGGATACGCCATCGGGAGCCGGACAAAATCGAATCCCCAGTCCTGCATCCATTTCAGATGATCTTCGGTTGTTGCGGGCCGGCTACGGGCCGGATCGGGGGAAAAGAAGTCGAGTAAATTAAAGCCTTTCCATTTCGGCAGTTTGTTCTGTGGCTTTACGCCGGTAGCGGCCAGTGTCATCGACCCCGTCGCCCCTACCGTTGCTGCCACCGTTGCTGCCACCGCCGCCGCCTGCTGAATAAACGTTCGTCGCTGCATGGTAAGAGAGAAAAAGCCCGGCCTTATCTACTCAAAGAGCGAAAGAGCGGCTGCGTTGCAGCAAAGAGCGGCCGCCGCGCGGCGAAAGAGCGAGCTTGCGCAGCTATCCCGCCACCCAATAGTTCTTTCACTCTTTAACTCTCTCGCTCTTTCACTCTTTGATATACGTCCGCAAATGAACGGACACTGTCCGATGGCGGACAAAAAACGACACACAACGCAACTTAACCACTTATTTTCAGGCACTTACTATTCCGGTACAGGATTTGACGGAAGAACTATAGAATAGTGGTGGCACGATTCTACGTCGTGCCACCACTACCGGCTACAGCAACAACCAGCAACTCAACCAGCAACTCAGTAACCCGACAAATCGCTATGCTTCGTAATTACCTTAAAATCGCGGTCCGCAGTCTGTGGAAAAACCGGTTGTTTACGACGATCAATATCGTGGGCTTGTCAACCGGCCTGGCCAGTGTGATTATACTGCTCTTGTTCGTGCAGAAGTCCTTTACGTTTGACGGATTTCACCGCGATATTGACCGGCTGTATTTCGTACAAACGAAAAGCGACGATAAGGCCTACGGGCAAACGGTCTATCCGCTGCTGGGTCAACTGCTTAAGGATTACCCTGATATTGAAACCGGTACGCACATTCAGACCTGGAGTTATCCGTGGATTACTGCCAATGGCAAAAACGTCCAGGAGTCAACGATTTACGCCGATTCTACCTTTTTTGACGTCTTTTCCTTTCCGTTAAAATACGGCAGCGCGGCTACGGCACTCAAAACTAAACAGTCCGTTGTACTGGTCGATAAGGTTGCTCAAAACCTGTTCGGCGATACCAATCCGGTCGGGAAAGTGGTTACGCTGGATGACACGCTGCAATACACCATTACCGGCGTACTGAACGAACTTCCCGCCAATTCATCCATTCAGTTTGATGTATTGCTCCCGGCGGCCAACCTGTATGACTTTCCGGGCTTCAAAGAGAATGCGGACTGGTATAACACGTTTGCGCAGATTTTCGTGAAGCTCCGGCCCGACGCCGACCCGCGCAAGCTGGAGGCTAAGTTCCCGGCCCTGGTTAAAACGCACTTTCACAGGGAGGCGCAGAACCGGCAGATTCTGCTGGCCCCGTTCAAAGACCGCGTTTTTATCGATGAACCAAACTTCAAAAACATCCTGTACGGCGCCATTACCATTGCGGCCTTCATCCTGCTCATTACCAGTATCAATCTTATCAACCTGAGTATGGCGTCTTCGCTGACGCGCATCAAGGAGGTCTCCGTAAAACGCGTTATCGGTTCGGCTACCCGTCAGATTCTGGCGCAGTTCTGGGTCGAAGCCGGCCTCGTGGTATTTCTCTCGCTCGGGCTGTCCTTGCTCTTTGCTTTTTATGTGCTGGTGCCGCAGTTTAATGAATTCCGGCAAGGCCGTATGCAACTGACCATCGACCCGGCCACCGATTATCCGACGTTTCTGCGCGTGTTCGGAATTGCGTTGCTCGTTACCCTGGTTGCAGGTACCTATCCTGCCTACCAGCTCAACAAACTCAACCTGACCAACAGTCTTAAAGGCAAACTGCAAAGTAACCCGCGCGGCAACCGGATGACCCAGAACAGCCTGATTGTGGTCCAGTTTGCCATTGCCGTAATCTTTATCATCGGTACCATTGCCGTCCGCCAGCAAATCAGTTTTATGAAAAGCGCGGATTTAGGGTTCAACAAAGACAACCTGCTGGTCGTCAGCACAAATCTGGACTACAAAGACCCGAAAACGGCAAACAGCCAGTTTACCGGCATCATTGACAGGCTCCGTAAAAACCCGCACGTCACCAGCCTGGCCAGTTCGGAGGTTATCCCGACCCGCTACTGGTCCAATTACAACGATTATGAACCCGTTGGCCCCGCCAGAAAGTTTGTGAACCTGCGACACGTTGCCGGCGGTATTGGCTATACGCAAACCTTTGGCATCCGGCTTGTCGAAGGCCGTGATTTTTCAGAGACGATTGCCAGCGACGCCACTTCGAAACCTGTTTTAATCAACGAATCAGCCAAAAAAGCATTTGGCTGGACCACGGCAGTCGGCAAACAGATTCAGGGCCGCAACTCCTCCGAAGTTCTGACGGTAATCGGTGTGATGAAAGACTTTCACTACCAGTCGCTGAAAGACAAGATTGAACCACTGCTGCATTGGTACGGTGGTAAAATGGACCTGAAAGACTACCTCACGATCCGGCTCGACGACATCCGGAACAGCCCTGCTATCGTGGCGGAACTGGACGCGGCCTTTAAACAGATACCCGCAAAACGACCCTTCAAATACGTTTACATGAGCGACGAAGTTGACAAGACCTACATGGGAACTGAAGGCGTCTGGAAAATGATCAACTTCACGGCCATTCTGGCCATTCTGACGGCCTGTGCCGGTATTTTCGGCCTGATCACACTGGCTGCACGTCAGCGGACGAAAGAAATCGGCATCCGGAAAGTACTCGGGGCGTCGGTGGTCAGCATTACGGTTATGCTCTGCCGGCACTTCCTGTGGCTGGTTGCGCTGGCAGCCTTCATTGCCATACCGCTTGCCTATTGGGGACTCGACAAGTACCTGAGTGCCTACGCCTACCGCGCTCCGCTCAGTGCCTGGATATTCGTCACCGGCGGCATTTCAGCCCTGCTGATTGCCTTGCTGACCATCAGCTACCAAACCATCCGCGCCGCCCTCATCAATCCCGTACGGTCATTAAAGAGTGAATGAAATAAAGAGCGAAAGAGCGGCCGCCGCGCGGCAAAAGAGCGAAAGAGCGAATGTGTGCTGACGCAGCTCTCTTCCCGCACAGCGGCTTGCGCGGCAGCCATTCTTTCGCTATTTCACTCTTTCACTCTTTCGCTATTTGTCCCATGTTCAACAACTACTTTAAAATCGCCTGGAGAAATCTGCTGCAACAGAAGGTTTTCTCATTTATCAACATTTTCGGGCTGACCATCGGCCTGACTTGTTGTTTTCTGATTCTGCTGTTTGTCCGGCATGAACTTAGCTACGACAAGTTTCATGCGAAGTACGACCGCATCTACCGGATTAGTTATCTGCCCAAATTCGCGGGGCTGACCGAACCACTCGCCCTGACGCCGCCGCCGGTTTCGCCGCTGCTGGCGTCAGCTTTTTCGGAAGTGGAAACGTCGGCGCGGATGTTCCGTAGCCCGTCTACGGTTGAGGTACGGACCAATCCGCAAAGCGCTCCGGTTAAGTTTGACGAAGCGCGGTTCTTCTTCAGCGATCCGGCCATTCTCAACATCTTCTCGTTCATATTTCTGAAAGGCGATCCGAAAACGGCCCTGCGCGATAAATTTTCAATCGTGTTATCCGAAAAAGCGGCACAACGCTACTTTGGCCAAACAGACCCGATCGGTAAAACGCTGACCTACGAAGGCAAACACCCGATGACGGTTACCGGTGTCATTGCCGACTTCCCCGATAATTCGCATATCTATCCGGAACTGATCTCAAACTACGAGACCATGTTCGCGACGGAGAATGAAGCGGCCCGTAAAAACCTGCCCTATAACTTCGTCATTTCCCATTCATACACGTATGTGCTCCTGCGGCCGGGCCGCTCACCGGAGAGCGTGAACGCCCGTTTTCCGGCCTTTCTGAAAGCCCACGCCGACAAGGAAATTGCGTCCGGAATCGAGTATGCGCTGGAGCCGATGCGTGACTTTCACCTTCGCTCAACGGCACAGAATACACCTGAACCTGCCGGCAGCATGACCTATGTGTACATTTTTATGGGCATTGCGGGCATTACGCTCCTGATTGCGTGCATCAACTTCATTAACCTGTCAACCGCCCGCTCGCTGCGCCGCGCTAAGGAAGTCGGTATCCGGAAAGTCCTGGGTAGTGCCCGGAAACAACTGATCGGACAGTTTTTAGGGGAATCCATGCTGTTGAGCGCGTTTGCCTTGCTGCTGTCTCTGGTCCTGATCAGTATACTGCTTCCTGTACTGAACACCCTCACCAACAAGCAATTGACACTGCATTATCTGCTTCAGGATATGTGGCTGCTGCCTTCATTTATCAGCATTGCCGTTTTGTCGGGCGTACTGTCGGGGGTATATCCAGCCTTTTTTGTATCCGGCTTTCAACCCATCGCAACGCTGAAAGGCAGTTTTTCGAGTGCTAATGCGAAGGGCGGCATCCTGCGTGAAGCCCTGCTGGGTGTTCAGCTGGTGGCGTCGATCTGCCTCATTATCGGGGCACTGGTTACCTTTCAGCAACTGGCCTTTCTGCGTGATCAGCCGCTTGGCTTCGACAAGGATTTTATCATTACGGTAAACACCCGGAATCAGAAAATTACCAACGTTTTTACAACCGCATCGGACAGCAGCTACCAACGGCTGAAAACATTCCGCGAGGTATTGCTACGCAATCCGCAGGTTCAGGACGTGACGTTATCCAATGCGCCGCTTGGGTCGGGAGGCGTACACCGGAATGTGGTGCCGGAAGGCTATACGCAGAAAGAAAACCTGATGTTCACGTCCATCCTGGCCGTTGACCACAACTTTGCCGAAACATACGGACTTAAACTGGTAGCCGGACGTCAATTCTCGGAAGCCTATACCACCGACAAAAGCGCCGCGTTTCTCATCAACGAAGCGGCCGTGAAGCAATATGGCTGGAAAACGCCTTCGGCCGCCGTCGGTAAAGGTCTCAACGTAGAGGGCAAACAAGGTAAGATCATCGGTGTGCTGAAAGATTTTCATAACCGGTCGCTGTATGCACCGATTGACGGGTTGGTCATGAGTATTTCGCAGCCTGAGCTAAGTGTCTTTTCGATTAAGCTCCGCCCGAAGCAGGTTGAGCAAACCATTGGCTTCATCCGGCAGCAGTGGGATCAGTTTTTCCCCGAAAAAAGCTTCGATTACGCGTTTCTGGACCAGAATCTGGCGCAGCAATATGACCGTGACCAGCGTCTGAGCAAACTTATCAGCTACTTTGCCATCATGACCATCCTGATTTCCTGCATGGGCCTGTTCGGTCTGGTTTCGCTGGCCACACAGCAAAAAACAAAGGAAATCGGCATCCGGAAAGTGCTGGGCGCATCGGTCCCGGGGCTGGTGGCAATGTTGTCGAAAGGCTACGTCCGGCTCGTACTGATTGCGATGGTGGTGGCTTCACCGCTGGCGTGGTGGGGCATGAACAAGTGGCTGCAAACCTTCGCGTATAAAGTTGATGTGGCGTGGTGGGTCTTCGCCCTTGCCGGTATGCTGACGTTGTTCATCACGCTCATTACCGTTTCGTTTCAGTCGGTTAAGGCCGCGCTCGTTAATCCGGTCCGGTCCCTGCGCAGTGAATAGATGTTTTGTCCGCAAACGAACGAAAAACCGTCCGTTTGCGGACAAAACGCGAATTCACCTAGAACACAATAAATTGATTATCAAAGCACTATTATTTTTGGCACAGGATTTGGCATTCTGGTATATGAGGCGTTAGCCCATAAACAACAGATACGATGAAGGTCCGAAACAATACTGGTATTCCTTTCGGAACGCACTTAATAGCAAAGGGCCAATGGTTTTTCCGGCAGCTACGGGGAAACGATTGGCCCTTATTTTTTACCGGCCGGCACCGACAGAACACGTGATCAGAAAATTTTAAGCAGTCTACACGCTTTTTTCATCATTTGTCGTTCTTCATACGTTATTCTCCGCCATCCGGAGCCATTCAGCAGCTTTTGTACAGTCATCCCCCCCACTCAGGCATGAAACAATTATTCGCTCTTTTCGCCTTACTACTCCTTCAGCTGACAGCCATGGCACAGCGGTCATCCGTCAGCAAAAACATCATCGTCGATGATCTGATCATGACCATTAAGGTCGACATCGAAGAACCCGGCCGCACGCTCCATTACCACAAGCGGTTCAACATCGAAGGTCTGGACTCCGCTGAACGGCAGGCACTTGAAACCCGTATTCTGGATTCACTGGGTGTGAACGGCCCTGCCAAGGCCAAACGGTTTCAGGACAACCAGCCGGTGGCCAGCGCACACGGTGCCGTCATCAGCTCGCGCAGCAGAGGCTACGGCGCTACACAAAGCGACACGCGTCCGGCTAATGTTGACCGGCGGACAGCAGGCCAGCAGGTTGACGAAATTATTATAGCCGAACGCAACGGAACCCCCGAACCACAAACGTCAGCTAGCGGCACTGTTGAAAATCTGACGACTAACGACAATATGCCGTACAGCAAACAGATTAAGGATGATCCGGAAACCGGTCGCCTGTTTATGCGGTACCGTTATGAAAAAGACGGCGAAGAATTCATTTTTGAGCGGACTGTCAATGCGCAGGGGAAGTCAGATAAGGAAAAAAGCCGCATTATCCGCGAAACCGAAAAAAGCCTCGGATTAAAATAACCCTTTTCATATATGGCACATATTGCAATCCCTATTCCGACGGTGCCCGGCAAACAGGACATCGAAATTGACGTAACAATTAACGGCCAGAAACAGGCGCTGCATTATCGCGTAGAGTTGTTCTACTGGGGCGATTGCACCGTGCCGTCCTTTGACCGGGTCGACTGCATCCGGCAGATGCTGTCCGGCTACGATCAGGACTGGACGCTGTATTACATCGGCTCGCCTACGGACAAATTTGTCCCCGTCACCTTTGTTAAAAAAGAAGATCTGGTCAAACAGCGTCAGTTGATGACTATGGCCTGAGCTGCCATACCCGCCTGACCAGACAGCCGGTAACCAGGCAGGTTACCGGCTGTCTGTTTTTACAGCGGTTCGTAAAACGCCAGCCGGTTTTGCAGCGTGACAATCTGCTGCTGCAGATCTTCGACCCGTTCCAGCAGTCCGGTAACGACATCGAGATTATCGGGGTGTATGTCCAGATCCTGATGCAACCGAACCAGTTTTTCCAGCCGGACCAGTTGTCCGGGATGGATATAGACCATCTGTTCAACCATCACCGTCTCGATCAGGCCGTTGTATTGGAGGGCTTCAATAAAAGTGAACTCCACCTGATGATATTGGCAGAACTCGCGGATTGAAATTAAGTTTTCAGTATTCATACAGTGTGTTGCGGTTAACGGTTGGCCAGTTTCCGGAATAAGTCTTTTTGCTCGTCGGTCAGGTCAACCGGTATCTTCACCTGCCATTGCACATACAGATCGCCGAATGTACCGTCCTGATTATACACTGGAAAACCCTTACCTTTCAGGCGGCTTTTTCCACCGTTCTGCGTACCGGCAGCCACCGGAATTTTTACATTCCCGCTCAGGGTCCCGATCACTTTTTCACCGCCCAATACGGCCGTGTAGAGATCGATCTCTTCCTCAACATATAAATCATTGCCCTTCCGCTTATACCTGCTGTCTTCAGCCACCAGAATGGTAATGTACAAATCACCTTTCGGGCCGCCGTTAACACCTGGTGCGCCATAACCGGCCAGCTTGATTTTCTGACCGTTTTCAACACCGGCCTTAATGGTAATGCCGATCTGTTGTCCGTCCAGATTCAGGGTTTGTTTATGCGTCGTATAAGCGTCACGCAAGCTCAGGTGCAGTTCAGTCTGATAATCGGAACCACGGAATTTAGCCTGCCGTCCGCCGGTCCGGGCCTGCCCCTGCTGACCGAACATCGACGACAGGAAGTCCGAAAAGTCGGCACCGCCAAAGCCGTCCGAGAAGTCATACTCTCCGCCCATACCTGCACCGGCCGTCTGGCGGGTTTGTTGCTGCCGCTGTTGCCGCGCCTGTTCAAACTGTTCGGCCTGCTGCCAGTCTTTGCCGTACTGATCGTATTTTTTCCGTTTTTCCGGATCACTCAGTACTTCGTTTGCCTCGTTGAGCTGCTGAAATTTCTTATGCGCATCTGCATCGTTCGGATTCAGGTCCGGGTGCAGTTTACGGGCCAGCTTGCGGTAGGCCTTTTTTATATCCTCGTCTGAGGCGGTTTTCGGCACTCCCAGCACGGTATAATAATCGACAAATTCCATGGTCGTGTGTGTTTAGCGGTTCTATTGTTGTAAAACGTGAATTGTATAGTAGAGACAAGGCATGCCTTGCCTCTACCGGTTAAAATTGCTTCGATCCGCTATCTGTGCATATAACATAGATCATTCGTTTGTAGTTACGTAATCCTTGTTAAATTCACTGTTTTGGCATAGACATTATCCACAGTAAAACCGATCGGCATCCCACTGCTGCGGATTAGTTTCGATATAATCATTGATACGCTGATATTCCCGGTCATTCCGGATAATGTGATCATGAAAGTGGGTCTGCCAGCCAAACTCAAAATCCAACCGACGGACATGTTTCGTTACTGCTGATTTGTATGACCCGATTATAGATGACACCGTATTTTTTCCCGGGTTTTGAAATTGTTGCTGACCCTGTCTTTATTCTGAAAAGGATCCATCTCCTTTAGACGGATCACCCGTAAAAAGAAATGGCCCCGATCAGCATGTCTGCCGATCGGGGCCATTTCATAAAAGCCATCCATAAGGCTTAGTAGCCAGGGTTCTGCAACAGTTTATTATTCCGGTTGATTTCGTCGCGGCTGATCGGCAGGAAGTACATCTTGTCGAGCCACGTCCGGTTTTCCTTACCCGGATCAATATCGACCACCTTGTACGTGTAGTCGTAGTTGTTCGGATCATACTTGTACAGCGTCACCGACTTACCGGCCTTCAGCGTACCCGTTACTGCGATGGTATTGGCCTTACGACCCAGGGTCGACTGCGCAATCATCCAGCGGCGGGCATCGTGGTAGCGTTGCTCTTCAAACGCCATTTCGATCCGGCGCTCGTTGCGGTAGCGCTGACGCAGGGCATCGCCTGACTCGGTCAGGGCCGGCATACCCGCCCGGAAACGAACCTTATTCAGCCACGTACGCGCTTCAGCATCCTGACCTAACTCAATACAGGCTTCGGCATAGTTGAAGATCGCTTCGGTATAACGGAAGTGAGGCCATGGGACCTGTTGCCATGTATTCTGGTCAACTACCGCCGGGCTCGGGTCGATAAACTTACGCATGTAATAGCCGGTATAGCTGCCGTTCCAGTCTTCTACAGTACTCTTACGGGTATCCAGACCGAAATACGTCACTTTCTTACCCGTACCATCAACGATTTCGTACGTACCCGACTGAATCTGATTCGCAGGATCTTTCGCGGCGACGTCGGCTGTCCGTGGTTTCCAGTCGGCACCATCAAACAGAATCGACGCATAGAAACGCGGATCACGGTTGGTATACGGAGCACTGGCGTGGGCCGGTTTAGTCCAGTCAAACTTGCTGCCGTCCATCATTTCGTAGTCGTCAACCATCAATGAAACCGGGGTATTACCCGCCCAGTTGTGATAGCCATTCGGTCCGTTGAACAGACCCTGACGACCACCGTCTTCCTGTTTCGCATTGATGAAGTAGCGGCCCAGAATCAGGTCACGCTCACCACCGTTACGCGACAGGGCGATGTTGTTGTAGTTCGTTTTACCGGTTTCCTTGTCAACCGGAGCGGTCAGGTTGGTCTGATAGCCATAGCTGGTCAGATCCAGTACAGCCTTAGCCGCATCCTTTGCTTTCTGCCAGCGTTCAGCCCGCGTACCGGCAGTTAAGGCGATCAGTTCAGGCTTGCTGAAAGCGGCCATCGCCGTTGACTTAGACTTAGCGGTGTTCGCATCATACAAATCACTCGCAGCATAGAGCAACATCCGCGACTTCAGAGCCAGGGCGGCTGCTTTGGTAGCACGGCCGGCGGCCAGTGACTTGCCATCCAGCAGCTTAGCGGCTTCATCACAATCTTTGATAATGAAGTCGATACATTCCTGCATCGTATTCCGCGGTGCCATATAATCGGCCTCACCCAGTGCATACGGACGATCAACCAACGGCACACCGCCATAATAGCGTACCAGCTGATGGTAGAAATAAGCCCGCATAAACAGCGCTTCACCTTTCAGACGATCTACGATGTTGTTGGTGTTGGCAAACTGCGGTTTAGCCAGGTTCGTCAGCGCAATGTTGGCTGCGCGGATCCGTGAATACATGGCTGGCCAATCCAGCGTACCGTTAATCCAGCCGCGGTCGGCCGGGTTAGAACGGGCTTCGGTAATGGTCGTAATTCCACGGCCAGGGTGGGTGAAGATGGTTTCGTCAGTCAGGGAAGCCAGCATCTGTTCGTTGAAGCCCCCAAGTCCTAAACCACCGTAAATTTCTGTCACAAACGCGTCGGCCAGAGCGGCATCGGTCCATACGGCCGTTTCTGATACCTGATCGAGCGGTTTGGTATTGACAAAGTCATCATTACAACTCGTTACGAGAAATGCCCCCACAACGGCTGCTGCTAACATGTATTTTATTCTATTCATAACAGTTCGGCGTTAAAGGTTAGAATGTTGCCGTCAGACCGGCGTTGATTACTTTCGACTGCGGATAGTACTGACCGGTTGAGTTAGTCGACTCAGGATCATATACTTTCAGTTTGTCGAACGTAAGCATGTTCAGACCATTCACATATACACGGAAGTTGTTAAGACCGGCTTTTTTACCCAGTTTCTCCGGAATTGTATAACCTAACTCGAAGTTTTTCAGACGGATATAGTCTGAGCTACGCAGCCAGTAGGTGTTGTTGTTTGAATAGTACTGGTCGCTCCGGTTAGCAATCCGCGGGTGAACGCTGCTTGGGTTATCAATTGTCCAGCGGTTCTGGTAGATGTCTAACAGGAAGTTCCCGATGTTACCTGATTCACCCGCACTCACGTACTGCTTCGCTCCGGCAGCACCCTGGAACAGGACTGTGAGGTCAAAGTTTTTGAACTGCAGGTTCATGTTGACACCACCCTGGAACATCGGCAGCTGGGTGAAGTTGTTACGAACCTGATCGTCCGGCGTAATTTTGCCGTCGTTGTTATAGTCCTTGTACTTCATGTCGCCCGGACGCAGTGTATTTACGATGGCCTTGTAATCAATCTTGTTGGCATCGATTTCCCCCTGATCCTTGAACACACCGTCGTAGATATAGGCCTGGAAGGTATACATCGGACGGCCGGTTGTACGCTGCCACTCAGGAGCACCCGGTGCTTCGTCCCAGAACAATACTTTGTTCTTTGCGTAGCCACCGTTTACACTGAAGCTGTATTTGAGCTGACCCACCTGTGAACGGTAACCGATGTTGAAATCAAACCCTTTGTTAGATACCTTACCGATGTTTTCAGCAGGCAGGGACAAACCGGTTGATTGTGGTACTGAAGCGTTCCGTGTCCAGAGGATGTTTGTCCGCAGGTTCGAGAACACGTCAAATTCGAATGACAGTTTACCGTTGAACAACTGGCCTTCCAGACCGATGTCTGAGTTGTTAGCCACCTCCCACGTAATGTTGTTGTTCGGAATCCGTGTTTCGTACAGTGTTTTGGTTTCAACGTTACCGATAATGTAGCTCCGGAAACCGTATGTTGACAGATACTGGTACGTAGCGATCTGGTCGTTACCCAGCTGGCCCCATGAACCACGCAGCTTCAGGTAGTTTACCGTCGGTACGTTGTTCTTCCAGAAACCTTCTTCTGAAATCACCCAGCCACCCAGGAAACCAGGGAAGAAACCGTAACGTGTCTGCTCAGGGAAAATGTCCGACGCATCATAGCGCCACAGGAACTCGGCCAGGTACTTTTCTTTGTAGTTGTACGCTGCACGACCGAAGTAGTTCAGACGGGCACGCTCGAACGCACCGCCACCATTGTTTTTCTCCAGGTCACCACCGGCAAAAATCTGGTCGATGGCCGTTGAGATGAAGTAACGGCGGTAAGCGTTGAAGTTATCGCCCCGGATCGTTTCCTTGTTTGTACCGGCCAGCACCGTGACGGCATGGTCGTTGAATTTACGTTCGTAGGTCACGATACCACCTAACAGAATGTTCAGTTGGTTGGTGTTCCCCAATGTCAGACGAGGTTCAGCCGGTCCGCGCTTGCTTGGTACCAGCGTCGGTGTTTTGCCGTCAGCTTCGAAGCCTGTACCACGCTCATACAGCGTCCAGGGTATCTCCCAGCGACGGTTGTTCTGCAACAGTTTATCAATCGCGGCTGTACCGGTGAATTTCAGCCCTTCTACGCCAGGTACTTTGATATCAATCTGGCCGTTGGTCTGAATATAATCCCGTTTATCGTGGTCATAACCGGTCTGGTTCGTTGTAATGACAACGGGGTTCTCGCCGTTTTCGATGTCAGGGCCCGGTAAACCGTTCGGCCAGTATGCCGGCTGATGTGGTTTACCACGCATCTGCATCCGGAAGATCGCACTGGCTGGCTTTGTCGGGAAGCGACGGAATTCTTCGCGGCCTAACATGCCCACGTTTACATTAACGTACTTGTTAATTTTCGCATCCAGGTTCAGACGCAGGTCATACTGCTGATAGCCGGTTGCTGAATTTTTGTAGAACGCATCCTGATTCTGGTAGCCCAGTGATGCCAGATATTTCACGTTTTCGGTCCCCCCGTTCAGCTGCAGGTTATGCCGCACCTGTGGTGACCATGGCTTCAGCGTTGCCGCATACCAGTCTGTGTTCGGATACAGCCACGGATCAGATCCATCGCTGTATTTCTGAATATCAGATTGTGAGAAAGGCGCTTTCCGCTGTGTACCGTCAGGACGGGTGTATATACCGGATGTTTTGTACGCCTGATTCGCTGCTGACCACTCGCTGACCGGCAATTCGTAGATATTCAGGTCGTTCAGCATGCTCACGTACTGTGCAGCGTTCGCCAGTTTAGGAATTACAGTTGGTTGTGACCAGCCCTGGTTAAACGAGTATGAGAGTTCCGGTTTGCCCGTTTTGCCACGCTTGGTGGTGATCAGGATTACCCCGTTGGCCGCCCGTGATCCGTAGATCGCTGCCGACGCATCTTTCAGTACCGAGATCGTCTCGATGTCGGCCGGATTGATCCGGCTCAGACCACCTGCCCGTGCAGGTACCCCGTCAATTACGATCAGGGCATCGCTGTTGTTCAGCGTGTTGGCACCACGGATACGGATGGATGAGTCATCATAGCCAGGCTCACCGCTCCGGTTTACCGCTACAACCCCTGCCATACGACCGGCAATTGAGTTAGAGAGGTTAACGGCCGGTGATTTCACCAGTTCAGCCCCTTTTACGCTGGCAACCGAACCCGTTACCGTTTCCTTTTTCTGAACACCGTAACCAACGACGACGACTTCATTCAGTGTTTTCAGGTCGGTTGCCAGTGTTACATTAATAGACGATTGTTTAGCCACCGTAACCTCCTGGGTAAGATAGCCGATAAACGAGAACACCAGTGTACCGTTACCGTTTGGTACCGACAGAGAGTAATTACCGCCGTTGTCACTGACGGAACCCGTTGTGGTACCTTTTAAGACAATACTAACCCCCGGAAGGGCCTGCCCCTGATCATCGACTACTTTCCCTTTTACCGTAAAATTCTGGGCAAAAGAGGCCGTAACCGTACCGACCAGCAGCAACAAAGCGAAAAGACCGGCTTTTACACTTTGGAATTTCTCTGGAGTAGAAATTTTCATTGAAGATAATTTAGAAAAGAACTAACAGCCTTTCGTTTACAAATAGGGACTTGTTCCCGGACGGTTACAAGACAAAGAAGAGCAGTCCATTAGATCAAGAGGATCTACATACTAAACTGATAATGCAGGCTTGATCGCACGCGCTGTAAAACCCTTTATGAGATAGGGCCAAGCAACAACCGGAGCATGGTGTTGCCGGAAATATGCATAGTCTGTTAACTACTGACCGGAATGAGGAAACGCTGAGAAAGGCAGGCTAACCGGATATAACACGATATTTTTCATACGTTTTAAGGTTAAGATCAGAAAAGCATTTTATAAACACACTGTATTGTTTTTGCACAATGAAAATTTGCTTATGCATAAAACAAAGATATTCTTAATTTTTATTAAAAAGTACTTAACGACTCTATTCTACCATGCAATATCATCACTTAGTGCCAATATCGTTAAAAAACAGTCAATACTGGGCAAAATATGACAATTATCAGCAATTTTAGTATTATATCAACCCCTGAATTTACAGTAATCCGGCATACATATTAAAATAAAGTTAAGCCTTGATTTGTAGCAGATACAGAAAAAAAACAAACTACACGCAACCTTTCTACACCTACTTGCATCTTTGAAAAAACAACAACAAAAACGCTGAGCCATGAAACCATTACTATCTGTTCTCACACTTCTCGCCTTTATTACCTTATCCTCATTTACGGGACCAGATGAGAACCTTCCTCCGTATCAGGTTAAGTCATTCAAAGGCAATCTGACAAACCTGCGGGTTGAAACCTCAGGCGGTAGCATCTCTGTCGAAGGCGGTCAGTCGGCCGAAACAAAAGTTGAAATGTATGTGCGGCCCAACAACTGGTTTGGCAAAGACGAACTCTCGAAAGAAGAAATTGCCGAACGCCTGAAAGACTATGATATTACGCTCGATGCTCAGGGCGGAACAATCATTGCAACGGCGAAGCGTAAAAATCAGGATGGTAGCTGGAGCTGGAAAAACGGGGTCAGCATCTCATTCAAAGTATACACGCCCCGCAACATGAATACCGATCTCCGGACATCCGGTGGCAGCATCCGGCTGGCAAACCTGACCGGACAGCAAAACTTCGCGACCAGCGGCGGCAGCCTCAATATCAACACAATTGAGGGGAATATTAACGGCCGGACATCAGGCGGGTCAATCACTTTGGCAAACTGCCGTTCGGGCCGCAACGGTGAACGTATTGACATGAGAACCTCAGGCGGGTCAATCACGGCCAGCGAATCGACGGGTGATATGCACCTGACGACATCGGGTGGTTCGGTACGGATGACCAACCTGAAGGGCCAGATAGATGCCCATACCAGTGGTGGCAGCATCCAGGCAAACGATATTGACGGCAGCCTGAAAACCGGTACATCCGGCGGATCTGTCCGCCTGACCGGTATTGCCGGCAGCGTTGATGCCAGCACCAGCGGTGGCAGCATTGAGGCCGAAATCACCCGCCTCGGCGACTATGTCCGGCTTAGCGGCAGTGCGGGCAGCGTTCGTGTACGTATGCCGCTCAACAAAGGCCTGGACCTGGACCTGCGCGGCAACCGTGTGTCAACCGCTTCGCTGAGTAATTTCGACGGCAGTATTGAAAAAACACGGGTAACCGGTCGTCTGAACGGTGGCGGCATTCCGGTAAAAATCTCTTCTTCCAGCGGCAGTGTTTACCTGAATGACTAAACCCGCTTGCTGTCCCTTTCTGAACGGGGGATGTCCGTGTACGGACATCCCCCGTTTTTACATATTCACCATATGACTGATAACCAGACCTTTGACTTTATGGCATATTCCTTGAGGCTATCCCCTGACAAACCTTCATAGCCTGAAAATATGCTCCGGTCTTACTTCACCATCGCGCTTCGGAATCTCTGGAAGCACCGTCTGTTTACCGCTATTAATATTTTCGGGCTTGCTTCGGGGCTAACCGTCTGTTTACT
Organism: Arsenicibacter sp.; assembly: GCA_965247375.1. Classification (GTDB taxonomy): domain Bacteria; phylum Bacteroidota; class Bacteroidia; order Cytophagales; family Spirosomataceae; genus Arsenicibacter. The sequence goes on from CBDFHU010000072.1 coordinate 60,109, forward strand.
GGCCATCACCCATATCCGGACGGCATTTACCTATGATACGTTCCACCCCGACCGCGAACGCATCTACCGCGTACTGACCGACGTAGAAGATAAAGGCAGCAACCTGACCGCCTTTGCCACATCGCCGATGCCCCTTGCGCCGACGCTGCTCCGGGATTATCCGTTTGTCGAAAAAATGACCCGTTTTACACGGGTATACGGCGAGGTACTCGTCAGCAACAAACGGCTGGAAGCCATGAGCTACGCGGTCGATCCGGATTTCTTTTCGATGTTCGGCTTCCGGATACAATCAGGTAGTGCGGCGACTGCACCCAATACCGTTGTGCTGACCAATAAAACGGCCGGACGCTTTTTTGGTAAAGCCAACCCAATCGGCCAGACAATACAGCTCAGCGATCTTCCCCCATTGACGGTCACTGGCGTTCTGGCCGGCGATCTGCCTAATTCACACCTTCAGTTTGATCTGTTGCTATCGCTGAACGCAACGAATGAAAAAGCCCGCCGGTACCTGAATGACTGGAAAAATTACTCAGGCGGCTTCACCTATGTACGTCTGAAACCGAACACGCCTGTCGCCACATTCGACCGGATTCTGGCCGGCCTTTCGGCTAAAATCTGCCGGACAACACAATTTCCCTATGCCAAACGCTACACCTTCCGGAGCCAGGCACTGACCAGCATCTCTCCCGCCTTCACCGAACTGGCCTTTTCAACCTACGAGCCACAGATTGGTGGCCTCAGCGTGGAAATGAGTGTCGGGTTGCTGACGCTTTTGCTGGCCGGATTTAATTACGTAAATCTGACTTTGGCCCGATCACTGAGCAGGGCGCGGGAAGTAGGAATCCGCAAGGTTTCGGGGGCATTACGCTGGCAGCTGATGGGTCAGTTTATGGCTGAGTCGGTGGTACTTTCTGTTCTCGCACTGGTGCTTGCTTTTGTATTTCTGCAACTTGTAATCCCCATGCCTTTTGTCCAGCGATGGCTGGTCAAAGGAGCGACCTGGGATGTTTCGCTCTTCAGCCTGTTTGCGGGCTTTGCCTTACTGGCGGGTCTGGCAGCCGGTTTTGCCCCCGCCCGTATTTTATCTGCCTTCGAACCGGCACAGGTTCTCCGGAGCCATACCGGCCTGAAAGTCATCAAGGGCATTTCACTGCGTAAATCACTGATTGTCGCTCAGTTTACCATTTCCATGATTGCCATGATCGGGTTATTGACCATGATCCGGCAGCAACAGTTTATGGCCAGTTCAAACTACGGTTTCCGGACAGAGCGGGTGTTGAATATCCCGTTAGGCAGTGTGCCTTATCAGCGGTTGGCAAATGAACTGAAATCAGTAGCCGGTGTTGAGCAATTGTCTCCCTTGTCGGTTATGCTGGCAGACCACGGCGGCGATGATCACAACATGGTCCGCCGGAGCCGGTCGGCTACCGACTCGGTTGGTACGATGAGCATTTCGGCTGATGCGGGCTTACTACCTGCTATGGGTCTGAAGCTAGTCGCGGGTCAGAACCTGCCGGTCAGCCACAACGATTCGTCGGGCCGGCTGGTAATCGTTAATCAGGAGATGGTAAAGGCCCTGAAACTGGGAGATGCCCGCGATGCCGTTGGTAAAACCATCTGGCTCAACGACAGTACGGATGTGCAGATTGCCGGGGTTGTGGCCGACTTCCGGTATGCGACCATGGCATGGGCCATTATGCCGCTATTGATTCAATACCAGCCCCATCGTTTCCGGTACCTCAACCTTACTGTTGCCAAAGGAACCGAAGCGCAGGTGCTGGCCGACGTTAACCGCATCTGGGAAAAACTGGCACCATATGATGCCTTTGAAGGCCAGTGGTATACTGACTATCTGGACCAGCGCCACAGCCACAACGACGATGTCTTTTTTATGTCGCTACTTGTCGGTCTTGCGCTGTCGATTGCCTGTCTGGGACTGCTTGGGATGGTAACTTACAATACAACGTTACGCATCAAGGAAGTAGGTATCCGGAAAGTACTGGGAGCTAAAGTGAGTGAGCTGGTCTGGCTGCTGTCGTGGGATTTTGTACGTCTGTTACTGATTGCCAGCGCCATTGCTTTCCCGCTGGGGACTCTGCTAGGATACACCTTTCTGATGAGTTTCGCCTATCACGTCAGTATTGGCGTGGAAACACTGGGAAGCTGCCTTGGTATACTGTTACTGGTGGGTGGATTAACCATCGGCTGGCGGACATACCGTGTGGCCCAGACCAATCCGGCAAACAGCCTGCGGTCGGAATAAACAACAGCAGACCGGCAGGGTGCCTTGCCGGTCTGCTGTATGTACGGTTTATGCATCACGCATCCGGCGGCCTTTGGTCTTTTCAGCCGACTTCGTCTGCTCGCGCTCGTATTCTTCTTTCTGCCGCTTTTCGGCCGTCAGGTTCCGGTATAATCCGTTAAGGACATAAATATCATCTATCTCATCAACAAGCTGATGAATTTGCTCCCGAATGTGTTCAATACGCATAGCCTGTATTCATTTTACCAACAGCATAACTATGTAAACTACAGATTGTCGGTTAAAACTACAGTTTTTTTACGGCTTTACAGCCTTAACCTGCGCCTGATGTCCATCAACTAAAATGCTAATAATATAAACACCAGCCATTTGCCCTAATTTAACCGATATGCTGACTGGTTCGGCCACCGACTCCTGAATAGTACTACTGACGAACCGGCCCTGACTATCGTAGCACAATACCGTCACCGTTTTGCTTGCCATTAAACCAGTCAGCCGAAGGGTTGCACGGTCTGTCAGTACGGGGTTGTCTAACAACAGCACCTGTAAACCGCTGACCGTCGGTGCCAGCCTTCCCCCAAACGGACATGCCTGCGCGGGGTTCCAGAGCAGGCTACTGACAATGCCTTGCTGCCTTGCAAAAATCCGGACCGTTTCTTTGCTTTCTCTGATGACCGCATCCAGTATATGCTCCGCCCGGATTGTCCAGCCGGTAATTCCAACTGCCATGAATTCAACCAGGCTATTATCACCACCCGCTATCTGAAAGCGCAAATTACCTGTCTGACAATCATATAAAGGCGGCAGCAACGTCAGGCTGACCGGTGATGCCGGCTGAGCGCCGGTTGTCGCTGGCGGCGGTAACGGTACAGTTGCTTTCTGGCAGTACCCTTTCAGGTCGAACAAATAGCTGACCAGAGAACTTCCCTGACGGGCATAAATCAGGACCGGTGGCTGTTCCAGCCGGAGCGCCTCCTCTACGTGATGAATTGACTGCGTTGTCCAGCCGGTAATTCCGACCGCCATGAATTCGGCCGGTTGCCCGTCTCCCCCTTGATACCGGAACGTAATCACACCGGTTGCACAACTGTATAAAGGTTCCAGTAAAGCCAATGGCTGGCCGGTATTGCCGGTTGGCGAGCCGGGAATTATCGTTGTGGTTGATGGCGGCGGCGGAGCAACCGGAATGCGCTGATTCCAGGGACGGGTACTGTCAGGACATGCCGCTGAAATCAGCGGCAGATTATATTCAAAAACCTGTTCCTGTGTCCCCTGACGTACACGGATAAACAGGATTTTCGGATCGCGGTGTACCAGATCATCCCCTGCCATCACGCAGGCTTCGGTACTCCATTCGCTCAAATTGTCAATCTTATAATGCACCGCCGACCCGTCACCACCGCAGGTCGCTACACAAACAGTACTTTCTTTGCAATTGAGCACCGGTGTTTTCAGGCGAAGCGGCTTGTTTGGTCCGGGCGAGCAATCCCCGCAGGCGGCTACCAGATCAAAGGCATACGTCGCTGTATAGCCTGATTGACGGACATGCAGCGGAATGGTTTTCGGGTCATTTCTCAGTTCCTGAGGTACTGTTACGGACAAATTCGTTGTCCAGTCGGTCAGTCCGACAGCATGCCATTCAAGGGATGTACCGTCACCGCCAGTAATCTGTATGGTAAGCTCCCCTGATATGCAATCGTATACCGGAGCAATAACCTGTAAGTCCATCTTAGTAACGAACAGTCCTAACGTGGACATGCCCGTTGCTCCGGCATCATCGCTGACAACATAATCAATAACAGGTACAGGACCGGTGAACTTAGGTGCTGGCAGGAAGGAAAAAGCACCATTTTCGCCGATGGTTAATGTACCAATGCCGGGGATAGTGAGCGAAACCGGTTCGCCGCTGTTCAGTAGATATGGGCTGCCGTTCAGTACAATCTGGCTGATCCGTAACCGTCCTCCTTCCGGATCATGATCATCTGCCAGCAGATTACCGGTCAGTGAGCTGCCAAGCAGAACCGTACCCGCATTCGGATGGGCGACCGGCGGGCAATTCGCCAGATCACTTATGGTAACAGATAGTGCTGCTGACAAGCAGCCACTTTCTTTATCTTTTGTCAGCACAGTCAGTTTTGTCCCTGGTAAAACAGCGGTTTTACCAGGTGATTCCTGAAAATCAACGCCGCCGTTAAAACTATACCACAGATTTGTTAATGACGGTGTAATCTCTACTATTCCTGTTAACGTCAGACACGTCGGCTGAACAACACTCGCCATTGGCGCGGCGGGTACTTCCGGAGCGGCATTTACCGTCACGCTCACCGGCGCTGACTCACAACCCGAGGCGGTCGAGCGAACTTTGAGCCGGTAAACGCCCGAGGCGAAACCACTCTTTGCATTCCCTGACTGATAACTCGCACCGTTGTCGAAGCTGTAGGCCACGCCAGCCGCTGGTGAGCTAACAGTAATCGTTCCCGTTTGTACTGTGCAGTTCGGGTGAGTCACACTTGCCGTTGGCGCGGCGGGTACTTCCGGAGCCGCATTCACCGTCACGCTCACAGGCGCTGATTCACAGCCCGAGGCCGCCGAGCGAACCCTGAGCTGGTAAACGCCTGAGGCTAAACCGCTCTTTGCACTTCCTGACTGATAGCTCACGCCATTGTCAAAACTGTAGACCACGCCAGCTGCCGGTGAACTGACCGTGATCGTACCTGTCGAAACCAGACACGTCGGCTGCACCACACTTGCCGTCGGATTTGCCGGTACTTCCGGAGCGGCATTCACCGTCACGCTCACCGGCCCCGACTCACAACCCGAGGCGGTCGAGCGAACCCTGAGCTGGTAAACGCCTGAGGCTAAACCGCTCTTTGCACTTCCTGACTGATAGCTCACGCCATTGTCAAAACTGTAGACCATGCCTGTTGCCGGTGAACTGACCGTGATCGTCCCTATCGAAACCAGACACGTCGGCTGCACTACACTCGCCGTTGGCTTTACCGGTACTTCCGGAGCGGCATTTACCGTCACGCTTACCGGCCCCGACTCACAGCCCGAGGCTAACGAACGCACCTTGAGTTGGTAAACGCCAGCGGCCAGACCATTTTTTGCATTGCCTGACTGATAACTCGCACCGTTGTCGAAACTGTAGGCCACGCCAGCGGCCGGTGAACTGACCGTAATCGTCCCCGTCGAAACCAGACACGTCGGCTGCACCATACTCGCCGTTGGCGCGGCGGGTACTTCCGGAGCCGCATTCACCGTCACGCTCACCGGCGCTGACTCACAACCCGAGGCCGCCGAGCGAACCTTGAGCCGGTAAACGCCCGAGGCGAAACCACTCTTTGCATTCCCTGACTGATAACTCGCACCGTTGTCGAAACTGTAGGCCACGCCGCTGAATGGTGTGTTGACCGTAATTGTTCCCGTCGAAACCAGACACGTCGGGTGAGTCACACTTGCCGTTGGCGCGGCGGGTACTTCCGGGGCCGCATTCACCGTCACGCTCACCAGCCCCGACTCGCAACCCGAGACGGTCGAGCGGACCTTGAGCCGGTAAACGCCCGAGGCGAAACCACTCTTTGCATTCCCTGACTGATAGCTCGCACCGTTGTCGAAACTGTAGACTACTCCGCTGGATGGCGTATTGACCGTGATCGTCCCTGTTGAAACCAGACACGTCGGGTGAGTCACACTTGCCGTTGGTGCGGCGGGTACTTCCGGAGCGGCATTTACCGTTACGCTCACCGGCGCTGACTCACAACCCGAAGCCGCCGAGCGGACCTTGAGCCGGTAAACGCCCGAAGCCAAACCGCTCTTCACATTGCCTGACTGATAGCTCGCGCCGTTGTCGAAACTGTAGACCACGCCACCAGATGGCGTATTGACCGTGATCGTCCCTGCCGAAACCAGACACGTCGGCTGAACAACACTTGCCGTCGGCGCGGCGGGTACTTCCGGAGCCGCATTCACCGTCACGCTCACCGGCACTGACTCGCAGCCTGAAGCTGCCGAGCGGACTTTGAGCCGGTAAACACCTGAGGCTAAACCGCTTTTTGCATTGCCTGACTGATAGCTCGCACCGTTGTCGAAACTGTAGGTTACCCCGCTGGATGGCGTATTGACCGTGATCGTCCCTGTTGAAACCAGACACGTCGGGTGAGTCACACTTGCCGTTGGCGCGGCGGGTACTTCCGGAGCCGCATTCACCGTCACGCTCACCAGCCCCGACTCACAACCCGAAGCCGCCGAGCGCACGTTGAGCCGGTAAACGCCTGAGACTAAACCGCTTTTTGCATTGCCTGACTGATAGGTTACGCCATTGTCAAAACTGTAGGCTACGCCGCTGATAGGCGTGTTAATCATAATCGTTCCCGTTTGTACTGTGCAGTTCGGGTGAGTCACACTTGCCGTTGGCGCGGCGGGTACTTCCGGGGCTGCATTCACCGTCACGCTCACCGGCGCTGACTCACAACCCGAGGCCGCCGAGCGCACCTTGAGCCGGTAAACGCCCGAAGCCAAACCGCTCTTCACATTGCCTGACTGATAGCTCGCGCCGTTGTCGAAACTGTAGACCACGCCGCCAGATGGCGTATTGACCGTGATCGTCCCTGTTGAAACCAGACAGGTCGGGTGAGTCACACTTGCCGTTGGCGCGGCGGGTACTTCCGGAGCCGCATTCACCGTCACGCTCACCGGCCCCGACTCACAACCCGAGGCGGTCGAGCGAACCCTGAGCTGGTAAACGCCTGAGGCTAAACCGCTCTTTGCACTTCCTGACTGATAGCTCACGCCATTGTCAAAACTGTAGACCACGCCAGCTGCCGGTGAACTGACCGTGATCATACCTGTCGAAACCAGACACGTCGGGTGAGTCACACTTGCCGTTGGCGCGGCGGGTACTTCCGGAGCTGCATTTACCGTTACGCTCACCGGCCCCGACTCGCAACCCGAGACGGTCGAGCGGACCTTGAGCCGGTAAACACCTGAGGCTAAACCACTCTTTGCATTCCCTGACTGATAGCTCGCACCGTTGTCGAAACTGTAGGTTACCCCGCTGGATGGCGTATTGACCGTGATCGTCCCTGTTGAAACCAGACACGTCGGGTGAGTCACACTTGCCGTTGGCGCGGCGGGTACTTCCAGAGCAGCATTCACCGTCACGCTCACCGGCCCCGACTCACAACCCGAAGCCACCGAGCGCACGTTGAGCCGGTAAACGCCTGAGACTAAACCGCTTTTTGCATTGCCTGACTGATAGGTTACGCCATTGTCAAAACTGTAGGCTACGCCGCTGATAGGCGTGTTAATCATAATCGTTCCCGTTTGTACTGTGCAGTTCGGGTGAGTCACACTTGCCGTTGGCGCGGCGGGTACTTCCGGGGCTGCCTTCACCGTTACGCTTACCGGCCCCGACTCACAGCCCGAGGCTAACGAACGCACCTTGAGTTGGTAAACGCCAGCGGCCAGACCACTCTTTGCATTGCCCGACTGATAGCTCGCACCGTTGTCGAAACTGTAGGTTACCCCGCTGGATGGCGTATTGACCGTGATCGTCCCTGTTGAAACCAGACAGGTCGGGTGAGTCACACTTGCCGTTGGCGCGGCGGGTACTTCCGGGGCCGCATTCACCGTTGCGCTTACCGGCCCCGACTCACAACCCGAGGCCGCCGAGCGAACCTTGAACAGATAAACGCCTGAGGCTAAACCGCTCTTTGCATTTCCTGACTGATAGCTCACGCCATTGTCGAAGCTGTAGACCACGCCGCTGGTTGGTGTGTTGACCGTAATTGTTCCCGTCGAAACCAGACACGTCGGCAGCAATACACTTGCCGTCGGATTTGCCGGTACTTCCGGAGCCGCATTCACCGTTACGCTTACCGGCCCCGACTCACAGCCCGAGGCTAACGAACGCACCTTGAGTTGGTAAACGCCAGCGGCCAGACCATTTTTTGCATTGCCTGACTGATAGCTCGCGCCGTTGTCGAAACTGTAGACCACACCGCTGGTTGGCGTATTGACCGTGATCGTCCCTGCCGAAACCAGACACGTCGGCTGAATAACACTTGTGGTCGGCGCTGAAGGCGCAGCCGGAATGGCTGCAACAGTAAAGGTGGTCGCACCGGAGACACAACCGGTCAAACCGTTTCTGGCCGTTACAGTATAGCTCCCCGGCGATAAGCCGGCAAATTGTGGACTTGTCTGATAAGTGCCTGCGTTCAGATTATACTGAATATCAGATCCTGCCGGCAATGTCAACGATAGGCTGCCTGTCAGCGTAACACAGTTGGGCGACGTTACAAACCCGTCAGGACGGGTGGGGGCCTGACAGGGTGGCGGGGCATTCATACAGCGCGTACCATCATTCGACGATGTCGTCATGCCCGTATTCGCAAAGAGATTGCCGGCAATCTGAGCGTTGGTGCTTGCCGGTAACAGGTGCGGTTTGTCGATTTTGAAAATCTTCCCCCCCTGATTATCCTGCACATATACATTCCCTTCACTGTCCGAATAGGCCGCCCCGAAACCGGTACCGGTCGTAACCGACCATTGCACAACCCCTAAGGTTGTCCGGACGCCCGTTGTTGTGTTGTAGCGCAGGAGTAATGAGCTCTGATTAATCGCATAAATATTCCCGTCAACCACATTGACAGTCCAGTCTGCAATCGTGGTACCGGTTGATGTCAAGTCAGAAAGAGCCTGTAAATAGGTCGGAGAAGAAGAATTCAGATCAATCCGCTTAATAGTCGAATTGCCCGTACTCAGATACATGATTCCGTTTGCATCAATATCCCCGACATCATAGCCGGCGATTGTCAGGCCGGAAATGGTAAAAAACTGCACCGACCAGTCTCCGCCGATCCGGACTAACTGGTCAGTGCCGGTACGATACCCCCACAGATAATTATCCAGTACGTTATAGCCAACCGCCTGAATCTGCCGTCCTCCGATGCCGGGTCCGATAAGATTGTTTTTAACTAACGTTGTTTCGCCGGTCGACAGATTAACCGAATAGGCATCAGTCGGGCTGCCCTGCAACAGATAAGCCGGCATGGAACAGGAGAAAGTCGGCTGATCAGCCTGCTTACTTTGCTGATTATGAGCCCGTTTTAACGGGGGAGTTATGGCATAGAGACCAATCGAGCAAAAAAGTAATAGTAGAGTAAACGGTTTTTGCATGGCTGATAACATGACAAAGTTTTTATTTGTCAGTCAGACGCCCGCCGCGTTAAGTAGTAACGAACCGCTTACCTATATACCCGTATTGTGCAATTCTTAGTGAAAAAACAGGTAGCCCAGACCTATCCCTGCCAGAACGCCCACAAAATCAGCGATTAAGCCTGCAACGATAGCATAACGGGTTTTTTTGATGCCAACTGAGCCGAAATAAAGGGCAACAATGTAGAAGGTAGTGTCGGCTGATCCCTGAAAAATGCAAACAAGCCGGCCAATGAACGAATCCGGCCCGAACTGCTTCATAGCATCGATCATCAATGCCCTTGCTCCGCTCCCGCTCAGTGGTTTCATGAGCGCTACCGGCAATGCATCTGTAAAATCTGTATTCATACCGGTTAGGGAAAAGAGATATTTCAGCGCACCGACCAGATAATCCATAGCGCCGGCATTACGAAAGGCCCCGATGGCAACCAGCATCCCGACGAGGTACGGGATGATACGGACCGACGTCTCAAAACCGGCCTTTGCTCCTTCGATAAACGTATCAAAAATGTCTATTTTCTTAACGATGGCCCCGACCAGAAAGCTGACAATGATTGAGAGAAGCAGCACATTGCCCACCACTTTTGATACCTGTTCGATTTCTTCTTTCGGTAAACCCGACAGATACCATAACGCCAGCCCCAGAAAGGCCGTGATACCACCCAGCCAGCCCAACACGATCGGGTTCAGCAAATTCAGTTTCTGCTTAAACGCAACGATCATCACACTCACCACCGTTGTCACGTAAGTACCGATCAGGCAGGGAATAAACACATCGGAAGGGTCCTGCGCACCAAGAATAGCACGTTGTGCCATAATTGACAGAGGAATGATCGTAAGCCCGGATGTATGCAGTACCAGAAACATGATCTGGGCATTACTGGCCGTATCTTTCTGTGGATTAAGCTCCTGCAAACTCTGCATCGCCTTCAGGCCGAACGGGGTGGCCGCATTATCGAGGCCCAGCATATTGGCCGAAAAATTCATGATCATCTGCCCATTAGCCGGATGATCTTCAGGCACTTCAGGAAAAAGTTTATTAAAAAAAGGGCCGATCACACGGGCGATCAAATTAATTGCCCCGATTCGTTCGGCAATGTTCAGTAACCCCAGAAAGAACGTCATGACACCAGCCAGGGGCAATGCAATATCCATCACCGCAATCTTCGATGAATCGAACAAACCTTCGACTATCACTTTAAAGATTTCGGTATCTCCCAGAAAAATAAGTTTGGCCAGCGCAACCAGAAAAGCAATAACGAAGAAAGCGACCCAAATGTAATTTAGTGCCATAATTTGACGGCTTGTGGCTGATGATAGTAGTTCGTTAATTAGTTTTAAACCCAATATTCATCATTCAGCCGCAATATTCAACGCTCAATGTACCATAAATCCATTTTTTTTCTGGTTACGCTTACCGTACATCTCTTTTCCGGCGCAGCCTCGATTGCGCAGGATTTCGAAAAAGCCATGATCAATCAGGGGCTCACCGACGTTCAGGCGGCAGATCCGTCAATTCTGGTCGACCTCAAATATTCAACGACGGATAACTTTATAGGAAAAGATGTATACGGGGACCTCACCCGCGCTTACCTGCAACCGAAGGTAGCCCGTCAGCTGGCACAGGCAAACCGCTTACTGAAAGAACAGCGTCCGGAACTCCGCTTGCTGGTATACGACGCCGCCCGCCCCCGTAAAGCACAGTGGAACCTCTGGAATGCGCTACCGCAGTATACTGAACGTCAGCGCCGCACGTACGTTGCTGACCCACGCGAAGGCTCAATCCATAACTACGGGTGTGCAGTTGATCTAACCATTGCTACAGCCGACGGGAAAGCACTGGATATGGGGACGGGATATGACTATTTCGGCGAGCTGGCTTATCCAAAGGCAGAAGCCCGGTTACTGGCCGCAGGCAAACTAAGCCGGCAGCAGATCGCCAACCGGCAACTGCTCCGCAATGTCATGCGGCAGGCGGGTTTTCTGCCGATTGAGTATGAATGGTGGCACTTCAATGCACTTTCCCGCGTCCGTGCCAAACAAACCTATAAACTGATTGAGTAATAAAGATTAGCTGCCGGATGCCAGGGTTCTTCCGCAGGCATCCGGCAGCTTTTAATACGTTGCCATTTCGGGCTCAATTTCAGTCGCCCAGGCATGAATCCCGCCGGTCAGATTGTAGAGATTGGTCCGGCCGGTCTGAGAAACCAGATAGTCGATCACATTCGCCGAACGGATACCATGATGGCAGTATACGACCACCGGGCGATCAGCCGGTATGCGTTTCAGGTTATTCGGAATCATACTAACCGGAATCAGCACGGCCCCGTCGATGTGGCAAAGCTCATACTCAGGACGTTCGCGGACATCCAGTAAAAATACCTCTTCGTTATTCATAAGCCGGCCTGCCAGTTCCTGCACCGATATTTTCAGGGGTTCATTCGTTTTGACAGCAACCTGCTGACGGTTCAATAACCCTTTCTGTGCCTGTTCCAGGGCATCGGCACGTCGTTTTACCTTAATTTTCTGCGTTGATACATTGAGCAGGTCCAGCATCAGCAGATGTTCCGTCAGCGGTTCGCCGATGCCGGTAATCAGCTTAATGACTTCGTTTGCCTGGTACGTTCCGATAACGCCCGGTAATACGCCCAATACACCGGTTTCAGCGCAGTTCGGAATTTCAATTTCGCCGGGTAATTCCGGGAACAGACAACGATACGTCGGGCCACGCTGCCCTGTTTCCGGATGCAGGAGGGCATTAAATACCGCGACCTGGCCTTCAAACCGATGAATGGCTCCGTACACAAACGGCTTACCGAGACTTACACAGATGTCGTTTATCAGGTACCGCACCTTAAAGTTGTCCGTACAGTCGACCACAATGTCATACTCCTCGATAATGGCCCGGGCATTACTGTACTCCAGTGCTACGGCATGTGCATCAAAAGTCAGCTCAGGGTTAATTTTCTGAAGATGCGCCACAGCCGCTTTGGCTTTGGGCTTACCGATTTCGTTGGTCGTATACAGAACCTGCCGCTGCAGATTACTGATATCCACCACGTCATGATCGACGATACCGATATTACCGACACCGGCAGCAGTCAGGTAAAGCAAAACCGGGCAACCCAGGCCTCCTGCTCCGACAATAAGTACTTTGCTGTTTTTTAATCTGATCTGGCCTTCATGACCGATTTCCGGCAGGTTAAGGTGTTTTTGATAACGTTTAAGTTCAATCGGAAGCAGGGTCGTTGTCATATACTACTTGTTGCGCTACACTACCTAACAACTCTTTTGGTGCTACAGTTCTTCTCACTTGCGGCCTTTTATTACCTGTAGTATATACTGACCGGGAATCCGTACACACGTATATATGCGGGTAAATAAAGCTAGTTAAAATACGCATTCCCCTGCTTTTTTGCACGTAAAAAGGTATATTTTTTCAGGAAGAATACTATTTTGATGCACCTGAAGTAACTCTTGCTTCTGAACGGAAGTAAGGGAAGTTGCTCAGCACAAACCGGACTCAGGGCAGTCGGCCACCTGCCGGACGACACTTAAAACACGTTTCTATTTAAAGTAACTAGAATTCAGCTTATAACTCATTTTGACTAATTCATTTACATAATCGCTTATTTGTTTGTATGGGCAATAGTTTGCTGTAAAAATTTCTATAAACCTATAAATTTGATGTGACTTGTACTTACATAAACCTTACCATGAAAAAGTTCGACGATGAAGAGTTAGTTCTTCTGTTTATAACTACCCGGGAAAACAAACATTTTACTAAGCTTTATCAACGTTATTATAATAAAATCTTAAAAAGGTGCCTGTATTACTCTTCCGGTAACTACAGCGAAGCCGAAGACCTTACGCATAACATCTTCATACGGATGCTGGAAAAACTGGGTACGTTCCGCCATGAAGCCCGGTTCTCTACCTGGTTAATGTCCATTACAGTTAACTACTGTCTTGATCATTTCCGCGCAAAGCGTAAACAGATAGTAACCCCTCAGGACCTGCTTCCGATGGCTGAATACATCAGTAACGGCGATACTGATGCAACAGACTTCATTAATTACCGGTTACAGCTGGCCATCAGCCGGCTTGAAGACATGGAACGGACACTGCTGCTTCAGAAATATCAGGAAGGGTACAGTATCCGGCTACTGGCAACACAATACCACATTACTGAAAGTGCTGTAAAAATGCGGCTTAAACGGGCCAAAGAACGGCTCCGGTATTCTTATCAGCAGGTCGCCTGAACAGGCAACCGGTGCTTTTGCTCTAACCGGCAAAAGCACCGGATTTATTTTTTACCTTCCTTATTGCTTTTAGCCAGATAATCTTTTTCCTCCATTCCGTTGGACGTGTCATTACCGTATCCGGATCAATGCAGACCTGCTCCGTTTTCTTGCCGACCAGTCTGGCGCCGCCGGTTTGGCCGCCTTTCCTGCATTCTTTCCCTGCTTTCTGATTGCTTTTGTCCGTTCTGTCCATATCGTTGAGTATGTTTGTTCTCCGGAGAACTGTTCAGGCGGACACATGGTACGGTTTATTCTGTTAACGATGCGTTTCCGGTCCGTTACCGAGCTGCTCCGGCTGGTTTAATGACTCATCATACCGTACAGGTCCGCCGGTATGGTTATCTGATTATAACACACAATGACTCCAATCTGGCAAGTCTGGATTGATACCGGAGGCACCTTTACCGATGGTATTGCCAAAAATCCTTCCGGCGACATCGTACGCACTAAAGTACTGAGTAGTAGCCGCCTGCGGGGAATCATGCAGGACAACCGTATTACTGCCAGCTGGCTCAACGCCCCGATCTTTGACGGATATCAGATCAGCATTCCGGAGACCGGCATGTCAGCGACCATTATTTCCCTTGACGAAAGCGGCGCGCTACGGACGGACCCTCTGCTTCCGGTACACAGCGGTCCTCAGACGGTCGATGTATTTACCGGCGAAGAAGCGCCGGTGCTGGCGGCGCGGCTATTGACCCAAACACCGGTTAATCAGGCCTTTCCAGCCCTGGAAATGCGGCTGGGGACCACAAAAGGCACCAATGCTTTGCTTGAACGCAAAGGTGGCCGTGTGGCACTGATTGTTACGAAAGGGTTTCGTGATCTGCTGCATATCGGTACCCAGCAACGCCCCGATCTGTTTCAGCTGGCAATACCGCCGGCCGAAATTCTGTACGACACCGTTATTGAAGCAGAGGAACGGCTCAGCGCCTCCGGCGACATTGTAGTGCCTCTCTCAGCCGGAAACATTGCATCAATTGTCAGCGAGCTCAAAACGTTTCCCGTCGATGCCGTGGCGGTTTCGCTCCTCAATGCGTATCGGAACGATGTGCATGAACGGCAGCTGGTGCAGGCACTTCAGGCAGCAGGTATTCCGTATGTAGTGGCCTCTGCGAGTATTTCCACAACACCACAATACGTCTCACGAACCCAGACAACGGTTGTAGAAGCGTACCTGTCACCGGTGCTGCGTACCTACCTCGACAACATCCAGGCACAATTGCAGGGGTATCCTGTCCGTGTGATGACCAGTGCCGGCGGGTTGTTCCGCGCCGATCTGTTCCGCCCGAAAGACAGCTTGCTGAGCGGGCCGGCGGGCGGAGTTATCGGCGCGGCGGTCGTTGCCGGCCGGACACCGGCTATGCTGACAGCACTACCACCGGATGCGTACCATCGTGTACTGACACTGGACATGGGTGGCACCAGTACCGACGTAGCCCGCATTGAAGGCCGGCAGCCCGATTACCGGTTTCACACCCGGATCGGCCCGTTTGACCTTCAACTGCCCTCCCTCGCTGTCGAAACCGTGGCCGCGGGCGGCGGATCGGTCTGCTGGTTCGATCAGGACTTCGGACAGCTACGGGTAGGGCCGCACAGCGCCGGTGCCAATCCGGGACCGGCCTGCTACGGGGCCGGAGGGCCGCTGACCATTACCGACGTCAACCTGCTGCTGGGTAAACTGCATCCCGCCCGGTTCGGCATTCCGGTATTTACCCAAAAAGCACAGGCCGCACTGGCAACGATACAAACCCTGATTCAGTCACTTACCGGCCAGTTTCTTTCAGAAACTGAACTGCTCCGGGGATTCGAACGAATTGCCGACGAGGCGATGGCCGGAGCGATCCGGAAAATATCAGTCGCCAGAGGATTCGATCCTGCCGGTTATTCGCTGCTCGTTTTCGGAGGTGCCGGAGGCCTGCACGGTTGCTCCGTAGCCCGTTTGCTGAACATCAACCGGCTTGTGCTGCCATTCGACGGCGGGTTGCTGAGCGCCTACGGCATTGGGCAGGCTCAGATCGAACGCATGGCCTCTCAGGTTGTACTGGCACCCTTACAAGAAGCGATGACCACGCTGCCGGAGCGTATCAGGTCACTCGAAGAAAAAGCGACCGGCGCCCTACAGGCAGATACAGGCACTGTAATCGCCACGGCTGTACGTTCGGTTAGGCTCTTTCTGCGGTTTGTGGGTCAGGAAACGACACTCGAAATACACTACTCGCCGGCAATAGCGACTGACTTGCCGCAACATTTCCGCGAAGCCTATACACTCCGCTATGGCCATTACCCCGAAAACCGGGAAATTGAGTTGGAAAGCATACGGGTGTTTGTCAGCACTGACACCTCCGGAAGCGAAGCCGCTACTGCTCCGGAACGCTTTAGCAAAGCTGCCCCCGCACGTCAGACGGAACGCTATCCGGTATATGACTGGACAGAACTCCGGCCGGGCGATACCTTTTCAGGGCCGGCATTAGTCCTGAACAAAACGTCTTCTGCCTTTATTGACGCCGACTGGGAGGTAGCGATCGGTCCGGATAATAATGCTGAGGCGGTTTATCACCCGACAACAACGCCGAAACAGCCGTCACAAACAGCCGAAGTCATTCAGACCGAGTTGTTCGCACGCCGTTTTATGGCCATCGCCGAAGAAATGGGGGCACAGCTACAGCGCACAGCCTTTTCGGTAAACGTAAAGGAACGCCTTGATTTTTCCTGCGCCGTACTTAATCAGCATGGTCAGCTGGTGGCGAATGCCCCCCACATTCCCGTTCACCTGGGCAGTCTGGGGGTTTGCGCACGGTTATCCATTGCCTCGCTGCCGCCGCTGGAACCAGGCGATGTCATTATTACCAACCACCCCGGATACGGTGGCTCGCACCTACCTGACGTAACCTTACTAAGCGGCGTCTTCTCCGGCCACAACGAACTCATCGGCTATGTCATCAACCGCGCTCACCATGCCGAAATCGGCGGTAAAGTGCCGGGGTCAATGCCCCCCGATGCCACCAGTCTTGCTGAAGAAGGGGTTGTACTTGTACCGCAGTATGCGGTCCGCAAAGGTATTTTCCTGTGGGAAGAAACGCTGAAAAAACGCTTTACCGACGCGACCTATCCAACCCGCTCACTTGCCGAGAACCGTGCCGACATCGAAGCCGCGATTGCTTCCCTGCGTACCGGCGAACTGGCCCTGCAAACGCTGGTTCGTCAGGAAGGGCTGTCAGCGGTGCATTACTATATGGACCGTCTGGCCCTGACTGCTGCGAACGCCATCCGGCGGGTACTACGCCCGCTGACCGGCAAGATCTTTACGGCCCGGGAATCGCTGGACGACGGACATACAATCTGCGTCCGGATTGCGGTTAATGACGGGCAGCTGCTGCTTGATTTTTCAGGGACGTCCGGTGTGCATCCTAATAACCTGAACGCGAACCTGTCTATTCTGCACAGTGCGGTACTCTACGTACTGCGGGTCTGGTGTAGCGAAGATATCCCGCTGAATGAGGGGTTGATGGCACCGGTCCGCCTTCTGGTACCAACCTCTTTTCTGAATCCGGATTTTCCGGACGATCCGGTACAGTGTCCGGCGGTTGTCGGCGGCAACACTGAGGTCAGTCAGCGGCTGGTAGATACCTTGCTGAAAGCGCTGGAGCTGTCGGCTTGTAGCCAGGGAACGATGAATAACTTTCTCTTCGGCCGGTCAGCGGACGGAAGCCTCCGGCCGTTTGGCTATTACGAAACCATCGGCGGGGGGGCGGGAGCTACCGAAGGCGCTGACGGACGGTCGGCCGTGCATCAGCACATGACCAATACGCGGCTGACAGATCCTGAAGAGTTTGAACGGCGTTATCCTGTCCGGCTGCATGCGTTCAGTATCCGGCAAGGTTCAGGCGGCAAAGGCCGCTGGCAGGGCGGCGACGGAATCGTCCGCGATGTAGAATTTCTGGAACCGGTTCAGGTTACATTAGTCAGCCAGCACCGCATAGTGGCACCTTATGGCCTCAATGGCGGAGAGGCCGGACAACCCGGACAGCAGACACTTATTGATCAGAACGGACAGGAAGAGGCACTGCCGGGTATTTTCACTCGACCGGTGGTGGCCGGTCAGCGAATCCGGATTGAAACGCCGGGCGGTGGCGGTGCCGGAAAAGCTTAGCGCTATTTCAGCGCTTCGTAGATCACGTCGTTAATACGGCGGCGTAGTTTCGTCGTATTAATCGACGTATTGGCCGCTGTCGGGTTGATCCGGTTAGAGAGGAATACAAAGACCAGTTCCTGGTCCGGATCGACCCATACTACATTGCCGGTAAAGCCGGTATGGCCGAATGAGCGGACAGATGCCTGCGGGGATAAGTAAACACTGTTTCCGTCAGGATTTGGCTTATCCCAGCCTAGTGCCCGGTAACTGCGGCTGCTGATCGTTTGCGAGAAATACGGTAAAGTGGTTTCCTGCAAAAAGCGCTGTCCGCCATACATGCCCTTCTGGAGGTTCATCTGGAGCATCGCCGCCACGTCCTGCGCATTACCGAATAACCCGGCATGTCCCGAAACGCCACCTTGAACAGCAGCCATCTGATCATGTACAGTACCGGTCAGGAGCGCATGCCGGAAATAATTATCAAGTTCTGTCGGCGCACAACGCGGGTATACCAGGCGTTGCAGCGGCGTAAACCCGATCACCGAGAGCCCCATTGGCTTATAAAACCGCTCATCCATGAACTTGTCAAGCGACTGCCCGCTGACCCGTTCAACAATTTTCTGTAGCGTCAGAAAGCCAAGGTCGCTGTAGACATAAGCCGGCTTCCCGTCTTCAATCTTTTTTGACATCGGCGACTGAATTACCCATTTCCAGACCGAATCTTTCAGCGCCGGTTTAGCCCAGAGGTTCGCCGCAATCTGCAGGGTATATTCGCTGTCCGGCGTTTTGCTGTAGTATTCCGGTTTAAGGACACCACCCGGCGTACGGGTACGGTCCCAGATGGTTGAATACGACGAAATCAGCCCCGACTGATGCCAGAGAATATCCTGAACCGTAATATTTTGCTTGTTCGTTCCCCTCAGTTCGGGCAGGTAGAAGGAAGCCTTCTGCGTCAGGTCAATGGCTTTCTGATCGTACAGATACATTACCCCCTGAAGCGTACTCAGCACTTTGGTTACCGATGCCAGGTCGTAAATGGTTTCCGACGTAACTTTCTCCGGATTATTGTAGGCCAGTGTTCCGAAGTTCTTGTTGTAGACAATTGTGCCTTTACGGGCAATCAACACCTGACAGCCGGGCACCACTTTATCCTTGATTGCCTGCTGCACCATTTTGTCGATCTGGAGCAGTTTGGCCGAGTTCATCTCAACGCTTTCCGGCGTACCATAGCCCAACCGGCCGTTTGGTGCCACTTTCAGTCCGTCACCGGCTTTGCGCCAGTCACCGATTGAGATCGGTAATACACCTTTTGCCGCCAGGCCACCAAAAATAACTTCGGCCGCTGCACGATGCATTTCATCAAAATCCTGATATCCGCAGACGATGGCGTTTGCGCCGGTAAACTGACTCATACTGTACGGTGAGCCAAACGCCGCTACAACCACACGGACGCCTTTCTGCCGGAGTTTAGCGAGCACATTCAGGGATCCCTGGCTAATGCCGTACTTCCGGTACGCCGACTCGCTCATGCGGTGAAAACTCATCACCACCATATTGGCATCGCCCACCTGCGCCACAATGTTATTGGCTTCGGCATCAGTTACCGGTTTCTCGGGGTAGGCCAGATTCCGGAAAGGTGCGTACTGATTTAAGGACTTCTGGAATGCATTCTGCGGATCAATACCAATGGCAACCGAAGCCAGCTTCAGCGTATCCAGTTTCGTCAACGGCAGTACCGCTTCCTGATTTTCGACAACGGTCAGCGCCTGATTACACAGTTCCTGCTTCAGTTGCATGGCTTCCGGTGAATTCAGATCCCTGCTCAGGTTAGCCAGCGCAATTGGTTTGTACTGATGTAGACCAGCCCAGTACTTTGCCCGGAGAATTTTCTTTACTTTTTCGTCAATAAATTCCTGCGAAATTACCCCTTGCTGCACCGCGTTCAGGATCGCATGAACCGCATCCTTCACATTTTCAGGGTACAGCAGAATATCGTTGCCCGCAATGAGCGCCCGCAGATTTACATCCACAGCGCGGCCGGCACGGCTCACACCGCCCATATTCAGGGCATCGGTAAACACCAGTCCGCGGAAGCCAAGTTCTTTTTTCAACAGTTCGGTTACCACCTTTTCCGACAACGTAGCGGCCAGAGCCGGCCGGTTATCCACAACCGGTACGTGCAAATGCCCGGTTACTACACCCATGAGGCTGTCAGCAATCAGTTTCCGGAACGGATAGAGGTCAATATCACGGAGCTGCTCTGAAGAGCGGCTGATAATCGGGAGGGTATGATGCGAATCGGTGCTGGCATCGCCGTGGCCGGGGAAGTGTTTGGCCGTGGCAATAATGCGGTTATTCTGGAGGCCTTTCATATAGGCCGATGCCTTTATGGCGACATTTTCCTTGGTTTCGCCAAACGACCGGATACCGATCACGGGGTTAGCCGGATTGCTGTTGATGTCGGAAACCGGCGCAAAGTTGATATGAATTCCTAAACGGTGGCACTGGCGGCCGATTTCTTCGCCCATGCGGTAAACAAGTCCGTTGTCCCGGATAGCTCCTAATGCCATCTGTTTCGGGAAATCCATCGCACTGTCGAGCCGCATCCCGAGGCCCCATTCACCGTCAATGCCGATCAGGAGCGGAATTTTAGACAGACTCTGGCAACGGTTGGTCATAACGGCCTGCCGGTAGGGACCGCCCTGGAAGAAAATCAAACCGCCGATATTATACGTCTGGATGAGATGTTCAAGATAGACGCGATGGTTTACGCTGCGGTTAGAAAAGGCGGCCACCATAAAAAACTGACCTACCTTCTGCTGAGGCGTCATGGTCTGAAAAACACTGTCAACCCAATGCCGGCCGCTGTCATCGATCATCAGTACTTCCACGGGCTGTGCAATACGGACCGGCGCCGTTACAGTAACAGGTGCAACCGGCGTCCGCTTTACAACCAGGTGTCTGGCAGCAACTTTACGGGCTTTTTTGGGTATGAGTATGTCTGTCCATAAGCGATTGGTCGTCATATTCAGACCAAAGGCTGTCAACAAGCTGATTATCAACAAAAAACATGCAGACATCAGTAGGACCAGTCTTTTCCTCATGGGTACTTGATACGGTAAAACAATGAAAACGGACGCGAACTCGATTTAAACGAATTCTAAAAATATATAAACTTAGTATGTTACCCTAAATTTTAGAGTAATTATTCAATATTTTAACGCTTTTTTCATAAAAAATTTATATTTATCCGTTTATATTGTGTGCTGATTTATAGTAACTTGCTTCGAAAAAAAACGTTTCTGTTTCGCTCACTATTTTATCGTTGAGCCAATATTGCGGGCGACGTAACAGATTCACCGGATCCGGCCGGTAGCGTACGTTGGTCATCACAATACTTAGAGAACCGGCAGACACTCTTTTCCGATATGACAATCCGGCATTATGTTTGGGGGATCAGCTTCCTGCTGTGTAATACAAACCCTGCAAAGGCTCAGGTTACCGGCAAAGCCTATTCCGCATTGCTCGAAACACTGTACAGCAAAACGGTACCGCTTATCTCCTGTGAGGACCTGAAAAAAATGCAAAATCCGGTCTTACTCGACACCCGTGAACAAAAGGAGTTTGCGGTCAGTCACCTGAACGGCGCACGCTGGGTCGGCTATGATGATTTTGATCTGAACCGGGTAGAAGACATTCCCAAAAACACAGTCATTGTCACCTATTGTTCAGTAGGGTACCGGAGCGAAAAAGTCGGAGAGAAACTGCTGGCGGCAGGGTATAAACACGTTTATAACCTACACGGCAGCCTGTTTGAATGGGTAAACCAGGGCAATCCGGTCGTTGACCTGCAGGGTAAGCCGACTGCCCGTGTCCATGCTTATTCGCGGGTCTGGGGTATCTGGCTCAATAAAGGCGAGAAAGTCTATAAGTAACAGGCCATGCAATGAAAAGCGGCGGACAGCCACCGGAAACCCCGTATGACTATCCGCCGCCTTACTCCTCATTTGTTAGTACTGCTCTGTACCGGCAAAGAAGAATGCTCCTTCAATAGCTGCGTTTTCGTCTGAATCTGAGCCATGAATGGCATTTGCTTCAATTGACTTTGCAAACAGTTTCCGGACAGTACCTTCAGCCGCCTGTGCGGGATTAGTGGCTCCAATCAGCGTACGGAAGTCCGCAACGGCGTTTTCCTTTTCCAGAATCATCGGAACAATCGGCCCTGATGACATGTATACACAAAGTGAGCTATAGAATGGACGTTCGCTGTGAACAGCATAGAATTTCCCTGCCTGGTCGCTGGTTAACTGCATCTTTTTCAGCGCAATAATACGAAAACCAGCTTCTTCAATCATTTTGATAATTGCCCCGGTATTGCCGTCAGCAACGGCGTCCGGCTTAATCATCGTAAATGTACGGTTAGTTGCCATGGTTGAATGCCAAATTTTATTTGGTTGCAAAGGTAGGTACTTTTCCCGTACAATTTCCTAAACTCCGGGCAAGATGCTGTTGAGACCAGAAATCTTCGTATTTTTGGCGATTGATTTTCGGCCAAGGCCGTCTTTGTATGCAAGATATTGAAGCGATTGGCGACCTGCTTAAACAGCCGCAATCCATCCTGATTACCACTCACCAGAACCCCGATGCCGACGCCATGGGATCGTCGCTGGGTTTGGCGGGTTACCTGAAGAAACGGGGACACCGTGTGACAGTGGTCACACCAACCGATTATTCGCAGAATTTACACTGGCTCCCGGGCAATGACGAGGTCATTGCGTTTGAGGAAAAAGCCCGTGTTGCCATCAGCCAGTTGATGGACGAAGTCGATATAATATTCTGTCTCGACTTCTCCAGCATTGAACGTATCCGCGAGCTGGGGCCGATGGTCCGCCAGTCGCGTGCCAAAAAAATTCTGGTTGACCACCACCTGGAGCCTGAATCGTTTACCGATTTCGGTTACTGGGATCCTACGGCGGCGGCTACTGCGCAACTGATCTTTTACCTGATTGATAAACTGGGCGGCCTCGACCTGATCGACCTGCCAATTGCCGAATGCCTGTATGCCGGTCTGATGACCGATACCGGCTCCTTCCGGCACCCGTCGACTACCGGCGATGTACACCGCATGGCCGCTTTTCTGGTCGACCGGCAGATTAATGTCAGTAACATCCACCGGCAGATTTACGACAATGTATCGCTTGAGAAGCTGCGGATGCTGGGTTATGTGCTGAATGAAAAACTGCGCGTATTACCGGAATACAAATTTGCCTACATTACCCTGTCGGACAGTGAGTTGAAACGCTTCCGGTCTAAAACAGGTGATACGGAAGGTCTGGTCAATTATGCCCTTTCGGTTGACGGGGTTGTCGGCGCGGCGATTCTGATTGACCGCGGCGACGAAATCCGCATCTCTTTCCGGTCAATCGGTGATTTTTCGGTTCGTGATCTGGCCAGCCGCCATTTTAACGGTGGCGGGCACCGGAATGCTGCCGGCGGACGCTCGCGGCTTTCACTGGCCGAAACTGAAGACTGGCTGTTGTCGGTCCTGCCGATGTATCAGGAGCAATTACTCGAAACGCATTAAACGATTACAATAAACCAATTCCCAATTCATGTTTTTAAAAGACCTCGGAAAAGCCGCTTTGTTGATGGCCGTGTTGGCATCCTGCGGAAAAGACCGCGTTCAGGTTAGTGATACAGGGTTGAAATACCAGCTGCACGACCAGAACACTGATGCTCGCAAAGCCAAAGTCGGCGATGTCATGACAATCCACCTGACGCTGAAAAACAGCAAGGATTCTGTGTTGCGTGATACGCACAAAGAAGGCACTCCGCTGAAACTGATGCTGCAGGTGCCTCCGTTTAAAGGCAGTTTTGAAGAAGGTCTGGCTATGCTCGCAAAAGGCGACAGCGCAACATTCTTCGTAAGTGCTGATTCCCTGTTCGGCCGTGCCATGCAGCCAATGCCTCCGGGCGTAACCAAAGGTTCGGATATTGCCTTCAACGTTAAGATCCTGAACGTACAGAGCGAAGAAGAGTACCGCAAGTCAGAGGCTGAAGCCATGGGCAAACAAAAAGGCGTTGACGACAAGGCAATCGTTGATTACCTGGCGAAAAACAACCTGACCGGCAAAGCTCAGAAAACGGAAAATGGTGTGTATTACATCATTACCCAGGACGGTACCGGTCCGCAGCCACAACGTGGTGATGCGGTTACTATTCATTACACCGGCAAACTGCTGGATGGTAAGGTATTTGACTCATCACAGAAAACCGGGCAGCCAATCCAGCTGCAGATCGGTGTCGGGATGGTTATCCCGGGCTGGGATGACGCCATCCTGAAGCTGAAAAAAGGCACAAAAGCGACACTGGTTATTCCGTCGACGATGGGCTATGGTCCGCAGGGCTCACCTCCGGCAATCCCCGGCAACGCTGTGCTGGTATTCGATGTGGATCTGGTGAATGTACAGAAGGCTCCGGCGCAGGGTCAGGCTCCGGCAGGAGCACCGCAGGGGGCACCGCAAGGTCGTTAATTTCCGGGCGTTCAGGCACCAATTCGGTGTGCAATTTCGTTATATCAAACGGGCGAATAACCGGCAGACTGCCGCCTTGTTCGCCCGTTATGCTTACCAACTTTAAGCAAACATGCCTTTACGAGTAACCATAAATACGAAGCTGCTGCTGCTGGCAGGATTCGCTGTCAGCCTTTGGGGATGCGAGCAGGCGGATGAGGCGCTGACCGAACGCTACAAACGGCAGAATGATGCTGAAATCAACGCGTATATCGACAAGAACAGCCTTCGGGATAAAATCCAGCAGACAGATGTCGGTACCTACTACATGGTAACCACTTCTGTTCCGACAGCCCAGACGGCCAATACCGGCGATGAGGTTCAGTACCATTTCATTGCCCGGCGCCTTGACGGTACCATTGTTGACAGTACGGAAATTGCCGCCAACGTCCCGAACAAATTTATTGCCGGTGTGTACACAGGAATCACAGCTGGTCTTTACGACGGCATTATTAACTCGGGTACCATAAAAGGCAAAGGCCTGCGGAAAGGAGAAGCCGCTACCTTGCTGGTTCCTTCTTACCTGGATAACGGCCGTGTCGGTACGTTGTTATTGCCGCAATACGCGCCTATCCGTTACGACGTGCGCGTTGTGAACATCCGCACCGAAGATCAGCAGATTGAAGACTACATTGCGGCAAATAAGCTGACGATTACCAAAAAAACTGACGAAGGTGTCCGCATTGCTGTAACTTCGGCAAAACCGGACTCGGCGTTAGCACAAACCGGGCAGACAGCTTCTGTACTCTATAAAGGTAAACTGCTCAACGGTACGCAGTTCGACAGCCGTCAGGACTCCACAAATGCCTTTTCGTTTAAAATCGGCGAAGGCTCTGTTATTAAAGCTTGGGATATTGCCCTGCCGCTCGTCCGGAAAGGTGAGACATTTATTCTCATTCTGCCCTCAACCGTCGGCTATGGTATTGCCGGGAGCGGCTCTGGCACAACGGCTATTCCGCCATATGCGCCGCTTGTTTTTGAAATCAGGGTACTGAGCTCAAAATAAATTTAAAACCGGAATCTCTCTGGCCGTTCGTAGTTTTACGAACGGCTTTTTTTATTTCCACTATGACACTCTGTTTTGCTACTAACAACGCGCACAAACTTGAAGAGGTAGCCCACGGCTTAGGGGATACCTTCACGCTTCAGACATTACAGGACATCGGATGCAGTGACGAACTTCCTGAAACAACCGGTACTATCCCGGGAAATTCGCGCCAGAAAGCGGAATATGTTTACAAACATTTTGGCGTTTCCTGTTTTGCCGATGACTCAGGCCTTGAAGTAGAGGCCCTGAACGGAGAGCCGGGCGTCGATTCTGCCTACTACTCCGGCACACGTGACCACGGAAAAAACATTGAAAAACTACTCAGAAACCTTGAATCTGAAACAAACCGGCGGGCCCGCTTCCGGACGGTCTTTACCCTGATTCTGCACGGTGTGGAACATCAGTTCGAAGGTATTGTTGAGGGTACCATTCAGACCGCACCGCGTGGCACCGGTGGTTTCGGTTACGATCCGGTTTTTGTTCCCGATGGCTACGACCGCACGTTCGCGGAAATGTCGCTGGAAGAGAAAAATAAAATCAGTCACCGCGCCAAGGCACTGGCTGGTCTGACAGCGTACCTCAATGAACAAATTCATTGATTTTCTCATCTGGCTACGCTGAAAGGCCCTGTTTTCACTAACGCAGGAAGCCGGTATAAAGCAGAAGGGCCCCGCTTCAATATGAAGCGGGGCCCTTCTTTGCTGTTTATGTACGCGCTGATTAAAAGAACTTAGCGCGGCGATCTTCGATTTTAGCAGCGTCTTTGATAGCTTCGTTAATGTAGAAGCCAGTCCGTGACGATACGTTCTGCTGCAGCATATTTTTGTACACTGTGTAATCAGCAACGGCAGGAGCAGGTGTTACGCGTGTGGTTTCCAGTACCAGTACACCAGCTTCACCGGCGAATGGCTTAGAACGCTTGCCGGCTTTCTGACCGAATGCCTTACCCAGTGCGACCGGATCAACACCGGCGCTGCGCAGGAAGCCTGTTGCCAGGTTCACGTCAGTTACGTCTTCAACCAGGGCACCTGAACCATATTTCTGGGCAATGGCTTCCAGTGTACCGCCGGCAGCACCTAATTTAGAGATGATCTGCTCCGCTTTCAGTTCGTTGCGAACTTTAGCGGTCAGTTCCTGACGGTAGTCATCAACCGATACGTTGTTTTTATCGCTCTTACCGGTCAGTACAGCCACTACATACTGCTCGCCCAGATCGAATGGCTCCGATACAGCGTTCAGGTCTGTTTTGTCGTCAAACGCCCAGCGAACCAGCTGACGGGCATCTGTCAGGGCGTTTACCGTGTTAGCGCTTTCCGGAATCCGGTCTGCCGTAGCCACAACCAGTGATTTGTCTTCTTTCACCTTGGCCATGAACTCGTCTTTCGTACGGGCCTCAGAAGCAAACTGATCGGCTTTACGCAATACTTCGTCACGGGTGATCTGGCTTGGCGTAATCGTTTTGCCAACTGTAGCTAAGCGATAGAGTGTATTTGTTTTGGCTTCAGTTACCTTGATGATGTGGAAACCAAAATCAGTTTCTACTACTTTAGGCAACAGGCCTGTGCCGCTCTGCGCAAAAACCGCCTGCTCAAATGGCTTCACCATCTGGCCATTGTCTTTGAAGTATCCCAAATCACCACCCTGCTGGGCTGAACCATCGGCACTGTTAGCCTGCGCCAGTGCTTCGAAGCTGGCACCGCCCTGAATTTGCTTCAGAATATCTTCGGCACGACGGCGAGCCTGCGCTTTTGCCGAATCGGTCTGAGCTGTCGGACGGATCAGGATATGGCTGGCACGTACTGTATAGCTTGTATCTTTTTTTGTTCCGCCGTATTTCACGATGAAGTACGTGTTGGCTTCACGGAAAGGACCGTAAACACCACCCGGCGCAAATGTGCTCAGTGACGTACGGATCTGCTCCGGAATCTCGCCGGTTGTCATGTACAACGGCAGACGGACATCGGAGTTAACGATAGCGAAAGAAGAGTCATTTTTCGCAGCACCTAAGCCACGGGCCAGCGTTTTGATTTCATCATACAGGCTGGCGCTGTCTTCTTTCGAGGGAACAACCGAAAACGTTACGTACTGCATTGAACGGCTGTCGGCACCCGGATATTCGTCTTTGTGTTTACCCAGATAATCTTTCAGCTGTGAATCCGTAACTTTTACTGTTGTGTCGTTGATGGTATAATAAGGCACAAACAGGAACCTGACATCCGCTTTGCTGTTTTGTGCATCATATTCTTTCTTCGCTTCCGCTGATGTAGCAAATACCGACAACCGCATCAGGTTTTCGTACTTCTCGCGCAGACGGTCAGAGCTCAGGTTTTTCTCAAAGCTGGCCCAGGCAGCCTGCTGCTGAGGCGGCAGGTTACGCATCCCTTTCAGGTAGCTGATGATCTGGTTTTTGTCGAACACGCCCGTTTGCGGATTGGTAAATGCCTGACGTACAGACGGGCTGATGTTTTTACCCTGTACCATATCAAACAGTTCATCCGGCGACACTTTCAGACCGAGCTTGTCGAATTCTTCCTGATAGGCAATGTCAAAGACTAACTGATTCCAGGCTTGCTCCCGAATCTGAATCATATCCTGTTCGGCAGGTGCGCGGCCGGTTTGCTGCTCATACTCTGAACGCAGCTGATCTACTTTTAAATTGAAGTCTTGATAATCAATCGTCTGTCCGCTGATTTCTCCTACTTTCTGACTATTTCCGCCAAATAGCGAGTTTTGTCCCATCATCAGGTCACTCCCTACAATGAAAAGAATCAAGCTAATGGCCACAATCGCGACAGCGATACCAGATCGTTCTCTGATTTTGTTAATTAACGACATCTCGGTTTGAACAACATTTAGAACCGCAAAATAACAATTTTCCTTGCTGGTTTACAAATAGAAACAAAAGGTTTCGTAAAGTACTGGTGTGCAGGACGCTAGTAGCGCGGGGCACAGGGCCGGGAGCATGGGGCAAGGCGGATGGATTACCCCGTACTTCCGGCTCTAAGCACTCTGCCCTACACCCCCTGCCCCACGCTCCTGAGCAAGTTCCATGCCGATTTCATGAAAAACCGGTCCTTCGACGTCAATTACCGCAAACCGGGCGAATAATTCTTCGCTGTACCAGCGGCGCTGACGGGTTCGTTGTACAACTTCCTTATGGCCGCTTTGCCGGTATGCATACTGATTGATAGCCGCACCGTCGCGCCAGACACTGATCGTACACTGCTGTACGAGTGGTTTTTCGCCGACCCCCAAGGCAAAAAGCAGCTGATCCTGATGGTGCCGGAGCATTTGCCGGGCCTGCGGCACGTGCCGCCAGAAATCCGGTAATGCCTGCCAGCGGATAGTGGCGCGGGTCAGGACCGCAACGGGACCTTCCTTATAATTGTCCGGTAACGGATCTGAAGTAAACGGGTTTTGTCCGTCCCAATTGCCGTGCGAGCGGAACGGACGTAGATATAGGGTACCGGCAGCCGACGTACCATGAAACAACCGGCCTGCCTCTGCCGATTGCCCGAATGCCCGCGCTTGCTCCATGCATTCCCAGACACCGAGAAATACGTATTGTGAGAAATCGGGGATGACGCCGAAGTTGCGGCCGCTCCCCAGCAGCTTCTGAAACTGTAGTCCGGGCGCCTGAAACGGCTGCATCAGGAAGCGCCCCATATTGCCGAATGCCCGGAAGCGGGCGCCTTTCGGGTAGTGTAAAACAGTAACTGTAACGATGGACATGGCGGTATAACGCCCGCAGGGGGATTCTTGTTTTATAATTCAGGATTAGCCCGAACCGGCCTTCTGACGGTATTGCATTAAAGACCTTGAAGGCATGAGAAAACTGTATATATGCGGACTACTGTGGTGTTGGGGACTACCGGCGGCGGTTGCCCAGACCGGCAGCATCCACGAACCGGTACGCTATGTTGGCGGCGTCAGTGCCGACCCGCAGGTACATGAAGGACGGTTGCGGTATGCCGTTGGCGTTGAAAGCCGGCAAACAGTACGCGTCAACCGCACCCATCCGGAACAGGCCGACGGATTTGGCTGGACCTATAGCCATGCCTCGAACCTCTGCTACTGGAACGATACTTTCTACCAGCAATACCTCAGCAATCCTGCTGATGAGCACATTGCGCCCGGCCAGACCCTTATCGTTACGTCTGCCGACGGGCGGTCGTGGAGCAAGCCGACGGTTGTTTTTCCGCCCTATAAAGCCCCGAAGGGTGTTAAGGTGCCGAAGGGTTCCAAAGGCTACATGATGCATCAGCGGATGGGCTTCTACACCGCTCCCGACGGGCGGTTGCTGGTACTGGCGTTTTACGGCCATGCCGAAGACCCGTTCAGAGAAGGCGGTATCGGGCGGGTGGTGCGCGAAGCATATAAGGACGGCACCTACGGACCCATCTACTTTATCCGGTACAGCAGCCATAAGGCTACCAATGGCACACAGTGGACCGAAGCCAACACCGCCTATCCGTTTTACCGGAAATCGCCGGATGCGGGTTTTGTAAAGGCCTGCGAGGCTTTGCTTCAGGATAAACTCATGACGCTGCAATGGCGGGAAGAAGACAACGGTCTGGACGGTTTCTACCGGAACAATCTCGACAAATCGCTTGATATTCAGGCCCTGTCCTACTATCACCGTAAAGACGGTAAGGTTGTGGCGCTCTGGAAACGGTCAAAAGCAGCGCTATCGGCCGATGAAGGCACTACGTTTTCTACACCGGTCAAGGTTCCGACAATGACGATGGCCGGTGGCAAACAGTGGGGGCAGCGCACAGACGACGGTCGTTATGCGATCTGTTACAATCCGGTTGACATGGACGAGCACCGGTTCCCGCTGGCAGTCATTACGGGCGACGATGGAGCCATTTTTGACAATATGCTGCTGGTTCAGGGCGAAGTGCCGCCCCGGCGTTTCTTCGGCCGCTGGAAAGATTTCGGGCCTTGTTACATGCGCGGAATTGAGGAAGGAAACGGCAATCCGCCCGGCAACGACATGTGGCTGTCGTACAGCATGAACAAGGAAGATATCTGGATCAGCCGCATTCCGACCCCTGTGCGTTATGAGGTAACAGGCGCTGTACATGATTCATTTGACAGCCTTACCCTGAACGGCCCCGTCCCCGACTGGAACATTTACGCCCCGCAATGGGCACCCGTCACGGTAGTGAACACCCCAAAAAAAGAAGGAAAATGCCTTGAACTGGCCGATAAAGATCCCTATGACTATGCGCGGGCCATCCGGGTATTCGAAGAAGGAACAACGGTAAGCTGTTCGCTGAACGTACAGCCTGCTCAGAACCAGACCGGTACACTGGAAATTGATATTACAGACCGGTACGGTAACCGGCCCGTCCGTCTGCGGTTCGATGAGAAGGGGACTATTGTAGTCACTGACGGCGGAACTGAAAAAGTTGTGCATGCCTTTGTTCCGTCGGAATGGTATTCGCTGGCGTTTTCGGTCAGAGCCGGACTAACGGGCGGGTCCTTTGATCTGAGCATTAACGGGAAACCGGTATTGACCGGAGCCGCCCTGGCCGAAGCCGTAAAATCGGTCGAACGCCTGTCACTGCGAACAGGCCCGTACCGCGATTTACCAAACCGGAAAACGCCGAATGAGGAGCCACACCCGCCCCTCGCCGGTGCCGACGAGCCGGTCACGCGGGCAGTTTTTTATGTGGACGATATAGTGATCAGGTAAACTACCTCCCACACTACCCCCTCTCTTGATTTCAGGAGAGGGGGTATTTTGTGAAAGATGCTGTACAGCCGTCATGAGGTAAGGGGCCTGGTGACAAATTCCATTCGCTAATAGTCACCGCCGGCGCCGCCGCCGCCAAAACTACCGCCGCCGAAGCCCCCGAAACCGCCGCCGCTGCTTCCGCCGCCGCCGCCCCAGCCGCCGGATGAGCTCCCCCAACCCGAGTAGGTTGTCGGCGGGAAGAAAATCGGTCCGCCACCGCCGCCCCTATACCGGCTTCCACCGCCACCATTCCGGCGGCTGATGATGATAATCAGGATAATAATGCCGAAAATCAGGAAGAAGAAAAAGACACCGCCCCCACCGTCGTCGTCCGAGGATTCATCGGCTTTGTACTCGCCGCTGGCACGCTTAATGATTTCGGTTGTCGCCTCGTCAAGCCCCTGGTAATACTGCTGCTGTTTAAAGGCCGGTGACAGGATGTTTTTGATAATCCGGTTAGCGACGGCATCCGGTATAGCGCCTTCCAGTCCATAGCCGGTAGCGATATATATTTTACGGTCGCCCGTCGCCCAGGCCAGTACCAGACCGTTGTTCTTTCCTTTTTGCCCGACCCCCCATTTGCGGCCCACCTGAAACGCAAAGTCGCCGATGGGATAGGGCTGAGTTGTTTTGACAATAACAATGGTAATCTGGGTCGAGGTCGAATCGTTGTATGTGCGCAGCTTTTGTTCCAGCTGTGCACGTTCGTTGGGTTGCAGGATACCAACAAAGTCGTTTACCAGACGTGGCGGATTAGGCCGGTCAGGAATAACGGCATCGTTCGGATTATCCTGCGCCCATACCGGCAACAGAGAAGCCAGTGTCAGTAACACCATTCCCAGTAACCGTATCAATGATTGAGTTGCGGGTAAGCTCATAAAAATCAAGTTGAAGAAACAGCGGGCTGTTTCCGGGTGAGCTAGGCAAACGAAATTTCGTCAGGGAGTTCGTTGACGTCGTCGTCTTGCCGCGGAAAAAACGTTTTCAGCTGCCGGCCGGACTCAATAATGCCCAGGCACAACCCGTCGACGAGTTGCCCTTGTCTGAAGTGATTACGGAGCAGTTCTTTGGTCGTATCCCAGAAACCGGCCGGTACCTTTTCGTTGATTCCTTTATCGCCGATAACGGCAAACTTCCGGTCGTCGACGGCCAGGTAAAACAACACGCCGTTCTGCTCACGCGTCTGGTGCATACCCAGATGGGCAAAAACGGCAATGGCCCGCTGTACGGGATCACCGTCCGGGCATTTCCCTTCCACGTGCAGCCGGACCTCACCCGAGGTAGCCAGTTCGGCCTCGCGGATGGCTTCCATGATCTGATGCTGCTGTTCAGGCGTAAAAACCGCGTTTTCCATAGTTATGGGGCGTGGGGTAAAGGGCATGGTGCAGAAAGCGGAGAGTCATTTGCCCTATGCTCCCTGCACTACACCCCCTGCCCCTACGCGTTAAAACTGTACAGTCGGTGCGTTCTGAGCGGCCTGCGATGCCTCGAATAAGCCTTTACGCTGGAAGCCGAAAATGCCGGCAAAAATATTGTTAGGGAATGAACGGACCGATTGATTGTAGGTCGTTGCTACCCCGTTAAAATCATTACGGGCAACAGTAATCCGGTTTTCTGTACCTTCCAGCTGAGCCTGTAGATCTGAGAAATTCTGGGTAGCCCGCAGTTGCGGATAACTCTCAGCTACTGCCAGTAAACGTGACAGTGACCCACCTAACTGGTTCTGGGCAGCCTGAAACTTTTGTATGTTTTCGGGCGTCAGCTGATCAGCTGTCAGCTTAACAGATGTTGCATTCGAACGGGCTTCAATAACTGCCTGTAACGTGCTTTTTTCAAAGTTGGCAGCCCCCTGAACCGTCCGCACCAAGTTTGGTATCAGATCGGCACGACGCTGGTACTGCGTTTGTACATTGGCCCATGCCTGTTCAACTTTTGTATCTTTTTCTACAAGTCCATTGTACGAGCTACAGCCATACATGCCTAAAATGATGGCGATGACAACGAAGATTATGAGTCCTTTTGACATAGTTTTTTCTTTTTTGAGTGGCAATTGCCGGTAGCAAATGTGGTTAACTTACCAATTAATTCCGACTGTTTTGTGTTGATCGGCGCTTTTGATACGTAAATCATTTTTTAATCCATTTGTTCGGATTTATGACTGGCGACGGATAATCCCTGCCAATGAACACACCGGCGGCTTCCTGCTCTTTCGCGTTCAGATTCGATACCATGTGTACCTTTTTGGCGGGTACACGCGCCAGCTCCGGCAACCAGTGCTTTACATACTCTCCCTGCTCATCGTAGCGGGTGGCCTGACTGTAGATATTGAAATACCGGTCTTCGCGCGGGTCATTGCCCACCCCGGCCACATAGTTCCAGTTACCCCAGTTACTGCACACATCGTAGTCGGTCAGCATACTTTCAAACCAGGCGGCTCCCCACGTCCAGTCGATACCCAGGTCTTTGACCAGAAAACTACCTACGTTCTGCCGGCCCCGGTTCGACATAAATCCGGTCTCCTTCAGTTCCCGCATGTTGGCGTCGATAAACGGGATTCCGGTTTCGCCATTGGCCCATTTCATAAACAGCGTTTTGTCGCGGCTCCATTGTTTATGCATCTCGTACTTAATTCCGGCGGGTTTAAACAACCTCGTTCCGTATTTGAGCGCAACGAACCGGAAATAATCGCGCCAGATGAGTTCAAAAGTCAGCCAATAGGTTGAATCGTTACGGACGCGTTCGTCTTCATACCGGCAGACCTCATCGTAAATCCGGCGCGGCGACAGACAGCCCAGTGACAGCCAGGCCGAAAATTTACTCGAAAAATCTTCGCCCAGAAGACCATTACGGGTTTCTTTGTAGACTTTCAGCGCGTCAGTATCCCAGAAATAGTGCTGCATACGGGCCAGCGCCGCCGTTTCGCCGCCCTTAAACTGAATGGCCGCCCGCGAATCAATCGCTACAGGCTCGTCAAAGCCAAGCTCCTTCAGGGACGGAATTTCACCCGCTTCAATGTTACGGAGAAAACGAATGCTGTCGGGCACAGGCCATGTTTCCCGCACCGTCGAACGCTCCTCAACCTGTTTGCGGAATGTTGTAAAGACATCCGGCAGTTTTACAACACTGAACGGCAAGTCGCGGACATGGTACAGGGTCGACATCCAGAAAAGCTCCAGATCAATGTTGAGCGGTTTCAGGCGCTTACTCAGCATCGACTCCTGGTCGGTTTCTTCCTGAGTTACCTCCTTACTGGCATAAATCGCACCGGCATCCATTTCTTCGGCCAGTTCGCTCAGTATCATTGCCGGATTACCAATACGGATAATGAGGTCTCCCCCTTTCCTCCGTAACGATTGACGCAGATCTCCCAGGGCTTCCAGCAGAAATGTAGCGCGGAAAATACCGGTTTTATGAAAACCCAGTTCAGGATGCCGGCGAAACCAGCGGGGATCAATGACAAACACGGGCAGGATTTCATCAGCATCTTCAATTGCACGGCTTAATCCTTCATTATCGTGCAACCGCAAATCATTCCGAAACCAATAAATAATACGTTCAGGCATAAGTGAATTACGTGGTTCTGTTAACCTAAGTAAGTAGTTTTTGAGGCTTTTTGTTTGCCGGATGGGGTTAGCCTGTTACCCGAAAATAACCCCGCTTATTCGACAATCCAGCGATTCATGGTGTTATGTTGGCCTTCCAATACGATTTTGTAGAATTTAGACGGTAGTTTCGACACGTCGATGGTCGCTTTACCGGCCGTTACCCGAACCTCGGCCATCAGCCGGTACAGGTCCTGTTTACCTTCTTCAAACAGGTTGGTGGTGGTCAGCCAGATTTTTACATTCCCTTCCGGCCCAACCGGCAGCCAGCTGATCTCAATCCGGTTATCGGTTTTCCGGACCACGGGCTTTAGCAGTGATAACTGCCCCGTCAGCGGAACCCCGTCCAGCTCAAACGCCTGCTCTTTCGGAATCGTCACCTGCATGTGCCGGGCAATCGTCGGCATGATGTCCACAATGGCCGGCTTGTCTTCTGCCGACTGGCGGAAATTGACATTCAGCCCGTGCGCATTGGTTACAATCCAGGTATTCCGCTCCCGGTCCGACTGCCCGCCGTGGTTTTTACCTGCCACAGCATCGCGGCCGTGATCGGTCGTAATCACCACCAGCCAGTCTTCCTTAAACGTTTTCCGCCGGTACTCAACGGCTTTCCACAGGCGACCCATCTGATCGTCCATGAGCTGAATGGCTTTCGTGAACTGGTCGCTGTCGCCGTAGCGGTGACCCATGTCGTCGGTATATTCCAGATACACCCACGAGAGGTCAGGTGCCTGTTCCCTGATATACCGCGTGGCTTCGTTTACCACCCGTTCGTCGATCTGCCGGATGTATTGCTTGTCTTTGTCGTGCGGGAAGTTGATCGTATCCAGCTCAAATCCATCAAAATGATACGACAACCGGAGATGGTTGGTTTCCGGCATGTTTTCGCCCACAAGTTTAGTCCGGTTATCGAGCCAGGTCGAGAAAACGGCCGTTTTCGCTGCCGGGTATTGCTCACGAAAGTATCGGAAAATGGTCCAGTAATGGTAATTCGGTGCTTTGATAGAGTTATCCCAGACGTTGTGTTTGTTGACCCAGGTGCCGGTCAGCAGGCTGTTGTAGCCCACCGCCGAGATCGTCGGCGTCTGCGAATACGTACCTTTCCCGCCGCCCACATAGGCCCGGGCGTAGCCGCCTGCTTTGGCAATCGCATCCAGATTGGGCCGTGATACTTTTTCAAGCGCATCCGACGAAATACCGTCAACAATAACGAACAAGGTTTTGGGGGTTGACTGCGCCTGTACGGAGCCAGTCAGGGCCATCAGGCCGGCAATGATAAGAAATCGGGTAGTGCTTTTCATAGCGCGATTGTTCTGCGCCGCAAAACTGCAAAAAAAAAACAAAAGTGGTGGCACGACTAGGCGTGCCACCACTAAAACCTCCTCACTACTCAACTCCTTCTGTTTACTAATTATCCGCGGGGCGATGACTGGCTCTGACTGTTGTCATCGCCGCCTTTCACGTCGTCATTATTAATGCTTTTCTTCTTTTTACCCAGTGTAAAGCCAGATCCGTCGAAGCTCATTTTACCGATTTTGTAGCTGAAGTTAATCCGGAAACCGGCATTGTACATACTGTTGATGCTGGTTTGTGTCAGCAACGGCGATGTGATTTCGGTACGGATGTTGTACGGGTTGTTCAGGAAGTTCTCAGCCACCAGACCGATGCTGCCCCGCTTGTTGGCAAACTCTTTCTTCACACCCAGATTGTAGAACATGAAGCTACCCTGCGTACCCTGTAACTGCACCTGACGGCCACGACCACCTCCGAACGCCTGCACCGCCCAGCCATTGCCCAATGTCAGCGTCGAGAACAGGTGACCACCCACTACCCAGCCCGCGTTTGACTGACCGTAGAGCTGATTGCTGCTGTTGCTGGTCAGGTCTACGTGGTAGATGTCGAAGCTGGCACCCAGCTGCAGTTTAGAAGCGAACGTACCGTTGGCGAAGAGGTTCAGCCCGACCGCGTTTTGTTTCCCGATATTGGCGTATGAGGTCTGAATCACCTGCTGCGTAATCCCGTTGATATTCTGCGAAAGCGTATCCCGCACACTGCTGATGGCGTTGTTGGTCTGACGGGCATAGAGCGTGGCGCTCAGGAAAATCTTACTGATATTACCGCTGAAACCAGCTTCCAGATTGTCCGTCAGTTCCGGCGACAGATACGGGTTACCCACACTGATGTTCGTCGGGTTCGCCGCGTTTACGTTCGGGTTCAGGAACTGAATACCGGGGCGCTGAATCCGGCGGTTGTAGGCCAGTTTGATGGTTTTGGTACCGCCGATGTTTTTCGACAGGTTCAGGCTTGGCACCAGCACACCGTAATTCGGAATAGACTGCGCTTTGGTCTGTTCATTGCCGAAGGCCGCATTAATGAACGTGTATTCGTAACGGGCACCGGCTTTCAGCGTGTATTTATTTTTCGTTGACAGCGTATACGACAGGTAACTGGCGACCACATCCTGGTCGTAGTTGAGGCTGTTCGACGGCCGCGAGTTATCCACCATATAATCGCCGGTGGCGGTAGCAGTCAGGTACTGGTAATCGCTGTCGACCTGACGGAAGATGCCTTTGGCACCTACTTCAAGTAATTGATTTTTCTGAATCGGTGTCTGATAATCAACCTGTAGTGTCGACTCCTGATTGTAGCTCAGGTTGTTATTTTTCTGGCGTGCTGTAATTGTTTCCATATCCGTGCCGTTCAGCAGGTCAGCCACGAAGTTGTTGGTGTTGTTGTTGCGGCTGTACAGGCCCATGATGCTCAGTTCCTGCTGCGGTTTGTAAATCTTCGTGTAGTTTACACTCGCATCCAGCGTACCCGACAGGTTAGTTGTTTTCACATCACGGCCGGCCAGCGTCGGTGTGGTTACGTTGGGCAGGAATGTCTGTGTCAGCAAATTATCCTGCGTTGAAATCATGTTCCGGACGCCGTAACGTACACTGGCCGAGAGCGATGTGTTCTTGTCAATATCGTAGTCCCAGCCAAACTGATAGGTACCGAACTGACCGTGGCTCAGCGTATTGGCCGATTGCAGCGTTGTGATATTACCCAGCGACGAGAGTGTTGTCTGCGTATTACTGAAAGCACCTTTGACGTTATACATTGCCCGGCCGAAACCACTCAGCGTGAAGCCCATTTTCCCCTGACGATACGAGCCGTTCAGGGCCAGATTTGACCCACGGTTACCGGCCCCCATGTCGACATTCAGCGTCGCGCCTTCCAGTGTAGTTTTCTTCGTGATGATGTTGATGATACCGGCCGTACCTTCCGCATCGTATTTCGCCGACGGACTGGTAATCACCTCTACCGATTTCACCATATCGGCCGGAATCTGCTTCAGGGCATCGGCCACGCTGCTGGCCACAATGGTTGATGGTTTGTTGTTGATCAGCACTTTCACGTTCTGGCTGCCGCGGAGACTTACGTTTCCGTCGAGGTCAACGGTCAGCATCGGCACCTTCCGCATGATGTCGGTGGCGTCGCCGCCTTTGGCCGTCATGTCTTTTTCGGCGTTGTACACCAGCCGGTCTACTTTGTTTTCGATGATCGATGCCTGAGCGGTCACCGTCACTTCGCTCAGTGTCCGGACATCCGGCGACAGCAGGACTGATCCCAGATTCAGGTCCGTGCTCTTGGCGACTTTAATGATTTTGGTTTCCTTGTTCTGGTAGCCCAGGAACGATACCTGTAAGCGGTAGTCGCCCGGCACGATGTTGGCAATGGTAAACTTTCCTTTGTCGTCCGACATTGTCCCGTCGATTGGTTTGCCCGTTGTGACGCTCAGCAGGGCGACGGTTGCAAATTCGACCGGTTGTTTCGTAGTGGAATCCGTCAGGACACCGCTGATTTTGCCGGTTCCTTTCGGTGTCACATCGGCAGGTGCCGCTGCGGTAGCTTGTGGTTTTCCGGCGGGCAGGCCTCCGCCCGCTGCCGGACCGCCCGGCATTTGCGCAAAAGCGGACACACTGGCAGTCAGTGCGATACAGGTAATGGCCGAAGCCAGTATATGTCGTGTTGCGTTGGTAAGCTGTGTAGTGAAGGAGTGTTTCGTCTTCATGACAAAGGTTGTTTACGATTGATGTCACAAAGTTGGTGTGCGGCCGCTCCCTCCGGAAATCAACTTCACCGAATGCCGGTTTCCGGTCGCTAAGTACCGTTTTTTTGCCGCTAAATAACGGGGGTTGAATGGGGTAGAAACGTTAAGAGGTGGCCGGGCTTTCACCTTCCAGGAACAGGGCCGCCTGGCAGTTCTAAACTTTCTGGAAGGTGAAGGCCCGGCCACCTCTTTTAATATAAACGCAATCTACTTCCCCAGCCACTCCTTAAAATCGCTGATACGGTCGCCGCTGACGAACACTTCGTGCCGGGCTTTAGGAGTCAGTTCGAGCTTCAGCTTCCCGGCCGAATAGGTATGAATGGCCTGAATGGCCGGCAACGATACCAGAAACTGCCGGCTGACCCGGAAAAACTGCTTGGGGTCCAGCAACTGTGTGAGTTTATCAAGTGTGTAGTCAACGGGCAGGTTCGTCCCGTCTTTAGTGACCAGAAAGGCCATTTTTTCTTCCAGAAAGAAATAGGCGATTTCGCCGATGCCGACGCTTCGTATCCGGGTGCCGATTGTGATCATAAACCGATCTTTATAGCTCGTTTCGCGCGGCTGAGCCAATAATTTCAGCAGTGCATCCATATCCGGCATCTGAACCGGCTTCGACTCCGGTTCGGGGACCGTACCACCGAAAATTGCCCGGAACGATTTGAACTTCTCAATGGCCGCGACCAGATCGTCGTAATTGATTGGCTTCAGCAAATAATCGACACTGTTAAGCTTAAACGCCTTAATCATGTACTCATCGTAAGCCGTCGTGAAGATAATCGGTGTCGTCAGCTTAGTCTGCTCAATAATCCGGAAGGCCAGTCCATCCTCCAGGTGAATGTCCATAAACACCAGATCAGGATTCTCTTCGGCGGCTTCGGCGGTTGAAAACCAGTCAACAGCCTCCTCTACAGAAGGCAGTTGGGCAAGAACCTGAATGTTTGGTTCGTACCGGAGCAGCAGCCCTTCCAGCCGCTTGGCGGTCAGGCGTTCGTCTTCAATAATGACTACTTTCATGATCATTGAGTGGTTGAGCAATCGGGTGATTGAGTAAATAGATATGTGCGTCAAAAACGGTCAGACAAAAGAAACGGCCTAAGCAACGGCAACCGTTTGGGCAATCAACGGAATCCGGACCACAAACTCTCCCTGCTCCTCGCCCACCCATACTGGCTGGCTGGTCAGCAGGCTATACCGGTTAATGATATTCTGCAAACCTATACCGGTCGAGGGCTCGTGATCGTCGCGGGGCTGAATCCGGTTACGGACAATCAGTTCGTTACCTTCTACCATAATCTGCACCGCCAGCGGTTGTTTACTGGTCATGCGGTTATGCTTGACGGCATTTTCGATCAGTAGCTGCAACGTCAGCGGCGCAATGGCGGTTTGATCGGCAATGGTATCCGGCACCT
This sequence comes from Arsenicibacter sp., assembly GCA_965247375.1. Classification (GTDB taxonomy): domain Bacteria; phylum Bacteroidota; class Bacteroidia; order Cytophagales; family Spirosomataceae; genus Arsenicibacter. The sequence continues at coordinate 100,499 of CBDFHU010000072.1, forward strand.
CCAGTGATACGGAAAACTTCTCATCGAACCGGATTTTGAGCAGGAAAATATACGCCTGAATAAACTCCAGTTCCGTCCGGAGTGGAACGCGGTCATTGTCTTTTTGTTCCAGAATATAGCGGTAAGCCTTCGACAAGCGGTCGATAAACTGCTCTGACAGGGCCGGATCGACATAGACCAGCGAGGAAAGAATGCTCAGGCTATTGAACAGAAAGTGCGGGCTGACCTGATTTTTGAGGGCGGCAAACTGCGCCAGGGCATTTTCTTTTTCCAGCCGTTCAGCTTCCACCTGAATGTCTTTCATCCGGCGGTTGGCACGGCGGTTGGCGGCCAGATAAAAGATAGACAGCATGATTACAACGGCAAACCCGTTGTTGGAACGCTCAAAAAACTCCCAGCGGCCATTGCTGTTGCGCCCCCGTCCGTTGCCGCTGTCTGAACCGGTAGCTGTCCGTGTCCGGGCAGAATCCGGCCGCTGTGGCTGCCCCGTCACCTGTTTGACAGCAGCCTCCTGCCGGTTAGGGTTCCGGAGCACCTGCCGCCTGATCTGGTGAAAAATGATGTTGAAAAACATGGCAAAACAGATTGCCACCACAATCGACACCAGTTGCCCGGGCCATTTAAATTCAAACATAAACTGATCCCCAAAGCGGTCGGCCAGTTTCTGCAACAGCCACTCAACAATAAAAATCCAGAAAAAATACAACAGGAACATGAGCCCGCCCTGCATGAGCAGATAGGGAAGGGCCTGCACAAGAAAGTCCCAGCTGCGGTCAGGCAGGTTGACGTAGAGCAAAATAGGATAGTATACAACCAGCACAAAGAGTGTCAGTTGCGCGATCTGCCACACCGACAGACGATACGATTTAGCGGAGCTCATACCGAGCAAATCTACAGAAAGCACGCATCAAAATGGCGTTTTTCCACCCACGAAATCAATTATTTATCGCTTAATGCCGGATTGTACAGGTTAAGCCGGCCATAATTACTGCCGAAGGTCTTTACCCTACTGAGCGTTGAGATCCCAATTATATTCGAGGTAAGAGATTTTTGTGTCCTTGTTAATTTTATTGGTTGCGTATTGGTTTATCCAGCTTTCAACCGTCTTGCCGTGATCGGTCCAGTCGGCTTTATACCAGTCAAAGTATTTCGATAAACTGGCATATTTCGGGGTAATGGCGTTCTTCGACGGGGTGTTCAGGAAGTCGGTTCCCTGATCGTCGAGCTGGCTAATCAGCCGGTCGGAATCATAAGCTTCCTGACGCAACCGCGGGCATGAACGGGCTGCGCAAACCAGGGCAAAGTGAATCCGTGGTTCATCAAACTTCTTCCGCAGAATGTCATGCTCAATGTTATTAAGGTCGTATTTCTCAGCACCGATGGTAATGAATTTAATATCCCAGGGCGTATTCACAAACGGAATCTGAATTTTACTGCCGATGTCCTTGATGCTTTTGATGGGGTAGTGTGTCAGCACCAGCTGCACCGTGTAAGCGTTATAGGCATTAATCCAGTAAGCCATCTGCTCGTTCTTACTCCACTTAGCCGTGGGCGGGTTTTTGCTCAGCAGATCAAGGTACTTTTTCAGTTCGCCCTCTTCCTTTTTCAGCCCCTTATAGTTGACGAGTCCCCGTTCATTTACATATTTTTTCAGCAGCCGGTCCCAGATACCATGATCAACCGCCATCGGGCGACCAACAAACGCGGCTGACAAGCAGCCAAATACGAACAAAAGCAGGAATAATATCTGTCTTTTCATCTGGTTTTTCATCTTTGCAACGCAATATACAGTTATGGAGCGCCCGTCAGCAAACGCCTGCCCGCCCTATAACTCAATCACCAATCTTTTAATGATTCAATCATAGTAAATCACAGTCCATGAACCTGAACTTAACCGGAAAAACAGCCCTCGTCTGCGGCAGTACGCAAGGCATCGGCAAAGCAACCGCCATTGAACTGGCCCTCCTCGGCAGCAATGTTACCCTCATGGCGCGCAACGAAGAAAGCCTCCGGCAAACCCTGACCGGACTGGACAGCAGCCAGGGACAGACCCATCGCTACATTGTCGCCGATTTCAGCCAGGCGGGGGCAGTCAAAACCGCTATCGACCACTATCTGGCCGACCACCCGGACGTTCATATCCTGATCAACAACACCGGCGGACCGGCAGGCGGGCCACTCATCGAAGCTACAGCCGACCAGTTTACGACCACGTTTCATAATCACCTAGTCAATAACCAGGCATTAGTACAGGCGGTATTTCCATCGATGAAGGCTGCCGGTTACGGGCGGATTGTCAACATCATCAGCACATCGGTTAAACAACCGATTGTTGGTCTCGGCGTCTCGAATACGATACGGGGAGCCGTGGCGCAATGGGCCAAAACGCTGTCCCTCGAACTGGGTCAGTACGGGATTACGGTCAACAACGTATTGCCGGGCTCTACCGAGACCGATCGCATCGAGTCCCTGATTACGGCCCGGGCGAAAGCAGCGGATAAAAGCCGGGAAGAAATCCGGCAGCAAATGGAGCGTGAAATTCCGATCGGCCGGTTTGCTACCGCCGAAGAAGTGGCAGCAGCGGCAGCCTTTCTCTGTACACCGGCGGCCGCGTCGATCAGCGGCATTAACGTGCCGGTCGACGGCGGCAAAACGGGAGGGTTATAAACACGAACGCCGCAGGAGTGATCCTGCGGCGTTTCATTTTCTAAGCCGTTGTACCTTCTTTCAGGCGTTCGGCGTTTTCGGCAATCCGGAGCTGCTCGATAAATTCGCCGATCTCCCCGTCCATTACCGATGGCAGGTTGTAGACCGTCAGCCCGATGCGGTGATCGGTTACGCGGCTTTGCGGATAGTTATACGTCCGGATTTTGTCCGAACGGTCGCCGCTGCCGACCATCGTTTTCCGCTGCGAGGCAATGGCGTCATTGTGCTTCTGCAACTCAATTTCGTAGAGCCGTGAGCGCAATACCGTCAATGCCTTGTCAAAGTTTTTGAGCTGTGACCGTTCGTCCTGACACTGTACCACCAGGCCCGTCGGCAAGTGAGTCAGCCGCACGGCCGAGTAAGTGGTGTTTACCGACTGTCCACCCGCACCCGACGAACAGAACGTATCTTTCCGGATGTCATTCATGTTCAGTTCCACATCGACCTCTTCGGCTTCCGGCAGCACGGCCACACTGGCAGCCGAGGTATGAATACGGCCCTGGGTTTCGGTCGCCGGTACGCGCTGCACGCGGTGTACACCCGATTCAAACTTCAGTTTGCCATATACGTCTTCCCCTTCTACCTCCGTAACAATTTCTTTGTAGCCGCCCGAGGTTCCTTCCGTAAAATCGACAATCGACATCCGCCAGCCCATTTTATCGCAGAAACGCTGGTACATCCGGAAAATATCGCCGGCAAAAATCGAGGCTTCGTCGCCGCCGGTACCGGCACGGATTTCAAGAATGACGTTTTTGCTGTCGTTCGGATCTTTTGGAATCAGCATTTCTTTCAGGACCTCTTCCATTGGCTCGCGGCGCGCCCACAGCTCATCGAGTTCCATTTTGGCCATGTCCCGGAATTCTTCATCTTTCTCCGTGGCAATGATTGCCTTAGCGTTCTCAATCTCCTGGAGTAACTGTTTGTATTCCAGATACTGATTAACGATCTTTTCAAGGTCTTTATATTCTTTGCTCAGCTTTACAAACCGTTTCTGGTCAGAGACCACTTCGGGCTGCACGATCTGCTGAGATACTTCGTCGAAGCGTTCGCGAATGGCTTCTAACTGGTCGAGCATAGTTGTATCGTAGACTTATTTTGCAAAAATACAAAATTCGTTCTGTACTACCTTTGTACTATTGCAGATAGGCAATTCTATAACCAGTAAGAACACGATGGATTTCACAATGTTCATAAAAGCGATGAATAGACCAACCCCCCGGGCTACGGCAATGCGCAGGCTAAGACAGTGGGCGACCACGTGGGGACGCCCATACGGAGGGGCCGGATTTGTATTAGTCTGGGCCCTGGCAGCCTGTAATCCCGAAAACCGGATTCAGCAGACACCGGAGCTGAAGCAGGAAATGATGGATAAGAAAATCAAGCGCATCACGAATGAGGATATCAATATCACGGTAGACAGTTGGGGCAAGCAAATTTCGGCGGTGGCCCAGCAGGAAATGACTGCACTGCTGAATGCTAAGTCTGCTGACCTGACCGGCCTCTGCACACTCCGTGATTTGCCTAAAACACAGGCGCTTGCCAAACGGTATGCCATTGAGATTAACCTGCTCAGCGGAGCCGATGTGCAGAATCCGAAGCTGCCGGCCAAGGAACGCGAAGTGCTCGATGCCTATTTGTACAATGCCGAAAACAAACTGGCACAACAGCCTAATATCCAAAAGGTTAATGATACACTCTATGTTTACAATAACGCTGTTCCGTCTGATAATGTGATTTGTCAGACCTGTTTCGGCAACCAGAAACAGCCTCTGGCGGTCTGGCGGCTGGTTTTCCACAAACGGGAGGTAGTCCGGCGGCTGAATCAACCGAAGAAATAAGCCGGAAACAAGAAAGGCCAGCGTAAAATGCGCTGGCCTTTTCTGTTATGTGTCGTTTATTTACTTACAATTACAGCCTGAAACCAAGCTCAGGTTATAGACGCGCTGACCAGGTGTTGCCTTGTTCGGATCCTGCATGGTTGCCCGACCCAGAAAAATCTCATCACCCGTCAGTTTGATCTCGGTAACGAAGTTATAACCATTTTCGCCATAGCGCAAGAGTACTGATGTCTGTTCGCCTGTCGAAGCATAGGGTTTCGTTGCCGCCACCAATATCTGATCGCCCTTTACGATAGCACGCACAAAAGGCAGCCCATTCACTTTCAGCTGATTGGCATTATATTTATGCCATGTCTGGCCACCGTCGTATGAGCATTCTGTATTTTGATTTAAATACGTTTCGCCGCCCGAAAACATATCGCCGTGGTGCTTGAAAAGCCGCCACAACCCATGCATGTAGTATTCGTAGCAGGAATAGTTCCGGTCATTACCCAAACCAACCTGAGCAGGATCGGTCGGTGTCGGTTGATTCGGAATCAGGTTAATGTGATCATCCCAGAAAAGCGCACCGTATGCACCTGTAAACCAGTAGAAAATAGCCAGACCTTCAGCAACCGCAGGCGGTGCCGGATGCTCGGCCTTACCGCTGTTGGCGTAATGCGGATCCTGGGTATTGAACAGCCATTGCCATGCCACCCGCTTTTTAGAGGATAAAGCTATGTTCACTTCCTGCTCCTGAAGAATATGAGCCAGCCAGTGCCGGTCGCGGTCGCCGGTATGCGTAGCTGAGTAGTCAAAGTCAGGATACACAAAATAAACACCCGGCATCTGCATCGTAATGTGGTCTGAGAATGACGTTCCGACGATGTTATCCGGCATGCCGCGATCCCGCGACGTAGCCGTGTGCTGTGCTGTATTTTTCCAGAGGTAATCGGCAGTCAGGTAATAGTCACCCCCGGGCGATACGCCGTGACCATTGAGCGGTACGGGGGCGATGGAAGCCGTTTCGGTTTGCGGGCTGATTACATCCTTCAGCGTTTTGGCGAGATAGGTATACAGGTTTACCTGCTCCTGAGCCAGATCCGATGAAATTCCTTCATTTTCAATATCCAGGAAGATATTCCCGAACGTACTTTTTTTGTTATTCGGATTACAGTCCCCGAATAATTCGCAGGACCCCTGAATGTCAATGACCGATTTGTAAAGGCTGTTGTTGTAGTTCGGGTCACCGTCAGGGCGTTTATAATATGTATTTGCCGCATCCTGACTGTTTCGTGCCCACTGAACGCCGTAGGGCACGCCACTGAAATACTGCTGATACAGAATCCAGGAACGCTGGCTCTGCGTCAACCGGCTGACCCAGCCGGCAGGCTTTGGGTGATCAATGTCGTTGTTACACTCCTCTGTCGTCATCCGCGACTTTTCAATCGATGAAAAGCCGCGTTTGAACAGCTTCTGCCAGTCACTGTTGACGTGCAGGTTACGACCGGCACCACAGAACGTAATGGATTTTGTTATCGGTAAGCTAAAATCATCAACAACGTCGATATTCCAATAGCCTTTTATGGCAGTTGGCACAAATGCCTTACGAGGAGTAGCAGCCAAATTTCCTGTAAGCTGTACACCCGTTGCGGACGCAGGTTTACTCACTGCCCCACTTTCCAGCCCCCTCATCCGCCCGGCCTGCACACCGGTTATGCTCAACGCAGCAAGCAACATTACACCGTAAACTTGTCTCATTTGGGTCATCACGTTATAGTAACTGTAGTTCATGGCGTAAAACCATGTAGATTTTTCTCCGCACTTTTGCGGAATGTTGAGTAAAAGAGGCTGCTGAGGGGACTAACTCAATTTTCGGGCCAAAAACAACACATGAAAGAAAATTTTAATTTCTTTCAAATCTTTTTTGTAATAACTGAGTTGCAGAGAGAGACGGATTATCCGTTGAAGCATCAAAAGTATATAAATCTGCCGGTTTTTTTAATGAAATGCCGGTTAAATACGACTTATCGTAATAAGTAAGAACGATATCGGCAACAGTCGCATACTCCTGTTTATGTATGGCGTCGATCGCATCCTGGGTGGCCTTTCCCCCCAGCCGTTTCTGGATACGGCGGGTTGCATCAATCAGCGCAGCAGGGTTAACACCCTCACCACTGTATTCACGGACCAGGCGGGCGATCCGTTCGCTTTTAGGCACTTCTACAATAACAGTGGGAGCCGCCTGCATCTGTAACCACAAAGGGTATGGAATGAAGCAGGTCCCAATGGTACGGCTTTCATCTTCGAGCCAGATCCGGCGGGTAGGATCAAGTGTCCGCCAGACATCAAAAAGCTCATTCTCAAAATGTTCAGATGATGCTTGCGGCAACTGTCCGATGGCTCCGTATGATGAGCCTTTATGCCGGGCAATCGCCTCCAGATCAATCACCTGTTCGCCCTGACGGGCGAGTTCTTTTAAAATATCAGTTTTACCCGAGCCGGTTTTACCCCCCAGAATCATTAGCTGACGGGGTTCAGCAAAGGCCGCGAGTACTTCATTCCGGTAGGCTTTATAGCCGCCGGCAAGCGTACGGGCCCGCAAGCCGGCCGTATTCATCAGCCAGGCAAACGACCCGCTCCGCATACCGCCCCGCCAGCAATGCACAAGTACCTCTTTACCCTCCGGATTGAGCCTCCTTGCCTGCTTAACGAACGTAGCCAGCTTAGGGCCTACCAACTCCAGACCGAGCAGGACCGCAGAATCTTTTCCTACCTGTTTGTACCTTGTACCGACTTTGGCACGCTCGTCATTATCAAATAAAGGAATGTTTATGGCATGGGGTATATGGGCATGGGCATACTCTCCCGGCGACCGCACATCGATAACGGGCAGCCGGCCGGCTTCTTTCAGAAAATCAGCGACGGAGAGTTGTTTCGCGTTCATACCGCTTAGTTTGTCAGCTGGCGTAAATACATCTGAATGGTATTTTCCAGACCATAGTAGAGTGCATCGGCAATGAGCGCATGGCCAATGGACACTTCCAGCAGGCCCGGAATCTGCTGCGCAAAATACTGCAGGTTTTCCAGACTCAGGTCATGGCCGGCATTTACACCCAATCCCAGTTCCTGTGCTTTCAGAGCCGCTTTGATAAACGGTGCAATTGCTGCCTCGCGGTCATCAGGATAGTGGGTTGCGTAGGGTTCCGTGTAGAGCTCAATGCGGTCAGTACCGGTGGCTTTCGCTCCTTCGACCATCTGCTCATCGGCATCCACAAAAATCGACACCCGGATTCCGTCGGACCTGAACATATTTACCAGATTGGTCAGGTGTTCGCGGTGGACGATTGTATCCCAGCCAGCGTTAGAGGTAATGGCATCAACTGCATCGGGCACCAGCGTTACCTGCTCCGGCTTTACCCGCTTTACCAGTTCAATAAACCGGTCATCGGGATTACCTTCAATATTAAACTCAGTGGTTACCACCTCTTTAAGTGCCAGTACATCGGAATACCGGATATGGCGTTCGTCGGGGCGGGGATGCACAGTAATTCCCTGTGCCCCAAACCGTTCGGCATCAATAGCCACCTGAACAACATCCGGATTATTTCCTCCGCGCGAGTTACGGAGTGTAGCAATTTTATTGATATTAACACTAAGACGAGTCATTGGCTGAGCGAGTAATTGAATGAGTATATTGCCCTGCCAAAAGTAACCCCTTTACACGAAATATGGTTCTCCGGCCGTTTTCTTTCATATGCTCCGCCCCCTTCTTCTCATCACCCTGGTGCTGTTTTGCTTTTATGCATCCGGCCAGTCCCTCGCCATTCACTTTACCCCTTCGTTTCTCCCGACGAGTCTGCTTACCCTGACGCCTGGCAAAGGCGGGGTTGATCTACAACTGATTATCAGACCGGAGGCTCCCATGGAGCGCATTACGTTCAGCCGGTGGATTCCCGGCCAGAAACGATGGATGGCCATTCAAAACTATCTCTCTGAAATAAAGGCGAAGCATGTACAGGCCCAGGAACGTCAGGCGGCCCTATGCGATACCAGCAACGGAGATGATCTGTTGCATACTGAGGAAATTTATGCGGACGGTGCCGGTGCCGAAGCAACGTATGGTGCCTTTTCGTTTTCCTTCGGCCATGCGAAGGCAGGTACACCGGAAATTCAGCTGTTTACGTTCATTTCGGCCACCCTATGGACTTACTGTCGTCAGCAAAAAGAAGTAATGAACTATTGGAAGGCCCTGGAAATGTATTTCCCACACCCGCTCACCTTCCGCAAAGACAGAAACGGGTATTTGCTGTATGGGACTTTATCCGCCAATGACGGGAACACCCGTCAGTTGAACGCGCTCATTGATCAGTTCCCGGCCAACCGGCCTGTGGTTATCGACGCCCGCTATTTCAACAGTATGGATACGTTTTACTATCCGCACTTCCGGCGGCTCCTCCGCAAAAACAAGCAGATCAGCTGGATAAAGCCCATAAACGGGGGCTATCAGCCGTTCAGCTGGGGAAGGCCCATAAACGGGAGGAATCAGTTGTTAAAAACCGGCGTCAGCCGGTTCGTAAACCAGTAGTACCGGATACTTACTGTACAGGTCCGTTTTATCTTTATTGCCGCCTTATTCCTACCTTTGCACGAGTTATCATTACATTATCTTTTTTACGAAACCATGTCATTAAAACAACAAATTGACGCCGATATAAAAGATGCCATGAGGGCAAAGGATCAGGATGGCCTGCGGGCGCTGCGGGCTATCAAGTCACTGATTCTACTGGAAGAAACCAAAGAAGGTGCCGGTGACGGGCTGAAACCGGAAGACGAAATCAAGCTCCTGACCAAAGCCGTAAAACAGCGAAAAGATTCAGCCGACGTATTCCGTACGCAGGGCCGCGAAGACCTGCTGGCGAAAGAAGAAGCCGAAATTGCCATTATCGAAAAGTACCTGCCCAAGCAACTGACCGAAGACGAGCTGAAGGCAAAATTACAGGAGATCATTGCCCGCGTGGGTGCCTCAGCGCCGTCAGACATGGGTAAGGTCATGGGCGTAGCGACCAAAGAACTTGCCGGCCTCGCCGAAGGCAAAGCCATCTCTGCTACAGTGAAGCAGCTTTTAGCCTAATTAAAGAGCGAAAGAGTGATCCGCCTCAGCGGATAAAGAGTGAAAGTACGGTTTTCTGCCTTCTTTTTGCTCTCTATCCTGACAACCGCCTCTTTCGCTCTTTCACTCATTCGCTCTTTCACTCGTTGAAAACACTCGACATTCTAATAGTGATTCCGTTGATTTGGGGGGCCTGGAACGGGTATCGCAAAGGATTGCTGATCGAGATTATTGCCGTGATTGCCTTTGTCGTTGCCATGATTGTCGGGTTTAAGTTTCTGAGTTTTGGTATCGAATTGCTTTCCCCCTACATCAGCCGGGATCTGGCTCGCAAGCTGCTACCGTGGCTGGGCTTTTCGGTCATTTTCTTTCCTACCATATTCATGATCAACCAGATGGGGTATTCGCTCCGGAAATCGCTGCGGTATACAATCCTCGGTACGTTCGACAGCCTTGCCGGGGCGGCCGTCGGGATTTTTACGTGGGTATTTGGAATTAGTGTGCTGTTTTGGTTGTTCAGCTACATGAGAGTTGAAATCCCTGTTAATCAGACAAAAGGATCGTACCTCTATCCGATGATCCGCCCTGTGGCACCGGCCGTTATGCGTAAAACCGCTGTCTGGGTACCGAAGGGACTTCAAACGTTAAAGAGTGAAAGTGCGAAAGACTGAAAGTGCGTATGCCCTTTGGTTTGGTCCGATTCACTCTTTCGCTCATTAACTCATTCGCTCTTTACAATGAAGCAAGATATTCGCAAATTATCGGCAGTTCAGCTGAAAGACTGGTTTACTGCAAACGGCGAGCAGGCATTCCGCGCCAAGCAGGTGCACGAATGGCTCTGGAAAAAATCCGCACAGTCGTTTGAGCAGATGACCAATCTCTCTAAAACAACACGTGAAAAGCTGGACGGCCACTTTGAAATACGCCCCCTTACCGTCGCAACCCAACAACGGAGTGCAGATGGTACGGTTAAATCCTCGTTTAAACTCTATGATGGCAACCTCGTTGAGGGTGTCCTCATTCCGGCGCTCCGGACCGACGACACTGATCGCATGACCGCCTGTGTATCGTCGCAGGTCGGCTGTTCGCTGACGTGTAAGTTCTGCGCCACGGGTTACATGGACCGCAAACGCAACCTCGACGCGTCCGAAATCTATGATCAGGTTGTGGCCATCGACCGGCAGGCCAATGAATTCTACCAGGCCCCGCTGACCAACATCGTGTACATGGGCATGGGCGAACCGCTCCTCAACTACAAAAACGTCATGGAATCGGTCGACCGGATTACTTCAGCCGACGGTTTGGGTATGTCTCCTAAACGGATTACAGTCTCGACGGCGGGCATCGCCAAGATGATTAAGCAGCTTGGCGATGATCAGGTTAAATTCAATCTGGCCCTGTCGCTGCATGCGGCCAATGACCAGAAGCGCGACCAGATTATGCCGATCAACGAAAGTAATTCGCTCAAAAATCTGGCCGATGCCCTGAATTATTTCTATCGCAAGACCGGCACCCGCGTTACGTTCGAATACATTGTCTTCTATAATTTCAATGACACGCTTCAGGACGCGCGGGAACTGTGGGAATTCACCAAGAAAGTACCGGCCAAGGTCAATATCATTGAGTACAATCCGATTGCAGAAGCCAGCTTCAAAAATACGGATCCGCTGACACTCGACAAATTTGCCGGTTTTCTGGAAAACAAAGGCGTTACGGTAAACGTCCGCCGGAGCCGTGGCAAAGACATTGATGCCGCCTGCGGACAACTTGCCGGCAAATCCTGAATCTCCGGCTTTTTATTATCTATTGTAGGGGCGACCACGTGGGGTTGCCCCTACTTGTTATTTTTTGCTTCTACCTGATGCCATCGCGTAACTCACCAGGGCGGCCACGTGCGGTCGCCCCTACTTAACAATTTCTTAACATGGGGCTCAAAAGATTGGTTTACCTTTGTGGCATTAACGCCTGTCACCCGGACAGGCATTGAACTACAGAAGAATACCTCCAATGTTTGGTCTAGAAACAGACGTTTTCATCCTTCTTTTTGTCAGCCTGTTTGCGGCTTGTGCTTTCGAATTTGTCAATGGTTTTCACGATACAGCAAATGCGGTGGCTACCGTTATTTATACTAACTCGTTGAAACCAACCGTTGCCGTCGTCTGGTCCGGTATGTGGAATTTCATCGGCGTGCTCCTCGGCGGTATCGGCGTAGCCATGGGTATTGTGAACCTGCTTCCCGTTGAACTCCTCGTTGATCAGAACGTATATCACAGCATCGCCATGGTGTTGTCGCTCCTGCTCAGTGCCATTATCTGGAACGTAGGCACGTGGTATTTCGGATTACCCAGCTCCAGTTCCCACACGCTCATCGGATCGATTCTAGGCGTAGGTCTGGCCTTTTCAACATTCCCTGAAAACACGTCAGGCTCAGCCGTTAACTGGGATAAAGCTATTGAAACCTTTGAAGCGCTGCTGCTTTCGCCGATGATCGGCTTCAGCCTTGTGATTATTCTGATGTTCCTGCTACGCCGGTTGACGCCTCAGGAAAGCAAGGATGCACTATTTAAAGAACCTAAGAAAAACTCGCCGCCGCCGATCTGGATTCGTGGTATCCTGATCATTACCTGCACGCTGGTTAGTTATTTCCACGGTAACAACGACGGTCAGAAAGGTGTAGGGCTGATTATGTTGATTCTGATCGGTATTACGCCAACGTTCTTCGCGCTTAACAACAGCAAAAACCCGTTGGAAATGCGGGAGAATACGGTACGGATTGAGCAGGTTATCAATAAAATTGACTCAACACGGTTATCGAATCAGGATCGTAAGCGCCTGGTTGAGACACGGGCTGAACTGGCTGAACTCAACAAGACGCTGTCGGAACCGATGGAAGACGGTAAATTACCGGCCGCCAAACGCCTGGGTGTGCGCCGTGATCTGTTATTAATCAACAATAACGTAAAGAAGATCCTTGACAGCGGCGAGGCCTCTCTGACCAAAACCGAGGTTGACGACCTGAAAGCGAACCTTGACGAAAAAACCGGTCTCCGCCGCTATACCGACTACGCACCGACCTGGGTAATCCTGATGATTGCCTTATCGCTTGGCTTAGGAACGATGGTTGGCTGGCGCCGGATTGTCGTGACTGTCGGTGAGAAAATCGGTAAGCAACACCTGACCTACGCACAGGGTGCATCAGCCGAGCTGGTTGCAGCCAGTACAATCGGGATTGCCTCGGCCCTGAAAGTACCGGTCAGTACAACGCATATTCTTTCGTCGGGTATTGCCGGTAGTATGGTGGCCAACAAAGGCATCAAAAACCTGCAGGCCGGAACCGTTAAGAACATTGCTCTGGCCTGGGTTCTGACGTTACCCGTTTCCGTTCTGCTCTCATTTACACTCTTTATTTTCCTGCGCTGGTTACTGTAAGAAACCGGTAAGTAAGTACAACAAAACGGGCGCTCATCCACATGGATGGCGCCCGTTTTGTTATTTGTTAACCCACTCGGGGGTATCTTGTTCAATGGCACTCCGAACCTTTGCCACAATATCATCTACGGTGTCATCCGGGTCGATATACATCGGCGCTTTAAACCGGACTGTCAGCAGTGTATTCCGTTTTTTAAACCGTAACCCTTTTTTGTCAAATGCCCGCCGGAATCCGTTAATGACAATCGGAACCACAATCGGCTGATGATCTTTGATAAGGTGACCGGTCCCCTTCCGTACGGGTGCATACCGGACTCGTAGTCCCCTGCGGAAAACTCACTACCCAGCCATGTTCCAGCGCCCTGTTCACTTTGTCACCGGCCGAGGTATCAACTGCCCGCTTTACATCACGGCCGTCGGCGCGCCACGACCGTTCGACGGTTAAGGCGCCTCCCATCGCAAATAACCGTGACAGAATATCTTTCTTCATCGTTTCCGTCGCTGCCACATAATAATTCCTCGCCCGGGGGCCGAACAGATAAATCGGCGGTAGCATGGTATTCTGAAAACCCCATTTCACCGCGCAAAAAATATGGTAAAACGCAATGACGTCGGCAAAATAGGTCTGGTGGTTTGACAAAAACAGGACGTTATTAATCGGCAGGTTTTCCAGATGTTCGGTGCCTTCAATCTGAATCCGGTTTACTACCGTGTAGCGCGCATAGGTAAACCAACCAATGATGCAGATCAATATCCTTTTCACTAACAGAGAGTTACCGAAAGGATCACATTCAAACAGGCCTAATATATCCAGCCAGGCCAGAAACCGGGGCAGATAACTGTATCTCGTTGGTTTTATGTATTTCATCACGATCGAACGGGAGGCGTATAGTAGTAAAGCTACAATTACTTTACAATGTTTTCAACAAATAGTGCAATGCACCGGAAAAGGAATCGACACAGCTCAAAAAAATATTTCATGTCTGATTAATCCTTTTCACAAGTTCTACGTCCAAGCATTACAAACAACAACTACTGAATGGCGCAGGCTGTACTTTTTACAAACGACTTTTTAATTAATCCTTTTTTGACTACCATGAAACGTATTGTTTTCGCTCTAGTATCAGCTTGCAGTTTTTTTCTGTTCCATACTGCCTCTGCTCAGGTTGAGCTGGGTTTCCGGGGTGGTGCTCATTTCGGCACGGTTTCCAAGCCATCTACATTTGACAGCTTCACACCGGAATTCAAACTGGCAGCAGGACCACAGGGTGCCGTTTTTCTGAACATTCCGCTGAGCGATTATGTTTCGTTCCGGCCCGAAATTGCCTATGTCCAGAAAGGGCTGATGATGCGCGAAGGTCTCAATCTGAATATTGGAGGCATTCCGCTCCCGCTGGGTGCGCGGATTAACTTCCAGACCAAAAATATTGAATTACCCCTGCTGGCACAAATTAACCTGAGCGACGGTGCTATTCAGCCTTATATCATTGCCGGTCCGTCGATTGGTTATGCCGTTGACAGCAAAGTCCGTACGCGGGCCGAAGCTTTATTTGTTTCAAAACCAATTGATCTGGATGTGCCGATGGGCGGTGTCATGCAGCGCTGGGATTTCAGCGCGGTGGGTGGTCTGGGCTTAGCAGCGCCGGTTGGCGCCGGTAAGCTGATTCTGGAAGGCCGCTATACACACGGGTTCACGCGTCAGGTAAATGTGCCGGTGGTGCAGTTGCCGGTTCGTAACCGTGGTGTCAGCGTATCACTGGGCTACTCATTCCCGATTGGCGGGTACTAAGATTTTTCATTGACTGTTTTTGTTGAACCTACGAACTAGAAGCAGAAAAGCCGGCCCTTATCGAGGCCGGCTTTTTTTATATCAGCGGAAAATACGTTTCACATCTAACCGTATATCCAGAATTTCGTCGTGGAGTTCACCCTGCATATTCCGATAGTTCCCTGATTGCTTCCATACCGTCGGTTTAGTTGGATGATAACTTAAGATTAACCTTTTCCGTTAAACTTTGCTTTGCCCGAATCAAGGAACTGTACGAAGTTGCTGATGTCGCGGTCGTAATTTTTAGGAGCTACCAGCAGCTTACCTTCATGGTCCACCAGGCAATAGTGTGGCTGCGCGTTGTTGTTGTATTTCACAATCTGGAGATCACCGTTCTGTGCCCCGATCGTCGTTTTCTGCTTCTGATCGTAGGTAGACGTATACCAGTCGCTTTCCGGCAGTTCGGTTTTGTCATCGACATACAGCGCCACCACCACATAGTCCTCTTTCAGACGGCTCAGCACCTGCGGATCTGACCACACCCGTGCTTCCATTTCGCGGCAGTTTACACAACCGTGCCCGGTAAAGTCAATGAAAACCGGCTTATTCACTTTTTTGGCATAAGCCAGCGCCTGCTTGTAGTCAAAAAATCCTTGTAAACCGTGTGGCAAATGAAACAGGTCACCATATTTCGGCTTTTCGCCCAGCGCATTGGCCGGCTCCGCAGCCCCGGAACCACCGGCAGTAAGTTTAAAATCCTGAGAGGCTTCCGGCGGCAGGTAGCCTGAGAGCGCTTTCAGCGGAGCCCCCCACAGACCGGGCACCATATAGACGACAAACGCAAACGTAATGATCGCCATCAGCAGGCGCGGTACACTGACCGATTTTGTTTCCGAATCGTGTGGCAGGCGGATTTTACCCAGCAGGTAGAAACCGATGAGCGAGAAAATCACGATCCAGAAGGCCAGGAATACTTCACGATCCAATAAACCCCAGTGATATACCTGGTCGGCAATACTCAGGAATTTCAGCGCCAGCGCCAGTTCCAGAAAGCCTAAGAGCACTTTTACAGAATTCAGCCAGCCGCCCGATTTAGGCAGGCTTTTCAACCATTGCGGGAAAGCCGCAAACAAGGTAAACGGAATGGCAAAGGCCGACGAAAATGCCATCATCCCGACAATCGGCTTCACAACTTCGCCACCGGCCGAAGCCACCAGCAGGCTGCCTACAATCGGACCGGTGCAGGAGAATGACACCAGTACCAGCGTAAAGGCCATGAAGAAAATCCCCATCAGCCCGCCCTTTTCGGCTTTGGCATCGGCGCTGTTGACGAGGCTATGCGGCAGTACAATTTCGAACAGGCCGAGGAAAGAAAGCCCGAACGTAAAGAAGATCGCAAAAAACAGGATATTCGGTATCCAGTGGGTACTAAGGAAGTTAGCAAATGCCGGTCCGTTGATGCGGGAAACCAGCGTGCCGATCAGGACGTAAATGCCGATAATCGAGGCGCCATAGATAATGGCTTTCCAGCGGCCGCCTTTCTGATGCGTAAAATAACTCACCGTCATCGGAATAATCGGGAACACACAGGGTGTCAGTAAGGCAACCAGACCCGACAGGAAGGCGGCAATGATGAAACCAAGCATTGAATCACCCTCTGTTCCGGCGGCCGTTTCAGCAGCAATACCCGTAATTGATTCCGGCGCAGGCGCTACCAATTCGGCTACTGTATCAGCACTTGCTGTGGCAGCAACTGCTTCAGGTGCCGTTGTCGTACTCACAGCTGTGGCCGATACCGGTGCACTTACTGAAGCCGAAGCAGTCGTGGCAGTGGCCGGCGTGGTAGCGGCGGCGCTTGTTTTGATTGTCAGAGAAAAGTCATCAGTAACCTGCACACAACGACCATCTGTATCTGTACATGCCTGCCCTTCTACAGTGCCTGCTACGGTTGGATTATCAGCCAGAATTTTTACTTTCTGAATAAATACCGCTGGCCGGGGCATCATGTAAACATCGCCCTCGAACACCTCTTCGTATTTTGTTTTGGCGCCGATTGATTTGAGCTTACCAACCAGTTCAAACCCATTGTTTTTCTTAACCGAAACAGTTGTTGCAATCGGCCCGAACTCCATCTTAGGATTTGTTTCAGAAGAATACAGATGCCACCCTTCCTCTACATTTGCCTTAATTGTCAACTCAACAATATCGCCTACTTTGGCGGTAGCTGGCTTAATGGTATAGTTCCATGACGGGACAGGTTTCGCAATACCCGATTGTCCGGGCACCCCGAACTGGGCATACACCGTCAGGTTGAGCAGGAAGAGTGCGCAGAGCGCCAATATTCGTTTCATAGATGTTATGTACAGGTTCACGTAACGGACAGTACTTTGGGTATAACAGAATCGTTGCAAAAATATTTCCAAACTACCGCAGTTGTTTTTACGCCTGTTTAGTGATTGTTGAGAACAGATTCACAAAGATGGCCGATCAACCCGTAACTTCATACGCAAATCTGCGGCCAACCGCTGCATTAACATCCTGATAACAAAAAAACACCGCCCCGACATCGTGGTCAGGGCGGTGTAACAACAACCAACCTATATTAATTTTTATTCACTCGAATAGTCTAAAAACAACCCGTGTCAGTAATACTACTATACAACACGATCTAATTACTGATTTTTTCGTAAAAAAGGCTATTTGAGGTTAAGAACGGCTATACAAAACCGGATTCAGGTCGCTGGCCGGACTGCTTCCGACCGGATAAGATGCCAGCCAGGTCTCCCAGTCTGCCTGTTGGAATGAATTCCTTGGCTGCATAATGACCTGATTCTGATCCATATAGATCATAGTCATTACCTTACGGGGTACATCTGATGTATTGGGACCAGCACGGTGAAACGTCCAGCCTGCGTGGTAGCTGACTTCGCCCAGGTCGAAGGGGGTATCGTTCATCTCGAAGTTCATGCGCTGCAATTCGTCTGATAAGAGTCGTTCGCTTTCGTCGCTGATTTCGATGTCCCGGCCGATTTCCACATGCTGACTTCGGGCAGCAAACGCCAGCGGGCCCATGTTCATCGGCGTTTCCTGCAACGGAATCCAGACGGTAACCGTTTTAGGGCTGGCCAGCGGCCAGTAAAACTGATCGGCATGCCAGGGCGTAATACCTCCGGACGGTTCTTTGTACAGTGCCTGATCGTGGTAAAGCCGGACACCGCTGACGTCCATCAGGTCAGCCGCGATTTGTGCCAGACGGCGGGAAAAGACAAATTCTCTGATCTCGTCATTTTCACGCCATAAATTCATAATCTGGAGAAACGCACGTTCATATGTCGTACGCTCCTCCATCGGTTTAGTAAGCGTATTCAGTCTGATTACCCACTCAGTAATCAGATTGCCATAGTACGCCAGCACCTCAGGCGATAAAACGTGCTTCAGTTTAATGAAGCCGTATTCCTGATAAAATGCCCTTTGCTCAAGTGTGACCGTAAAGGGATCGGCCAGCTGGTTTAAGCGCAATGATTTATCTATGGCAGTTAGCATGATGGTAAAAGTTAAATTATTTCTTTATTTACTGTTACAAAAATGCGGGCTTAGTTCTTGACAAACATTCAAATTATTTGCTTATTTGTATGTTTTTTTGACGCATTCACCTCAACAACTTTCTCTTTACAGTCAATAAAGTATAGTTTATTGTCATTACGTTATGAAAGCCTTATTCGAAAAAGTCAGCATTGCTGATCAGGAATCGTTACTCACCAAACACGTCTCTGTTAATCGTTTCAATGTTCCCTGGCATTATCATCCCGAATATGAGCTGACCTACATTCTCCGCAGCAGCGGAAAACGCTTTGTAGGCGACCATGTCGGGGATTTCGTGCCGGGTGATCTGGTGTTACTGGGCCCTAACCTGCCGCATTTCTGGCGCAATGACGAAGACCAGCCGGAATTTCTGACTTCCGAAGCGTACGTTATTCAGTTCAGCCCCAACCTCGACAATGCGCTTTTCCGTACGCTTCCGGAAGCAGACCGTATCATGCAGATGCTACACCGGTCAAAGTACGGCATTCTCTTCAGCGAAGAATTTCAGCAGCGCATCGGCCGGAAAATGGAACGGCTGCTGACACGCACCGGCATGGAACGGATTATTGACTGGCTCCAGATCCTGAACGAACTCAGCTACGATACCGACGCCGTGTTACTGGCCAGCGACAGTTATCAGCTTAGCCCGAACGAAGCCGAGACCGAACGGATGAAGCGGGTGCTGGAACACATGCTGCATAACTTCCGGAAAGAAATCCGGATCGACGAAATTGCCTCCATTGCCGGCATGGCCCCGGCCGCCTTTTGCCGGTATTTCCGGAAGCGGACCAACAAATCGTTTGTCGAATACCTCAATGAACTCCGGATCAGTCATGCCCGCAAATTACTGACCCAGGCAGATATGAGTGTCGGGCAGGTCGGACTTGAATGTGGGTTTAATAATATCTCGCATTTCCACCGGCAGTTCCGGCAGCAGACCGGTACAACCCCGCTGAAATACCAGACCCTGTACCGCGATAAAGAGGTTCCGGTGCTGGCTGAAGAAGAAATCTATTAAAATACAATTAGTATTCTCCCCGCTTTTCGGCAGGATCACCGCTTTCAGGCGCCCATCCTGCCGAAAAATTTAACTTGTCGGTCTACCCACTCCGCTGGTATGCTGTGCCGTACAACAAAATGCCGTACCTTTGCCGGAAAATAGTTGGCTGAGGAAAGCAGGGAACCTATCCATCCGGCTGATCAGCAGTCAACAGTTCAATTTTACCAAACGGAGTTCACTAACATGTCAACTGCAACGACAACTACCGCCCGCGACACGCAGGTATTTGATCTCATTGCCAAAGAACAACATCGCCAGGAATCAGGTATCGAACTGATTGCGTCTGAAAACTTTGTCTCCCGCCAGGTGATGGAGGCTGCCGGCAGCGTATTAACCAATAAATATGCAGAAGGCTTACCAGGTAAACGGTATTACGGTGGTTGCGAAGTAGTTGACCAAATTGAGCAGCTGGCGATTGACCGGATTAAGGAATTGTTCGGAGCTTCGTGGGCAAACGTCCAGCCGCACTCAGGTGCTCAGGCCAATACGGCGGTGTTCCTGGCCTGTCTGCAACCGGGCGACACGATTCTGGGTTTCGACCTGTCGCACGGCGGTCACCTGACCCACGGTTCGCCGGTAAACATCTCCGGTAAATATTTCCGCCCGACGTTCTACGGCGTTGAAAAAGAAACCGGCGTAATCAATTACGACATCGTTGAAGAAACAGCCCTGCGGGAACGCCCGAAAGTGCTCATCTGCGGTGCATCGGCCTATAGCCGTGACTGGGATTACGTTCGTCTGCGGGCGATTGCCGATCAGATCGGTGCGCTGTTGCTGGCCGATATTTCTCACCCTGCCGGCCTGATTGCCAAAGGTTTACTAAACGATCCGCTGGAGCATTGCCATATCGTAACCACCACAACGCACAAAACGCTGCGTGGCCCGCGCGGTGGTCTGATCATGATGCGGAATGATTTCGAAAATCCGTTCGGCATCAAAACCCCTAAAGGCGATATCCGGTTAATGTCTTCGCTGCTGGATTCGGGCGTGTTCCCGGGTACACAGGGTGGTCCGCTGGAGCACGTCATTGCCGCCAAGGCCGTAGCATTCGGCGAAGCATTGTCAGACGATTTCTACGATTACGCGGTGCAGGTTAAGGCCAACGCCCAGGCAATGGCTAAGGCATTTGTTGACAAAGGCTACCAGATCATTTCAGGCGGTACGGATAACCACCTGATGCTGATCGATCTGCGCTCAAAAGGCCTGACCGGTAAACTGGCCGAGAACACCCTGATTAAAGCTGATATTACAATTAACAAAAACATGGTTCCGTTCGACGACAAATCGCCGATGGTTACGTCAGGTATGCGCGTTGGTACGGCAGCCATGACCAGCCGCGGCATGAAAGAAAGCGACATGGAGCAGATCGTTGGCTACATCGACGAAGTGTTGATGAACAACGATAACGACGCCAAAATTCAGACCGTTCGGGAGGAAATTAATTCCTGGATGAAGGCGTTTCCGTTATACGCATAATTAATGCGCGAAAGCGTGAAAGAGCGAAAGAGTGACCACTCCCCGCTCTTTCACCCTCTCACTCTTTCACTCTTTACAATATGGCACTCGACCAAGCATTTGAAGATCGGTACGATCAGGACGAAGAACAAGCGGAAGAAGGCGGTGAAATGACCTTCCTCGAACACCTCGAAGAATTACGCTGGCACATTATCCGGGCGGTTGCGTCCATTTTTGTGTTTGCAATCGTGGCGTTCATTTTTATCCAGGACATCTTCCAGTATGTTATTTTAGCCCCTGCTAATCCAGGTTTCTGGACGTACAGGCAAATGTGTCGACTGGCCGATTTTTCGGGTTATGACGCGCTTTGTGTAAAAGACCTGGATTTTGAACTACAGGCGATCGGCATTGCCGATCCGTTTACGATGGCGCTGACCTCGTCAGCCATTATCGGACTTTGTTTTTCTTTCCCTTATGCCTTCTGGGAGCTTTGGCGGTTTATCAAGCCCGGTCTTCGTTCCTCAGAACGTCAGGCAGCAAGAGGTGCTGTTTTCTATGTCTCAATGCTGTTTTTGTTAGGCCTGTTGTTCGGCTATTACATCGTTTCGCCGCTGGCCATTAACTTCCTGGCGAATTTCCGGATTGCCCCACAGATCAAAAACCAGTTCGATATTACGTCGTACGTAGGTGTACTGGTAACCCTGTCGCTGGGTTGTGCGCTTATGTTCCAGATGCCGATTGTAGCCTTCGTATTATCGAAAGTCGGTATTCTGACGCCAGGGCTTATGCGTGAATACCGTAAACATGCCTGGATTGTGATTCTGGTCGTTGCCGGTATCATTACGCCTTCACCCGACATCTATAGCCAGGTGCTCGTTGCGCTGCCCTTAGCGATGTTGTACGAAATCAGTATCCTGGTTTCAGCCTCTATTGAACGGGCACGACTGAAAGAAGCGCGTGAAATCCTGAATAACTAAGTATCAGACATTCATAGCCGTTAAGAGGTAGTGATCCTGCTTCTTAACGGCTATTTTTATGGCCATATGGACTACGATTTCAGAAAATACCACTACCGCTCTATCAATGCGGCTACGGCCGAAGAACGGGCGGCCATTAATCAGGAGCTGAAAGATTTATACAACTCGTTGCCTGATGACGAAAAAGAAGAATTCAACCGGCAGCTGCAAAGCTTTCTGGCCCGCGAAATGGGGCGACTGAAATCGGACTACGAGTCAGTAAAGGGAAGCGTAAGCGATAATTAGTTTTCCCTCTTTGTCATTCCGAACATGCGAGGAATCTTAAGGCATTGAACACCTTGAGATTCTTTTGCCCCTCAATCGATAAATAGTATATTACCCGTTTTTATCCAGGGTAATCAGTTGAATGTAAAACTGAATCATTTGCCGGTAATCTTTAGCGGCGATGCGCTCATTGGTGCCGTGCAGCAGTTTGAGGGTTTCGTCGCTCATGCGCACCGGCATGAACCGGTAGACATTTTTGCAGATACCGGTGTAGTGACGGGCGTCGGCCGCCCCCAGCATCAGATAAGGCGATACAATCACTTCTGGGAAAACGCTTTGAATAGCCCGCTGTACCCGCTGAAATGATGCCGCATCAGGGTCTGAAACGGGAGAAGGCTCCGACCCGATTGTGCCCGGAATAAGCGCTACCTTAATCCGTTCGTCATCAATTACCTCAATAACCCTTTCCGTCACACTCTGAATGGTCTCTCCCGGCAAGATCCGGAAATTCACCGTCGCTACAGCGTCAATCGGCAGCACGTTTTCTTTTTCACCCGCTTTGAAAATGGTCGGAGCGGTCGTGGTCCGCTGGGTGGCATCGCCCGCCGGTGTACCCGCTAGAATGGAACTGATTACCGGTCCGAACAACCATTGATTAGCAAAAATCAGCCGCTTTGCGAACGGCATCTCGGGGCCGATATACTGAAACATGTGGTTCAGGCCGGCATCCAGACGGCCAGGAAACGGATTGGCTTCCAGCTTCGCGACGGCACTGGCAATGATACCGATACTGGTTTGTTTCGGTGGCATCGACGAATGGCCGCCCTCACCCGTTGCCGACAATTGCAGGCTTACGTAGCCCTTTTCGGCAATCCCTACCAGGGCAATTTGCTTTTGCAGTCCGGCAACCCCGTCCGTTTTGATAACACCGCCCTCATCAATCACCATTTCCGGTTCGATACCCCGCTTTTTCAGCGCAGCAGCCATGGTTTTAGCGCCCCGGCCCGTCGTTTCTTCATCGGGCCCAAAAGCCAGCATTATGGTCTGTTCGGGCTGGTAATTGGTTTTCAACAGGTATTCAACCGCTTCCAGTAAACCCATCACGGTTGCTTTATCATCGAGCGCCCCGCGTCCGTAGAGATAGCCGCCTTCGGTTTCGCCCGCAAATGCCTGATGTTTCCACATCCGCTGCGTCCCCTGAATGACCGGTACCACATCATAATGCCCGATCAGCAGGACCGGTTTCCGTTTGGGGTCTTTGCCAGGCCACGTATACATCACTGCATAGTTGTTGAACCGCTCCTGTGTCAACTTACTGTGGATAAGTGGATAAGCATTGTGGATAAATGTCAGGAACTGGTCAAACTGCGTTGTATCGGTCAGGGAGTAATCGGTAAACGAAACGGTGCGTATCCGTAGCGCCTGAGCCAGCCGGATCAGCGCCGAATCGCCGACCTGTAACGCGGGTGCCGGTTTCATATCGGTGAGTTGCTTTGAGGTGAACCGGAATGTATTGACCAGCAATACAACCAGCAGCACAACCAGGGCAAGGCCCGCAATCCGGAAAAATCGTTTCATGTTTTAGTTTGTTTCGCTTGGCGAACTTCGCTCTAATAATATGGTCACCTCTTCTCTTAAGACGGGTAAATAGCCGATAACCACTCCCCAGATAACCTGATTATCAACCCCATCGTAGGCATGAATAACTATATTTCTCAAATTTACTATTTGCCTTAAATGGCTTATTTCAATTTCCGGATGCAACCGTCTAGCATGATTAGCGGCTTCGCCAATAATTCCCAATGCCCGTTCTACTGCATATTGCAACATCAGGTTTTCATTGTACCGGTCATAATCCGGCTCATCACCTAAGAAACTATAGATATCCTCAATCGCAATTAAAATATCTTTCAAGTATTTTTCCAGGCTATGCGGCATAGATCATTTGTTTGGTAGCCTCTACAGACCTGGCGAAATAAGGATTCCGGAAGGGTCTTTCAATCATCAAATCAACTTTACGGGAAAATAAATCCTCAAGCTCGCATTGTAGGATAAGCAGATGTTGTCCAGCCTCTTCCGGCCGTAATCCATCCTGAAACCTGACCAGGAAATCAAAATCACTTATCTGCTCATTAAATGACCCGTCAACAGCAGAGCCAAACAGGTACAAATTTTTGATTTTATGAGCTTTGCATAGTTGTCCCAGATAGGCCATCTTTTGTTCAACAATGGGATGTATCATAACTTTCTCAATGCTAAAATCAATGTTAAATCATACCCCTTGCTTTCAACTCCAGATACTTGTTAACGGTATTGGCCGTCAGGTTTTGCGGAGCCGTCAGAATCGTCTGAATACCATATTGCTGCAATTCTTTTACGATCTGCTTTTTTTCGTACGCAAATTTTTCCCCGATTGTTTTCAAATATACCGCTTCGGTATCAGCAGCCGGTTCATCGAGCAATGTGCGTAGTTCGGTATTTTCAAAGAAAATAACAAGCAGCAGATGGTCTTTAGCCAGCCGGCGCAGAAACGGCAGCTGCCGGTGTAAGGCACTGACTGTCTCAAAGTTAGTAAACAACAGCAATAAACTCCGCTGCCGGATCTGGGTGCGGACCGTTGCATAGAGCGCTTCGTAGTCCGTTTCCAGAAACTGGGTTTTCTGCCGGTACAAAACTTCCAGAATCCGCAGCATCTGCCCCGGTTTCCGGTCAGCAGCCACCATCTGCCCGATTTTATGCGAAAATGTCAGTAGTCCGGCACGGTCCTGCTTAAAGATGGCAATATTACTCAGCACCAGCGATGCATTGATGGCATAATCGAGCAGGGTCAGCCCCTCAAACGGCGACTGCATGACCCGCCCCTTATCAATCAGGCAATATACGGGCTGCGAACGCTCATCCTGAAACGAGTTCACCATCAGCGTAGTTGCCTGTGCATCGGTCCGGCGGGCTGTTGCTTTCCAGTTAACCGTCCGCACATCATCTCCCCGCATATAGGGGCGGATTTGCTCAAACTCCATACTGTGGCCAATGCGGCGGATTTTCTTAATACCCAGTTCATTCAGCCGGTTCGTTGCCGCCAGCAGTTCATACTGCCGCATCTGCAGATATGACGGGTAGACCGCCACTGTTTTACCCTGTTCAAACTGGTACCGCCGCTTCAACAAACGTAACGGCGTCATCACAAATACATTAACCGCCCCGAAGTTGTATTCGCCCCGCCGCACCGGTCGTAGTTCATAGCGGATCACCTGCTTCTCACGCGGCTTTAGTTCGGCCCGGAACAATACATCGCGGCGCTGAAACTGCGGAGGCAGTTCATCAATCACCTCCACGGGCATAGTAAAGCCATACCGGTTTTCCAGATAAATGCTCAGTGGGTTTTCGTCACCGTTCGAAAGGCGGTCGGGTACATCACGACGTGCGAAAAAGCCGTCGCGGGTCCGGAACAGCAGTACCGTTTCGATACCCAGCAGCAGGATAAATACCACTAGCCCCACCTGCACAACCGGCAAAAGGACCGGTATTGCAAAGGCAGCAACAAACAGCAGCGTGAACCCTACCAACACCAGCCAGACGCGGACCGAGACGTATAGAGACCGGATTAGTTTCATCGCGGTACCTCGGCTTTCTGCACAACCTGCGCAATTACATCGTCGGCGGTACCACCTTCCATCTCCCGTTCCGGCGTCAGCAATACGCGGTGGCGCAATACCGGTGCAGCCAGTTGCTGTACGTCTTCGGGCGTGATAAAATCGCGGCCCCGCAATGTCGCCAGCGCTTTGGCACCATTCAGCAAAGCTACCGCCGCCCGCGGCGATGCACCCAGATAGAGCGATTTATTGGTACGTGTATTCCGGATAATCTGCGCAATGTACCCGAACAGGTGTTCTTCGACGTGCACCTGATGTACACTGGCCCGCAATCCGGCCAGGGTTTCCGCCGTAATTACGGGTTCAATGGCCGCCACGGCATCGGTTAAACTCCGGCGCTGGTGATGGCCCCGCAAAATGGCAACCTCCTCAGCGGCTTCCGGATACTCAACAACCACTTTAAAAAGGAAACGGTCGAGCTGGGCTTCCGGCAGCCGGTAAGTCCCCTCCTGCTCAATCGGGTTCTGGGTGGCCAGTACCATAAACGGATCAGCCAGCTTATAGGTCGTTCCATCGTTCGTGACCTGCCGCTCCTCCATTACCTCAAATAACGCCGCCTGTGTTTTGGCCGGCGCACGGTTGATTTCATCGATCAGAACGAGGTTGGAGAAAATCGGGCCTTGTTTAAACTCAAAGTCATTCAGTTTCGGCGTATACACCAATGTACCTAACACATCCGACGGCATCAGATCGGGCGTAAACTGTATACGGCTGAATCCGACCGAAATCGTACGGGCCAGCAGCTTGGCCGTCAGTGTTTTGGCTACCCCGGGCACGCCTTCGATCAGGACATGTCCGTCAGCCAGCAGCGCCGTCAACAACAGGTCGATGGTCTGGTGCTGGCCAACAATTACTTTTCCAAGTTCGGCGCGGATGGCATCCACCGATGCTTTCAGATGATTCAGGTCTAAGCGGGATTCGAACGATTCCATGTATGTAAATGACTTTCTGTTTTGATGTATCTAATTGCCACGAAGGCACTAAGCCGGGAAGAAGCACAAAGCTTTTACGTTATGCTTTTGTAGACCACTAAGGCATGCACCGGCTTTATGCTCTTTGTGCTCCTTCCTGCCTTTGTGGTTACCCTTGCCTGACTTCGTGGTTGAACTTTTCAATCGCAGCATTCAGCACCAGCAGATCGTACTCCGTCAGCGTGATGCTCCGGCGGGCACTTTGCAGCACCCGTACCAGCTCTTCGGCCTCGCTGCGGGCGATGCCGCTCTTCAGCGCCAGTAGCTCCGCAAACTCAGCGTTCAGCGTATTCGTGTTCAACCCGTAGCGCTCGCGGAGGTTTGCCAGAAAATACTGTATTTTCTTTTGGCCAATGTTATGATGATCACCCTGCCGGAAATATAGCTGCCCAACCGTCTGCACAAACTCCAGTGAGGTATTTTTCGGCGGTTCTACAACCGGAATTACCCGTTGCGTCCGTTTACCGGCAAAGAATACGTATAGAATCAGACCCAGTACCACGATGTAATAGGCCCATGTCAGGGCAGGCTGTGCGAAAATAAACCGCAGGATGCTTTGCTCATCTTCAGCAAACCGCCCCTGATTCTGGTATTCGTCCCAACTGGTTGGCCAGGCCGGTAAATACGACATGGCCTTAAAGGCGTAGTCAGAGGTTTTGGGGCTGAGGACAAAGAAATTAGTAAATGCCAGTGGCAGATTATGGGCATAAAAATAGCCCGAGCCATACCGGATTTTCAGAAAAACAGGCTCGCTCCGCGCGTTACGCCCCAGCACGGTTATGCCCGATGGTTTCAGGATCGTAAAGTAATTCCGGCCGTCATCGTGGAAAAAATTATACCCGCCTTTCTTCCGGAGCTGCGGATTTACAAAATTGTTCAGCAATGTGGTGTCGCGCAGGCGGGGTGCTTTAATTTCTGCCTTAAAACCTAATGCTTTTGTTAACGAGTCAGGCCAGTCATAGGCGGAAACAAACGCATTATTTCCCCGTTTCACATAGTTCAGCAACTCGCGCTGATCATTTTTGTCAATACCGTACTGTGAACAAATTGTAATGTAGTTGCTTCGTGCGGCAAGTGTATGTTCTGTCAGGTGGTTATAGGGCGGCACCCGAATTGTCCGGACCTCCTTTTGTTTCAGCAGACCAGGCAATAACTCGTAAAGCACTTTCGTCCCGAACGGAATTTTATGGTTATTCTGATACGTCGGCGAGTAATCAACCGGTTTCGGGCGGTAATACTCAAACACCACATAAGCGATCAGCATCGCCGCCAGTATCAACAGATATTTATTGGGCTTCAACGGATACGGAATTAGGTAAAATCAAACGATTCAGGTTGCTTATTTACGATCAATCATTGCCTGCCGCTCCGATGCAAACTGCCGGTAACTCAGCTCATCCACCGGAAAGTCACCGTACCAGACGTACTCGAACCGGGTAGTCAGCCGGTCGAAATCCTGCTGAAACGGCGTATTCATGAGTTCGTGCAGATACTGCCGGTTGGTCTTATCCGGTTTCCACTCAATAAGCCGTTTGTCAGTCAGTTGTTTCAGCATCTGCAGGTACAGCAGCCGGATCGCCAGCCGGAAGTTCCGCTGCGTTACAGCTTCTTCAATGGCGGCGTCGAAGTTGATTTCGTGTATATTCTCCGTGATGTTTTCATAATCCAGTGGTTGCTCGGCAGCCTTTGCCCCAAACATAAACGCCAGCACATTGGCCTTACTTAATAGCCAGACCGCAACCCCGGCAATGGCAAGCAGAATCACATACTGCCAGAAATTATGATAGGCTTTGCTTCGCAGAAAATCACTGATTTTCCGGCTCAGCCACGCCCAGAACTTCGCCAGCGGATTTTCCGGAATTCTGGTATCGTAGTCATACTGATAATCGCGTTGTGACCGGTAATCGTCCAGCCGGTCGGCCGACGGGTAACGGACGCTCACCGGCACGCGGTCGTCAGGGGCCGGGAACGAGACAGTTTTTGAGGCCGGTTTTTCCGGCGACTGTGCCCGCAACGGTATTGCCGCCGTCAGTAGCCAAAGGAGCAGTACGAAGAACGGGATGCAGCGGCCCAATACCAGGGAAATGGAGACGCAGTTTTTTAAAATTCACCTTCATCGGCTGCATTCGGGCGATTGTGTGAACTCCCGATTGAATCAATAGCTGATAATAAACCTGTGCCGTGATTTCGCTCCACAAGGTTCGTATACTGAAAGCCAAGTGCCATAGCCAGGAGGGCAGTCATGAGGGTGCTGCCTACTGTGCTTAGCGTATTTGTAATAATGGTTACAATAGACGGCATATCCGGTACCAGCTTCATCGTGACCAGCATATTGACCACCCCCGCCGGAATGGCAAAAACAAGGCTGCTGATCATCAGAATAATGAACATGATCACGATCAACCCGAAGGTAGACCACCATTTATCGCGGATCAGCTGAAAACAGCGGCTCCAGGTAGCCCCGAAGTCCGTTTCCTCAAACACCAGTACAGCCAGTCCCAGCGACAGTACGACCCCGATATAGATGCCCGGAATAAGGAAAAACATAGACGCGGCAACAATCGCCACAAAACTGATAAACGAAAACAGCAGCGACGCTACGATATGACGCTGAATTTCGGACCATAACTCACTGACGGCGATCGGACCGCCGGACCGCTCATGATACAGCTTCATGTAGCTATAGGTGGTCAGATTCACGAGAATATTCGACAGGATCGAAAACAAAACCAGCAGGAAATAGGCCGGGCTGAAAATACGGGCCAGTGTCTCAAACGGCAGTTCACTACCCTGTCCCCGGGTAATAGCCAGCATATTTGATTGGTAAACACCTGACGCAATGCCTGTTGCCAGCGCCAGCGGACCTACAATGTAAAGCAGACCGGTTCCGAATGGCTTAAACTCGCGGCCGATAAAGGTAAATGTTGCGTTGATCTTTTCGCCAAAGTCACGCTGCTGAAAAAGAGTAATCATGGTTCGGGTGTATGCGGTCAATAGTTATAAACCTAACGAAAATTCATGCGATGCGCAACAACGCCCCATTGATCCAACATCGTAGAGACGCACTATTTTGCGTCTCCTACACATCATACGTTTTGCGTCTGTTGCGTATCAGGGTTGGTTTTCCGGAAAACCCGGATTACCGGCGCCGGTTCAGCCGGATGGGGTATATAATAAAATACCAGATGATGAATGCGGCCGAGATCAGGATTATCGCACTGCTTGCGGCCGGATGCAGCGGCAGTCGGGTCACAAAACTTTCCAGAAAACCGGCGGCAATAAAAACGGGGATCAAGCCGATGGCAATTTTCAGGCCTTGCTTCGCACCGCGTTTAAACGAGGTCAGGCGGGAATAGGTACCGGGAAACAGCAGGCTGTTCCCTACGGTGAGGCCCGCGCAACCGGCAATGACAATCGCCGAAATTTCGAGTGTACCGTGAATCCAGATTTTAAGTACCGACTCCAGCAGCAATCCGCGCTCGTAAAAAAAATACTGGAATGAGCCCAGCATGACCCCATTGTAAAAAAGCATCACAATGGTGCCGAACGAAGCGGCAATCCCCATGACAAACGCCCGGAGTGCTACCATAATGTTGTTCAGCGTAATCTGCAGAAACATGGTCGACTGATCGCCGCTGCCATAGACGCCCAATGGATCGCCCTTTTTGATGTTTTCAAGCGTCATGTTCACGTAGCCATCGCCCAGAATCAGCCGCACAAACGTCGGATCGTTGGCCGCAGACACCCAGCCAACCAGACAGGCCGTCAGAAAAACAATGAACGAAACCAGCAGCAGCCGGTGTGACTGGTAAAACAACGTTGGCAGTTCGTATTTCCAGAACGTGATAAACCGACCCCGTTCCTCGCGCTTATTCTGCATCAGCCCGCGGTGCATCTGTGCCGCCAGCCCGTTCAGGTATTGGGTTACCTGCGACTGCGGATAAAACGTCCGCGCGTATGAAAGATCATCCGTGAGCTCGACGAACCGTCCGGTCAGCTCGTCCGGGTCGCGGGTCGGATTAATCTCAATATCACGCCATTTGTCGGTATTTTTCTTGATAAACGCAGCTTCACGCATAGGAATCGGTAACAGATGTGGCTTGTGTTAACGCAAGCGGGGTCGAACAGGGAAGAAATTTGAGAATTTAAACGTAAATACCCAACTTTTTGATACTACTTTTGATTTGATGAACCATGTTTGTCTGCAAATCGGTTTTCATCAAAAGCCGGCTGTATGCTGTTGCAGCCGGCGGTTCCTATTTTCTGACCTGACCTGATAACGACCTGGTGGCTGTTTCTATCCTCACATCACAAAACGTACGACTGGAGTACGAGCCGGCCAGCATCGGCGAACGCATTGCGGCTACATTCATTGATTATGCCGTTTTCATCGGCTGGGTTCTGTTAACGCTTGCCCTACCGGCGGCGGCTAAAGTACCGCTCGGCTCTTTTTACGTCATTCTGGTCGGTATTCTGCCATTATTCCTGTATGACTTTATCTGCGAATGGCAGCTTAACGGCCAGACATTAGGCAAAATCGCGATGAATATCCGGGTCGTTATGCTCGACGGCTCACAGCCCGGCATCGGTGCGTACCTGATGCGGTGGCTGTTGCGCCTTGTGGATACCAAACTGTTCAGCGGTCTGGTAGCCATTATTGCCATTGCCGCCAGCGAACGCGGTCAGCGCATCGGCGACATTGCCGCCGGTACAACGGTAGTACGGCTAAAAGCCAGTGTATCCCTCGACGAAGTAACAGTCAGCCATTTACCGGCCGATTACCAGGTTACATTCCCGGAAGTAAACGTACTTTCGGACCGCGACATTCATATTATCCGTGAGGTTATGTTACGGGGCGATGCCGATGCCCTGTCCCGGACTGCTCAGAAAGTAAAGGAAGTTACCGGCACCATGACCATGCTGCCAGACTATAACTACCTGAAAATTATCGTTAATGATTATCAGTTTTTAGCAACGCAGTAACGTCCTATGCTCGATTCCATAAAATCACTGGCGAAGCAATATGCTGCCGATAGCATTGCTACCCGCCGCCACCTGCACGCCAATCCCGAATTGTCGTTTCACGAGTATAATACGGCCCGCTACGTGGCCGAACAGCTCAAAGCCCTCGGTCTGACACCGCAGGAAGGCGTGGCCAATACCGGGGTGGTCGCCCTGATCGAAGGGACCAAAGCCCCGTCAGGCCGCGTGATCGGCCTGCGCGCCGACATGGATGCCCTGCCGATCCTGGAAGCCAACGATGTTCCCTATAAATCGACGGTCAACGGGGTCATGCACGCCTGCGGGCACGATGTCCATACGGCCAGCCTGCTCGGCACCGCCCGCATCCTGAACGTGCTCCGCGACCAGTTCGAAGGTACGGTGAAGCTGGTGTTCCAGCCAGCCGAAGAGAAAGCACCGGGCGGGGCATCGCTCATGATTAAGGACGGTGTACTCGAAAACCCGGCCCCGGGCAGTATGCTTGGCCAGCACGTAGCGCCGAATATTCCGGTTGGCAAAATCGGTTTCCGCGAAGGTATGTACATGGCCAGCACTGATGAACTGTACCTGACGGTAAAGGGGAAAGGCGGCCACGGGGCCATGCCTGATCAGTTGATTGATCCGGTGTTGATTGCCTCGCACATCATCGTGTCGCTGCAACAGATCATCAGCCGTAACCGCAAACCGGCTAATCCGTCGGTGCTGTCGTTCGGCCGGTTTATTGCCGACGGCGTTACCAACGTCATTCCGAACGAAGTAACGATTCAGGGTACGTTCCGCTGCATGGACGAAGAATGGCGGGAAGACGGGCTTCGCCGGATGCAGAAAATGGCCGAAGGCATTGCCGAAGCCATGGGGGCACGCTGCGAATTCGAAGTCGTCCGTGGCTATCCTTACCTGAAAAACCATCCGGAACTCACCCGCCGGACCCGCGCCGCCGCCGTGGCCTACATGGGCGAAAGCAATGTGGTTGACCTTGATTTATGGATGGCCGGCGAAGATTTTGCGTTTTATTCGCAGGTTGTCGATTCGTGTTTTTACCGGCTTGGTACGCGCAACGAAGCCCGCGGCATTGTCTCGGGTGTGCATACGCCCACGTTCGACATCGACGAGGCGGCCCTCGAAACCGGCCCCGGCCTCATGGCCTGGCTGGCGGTGCAGGAGTTGGCAAAGAGTGAATGAATGAAAGAGTGAAAGAACGAACAGGGCACATAGCCCCGCCACCGCATACTAACTATGCCTGCTGCTAAACATCGTATGCATACATTCCATAACCCATCAGTAAATGTACCAACCAAACGGGCAGCTGATGGGTTATTTTATTGAATCCCGACAAACACGACACTTTATATGAGATACCTTCTTCTCTTTACCCTATTCATCAGTTTCACGGCCTGTACGCGGTCGGCTTCGATCTACATTGTCCGGCACGGCGAGCGGGCCAATGATTCAGACACAACGAGCCTCTCGGCAGCGGGGCACGAACGGGCCTTTGCCCTGGCTAAACGCCTGGAGGGTCTTCACCTCGATACGATCTTTGTCACGCCGTATCTCCGGACACAGCAGACGGCGGCCAAAGTCGCTTCGCTAAATGCCTTGCCGTTCACTCAATATCCGGCCGCCCCGACGAGCGCCATTATCAGCCGCTTAGCTAAATTGGACGAGCGACGCGTACTGGTAGTCGGCCACAGCAATACCATTCTGGAGATCGCAAAGGGGCTGGGCACCAAACCGTCCATGACCAAAATTGAGCATTTGGATTATGATAATTTACTGTTCATCCAGATCAGACATACGCTCTTCGGTAAGCGCGTGCATCTTTACGAAGAAACGTACGGTAAACCAACGCCCTGAGCGCCGGATAGGGCGATAGTAACGGAGGGAAACTGTTTCGGCGGTTTCCCTTTTTCTTTTTCAACATTTTACATGAATACGATGACTAAACAACTACTCGCTGCGCTTTTCTGCTTTGTAGCCATCACGGTTTCGGCGCAAACCACCAAAAAGGCTGCGACACCGGCTACGTATAAGGGGCGTCAGATCATTGTGGGCAGCGGCGGCGGCTTTACGGGGCGTAGCATCAGCTACTACCTCCTCGACGATGGTAAGCTGTTTACCAAAGGCAGTACGGATACCGGTTTTACACTCCTGGGCGTGCAGACACGCGCCAACACCAGCCGTGTCTTTTCGGCGCTGGAAACAACCTGCCAGATCAAAACCACCGCATTTAACCATCCTGGTAATGTCTACAAGTTTGTCCGGTGGAAAAAAGGCAAACAGGAGTTCAGCGTCGTTTGGGGCGACGCCCAACAGAAACCACCGGCCAACTATCCGAAGTTTTACGATTCGTTTATGGCCATGCTGCGAAAAAAATAACAACAACTACTGATGAAAAAACTGTCTACAAACCAACGCACACGGATAAAGGTGTCGTGGCTGCTCATCGCGGTGCTGGCGGTGGCAATACAGCCGCTGTATGCGCAAACGCCGGGGAAGGGCTTTGACACAAAACGTAAACGTACGCCCGCTCAACCCGGGCTGGCCGAAATCCTGCATGCCGGTCAGGTTCCGGTACCACAGCAGCGTACCGGCCGGCAGACACTGGCCGCAACCGGCACAAGCCCCATGTCCGTGCAACCGCTTCGCCTGCGGGTCGTACGCGATACGGCAACGGGGTTGCCTGTTTACATTGAGAACCGGAATGCCCCAAAGACATCGGCCACCGGAGCCGGTCGCCGGGCACTAACGGCAGCCGATGCACAGGCGAAAACGTTTCAGTTTCTGAACCAAGTGAAAGGGTTGATGCGGATCAGCCGCGCGGAGGAGAGCTTCGCCCTTAAACAAACGCTTACGGATGAGCTGGGCAAAACCCACGTCCGGCTAACCCAAACCTTTCAGGGGATTCCGGTATACGGCGGTGAACTGGTCGCACATCTGTCCGGTCAGACGGTTGAGCTGGTCAACGGACGCTATCAGCCCATTCCGGCCGGTACGGCTACTAAGCCGGAGCTTACGGCGGTACAGGCCGGTGATTTTGCGTTCCGCGATGTCCGGAAACATTCACAGGTTCGCTCATTCGGGGAGACATTCCTGAAACTAAAACCCTCGGAAGGCGAACTCATTCTGTATCCGGTAACGGATGGTGCCGTGCTGGCTTATGCGGTAACGGTGCGCCCGAACCTGCTCGAACGCTGGCAGTACCTGATTGACGCCCAAACCGGTGCCGTCATTGAGAAATACAACCACACGTGCGGCGTCGACGGGCCGGTAAAGGCAACCGCTAAAGATCTGAACGGTACCACCCGTACGTTGCAGACGTATTTGCAGGGTACTAAATACTACATGATTGATGCGACCCGGAGCATGTATAACGGACAGACTTCGAAACTGCCCGACAACCCGATAGGTGCGCTCTGGACAATTGACGCCCAGAATACGTTCGGCGATAATACCAAGATGTATCAGCTTACATCCGCCAACAATACGAACTGGACCCCGACGGCGGTATCAGCGCATTATAACTCAGGCATTGCCTTTGATTACTACCAGAAAACATTTAACCGTAACTCGCTCAACGGCAAAGGCGGCACCATTATCTCGGTCATTAACCTGGCCGACGACGACGGTAATGGCCTCGACAATGCCTACTGGAACGGTGCCTTCATGGGCTATGGCAACGGGCAGCTCGGGTTTAAGCCGCTGGCAGGCGGGCTGGATGTGGCCGGTCACGAAATGACCCATGGCGTGATCGAAAACACGGCCAATCTGGAATACAAGAGCCAGTCGGGGGCGTTGAACGAATCGTTCGCTGATATTTTCGGGGTTATGATCGACCGCGACGACTGGACAATCGGCGAGGATGTGGTACAGACCGCCTACTTCAAATCCGGTGCGCTCCGGAGCATGTCGAACCCGAATCAGGGGGGAAAAGGTACGCGCGGCTACCAACCCAAAACGATGGGCCAGTATGAATCACTTCCCGTCACGGAAGACGGCGACAATGGGGGCGTACATGTCAACAGCGGCATTCCGAATTATGCGTTTTACCTCTTTGCCACCAACAACAGCGTCGGCCGCGACAAAGCCGAGAAAGCCTACTACCGCGCCCTGACAACGTACCTGACGCGGACCTCTAAGTTCCTCGACCTGCGGCTGGCCGTGATCAAAGCCACCGGCGACCTTTACGGCGCAACCGGTGCCGAAGTCACCGCCGCCAAAGCCGCATTTGATGCCGTGGGCATTGTCGAAAGTACCACAACAACCCCAATGACCAAACCGGATGCCCCTGTCGCACAAGGCCAAGACCTGTTGTTGCTCTACGGCAGCGACAGCAAACTGTATTCCACGACGGTAGTAACGAGCGGGTCGAAGTTTGACCTCAAAACAGCCCAGGGACTCCGGCATCGCCCGAGCGTAACGGACAACGGGCAGTTTGCCTACTTCGTATCAGCCGACAAACGCATCCGCGCCGTCAGCCTGACCGGCACACCGACCGAAACCATGATTCAGAATGAGCCCCGCTGGAGTAACGTCGCTATCTCCCGCGACGGCAATAAACTCGCCGCCCTCAGTGACGAGCAGGATGCCTCCATCTGGGTATATAGCTTCACGAAAAAACAGTGGAAACAGTTTAAACTCTATAACCCGACCTATTCCGAAGGCGTAGCAACGGGGGCGGTGAAGTATGCTGATTCGTTTGAATGGGACCATGCCGGTGAGTATATCATTTATGACGGCTACAACGCACTCAACAGCGCCGACGGACAGCCGATTGACTATTGGGATGTGGGTTTCCTGCATGCGTGGGACGGCGCAAAAAACGATTTCGGCGACGGGGCCGTTGAGAAGCTCTTCAATGATCTGGAAGAAGGCGAAAGCGTCGGTAACCCGTCTTACTCGAAAAACTCGCCCGACATTGTGTCCTTCGATTACTTCTATTCCGACGGGTCGTCGGAGGCGTATTATGTTCTGGCAGCGGATCTGAACAAAGGCAGTCTGAAGCTGATTTACGAAAACAATACCTTAGGCTTCCCAAGCTATTCACGCCTCGACAACCGGCTGGTATTTAACATTCTCGGCCCGAACGACCGTGGCGATGTGGGCGGGATTAATCTGGCGGCGGATAAAATCACGCCAAGTGGTTCCTTACTGAACCTGTACAATAACGCCAAATGGCCGGTCTGGTACACGCAGGCAACGCGGACCATTCCTACGCGGACGAATCAGTCGATTACCTTTAACACCCTGTCGAACCGATACGCCAGCGATCCGGCTTTCACCCTGACCGCCACGGCCTCGTCGGGGTTACCTGTCAGCTTTGCCATCGTCTCAGGGCCTGCCGAAATCACGGGTAACAAGGTGTCGGTTACGGGGCCGGGAACGGTAACGGTCCGCGCCTATCAGGAGGGTAACGGTGAGTTTTATGCCGCCACGCCGGTCGAACGGTCCTTTACGGTCATGACCATTCTGGGGCTGGAGCCAACGTGGGAGGAAGCGGTTAAACTGTACCCGAACCCGTCAAAATCCGACGTATGGGTTGAGGTGCCGGCCGGTCACGTTATTGAGCAGCTGACGCTAACCAGCCTTTCGGGCAATACGTTACGCCATGAAAAGCCTTCTGGCCGCAGCAACACGGCGCACCTGTCAACAGCCACCCTGCCGGCGGGGGTTTATCTCCTGAACATTCAAACCCCCAAAGGCAATGTCATACGAAAACTGATGAAAGACTAACAACAAAAACGGCACTCCGATGATGAGTGCCGTTTTTTTGTTTTGTTTACTTCTGTTTAAACTGAATCGGAATATTATAGCTGACCGCTACCGGTTTGCCGTCCTGGCTGCCAGGCTTCCATTTGGGCATTTTGGCAACTAAGCGTATCGCCGCTTCATCACATCCGAACCCAAGGCCTTTGAGGACTTTAACATCATGGATACCACCTTCCTTATCGACCACAAAATTCAGATATACTTTACCCTCAACGCCGGCTAACCGGGCAGGCTCAGGGTATTTCAGATTATTATTTACGTATGCAGACAATGCCTTCATACCGCCCACAAACTCCGGCTGATGCTCTACAACCGTAAAGACATCTTTCCGCGTTTCAATAACAGTCATCGTAGACTTAGGGGCTTCCTCGTCAATATCTAAAGGCCCTTCTGTTACCGTATTTTTCCCCAAAGTAATAACGAACATACTGGATTTACTCACCAGGACACGCCGTGACGGAAAGCCCTGAAATGATATTTCCAGCTCTGACTTAGCCTGTCCTTTCGGCAGATTGAGGATAAATCTGCCATTAGCGTCAGTAGTAGTGCCTCTTTGCAAGCCGGTCAGCACAATATTCGCTCCCGGTAACGGCTTACCTTCGGGATCCACTATTTTCCCCTTAACAACCGCCGGTTCATTGGACGGTGTTTCCACGACCGCTTCACGGCCCGAGCCTACCAGATCTTTTTCCTTCCGGTCGCAGGCAGCCAGGTAGAGCATCGGCAGGGCAACAACCGGCACAATCAGTGCATACCGCCACATGGCCCGTTTCTGCGTCGGTGCTGTGGTCAGCATCCGGAGCCGCTCTTTCAGCTGCGACGGCGACAAAAAAGCATTCGTTAATTCATAGCCCGGCACAATGTTCGGGTCTGCCTGCGGATTTTTGGTCTTCATGGTCAATGGATGATTTAAGGGTAAGGAATTGATTTTATTTCTTTATTTTAAAGCCGGCGTTTTTGGTCTTGATGATAATCACACCATCAACGGCCCTTTCACCATAAACCGCCGTTGCTGAGACTCCTTTTATCACGCTGATGCTCTCAATCGTATTCGGGTCCAGCTTTTTCATGTCAACATCGTCAATTGCTATACCATCCACAAGATAAAGCGGCTGCTTACCGAGCGGGCTAACTCCTCTTAACTGAATGGTTGGCTGTTGAATACCACTGAAATGACCTGTCCCTTCAACAATCACTTTCCGCTCATCGCCCATCGGGCTCCAGCCGGTAGTGTCTTTGCCGGTTATTTTCCGTCCTTCGCCCTCCAGCATAAATTTGATCGGTACTACATATTCCACGTCAACGGGATTACCATTCTGTTTACCCGGATTCCAGCGTGGCATCCCTAAAACCACCCGTAACGCTTCTTCATCGCAGCCACTGCCAATGCCCCGTATAACCTGCGGCTGACGTACAGCGCCCGTTTCCGACACAATGAAGCGAATCTGTACCTCACCCTGAACGCCTTTGTTGTGCGCTTCGGCCGGATAGCGTATGTTCTTAGCCAGGTACTGTCCCAGCGCACCGGTTCCGCCCGGGAAGGTAGGCGCCTCTTCCACAACTGTAAACACCTCGTTATTTTTTGTCGTTGTTGCCGGTGACGTAGCGGCCTTAGTCACCGCTTCCGTTTTTGTGGCATAGCCAACTACCACCACTTCGTCCAGCTTTTGCCGTGCCGGCACCAGTTGTATATTGATCAGCTTACGGCCTTTAACTTCCACCTCGGTCGTACCCAGCCCAACGTAACTGAATACCAGCACGCCGGTATCCGGTACGTTTTTCAATTCAAACATACCTTCGCCATCGGTTGTGGTGCCGGTTGTTGTTCCTTTGACAATGACGCTTACATTGGCCAGCGCTTTACCCTGCTGATTCTTTACCTGCCCCATTACCGGCCCCTCTTGTTTGACTTGTTGCTCAACGAGGGCATTCAATTGATCTTTTGCCGTTGTCATGGCCAGTAAGCCCACGGCCAGCGGCAGAATTACCAAATATTTACCCAATGCCCAGCGGCTTGTGGATTGTTTCCGTAGCATTGTAATTCTTGCTTTAAGTTGTGATTTATTGAAAAAGCTATTGGTCAGTCCGTCGGGTTTAACACCAAAGGCATATTCGACCAGATAAGCGGCATATTGCTCATTGGCGGCTTCCTTATCGGCCAGAAACTCGTGCACCTGCCGGATCGACTGTTTATAGCACCAGACAATCGGATTAAACCAGAATACGGCCTGTAATACCTCAAAAAAGACAACATCCAGGCTATGCCACTGCCGGATATGCACCAGTTCATGGCGATGGACCGGTTCTGCCTGTGCATCAGACGGGTTCATGACCAGATACCGGAAAAATGAAAACGTCGGTGTCTTCGGGTCACGCGGCCACACCAGTGTGTAATCATCCATCGGCTGCTGATCGGAGCGGCGGATAAACTGTAGCAGTCCCATCGTCCGTGCTTCGAGCCGCCCCAGCAGCCACAACGCCAGCAGACCGTAGGCTATCCAGCCAATCAGCTCCCAGTCCGGCCCGGTCGGCTCCGGCTGAATAACGATGGCCGGTAGTGTTGCGACTGCCATCGGCAGCGTTACGGTCTGCACTGTATCCTGCGGCAGTTCGATCAGCGGGAGGGCAAACGACGCCAGTACGGAGCCAAGCAGATACGCACGGTTCAGACTGAAAAACGTATGCCGCCGCAGGAATAGCCAGTAGCAGGCATAGAACAGGATCAGGAAGAGGTTAGTCCTGAGGATATATTCGAAGATGGTCATGGCTCTTTGGTCTGGTTCAGGAGTTTAATGATTTCATCTGCTTCGCCTAAGCTGACATCCTTTTCCTTCACGAAAAAGGAAACCAGCTTCTTCAGCGAATTATCGAAGTAATTCGCCATTAGTTGTTCCGTCTGGAAACGACGGTATTGTTCTTCCGTGATCAGCGGAAAGTACTCATGCGTCTTACCATAGGCCGTGTAGCCTACCAGCTCTTTTTTTTCCAGTATCCGGATAATGGTTGATACCGTATTATAAGCAGGCTTAGGGTCTGGCAGTTCGGTCAGGACATCCTTCACGAAGCCCCGTTCTAACCGCCATAAAACGCGCATGATTTCTTCTTCAGCTTTTGTCAGTTCGCGTACTTGCATGATTCCTTGTTTGAATTCTGATGTAAAGTTAGACTAATAACTTAGTTTTAAAACTAAATGTTTAGTTATTTTTTATAAGAAAAAGCCTGACTGTATAAATCAGGCTCATAATCAGCGTATTACCGTAAATATTTCAGATTCAGTCCGTACAAAATGGTGAAAATAACGCTGAAAAAGACGCCACCTGAAGAACCGATACCGATAATGCCGCCTACCCAGATGATAGGTATCAGAAAACCCAGTACTACGCCGGCTATGTACACATAAAATCCCTGTTTCCGCAGGCTGAACATCAGCCACGCTCCCAGCAGAGTCAGTGCGGCATAAATCAGTTTCGCAATTCCCAGTTTGCGGATATTTTCTGCTGTCATACCGGCGGAAACGCTGTTCATGATCTTTTCGACGAAGTTAGCCCCTCCGTTATCTTTGATCTTGTCGGCGGCCTCCCCCATCACCTCCTGTGTGGTTGAGGCGACAAAATCTGCGGACGCAATGGTCGTTATACCATTGTAAAGATCAATTGCGCAGGATACAAAGGTCAGGATGCACAATATGGTCAGAAACTGTGGCCGTAAGGGAGCAGGCGGCAGTTGTGTAGGGTTTGTTAAAGGTTCCATAAACCGGTGATCGTTTTTATGCTAGTTAATTCGTTTTTTCATGCATTCCGGCAAACCTACCCTTTTTTTTTCGCAGAGGCTTTTTTGCGCTGCTTAAGTCATCATTACTTGTGAATTATTTTACTTTTTGGTAACTTCACCATAGTATTAAACCCTGCCTTCTTTTTTAAGCATACATTATTCCGTAACTCGTGAAGATGAATTTTGTGAAGTTGTTCCTCCTCTTTGGCTGGATTTGCGTATTTAGTGTGTCTGCTTCCGCTCAGGTTCTTTCACCACAGCAAGCCCGCGAAGACCTGGCCTTTCTGAAGCAAAAACTGGATGCCTTTCATCCCGGCGTCGGCTATTACACGCCCCTTTCCCGCTATGAGTATCTGTACGATTCGCTTTATAATACCTTTACATCGCCAACCGACTATCTGCGTTTTTTTCACCGGGTTACGCCGCTGGTCAACAGCCTTAAAGACGGGCATACCAATCTGAATCACCGCCGTCAATACATTAATAAACAAACCCTGTATATTCCGTTCTACCTGCGTTCGGTAGATGGCCGGTACTATATTTCCCACAATATGGCGGCTGATACCACGATCCGTCGAGGTGCGGAAATAGTAACAATCAATGGCCAAACCATCAAAGACCTGCATCAGATCCTGATGGACTCAGACCATTCCGGTTCCGACGGTGATAATCTGACCGGCCGGCGTCAATGGAGTCTCTACCAGTTTGCAGACTATTATCTGGCCTGGTTCGGTTCGGCAGATTCACTGGTGATTACTTACCGGCAACCTGCCGATACGCTCATTCACCGGCAGTCAGTAAAAGGGGTTACGTTAAGTCAGTTCCGCAGCACATTTTTTAAGCGGTACCGTGCGGAAGCAGACCGCCGTCCGAATCTGTCCGTCCGCATGGTTGATTCGCTCACCCGTACTGCTGTTCTGCGGGTGTCGACGTTTATGAGTCCTAAAAAGCACGATCCGTTTGAGCTGGCGTTTAAGCGTAAACTGAAAAAGGCATTTACTGAT
Organism: Arsenicibacter sp.; assembly: GCA_965247375.1. GTDB lineage: Bacteria > Bacteroidota > Bacteroidia > Cytophagales > Spirosomataceae > Arsenicibacter. The sequence continues at coordinate 142,836 of CBDFHU010000072.1, forward strand.
ATTAAAGCGGCAGGTGTTGAGAACCTCGTTGTTGATTTACAGAACAACGGCGGCGGTCTGGTGCTTAATTCGGCGCGGCTGCTACAGTACTGGATGCCGGAATCGTACCGGATGATGGAGAAAGAACACATGAAACGGGCTGCCCGCGCCGAGCTTGTTACACGCTGGAACCCATTTTCGATGCTGAATTTCCACCTTCAGTATAAATCTGACGGCAAGGGCGGTTTTGCGAGCCGTGCGCACAACCGGCTGTTTAGTCCGAAGAAAAAGCTGGCGTTTAAGGGCAATCTGTATTTCCTGATGAACGGAGCCTCTTTTTCTGCTACCACCTCGGTGCTGGCCAAAAGTCTTAACGCCGGCGTTGGTACGTTCATAGGCGAAGCGTGCGGCGGTGCATATTGGGGTGATTTTGCCGGACAGTTCAAAACCATTACGCTGCCGAATTCCCGTTTACAGGTTCGTATTCCCCTCAAAAAGCTCACACACGCTGTTATTGCTGAAAATGCCAACGGATTTACGGTTGAACCGGATTTCGCCGCACGGCGCACGTACGACGATATTGTCTCCGGTAATGATTTCATGACCCGCAAAGCAATCGAACTGATCCGTAAAGGAGCCGTTGCCAGAAAACCAGGTACGTTCCGGTCCTTTCAGGCATCCCGCTAATTTTTTGGTTTGAAATAAATCCGTTGTTTCATAAGTTTGGCCTGATGAACTGATCACTTTTATCTTAACACATCAATTTTTAGTTAGTGTACTGCATCGTAGACGTTGAAACCACGGGGGGTGTCCCCGGCCCTTCGCGGCTTACCGAAATCGCCATGATTCGTCATGATGGCCATCAAGTGGTCGACACGTTTCACACCTTACTGAACCCCGGCTGCCCGATTCCGCCGTTTATCTGCCGCTTAACCGGCATTACCGATGCGATGGTCGAGCATGCGCCAACCTTTGATCAGGTTGCGCGGCAGGTACTTGATTTATCTGCCGATGCCATTTTTGTGGCCCATAACGCCAGTTTTGACTTTGGTTTCTTACAGAAAGAACTCGGCTGGCTCGAACAGCCTTTTCTGCGCCGTACGCTTTGCACAGTTCGGCTGAGCCGGAAGATCTTCCCGGGATATAATTCATATAGTCTGGGAAATATCTGCGAAAGTCTGGCGATTCCTGTCTCCAACCGACACCGTGCCATGGGAGATGCGCTGGCTACCACTAAGCTGTTTGAGCTCCTGCTGGCAAATGATCACCTCGGCATTATACCACGTCCACAGCTGGTAACGCCACCACTTAACTAGATTTCTTCAACAGTTCTGCCGGTGTCCGGTTTTTTAAGAAACTGATTACCGACATCATGCAAGAGAATAAAAAAGAATTCGGACTGGGGGTGATTGGCATGGGCGGCTTTGGTCTGTTTGCCACACAACACTTTCTCCAGATTCCCGGTACCCGTCTTGTGGCCATTGCCGGCACCAACCGTGAGGGAGCCAAGGCCGCTGCCGAACGTTTCGGGGCAGTGCATCTAGAGAGCCTGGACGATTTAGTAGCGCATCCGGATGTTTCGATTGTGTACATTGCCACGCCTCCGTTTCTACATTATCAGCAAGCGCTGCTGGCACTTCAGGCCGGAAAACATGTCATCTGTGAGAAACCACTGGCCGTTACGGCCGAACAAGGCTATGAGTTGGTTACCCTGGCAGCTGAAAAAAACCTGTTAATGATTACGAATCTCATGCAACGGTATAATCCGATGTTTGAGCGCGTCCGGCACCTGATCGACAAACAGCTTCTGGGTTTACCCCTACATGGCTACTTCGAAAATTATGCTGCCGATGAAGGGTTAACCGCAGAACACTGGTTCTGGGACCGGTCGAAAAGCGGCGGTATTTTTATTGAGCATGGTGTTCATTTTTTCGACTTATTCGAGGGCTGGCTCGGGCCGGGTCAGGTCGTCTCAGCCCAATCGGTCAAACGCCCCGGCACGGATATCGAAGAGCAGGTTAACTGTACAGTTGTTTACGGTGGTGTTACCGTTAATTTTTATCACGGCTTTACTCAACCCGGACGAATGGACCGGCAGGAAATGCGTATTCTGTTTGAGCGCGGTGATATTACTCTACATGAATGGGTGCCAACCCGGATTACCATCCGCTGCCTTGCCGATGAAGCGACTACCCGCGCGCTGATGGACTTATTTCCAGGCGCGCGTCTTGACGTCAGTGCCAGTTATGGCGGCATTGACCGCAAAACCCGGGGCCGTCACAAAGACATTGATGCCTGGCAGCAAATCAGCATCTCGTATGGACATGATCAGCAAAAAATGCACCTCTATGGTGAGCTGTTACGACACATGTTCACTGACCAGACCAATTATCTGCATGATCCGGCGGCACACCGGAAAATAACAGAACAAAACGGATTACAGTCATTACTTACAGCCATCGACGCCGCACGGCTCGCAAAACAACAATAAAAAAGCCGCTCCGGTCCGGAGCGGCTTTTGTTTATAGCCAAAAGCGTTTATTCAAAGTAATTCAGTACGCGGTGACCGCTTTTCTCCAGAATCTGATCTTTCTGGAACAATTTAAGGTCAGCCGATACCATGTCTTCAACCAGTCCTTTCAAATCGTATTTAGGTTTCCAGTTGAGTTTCGTCATGGCCTTTGTAGGATCACCCAGCAACAGGTCAACCTCAGTCGGGCGGAAATACCGTTCATCGATACAGACCACTTCTTTTCCTGCTTCAAGTTGATAAGCCGGATTCGTCGATTTTACGACAATGCCTTTTTCATCAACGCCGGTTCCTTTAAACTCCAGTTCAATGCCAACCTCGGCAAATGCCATCCGCACAAAATCACGGATATGTGTTGTTTGGCCTGTTGCGATGACGAAATCTTCAGGCGTGTCCTGTTGCAGGATCAGGTACATTGCCTCAACATAATCCTTTGCATGACCCCAGTCGCGCTGTGCATCAAGGTTACCCAGATACACTTTATCCTGTAAGCCAAGCGCAATACGCGCAACGGCCCGGGTAATTTTACGGGTTACGAAGGTTTCCCCGCGTAATGGTGATTCGTGATTAAACAAAATCCCGTTACAGGCGTACATGTTATAGGCTTCACGGTAGTTGACCGTAATCCAGTAACCATATAATTTAGCAACCGCGTAAGGCGAACGGGGGTAGAAGGGTGTTGTCTCCGACTGGGCATGGCCTTGTACACCGCCGTAAAGCTCCGACGTTGATGCCTGATAAATCCGCGTTTTTTCGGTTAACCCCAACAGACGGACTGCTTCCAGAATACGTAATGTACCGATGCCATCCACCTGTGCGGTATATTCCGGTTCATCAAAACTCACCCGTACATGCGACATTGCCCCCAGATTGTAGATTTCATCCGGCTGCACTTCCTGTATAATACGGATTATGTTGGTTGAGTCGGCTAAATCACCATAGTGCAAATGGAACCGGACATTCTGGTCATGTGGGTCTTCATATAAGTGATCAATCCGGTTGGTATTAAACAACGAACTCCGCCGTTTGATCCCATGGACTTCATATCCTTTTTCGAGGAGTAACTCTGCTAAATAGGCCCCATCCTGGCCAGTGATTCCGGTGATAAGCGCTTTTTTCATTGACTTTAACTTAGCTCAACGAGTCTGTTAAACCCGCCTGACAAATTTAATTGATTGACATACTATACCGTATATCAATTTTATCCGGTTGTAATACAGCCGTCGGAAATAATGATTTGATCTGACTATAATACCGCTCCGCATCGAGCTTCCGCATAAAATCTCCCACCTTCAGCTTGTACGTAGGTTGTTTATACGAGAGATACGGATTTAACTCCGGAAAATTCTGATACACCAGCAGTTTTGCGGCTTCGGCACTTTGCCGCTCATTACCGGTATATACCTGAATCCGGTATCCGGCAGCATACCGGATTGTTTTATTTTTAGCTGCTGATGCGTCCATTACTTCATCCAGCCGCCGGTTTACATGTTGTGCTTCGGCACCCATAGACGGAATCACTTTTTTCGATTCCGGTGTGCCGGTAGTACCTTTAGTTTCCGTTTTAACAGGTACAGGTGTATATGCAGGTCTTACTTCACTCAAATCCTCCGTGTAATCATTGTAATTACCTGTTTTACCTGAATTTGGAACTGATTTAGCTGCGCATCCAAAAAAGCATGCGGCTACAGCTACGACTAACAGCCTGTTAACGATACATTTCATATCTATCAAACGAATTGCAAACATAGTAAATATCCAATTACGATTCTGTAATCATCGCCTTGTTCTGAGGGAAGGGTCTAAATGATTTACTATTTTTGGCCAACTTTTACTGGATTATGCCGACTATACAGACTAATTTCTCCCTCAGGAATTATAATACCTTCGGAATCGATGCTACAGCCCGGTTTGCGGTTGAGGTACATTCAATTTCAGAACTTCAGATGTTACTGAAGCGCGATGATCTTCATAACATGCCTAAGCTGGTGCTGGGTGGCGGCAGCAATATACTCTTTACCAAAGATTTTGACGGTCTGGTAATTCTGATGCGTATTGACGGTATCTCTGTGTCTCAACTGTCAGATTCAGACTTTTTAGTAAAAGCCGGTGCTGGTGTAAACTGGCATGAATTAGTTATGTTTTGTGTTGAAAATAACTATGCCGGTCTGGAAAATCTCTCGCTTATACCCGGTACTGTCGGCGCTGCACCCATGCAGAATATCGGTGCTTATGGCGTTGAGATTGAGCAAGTCTTTGAATCCCTTAGTGCACTTCACATTGAAACCGGAGAAATCCGGATGTTTAATCACTCCGATTGCCAGTTTGGTTACCGCGAAAGCGTTTTTAAACATGAACTGAAAGGCCAATACATTATTACTGATGTTACGTTCAGGCTATCAAGTATACCGAACTTTCATATTGCTTACGGAGCGATTCAGGATACGTTGACTGAGATGGGCGTTTCGGCCAGTTCGCTTACGATTAGGAATGTGAGTGATGCAGTGATCCGGATCCGCAGGAGTAAACTACCCGATCCGGCCGATATTGGCAATGCGGGTAGTTTTTTCAAGAATCCTGAAATTCTAGCCATTCAATATGAACAACTTAAGGAATCCTACCCTAACATGCCTGGTTATCCTACCAGTCCCTCTCTGACAAAAGTGCCTGCCGGGTGGCTTATTGAACAAGCAGGCTGGAAAGGATTCCGTAATGGTGATGTGGGTGTGCATGCAAAGCAGGCGCTTGTTTTAGTAAACTACGGTAGTGCCAACGGCGCAGACTTAATTAGTCTTGCTAAAGATATTCAGTCTTCTGTTCACCGAAAATTCGGTATCACTATTTCACCTGAGGTTAACTTCTTTTAGTTTTTATTCGCTCTTTCAAAAAAAAAGGCATAGAATCAACTATGCCTTTTTTAATGTCTTATAAAACAGAAAACCCCGCCAGTTGGCGGGGTTTTCCTATTGGTAAGGTTAATTATTGACGGATAACTTTAACCGTTTTAACCTTCGACGGCGTGATTACCTGCAGGAAGTACATACCAGCCGAGCGACCCAGACCTAATGTCTGACGTTCTACTGAGTTTGCTTTTTCTACAGCGATTTCACTTACTGAAGCACCTTGACCATCAGTCATGCGCAGTTGCAGACGCTGACCTTCAGCACCACGTACTTCAACTTCAACCTTGTCGCTCAGAGTTGGGTTACCCAGAACCGTTACATCCAGAGCATCAGCAGCTGTAGCTTCGCGACCTGCACCATCTTTACGCTGGCAAGGGGATGTTACTACAATCTGAGCTGTTGCTAAGATAGCACCAGTTTGTGTATTACGCTGACGAGCATTGATAGTAAACGTGTTATTATCAAAGTTGTTCAAGTCAAGCGTTTCTGAGCAAGCCTGTGTCCATGGAGTGATACCGATACTCATGAATTCAATCACTGAGTTAGGATCAACTACACCACCAGCCGGGATGAAGTTAACTACGTGCGGTGTTGTACCTGGGTTACAAGTGAATGTAGCACCTACGGCAAACGGAGCACCAGTTAATACATATGGCTGACCACATACTGTGATTGTGTTACCAGTCGCAGTTGTAGTGCTTGTCGGAGGAGGAGTTACTGTACCACCACCTGAGCACTGAGCGCTATAGTCAAACGTGAAGATAGATGACATCACACCGCTCTGACGAACCTGCAGTTGAACAGGCTTACGTTCTGCGAACACACCAGCATCAAGAATCAGAGGCTGAGCCGAAGGCTGGAAGTTAGTTACTAACAGGATACGACCGTCGATTGCAGTACCGTCACCACCAACTGTGTTGATTGTGATCTGACGAGTTGTACAGTTGATCGATGCACCTGTGATTGCCAACGCCTGACCAGTACCACACACTGCAGAGAATGTTGTAGTCTGAGCAATGTTTGAGCAACCTGCAGTTGTCCCTGTTACACTGATTACACCTGGCGTAGTTACTGTGATTGTTGGTGTTGTTGCACCATTGCTCCACAGATAGCTAGAAGCACCAGACGCTGTCAATGTAGCACCTGTTACGACTCCACTTGTTACGCAGATCTTACCGTCACCGGCAATCGATACGTTCGGTGAAGTATTGAATGTTACTGTTACCGGAGTAGCAGTTCCTTCAACGCCATTTACAACGCAGACTACATTCAGTGAAACAGGACCAGCTACCGGGCTTTCAACCGAGTATGTTGGCTGGTTGAACGAAGCGTTGCCACGGTTGAAACGTGGAGTACCTGTTGCGCAATTCGCTGTTAACAGAACATTCTGACCTAAACATGCCTGCAGGTTTGTACCTGGAGTCACTGAAGGAGCAGCCGGCAGCGGAGTTACAGTTACTGTAGTCTGACCCGATGCTGAGCAACCTGCCAGAGACGTTACTGTTACACTGTATACACCACCTGTTTGTGTAGAGATTGTCGGTGTTGTTGCACCTGTGCTCCACACATACGTTGCACCACCTGAAGCAGTCAGAACTGCTGTCTGGCCTTGTACGATGTTCGTGTTACCTGAGATCGCTACAACTGGTGAAGAACCAGCTACTACCGTTGCGCTAGCCAGAGCCGTACAGCCTGAAGCGTTCGTTACGATTACGTTATAAACGCCCGGAGCCTGAACTGTGATTGACTGAACATTACCGGCACCGTTGTTCCATACATAGCTTGAACCGCCTGATGAAGTCAGTACTACGCTACCACCAGGGCAAAGTGTCGCCGAAGATGGTGTAATGTTAGCGATAAAGTTACAAGCCTGAACTGTAACCGGCGTTCCACCTGTGCTGACCATACCACGGCAAGTACCGTTAGAGCAAGCACCGTAATATGTAGTGTTTACTGTTGGATTAACTACCAGTGAGCCTGTAGCTGAGCGTCCTGCTTCAACTGTGCCCGCAGCATCTGTATAGAAGATAACTTGCGAACCAGCCGGACAACCGAATGCCGTCAGTGTTACTGACGCACCTGCTGCTACAGGGTTTGGCAGAGCCTGGATTGATGGAACACCACTTGGCATTGGCAGAACTGTTACTGCTTGAGCTGTCGTACGTTGACTTGTACATCCGTTAAGTGTACATGTCGCATCGTAGTTTGTAGAAGCAGAAGGCGATACAGTAATTGAGTTACCAGTACCAACCAATGTATTTGTTGTAGCAATGTACCAGTTAACTGTACCACCAACACAACCACTTACTGATAATGCAGTTGATGTACCAGCGCAAATTGCGTTTGGTAAAGCTGCAATATTAGTTGGAGCAGGTGTTGCCACACGGCTATTGAACGCAGTCGTTGAAACAGGGCCTAAACATGTTGGCGTTGTAGCACACTGTGCCAATACTGTGTAAGAAGCGCGATCAGTTGTCTCAATAGTAATGTTATTACCAGAACCTGTTGGCGTAAATGCACCACCTACTACTGTATATGATACATATGTTCCCGTAGGACAAGCTAAAGAGCCAATTGCATTGCCTTGGTTATTGTTACATGTTGCAGCAAAACCACTTACTGTAACTGACGCTGTCGGAGCATCTGTGATATTCAGCGAGAAGCTGGATACCAGTGTGCTTGTGCAGCCCGCAGTTGTTTGGCAAGCTAAGGTTACAGTATAAACACCTGTCGGAATACCATCAGTTGGCAATGTACCCACTAATGTATTCGATGAAGTTCCTGAAGAACCACCACCGCTGATACCACCAACTGCACCTGTGTTCGTCACTGAAATACCACCAGATATAGTACCTTGACCAGGGATAAACACGCTAGTACAACCAGCAATTGTCAGTGAAACCGGTGTATTACGGCAAATCGTCAGAGTTTGAGCTGAATTACCTGTTACATTCGAGATCGTGTTACCGCTAGCAGAAGCTGTGATTGTTGCGTTTGCAGGCGCAGCATTTACAGTTACAGAGAACGTTTTCACTTCACTCACACATCCTGATGAGTTCTGGCAAGCAATTGTATAGCTACCTACACCTGTTGCGCTAGAAGCAATTGTATAAACACCAGCCGTTGCTGTAGTATTACCTGCAGCCGTTGTTCCAGCGATACGACCACCGATTAGTATAGTACCTGTTGGACAATTAGCAGATACCGAGATCGGACCTGTACCCTGACATGCAACGTATGTTGCAGCAGGAGTCGGAGCAGCTGGTGTCGGGTTAACCGTTACAGTAAATGCAGTAGGTACCAAACTTCTACAGCCTGTTACCGGATCCTGACATACTACTGTATAAGCATATGCAGTAGTAGTAGCAGCAGTAAATACAGCAGAATAAGATGCAAACGTATCTGTTGTGCCACCACCAATTGTTGAACCACCGCCTATTGTACTAGTATTAGTACCAGGAATACCTGTGAATGGAGGGTTGTTAACATTTGATGTTGAAATCGGCAGTGAACTTACAAGACAGTTAGTCTGAATTGCAAGCGTCTGACCTGAACAGATTGTTGCAGATGAGCCAGTTACCAGCGAACCTGCTCCTGATGTCACGAGTGTCAGTGAAGCATTGATTGGAGCAGGATTAACCGTTACACTAAAGCTGTAAATATCACTTGAACAACCTGTTGCATTAACACAAGCTAATGTATAGCTACCCGTACCTGTACCACCTGCACCTGTTCCAATTGAGAATACATCACCAGTCAATGTACCTGACGCAGTTGTGCCTGAGATCTTGGCTGCAGCTAACGTACCTGTTGTACCACAGTTACCTGTAATACTGATCGGACCTGATCCCTGACAAACAGTGATGCTCGGCAATGTACCGATTGAAGCAACCGGTGCAGCATTTCCAGGCGTAGGGTTTACAGTAACGGCCAGACTAGACACAGCCGTGCTCGAGCAGCCTGCTGTATTGGTACATACGAATGTGTACACGTAAGTCTGAGTAGTTGTAGCTGTAAACACACCTGTGTAAGATGCAAACGTAGTTACCGTACCAGATGTACTACCTGTACTACCACCATTTGTTACTGTACCTGCATTACCAGATCCATTTCCTGTCAAGATAGGATTTGGTGTACCAGATGTGCTGTTAACTGTTGAAACAATCGGACAGTTTGTATTAATTACTAATGTCCGGCCAGAACATACTGTTACAGCATTTACATTTTGAGAGGTAACACCACCTGCTATTGTAGTAAAGGCAGCAACTGGTGCAGCTTCAACAATTGTCAGGCTTTTCGTTGCTGGACTAACTGCAGTACAAGAACCGTTGAAACATGTAGCTGAGTAGTTGAACACACCTGTTGCACCAGCAGCGATTGTAGCTGTTACCGTGCGTGTCCCCGTCCCTGTCAGTGTCATTGCACCAGTGTAAGCAACACCTGCAGTTTGACCTGTTGGACAAGTTACAATTGCAACATATGGATTCGGACTCTGACATACAGTCGAAGGAGCTGTTGTTGAAGCGAAACCTGTCGGCGACGGTGTTGTTGGCTGAGCTACAACTGAAACCGTTAAGCTTGTTACAGCCGTGCTTGAACACCCTAAAGTATTAACACACGCAAATGTGTAAACTAATGGCGATGATGTTGTAGCTGTGAATGTAGCTGCAAACGTTGCAAAGCCATTGGTTACTGAATCAGGTGTTGTTGTACCGCCACCAGTTACAGCTGTACCTGAACCACCAGTAGTTGTCCCACTGAATGGAGGATTAGTACCTGTGGTACCAGTTACTGTACCTGTATTGATCAGACAGTCAGTCTTAACAGTTAATGTACTGTTCGCACAAACAGTCACTGCCGCACCACTTGATGCACTAGCAAGTACTGGAGAAGGCACACCACCTGTTACTGTCAGTGAAGGTACATTCGGTACAGGATTAACTGTCAATGTTGCAGTAATCGGTGCACTTGAACAACCTGAAGCATTTGTACAAACAACAGTATACGTCAACGATGTAATTGCTGTATAGCTTGCTGTATTTACAGTCAATGTACTACCAGTATATGAGCTAGCTCCGCTGAAAACAGCAGAAGAAGACACACAGTTTGTTGTCAGACTTGCCACTGTTCCGGCACATACTGTCTGAGCAGCAATTGGTGTTGGTTGTGCAGGAGTCGGATTAACCGTTACTGTCAGACTAGTTACAGATAAGCTAGGACATCCTGAAGCGTTTGTACAGTTGAATGTATAAACGTAAGGAGATGTAGTAGCGCTTGCAAAAACTGCACTGAATGAAGCAAATGTAGTACTTGCAGGAGATGCAGTAGCTGAGCTACCACCTGTTGTACCACCTACTCCAGCACCAGAATCGCTGTTGCTGCCACCAGTATTGATGCCAGTGAAGCCTGGAGCTTGAACCTGTCCGCTACCTGCGTTTACAGAACTGATTACACAATCTGTATTTACAGTTAATACTTTACCTACACAAACTGATACTGCACCGCCTTGGCCGGCAAGAATTGGAGAAGCAGTAGGAGTACTGCCAACTACCGTCAGAGCAGGCGTATTTGGAGCAGGAACGATTGTGAAGCTATATGTTGTAGCAACACTTGTACATGAGGCTGTACCGCAAAGACCTGTGAAGCTATAAACACCTGAACCACCAGCTGCAATCGTATAAGCACCTGTACCAGTCAGACCAGTACCTGATCCGCTGTTAGTAGCATATAATGTACTGCCAGTTGGACATGTAAACGCAAAACGACGAACCGTATTCGATTGACAAAGTGTAGTCGATGTCAAAGCTAAGCCACCAGCAAAGCTACCTACTGTTGGTTTAACAGGAACCGGATTTACCGTTACAGACAACGTTGTTGCAAATGGACTTGAACATCCAAACTGCGTATTAGAGCACGTGAATGTATACACAAACGTCTGAGTAACTGTTGTGCTGAACGGAGTTTCTGATGCAAACGTAGCATAGCCTAATGTTGTAGCTGAGCTACCAGGCGTAGTACCACTACCATTACCCACACCAACTCCGCCGTTGTCAACCGCAGTCAAACCAGTTGTACCACCCAATAATGGTGGATTACCCTGACCTGATGTTTGATTAGTGACAGAAGAGATCAAGCAGTTTGTAACAATGCTCAGTGAGCTGCCTGAACAGATCGAAATGCTACCAGCATACGTTGACGCACCAATTGTAGTTGATGCTACCGTCGTACCTGTGCTACTTACTGTCAGAGAAACCGGAGCAGGAGCAGGGTTAACTACAATTGTATATGTAGTTACCGGTCCGATACATCCTGATGAATTCTGGCAAGCTACAGAGTAGCTGCCAGCTTGAGCCGTTGTTGCAGCACCATTCGCCAGATAAGGGTTCGAAAGAACGCTAAACGCGGTAGAGCTTAAACCAAAACCTGTACCTTTAGCTAACGTTGTAAACCCTATAGGGCAGTTTACAGACAGTGAATATGTGTTTGTCGCACACACTGTGTAAAGCGGACCAGCACCCGCCGATGAGGCTACTGTAGCAGACTCTGTCGGTGTTGGGTTAACAGCTAACGTCAGGCTTGCTACGTTCGTGCTTGAACAACCGTTGCTTGCAACACATGGAATTGAGTAAACAAACGGTGAGCCGGCTGCAGTCGTGATATTCGTTGGAATTGTGAATATCGTAACACCAGGAGCGCCCGCAGCTGTTGTGCTTGTTGTTGCGCCGATGATAGTTGTTCCGCCAGGACCTGAAACATAAATAACAGGATCATTAGGAATAACAGCAGTCGTTGATGGCGAAGCAGCCACACAACCTGAAATACTCAACGCAAGTGATGTACCCTGGCAAATTGTGCCTGAAGTACCTGCTGTTGTTGACGTCGCATCAATAACAACACCATTCAGGTTACCTGTTGCTGCTGCAATTGTTACAGAAGGACCAACTGTCGGAGCAACTGTGTTGTATGTGATAGGAGCAGTCGCTGTGTTAGAACAACCTGCAGCACTAACAACCGTTACATTGATACTTCCAGTAAAATTCTGACCAGCAACATAAGGAAGTGTTACAACATTATCTGCGGAAGTAAATGTACCAATACCACCACCACCACCAAATGTGTAGGTGTAGCTACTACCACCGGTAGCATTTGCCGTATATGAAACTGCACCACTGGCACAAGTTACAGTACCTGAGGTCGGAACGAAAGCAACAGAGACATTATTGACTGTCAGATCAGCCGTAGCTAATGCCGAGCAACCAGATGCATTGGTTACAACCAGTGAATACGTCTGAATACCTGAGGCAGCCGCAGACGTAGTAACATTCAGAACATTTGTTGGCGTTGGTGTTACCAACGACAGAAAACCTGGACCGGACGCACTTTGGATCGTCAGGTCTGAAGGTACAGTAATTGAGGCAGAACTACCGGCACAAATAGCGGCAGGCGTAACAGTTGTACTTACCGGCGTCTGGATTGACGGGTATACGCCAATTGTCAGAGATGCGGTACTAGATGTACCATTAGAGAAGTAGCCTGTCGCCTGAACAACTAATGTTGACGATGTAGTCACACCAGGGAGGGTGTATGTACCATTAAACCCTACACCTGATCCGTTAAACTGTGGTTGTACAATCCCGTTCAGTACAGGAGAGTAAACGACAGCCGTCACAGTTGTTGGGTTTGTTGTCTGGATTGATGGCACGATTGTAATCGTCGTTCCACCACAAGCTGCAGTCAAATTAGAACCACCTGTAAGAGATAGGCTCGTAATTGAGTTCTGTGCCTGTACCACTCCATACCCACCCAGCATAAGCAATAGCCAAACGGTTATCTTAGCTAAGTATAATCGTGAAGACATAAACAGCAATTAAGTGTTTAAAATAGATTTTGTTTGTGAATTAGCGTGATCAGGCTTTGGGGCCTGATTTACCGGTTTTTTCTGAACCGTAACGGGTTGGCGGGTGCCATAGCTTTTAAGCAGATTTCCTGCTTCATTTCAACAGAGAGCTTCAGTGAATGCGAATAGGTTTACAGACAGTGGTTAAATCATAGGCGAAACGGTGTTAGGGTTAATGTTTAACAATAAAAGACGTACAAAAGGCAAACAACCTACAATTCGAATAGACTTTTTTTTCTCCATGAACGTTATATGCACATTTAGCACAATCTCACATCGGGATGCAAATAAAAAAAAACTGTTTGAATTATAAGCGAATTTCTGGCTGGTATTGAAAATTTTTTAACAAAGTCGTCGTTACACATAAACTATATATATTAAGTATACCATCTGATATACCCTTTCTATATAACCAGTGGTTTTGACTTCTTTATGATGTTATTATTTTTCAATTGCCGGAAATTTAATGAATGTGCTCTTGTAAGCACAAATGACTTTTTATAGGATCAAGCCTTGCTGCCGGATAAAAATAATCCTATTTCAGCTTATCTACTTGCTCAGTGTATTTCTTCGTGTTCAGCTTAGCAGCCTGTGCTACAGTCAGTGAACTGTTAGCTGCTTTCAAAGCCTCTTGTGCCTGATTACCGCGCTTGTAAGCATCGGCCAGTTCAAAGTAAAGATCCGCTTTTTCGGCAGGCTCCAGCTTAGGTAATGCAAGCGCTTTTTCCAGCCATTTAATCGTCGATGGCACATCACTTCCATCTTTGCTATTGGCATTAAAGAAGTGCGCAACATAAAGGAACTCGGGCGCACTCAGTGGAAATTCATTTACATGCTTGTCCATGCGGGCAGCTGCCTGGCTCGTCTTGTTCTGATAGATGTAGGCGTTTACCTCCTGCATCAGTGTCCGTGCATTCGCTACCTTCGGATCCACACCGATCTTCACCAGCTGCTCACGAATCTGCTGCACTTTCTCTGGTGCAAAGCGGGCAGCCTGCGGGCTGTATAAGGAAGACAGCAGCAAATTCTCAGCTACCTCCCGGGCAGTTCCTTCGCCATACTGCTTGTAAGCTGCCTGATTATTGATCAAATGCTGCGCAATCGGATTTGTGTAATCCATGATCACTTTCTGCAACACCAGCCAGTTTGTGCCGTTAGCATATTCAGTCACCGGCTGCTGTTTGGCATACTCTTCCATGACTCGCGAGTTGGCCGTTGTATCTTTGACAATCTTTGTGAAAAGACCGTACTCAATCAGGAAGTCGGCGCCACGCTCACCGGCAGCAAACCGGTCCGGATATTGCTGACTCCGGTAACGCGGGTCCAGCGCCGCGGCGGCACGGCCATTGATCTCGTCAGGGCCATTGTTCGTCATTGTTGCATGGAGCAGATTCCCGTCAGCGTCAAAGAAGAGAAACATCGGAATCGACGGGATGTAGAGCTTTTTCTTTTCGAGCCATTCCTGAGTAGGCTTCTGCATCAGATCAAGCTTCTTGCTGACGAAATACTGGTTGTAAACATCTCCAACTTTTTTGCCGGCCAGAATTGGCATGAAGCTTTGACAGGTGTGACAATCGGGTGAATATATTTCCACGAACACAGGTTTACCGACTTTCTTCGCACGAGCAAAAACAGTGTCGATAGGCTCTTTCATGAAGGCAATGCCACCAAGTTTTTTGTAGTCAGGTTCCGGCGGATGAGTTGCCTGTGGAGCCGGCGCAGGAGCTGTTTTTTTGATTTGTGCGGGGGCCGCTTTTTTTACAGGCGTCTTCGTCTGAGCTATGATTACATATGGTAATACGAGTAGCAAACTCAAAAATACGCTTGTCCGCATTGGTAACATGACTAATTCAGTTTTCTACGATGGTTGTATATTGAAATTGGCCCGCTGATGATAGCGGGCCATTGAAGACGGTTACATCCCCCTCCCCTACCCTCTTCAGGCAGGCTAAAGCAATTATTTGCAGGTATCTTTCAGATTGAATTTGTAGGAAACTACTTTGCCGCTCTGACGGGCAAACAGCGTCAGTGTAGTAGTTGCCGGATCTGCTGCCGTTGCGGCATCTACAGTACCGGTAGCATTCGTTGTCCAGCCTGTAACGCCCGGCGCCATATACTCAACAGCACTGCCGTTACCGCCGCTGGTCTGGAACGTTATCTGGCGGGTAGCGCAGTTGTATGAAGGTGCTACCAGTGTGATATTGGTTGTGGCAACATCACCGGTTTTGTTTGGCGGGATAATCCCTGTGCTGCCGCAAAGCTGGCGGATGTTAAAATCACGGCTGACGATTTTGCCGCTCTGACGGGCAAACAATTTAATAACGGTTACCGAGCCATCAGCTGCCGTACCGGCATCGACAACATTAGCTGCGTTCGTTGTCCAGCCGGTTACGCCCGGAGCCATGTATTCTACCGTACTGCCATTACCACCACTTGTCCGGAAGGTCAGCTGACGGGTATTGCAATCATAGGAAGGATCAACCAGCGTAATGTCCGTCGAGCCGATATCGCCTGTTTTGTTTGGCGGGATGATACCCGTGCTGCCGCAAAGCTGACGGATATTAAAATCACGGCTGACAATCTTACCTCCCTGACGGGCGAACAGCTTAACGACCGTCACTGAACCATCAGCCGCTGTTGCAGCATCCAGTACGTTAGCCGCTTTGGTTGTCCAGCCGGTTACGCCCGGCGCCATATATTCAACGGATGAACCATCTCCCCCGCTTGTGCGGAAAGTCAGCTGGCGGGTGTTACAATCGTAGGCAGGATCAAGTAATGCTAGTGTGCTCTGTGCATTAACGGTTGTGGCTATAGTCATGCAAAGCATGATTAATAAAAATCCCCACCGAACAAAAACCGAAGAGAGGGCTGGACGAGATTTCATACAGTTATATAAATGTATATCCAATAATGAAATATTAGCTTTTTCTATGGTAAAGTACGCGATAAATCGCCGTTCGGACAAGTGATATTGATTGAATAGCCGGCGATTAACATGTCATTAACGAATGAGCACGTCTTCTATTTTATTTAATTATCTGATAACCAGAACTAATATTTAAAAAAGCGTGCATCCTTATAACGATACCCATCGTATAATCGTATAAAATAATAACCCAACGGGAGAGCACTTATGTCAAGCTGGTATATGAAGTTCCCGTTTACCTCTTTCATCGGTATATTTTCAGCATATGCCCTGCCCGCTATATCATATACGGTGAGTGCCATCCTGTTTGCTTTCGGATAAATATACTTTATATATATATAGTCCCTTGCCGGATTCGGATATAAAACCAGGGTACTGTCAGCCGATACCGTCATCAGAGTATCGTTTGAGGTTTCATCACTCCATTTTACGACACGCCCTTGTGAGATAACATTACATACCGCCTGAGTTAGCTTTACCTTGTAAGTACCGGGATCATTAACTGATAGCCTGCCGGCAGTTTCCCCATTAATAACCACATCATTCCGTAGCCATTGATAACCGGTAAATTCTCCGGCCGGCGCACTTAACTGCACGGAAGCGCCTCTCGGTAAGGTAATTACTGTGTTTACTGGTACGATTTCCGGCGACTGGGAAGCTGCCTGACCGACACGCACCCCTTCCATTGTACGCTGACACCCCTGCTGCGTAATCCGCACCTGATATAATCCTGACTGGGTAGCGCTGATGGACTGGCTCCGGCTACCGGAAATAACCTGGCCGTTACGCAACCACTCAAACTGGGTACCGGCTTCTGCACTGGCGGCAATCTGCACACTGGTCCGGCCTTCGCACAACCACTGATCAACCGATGGCGTCAGGGTTGCCGTTGGCGTAATTAACTGAATAATAACGGGTGCCGAGGTACCTGTGCAGCCTTTACCATCTGTTACTCGCACGGCATACGTCCCTGCCTGAGTAACCTGATAGGCAGGGACGCCATTACCTGTTGAAACGCCGTTTTTTATCCATTCATACGTCAGGGATGAAACTTGCCCGCCCGACGATGCTATTTTGGTTTGATCCGTTTGGAGCATCACGCCCGCACCCGCACAGAAGGACGTATCTTTACTGGGGGTAACGGCAACTGTCAGCCCACAGGCCTTCCAGGATAAACCACTTACAATCAGCGAAAAGGGCTGTGCATTGTATTTCAGCTGACCTTTATGTGACACAGTGAGGGTATACACCTGCCCGGCCACCGGGTTCCGGATAATAAGCTGCTCTACGTTGTCCCGTACATTGTCTCCCGTTGTAGCCGCCTGATCAGGATTAGCGGGATCAAGTACCCAGGGAGACGCTGTGGTCTGCCCGTCTGACAGGCGGACATCGAGGTCGTTCACTAATTTCGGGATACGATTATCCAGGTTCAGGCTGTTTACCGCCGTACCGGCAGCTTCCGGGTCTGTCCAGCAGATCGTTACGATCAGCGGTTCATTACCCTGCGCTTTAATCTGAGTCGTGTAGTTTCCTGCCTGCTGCAGAATTTGTTCGGTCAGCAGATGGGAACCAGACGTGTTCAATAAGACAGAGGCCGCTTTTTCCATATTCAGGACACCCCATCCCTGTTTGTAATCAGGTCCGATACCGGTCTGGACATTGCCTGCGGCATTTATCCGGTCAGCTGTATGAATAGCCAGTCCCCGTACTGTTGCTGCCCGCATGAACCGGCCCTCAGTGTTGCTGTTCTGAAGCCGCGCATACAACTCCTGCAACAGGAACAAGGAGCCCGTTACATTAGCACAGGCCATTGAGGTACCTGTATTTGTTCCGTAAGCGTTATTGGCTGACGAGATTGTCGAGTAAAGCTTTGTTCCTGAGCCTAGTAAATCCGGTTTAATCCGGCCATCATCAGTCGGTCCCCAGCCGCTGTATGCTGCAACGCTGAATAAAACCGGCTGGCCATTCTGTAGCGTAGCTTCGGCCGACCCGATTGTCAGTACATTTTTGGCATTGGCTTCTCCCGCGATAACATCGTATCCATCATTGCGGCTACGGCTGGCCGTACTTTTTTCACCCGTATTACGCAGATAGTAGGCTACTCCTGCCGGCGGACCGGTCTCCGTATGCTTGTTGTCAGCAGACCGGACCATCAGATAATATGGGTTACTGTAGGCAATCCGGTCAATATCGGCAGACCGTGAGGAATAAAAACCAAACTGATAGTCCTCTACCTGACTGATGACGGTGTTTCCCCACCACTCCCACTTCTGATCAGGATCATTACCGGGGCGCTCCGCATTGTATACCCAGCCTGCTACCGGACCGTAGGAATGGTTAGACAGCAACAGGTCTTTGGCCGCCGTGCCGATTTCGCTGATGTCGTCGTTAAAGTCCCAGATGCGGAGATTCGCTCCGAAAGCCATTCCTTTTGCCTGTGCATTAACTCCTTTTGCGATTAATGTACCTGCCAGGTGAGTCGTATGCTCACTAACCACAGTTGCCTGATCAGCCTGTATAATGCGTGCTGTCCCTGCAAATTCCTGATGCGTAGCCAGGGCCTGACCACCATCCCACATGCCCAGTTTTCCTGCCATAAACGCCGAACTGCCGCTCAGAGACAAGCCTAGCGACCCACCTGTACGCAATGCGGTCGTTCGCGTCGTTTGCGCAGCAATTGCGTTATGAGTGATATAATAAATCGGGTGACCGGTCGGATCAACGCCCTGTAACTGCATAATCCGGCCGTTGGAACAATTTTTGCGGATAGCCCAATTATACTTTCCAGCCAGTTCAAAGGCCTGTTGCCGGTTTATCCGGTAAGGATCCGGCTCTTCTCGAAGCTGTTGAGATGCTGCCTGTTCTGTGACCAGAAAAACGGTGAACAGGCACACAAATACACCTCTTATCATGCTGTTTGCTAACTGATAAACAGCATGATAAGAAGCTGGCAATTGCCATTCCGTATATGTAGAAAATCGTTTCAGAACGAAAAGTTTACTGTTTAAGGACTCGTTTTACTCCCAGTATTTGACCCTGGTTATCCTGAACAGTCACAAAAAATATACCGCCTGACAATGTCGTTAAATCAAGCATCCCTGAATAATTTTTTCCGTCGCGCTTCATAACACCTGTTTTTACCCGAATTCCTTCAGTATTGGTCAGAATCAGAGTAGCTGGCGGTATTTTGGCAATAGCGGCATCAAACGTTACTGTAAGGTAGTTAGTGGTTGGGTTAGGATATACCTGTACACCGGCAGCGGCTTCTTCCAGGCCCAGAATGATTACCGACAATTCGGTTGAGATTAACTCCCCGCATCCGCTTGCATTAACGCGTACCGAATAACGACCGGACTGAACCGCCGTATAACTCTGGCCGGTTGCTCCTGCAATCGGCACACCGTTGAGCAGCCATTGGTTTCCCGTAATTGAATTTGAGGTCAAGACGAACCCATTTAACGTAACCGCCGGAGCAACAGGATCATTTACACTGACCTGAACAGCCGATGAACTGGCTGGCTGGCAGTTATTGGATACCTGCACTAAATAAACGCCTTCATCAGTTGCCCGATACGAGCTAGCCACTGCTCCGGAAATTGCCTGATTATTCCTGTACCATTGATAGAGCAGATTATCACCGGTATTGGCCTGTAACATCACAGAAGAACCACGGCAAATGGTTGTTGAACCGTTGATTGTCACCAGTGCCGATGGTGCTATACCGCCGCTCTTTGCCACGGCCACCCGCTGTGCCGACGGGCAATCTAATGAGCGGATTTTCAGATTATAGAGATAATACCAGGCCGTTGTCAGCGTATCAACCCGTCCGTTCTGCGGAAAAAGTGCGCCCTTGGTACTCACGATTGTTGCCCCGTTAGACGCTGTCAGGCGATAGGGGAAGCCGGTTACGCCGGCATTGCTCCGGAAAATTGATGCTCCGCCTTCGTACTCAATTGTGATTTTGTAGTCTCCGGCAGCCGGAATGCGCAGATTCAGCGGGTATTGTGCTCCCGGATCCTCCGGATCATCGACAAGCTGGCCATTGGCATTTACGGCAGTCAGGCTGGTTCTCCGTGTTGGCGTGACATCCAGCGAAACACTCGAAACCGCTACATCATCTAACCGGCGAACCGTAAAGGTCAGTCGCCCGGCACTGGCAATATATAACTTTGCTGACTCCAGTACAACCGGTATCTTCGTCGAAATCAACGGTGACGGGCCAAAGTTACCCGCATAGGAACCACCGCCAAAAGCATTTTTGCTAACCGGGCCCAATACCCCGCTGAAATCGTTCAGAGAAACAAAGTAAGTGTTGTTAGCCGGCTTTACGTTCGTTGTAGTCCGGTTCCCGAGCGCCAGCAGATTTCCGTTTACGGCAGCATCGTACCAGAATGCGGTTCCCTGGCCGTTATTTGTCAATGCAACTACGGTGTCGGTACCACATTGCAGCGCCGACACAAGGGAGGGAGCCGGTGCAGCAGCTACAGTTCGTGAATCAACGAAGGTATTATTTGCAGGATTCTGATCATTGACAAGTTCAGTGGTTGCTTCAAAACGATAGTTCTGGCCGCTCGTAAACCGACTGGCCGACACATTCAGCGTAAATAAAGCATCATTAAACCCGTTGATTACGGGCAATGTACCCGTCAGTACAGTCAGCGTTGTGTTAGCAGCATCGGCAATCCGGATACGGACCGGTACGTTTTGCTGTGTATCCGTGCCGTAGTTCCGGATACGGACCGAAACCGGAATCTCATCTGTTACGCGACAGAACGCATTATCCGGTGATACCAGCGCCGTTACTCCCACATCGCTTGCCGAACGGATTGTCCGGACCAGCCACTCCATCGTTTCGCCTTTACTGTACGTTCCGCAATCAGCAACTGCCTTACCGTCCGTTGTTTCCACCAAAACCAGCCGGACGCGGATCAGCTGGCCGCTGCTAACACCCGACGGAATCTGCACATTGCGCGAAAAGGTAGTAACGCCGTTCAGTACGCCGGATGTGGCCAGAGTATCCCCCGCATCGGAAAAGCTCCCGTTCTGGTTCCAGTCAGCAAAAACACGGAGCATCGTATTCTGTGGAACTCCGCAGGTACCGACACTTACCGAAAACGGCAGCGTCTGTCCGGGCTGCACCTCAATTATTGTCCGGGTCAGGTCGGTATAGGTCGTGCAGTTATCACTTCCTTTTTGCTGAGTCTGTCCGAGCTGAAAACCAAGCACTTTACTATCGGCAGACGATACCGGCGTTGAGCTACAATAGGCAACTCCGCCAATCCCGCTCGCAATTAAGGCATATTCCTGCCGTGTCCCGCCCAGGTTTCCCTTGTGGGTAATGGTAATGGTGTATGAGCGCCCCGGCACTGCGTTCGGAATCAGAATCTGCTCAATGTTGTCGCGGATATTATCACCCCGCTGTGCGGCCTGCGACGGATTTTCGGGATCCAGCGTCCATGGCAAAACGGCTTGCTGTCCGTCATTGACCCGAATATCCAGGTCATTGATCAGTTTAGGCGTCCGGCTGTTAATAACGCTTGCATTGACCGGTGACGGTGTGCCTTCCGGATCGGTCCAGCAAATCGTAACCCGTAACGGTCCTTTGCCCGATGCGGTTACCTGTCTGTTATAAGTCTCCCCCTGTGCCAGTGTCCGTTCCTCAAGCAAGTGGTTCTGCGCATCGTTTTTGATCACTTTAGCCGCCTGTTCAATGTTCAGCAATCCCCAGCCAAAGCGATAATCCGGTCCGGGCGCATCCCCGGCTTCGTCGGCAGTATGCAGTACCAGCCCTTTCAGTGTCGATGAGCGCATAAATTTGCCGGTATTGAGCTGATTGTAGTATTCCTGTAACAGCAACAACGAACCGGTTACGTTGGGTGTAGCCATGGATGTACCGTCTAAAACAGCATAACTGCTGTCTCTGGTGTTGTAAGTCGATAATACGCTCACCCCTACCCCGGTGATATCCGGCTTAATCCGGCCGTCGTCAGTCGGCCCCCAGCTGCTGAAACCGGCTATTTTCACATCACCCGGCTGGTTATATCCGTTCAGGGTATTTGAAACAGCCCCAACCGTGAGGATGTTTTTGGCAGTGCCGTAGGTACTGATCAAATCGTATGCATTCTGGTCGTAGCGTGGGCGCGTACTGATGCGGTTACTGTGATTGACCAGATAATACGGCTGATTAGCGCCCGGCCCCGAATCTCCCTGTTCGTTACCGGCCGCTTTTACGATGAGGTAATACGGCGCGTTGTAGGAGATACGATCCCAGCTCTGGGCCTGTGCATTGTAGAAACCAAATTTATAATCCTCCGTGGCACTGATGGTTGTATCGCCGTACCATTCCCATAAAATTGAACCGCTGCGGCTTGAATTATAATTCCAGCCCGAAATGGTACCGTACGAGTGGTTCGATACCAGCAGATCGGCAGCGACGGCCGTCATTTCCGAAACATCGTTCGTTTGATCGTAAGCCTGGAGGTTTGCCCCGTAAGCCATTCCCCGCACCAGCGGATTTTTACCGGCCGCCATCAGAATACCCGATACGTGTGTTGAATGCTGGTTGCCGGTTGCGTCAGTACTTGCCGGCGTATCCCGCTGAATCAGGCGGGTACCAAACTCTACGTGAGTGGCTCTTGGCTTGCCACGTACTTCCCACATGCCCATCCGGTTTTGTACGGTTGCACTGCTCCCTGAAAGACTTACCCCAAGACTACCACCGGCATATAAACTGTTGGTACGGGTAGTAATCCCGGCTTTAGTAGCACTGGTACTGGCTACATACAACAGGTTACCGGCCTCATCAATGCCATCAAGGGCAAACGTCCGGCCGTTCCCCAGATTCCCCGTCAGTGGCCGGCCCAGTTTAAGTGCCTGTGTTTTTGCCAGTTCATAATTCGTTCGCTGATCGTCCTGAACTTGTTTCTGAAGTGTCTTCAGCGTAGCCTTCTGACTACTGCTGTAATGAGGCAAGGGTTGTGCCCGTAAAAACTGAATGCCAATAACTTGCAAAACAAGAAGAAGGCATACCTGCAGGCAGCTGTAATGGTTTTTCATGTTAGGATAAGAACGTACGATAAAGCAACAAGACAAGAAATGCTATCAGAAAGACGCACTAAGTTTATGTTTTTGTATTAGCCACTGCTTAAAAAGCTGTTAAATTTACAGCAACGTTCTCAGCAGAAAAAATACTGTCGCCGTACAGAACTCCTTGATATGTCAAAGAGACCGATTACAATTTCAATAACCAACAACAAAGGCGGAACCGGCAAAACCACTACGGCCCTGAATCTGGGGGCTGCCTTGCAGAAAAAAGGCTTCCGTGTCCTGCTTATCGACCTTGATGCGCAGGGTAACCTGACGCTTGCCACCGGCTGCCGGCAACCCCGCCACCATGCGGGTGAACTGCTGATGGACGAAGCGTCGTGGGAAGACACACTCATTACAGGCCCGACCGTACACCTGATACCAGCCAGCCGGATGCTGCTGAGTTATGAGCACCGACTCAATGCCGAACCTGACAGCGGCTATCTGCTGCGTGAACAGCTGGAAAACCGGCCTTATGACTACGTAATCATCGACTGTCCGCCCAGCCTGGGTGCACTGACGTTTGGTGCACTAAGCGCTACGGACTGGTTTATTGTGCCGATGCAGGGCGAAAACTTTGCCTATATCGGACTGGATGAGATTTTGCAGTGTGCGGCCAAAGTCCGCCGCCGAATTAATCCGGGCATTAAGCTGGCCGGTATTCTGATGAATAAGTTCGACCTGCGGACAAAGTTTGGCCAGAGTGTTTATCAGAAGCTATCGGCGAATCCGGCGGTACGGGTCTTTAACGCCTCAATCCGGCAAGACATCAGCCTGATGGAATGTACAGCCTTCGGTCAAAGCATTTTCGACTATGCCCCTAATTCACGGGGGGCACAGGATCTGATGAATTTTTGTGACGAATTTTTACAATACACCAACCAGCATGAAACGAGCCAAGTCCTTTGATAATTTACTGACCGACCTGCACAGCGAACCGGTTGCCGATGTGAACATGTCGGTACTGGGTGCACTCGACTCCGATGACGTTACCGAACTTTCGCCGCTGAGTATCGATGAGCAGGAGCGGCTGAGTGTCTGTGAGCGTATCATCGATGAAGGGCTGGCAACATTTATGGCCGTTGGCAACGCCCTGATTGAAATCCGTCACTCGAAGCTGTACCGGGAAAAATACCGGACGTTCGAAGTGTACTGCCGCAACCGCTTCGGCATTAAGCGCCAGCGTGCCTATGAGCTGATGGGCGCTGCTGAAGTGGTTAACAGCCTGCAACAGCCGGCCGTGTCGGAAATTTCCGACAACGATATTTCCTACCCGATGCCGGAGCGGGAATCCCACGCAAACGCCCTGTCGGCAATCCCTAAGGATGAACGGTTAAAGGTGTGGCAGCAGGTTAATGAGACTTCGCAGCAAACCGGTAAAACCATCACGGCCAATATGATTCAATCGGTGGCACAACAAAACCTCTCAACAGATACATCTTCCCTAGAAGAGTTGCCGTCGCAGGAAAATACACTGACATTAATCCACAAAATCAGGAAAAACATCTCCAAAGCTGAACCAGATGATATCCGCGTTGAAGTGCATGGTGTCTGGTTGAAACGGTGTAGACTGGAAGAAGCATGGCGGACGCTGCGCGGGCGGCCGGAATGGGTCATAAATGACAATTTCAAAGACTGGCTTACCCTTGACGAAGCCAAAGCCATCGGTCTCATCAAGTAGGAAAAACGGGGAGGAAAGGTTTCCGCCCCGTTTTCAGATTTCCCCTCACCATGAACCCGTCTTTCCTGATGGTGTCCTTCAGTGTCGTTATGTAGTAAAAAATGAAATGCGTAAGTTTGACACTGAAGCAGAAGACCCACTGGAATGGACATAAATTCGGACAGCATCAAAATTCTGTTTGGCCTGAAATTACGGCAGTTACGTATCGATAAAGGAATAACTCAGTATGATCTGGCAGACATTTCAGGCTTGTCGGTTTCGTACATTAATGAGATCGAAAAAGGCAAAAAGTACCCCAAAACAGAAAAGATCATTGCCCTGGCACAGGCAATGAACGTCCCTTATGATTCGCTGGTGTCATTGCAGCTCAGCAAACGCATGGAGCCAATCCATGAGTTGCTGCGGTCAAACCTGCTCAAAGACCTTCCGCTGAGTATGTTCGGCATAGAACCCGCTGACCTGCTCGAACTGCTGTCTGATGCCCCCGTTAAGCTCAGTGCCTTCATCAGTACCATGATGGAAATCAGCCGGCATTATAACCTCGGCGTTGAAGAGCTGTACTTCTCGGTGCTGAGGACTTATCAGGAAATCCACGAGAATTACTTCGAAGAGATCGAACAGGCTGCTGACGCTTTTTTAAGCGATGTAAAAGCCAAGAAGGTACCGGGGGAACAATTTCTGCGCAGCCACCTGGAAACGGTCTATGGATATGCCATTCAGATTTTTGATGAACAGGACTACCCTAGTCTCGGTAGTTTGCGGTCCGTACTGATACCAGGCGAGAAAAAACTGCTGCTAAACCGGATTCTTACCCCCGACCAGCGCGCCTTTACGCTGGGTCGGGAAATCGGTTTTCTGCGTTTACAAATTAAAGAAAGACCACTGACTTCTTCGTGGGTGGAGGTGACTTCCTTTGAACAGGTGCTCAATAACTTCCGGGCATCGTATTTTTCCGGTGCCATCCTGATGCCCAAAGGCAAGGTTCTGCCCCTGCTCGAACAATGGCTCACGTTACCGACCTGGGAAAAAGCGGGTCAGTTTCTGCACCGGATGCTCGATGAACTACAGGCGACGCCCGAAACACTGCTGCATCGTATGAGCAACTTTCTGCCAAAGTACTTCGGGGTCGATCAGCTTTTTTTCCTGCGGTTTGAGCACAAACCCGGCAGTCAGACGTTTAATCTCACCAAAGAAATGCATCTGGCACGGCTGCACAATCCGCACGGCATTACCAACGAACATTACTGTCGCCGCTGGGTTTCGCTGTCGATGTTGTTTGAGCTGGCCGAAATGCAGCAGGCAAATGACTATAAGGCCCCAATCCTGCGGGCACAGATCTCCGATTATATCGATTCCCACAACGCCTATCTGGTATTTGGCTTTGCCCGCCCGCTGACACCAATCAAAGACCTTAATCATAGTGTATCAATGGGTATTCTGGTTAATGATGTTACCAGAACGCGAATCCGGTTCTTATCCGACCCTGCCCTTGTTCACCGGAACGTAAACGAGTCTTGTGAGCGCTGCCGGGCCGTTGATTGTCAGGAACGCCAGGCCGAGCCGATATTATTGCAACGCCGTGAGCGGGTTGAAACAATCAAGGAAACACTACTGCAAATGGGCGTAAAATAATGTTTGTCTCCTCCGGATGAAGTAAGCATTAAAATTTCGGACTTTAGTATACAGCCCGTTAAACGTTTGTGCGTTATGTCTGTCTAACAGGCTTAGACCCAATAAACTAACCATGCGTATGCGTAAAGAAAAGCAGGCTACCGCCCGAATGCGTCATTTATTCGACCGGGCGGGCTTTGGCGCTACTCCTGCCGGCATAGCAGAAGCAGCACAGTCTCCGGTCCGGAAAGTGGTACGCTCGCTCTTTAAACAGAGTGAAGACTACACGCCTTTTACCGTCATTGATCCGGAGGAGTACAGTCCGAAGAAGCAACTGAAGAACATGGCGCAGAACGGTATGCTCGACCGCGATTCGCTTAAAGCACGCATTAAGGAGAACGCCGAGCTGGTACGCGATCTCAACGTTACCTGGCTCGACCAGATGGCTTCGGGCAAAGGGGCGCTCCGCGAAAAAATGGCCCTGTTCTGGCACGGTCATTTTGCCTGTCGCGCCCAGGGCCGCAACGGTCTGGTCATGCAGCAATATGCCAATGTGATCCGTCAGCACGCCCTCGGTAAGTTCAGCGATCTGTTGACCGCCGTATCCAAAACACCGGCGATGCTCCAGTTTCTGAATGCGCAGCAAAATAAAAAGAACGCCCCCAACGAGAACTTTGCCCGTGAGGTCATGGAGCTCTTCACGCTCGGGCGCGGTAACTATACCGAACACGACATCAAGGAAGCGGCCCGCGCCTTTACGGGCTGGGGCTTCAACATCAACGGCGAATTTGCATTCCGGCGGCAGGCACACGATACCGGAGAGAAAGAGGTTTTCGGCAAAAAAGGACCTTTTACCGGTGATGATATTCTGGTTATGCTGGTCGATAATAAGCAGACTGCCCGCTACATTACCGGCAAAATTTACCGGTATTTTGTCAACGAACAGGAGGACAAACAGCGGGTCGATACGCTGGCCGACGCCTTTTATCGCTCCGGCTACGACATCTCACAGTTGATGGAGACTATCTTCACGGCCGACTGGTTCTATGACCAGGCCAATGTGGGTGCGCATATCAAATCGCCGGTTGAGCTGCTGGCCGGTATGCGCCGGACACTGGGCGTACAGTTTGACCAGCCGCAACCGCAGGTCTTTGTACAGCGTACACTCGGGCAAACGCTGTTTTATCCGCCAAATGTGGCCGGCTGGCCGGGCGGCAAAAACTGGATTGATTCGTCGAGTCTGCTGTTCCGGATGAAGCTGCCGGACTATGTACTGAAAGCGGCCGAGGTAAACATCCGCGCTAAAGACGAAGCCGATGTGAATGCGGAACTGCTGGCCAAACGGGGCAAAAATCAGTTTACGACAACCATCAACTGGGATGACTTTGAAAAGCCGTTCCAGCGGGTAAAAGATGACGAACTGCCGGATGCGCTGGCGACCTGCCTGCTGCCTTATCCCCTGCAGCCGGTTCAGCAACAGCTTCTCCTGAAGACTGTAAAGCCTGACCAAACGCACAGTGAGCGCATCCGGACGTTAACAGCGGCCCTCATGAGTTTACCCGAATATCAACTTTCATAAACTAAAGACGAAAGAGTGGCCGCTCATGCGGAAAAGAGCGAAAGAGCGGAAATTCTGAACTTAATGTGGTAGCTATCGCCTGCCCGCTCTTGATCCGCTGTGGCGGGCCACTCTTTATCTCTTGCACTCTTTGAAACACATGAAACGTCGCAATTTCCTCCATAGATCGGCGCTGGCCACCGCGGGAACCATGATGATTCCCAACTTTCTGAAGGCTTATGAAACAAGCCATCTCGGCCTCAGTACCCCCAACCATAAAGTATTGGTAATTGTACAGCTGTCAGGCGGCAACGACGGACTGAACACCGTTGTGCCTTACCGCAATGACATTTACTACCGCGAGCGGCCGGGCATTGCCATTAAAGCCGATAAAGTCCTCCGGCTGAATGATGACGTAGGCTTCAACCCCGCCCTGGAAGCAGTTAAAGGACTATACGATGACGGACTGCTGACGATTATTAACAATGTCGGTTACCCGAATCCGGACCGGTCGCACTTCCGGTCGATGGACATCTGGCATACAGCCAGCGATTCAGACAAATATGTGCAAACCGGCTGGGTTGGCCGCTATCTCGATGCCAACTGCCACGGCAGCGCCTGCGAGCCACACCGTGCTATTGAAGTGGATGATACTCTGAGTCTGGCCATGAAAGGTTCTGAGATTAACGGACTGGCGGTGCTGGACCCGAAGAAACTATACAACCAGACCCGCAGCGGCCTCGTCCACAGCTTATCGGAAAGTAAGCTGGAGGCCCAGCATGAGAATGTGGCGTACCTCTACAAGACCCTGGCCGAAACGGTATCGTCAGCCGATTATGTTTACGACAAGGCAAAACGGGTTAAAGCCAGCCCGATGACGTATCCGGGCAGTGAGTTGGGTAACCGTTTAAAAACTGTCTCGGAGTTGATCCAGTCGGGTGTGTCGACCAGTGTATATTACATTTCGATTGGCGGTTTCGATACCCACATCAATCAGGTAAATCAGCAGGAGCGGTTACTGAGCCAATATGCCGAAGCGGTCAATGCCTTCATGCGCGACATGAAGCAGGCGGGTCTGGTCAACGATGTGCTGTTGATGACCTTCTCGGAATTTGGCCGCCGGGTGAAGCAAAACGCCAGCAACGGCACCGACCACGGCACAGCCAATAACGTATTTCTGTTTGGGGGCAACCTGACTCCGGGCAAGGTGTTCAATGAGGCACCAAACCTCACGAATCTCGACGAGGGCGATCTGAAGTACAGTGTCGACTTCCGGAGTATCTACGCTACCCTGCTCAGGAACTGGCTCAAAACCGACGACGTAGCCATCCTCGGCAAAAAGTTTGATACCTTACAGTTTGTTTAACCCTTATCGCTTAAGTGCTGAAAAATAAGTGGTGGCACGACTTTGAGTCGTGCCACCACTACATATTACTCATTAGCCACGTTGCTCCATACCCGAGGCACCACAACTCAGTCCAACGGTTTTTCCATGATATAATCCTCCATCAGAAAGCCGTTACCAATGTCGATATTCTCCTGACCGGCAACGCTAAAGCCGATTTTTTCGTAAAACGCGAGTGCTTTATTATACCGGTTCACGTTAAGCGACATGGTTGTGTTGCCATACGCCTTTGCCACTTCAGCGACCTTTTCCAGTAATAACCGGCCGACGCCTTTACCCTGTTGGTTAGGCAGGATATACAGTTTGTGAACCTTGATGGTTGGCGAACCTTTATAATCCGGCTGACATGAGACAAAGCCTACCGCTTCTTCTCCGTCCATGGCCAGAAAAAACTGATGGCCACCCGTTATCATCTGCGCCTCCAGCGCCGGTGCAGCATACATCCAGTCCAGCATGTACGTGATCTGTTCCGGCGACAGGATAGCACCGAAGGTTTCCGGCCATGTCTGGTATGCAATCCCCCGGACAGCGGGAATAGCGGCAGTTGATGCAGTTACGATGGTAATCATATAGGGTCAGTTATTGGCTCATCTTTCCATCAGTCAGACGCCAGATGCCAAGCGGGTTGCCGTCTTTCAGCTCAGCCGGTAACAGCGCCTGCGGGAAACCCTGATAGCAAACCGGCCGCGCAAACCGGCGGATCGCATTCGTACCAACTGAGGTGCTCCGGCTATCGGTCGTGGCCGGATACGGACCTCCGTGCTGCATAGCATGGCTTACCTCCACACCCGTCGGAAAGCTGTTAATGATAAGCCGGCCGACTTTCTGTTCCAGTATCGCCAGCAGGTCTGCATAGGCAACCAGTTCTTCGTCGGTTCCGTGGACCGTAGCCGTCAGGTGGCCTTCCAGCGAACGGGCGGCATCAAGCAACTGCTCACGCGTGTCCGCCTGGATAATGACACTGCTCGGGCCAAACACCTCTTCGGCCAGACCGGCTGTTTTCAGAAAATTATCGGCCGAAGCAGTTAGCAAAGCCGGTGTACCTAAAGCGAAGCCATCCGCTGCGGTCCCCTCCCCTACTACGGAAACGCCCTCGATTGTTTTCAGGTGTGACAGCCCCCGTGTATAGGCTTCCTGAATGCCTTTAGTAAGCATTGCTGCCGGAGCCGCCTGACCGACCGCAGCCCGTGCCTGATCAATAAATGCAGTCGTATTGCCGGATTTCTGCACCAGTACTAATCCTGGATTAGTACAAAACTGACCAACACCTAACGTGACCGATGAAACATAGGCCTGAGCCAGTGCTGCCCCTTTTTGGGATACGATTTCAGGCAGGAAGAAAACCGGATTTGTACTACCCATTTCGGCATAAACCGGGATCGGTTCCGGCCGCTGATTGGCCGCATCGAAGATCGCTTTACCTCCGCGCAGGGATCCGGTAAATCCGATGGCTTTAATCGCCGGATTTTGCACAATCGCCATCCCGACGGCAATAGTCCTGCCCTGTACCATGGAGAAAGTACCCGCCGGCAAGCCACACGCCTCAACCGCACGGCTGATGGCAAGGCCAACCAGCTCCGACGTCCCGGGGTGTGCCGGGTGTGCTTTTACGACCACCGGACAGCCGGCAGCCAGGGCAGAAGCCGTATCACCGCCCGCTACCGAGAAGGCCAGCGGAAAGTTACTGGCTCCGAAAATACCGACCGGTCCGAGCGGACGCAGCATCTGCCGCAGGTCTGGACGAGGCAGCGGCTGACGGTCTGGCAGGGCCGTATCAATGCGGGCATCGACCCACGAGCCCTCACGGACATACTGCGCAAACAACCGCAGCTGTCCGGTTGTCCGGCCCCGTTCGCCGGTCAGGCGGGCCATGGGCAAGGCTGTTTCAGCATGTGCCCGCTCCGGCAAGGCATCGCCCAGATTTTCGATTTCGGTGGCAATCCGCTCCAGAAACAGGGCGCGCTGCTCACCGGTTGTCTGCCGGTAAATCTGAAAGGCTTCGGCCGCCTGTACGCAGGCGTCAGCGACTTCGGCGGCCGTCGCTTCGTGAAAATCGCCCGGCAACGTCTCGCCGGTTGCCGGATTAATACCCTGAAAAATTTCCGTATTTGCGGCGCTTCGTGTAGCAGCCAGGAATTGATGACCAGTTAAGGAAGAAGACATTGCTGTGCGTTAAAATAATGCTTTGGAAGGCAAGTTACTAAAAACGGAGCGTACGCGGACGGCTCTTTACAAGGGAAGAAAAGACACGACAAAATCGTATAAATTTCCGTCAAAAAGTGATCATAAAAACGAGCGACCGGTTCGGTGGCCTAAAAGGCTACTTTCTTTTTTGTAGATATCTTTCCACAAAAAAACGCCAACTATCTACAGTTGGCGTTTTTAAGGTCAGGTGTATGTATCCTTAATTTTTATCGTTGTCCAGACGGTCACCCGCCCGTTTGAATCCTTTTTTGACTTCCTGCCAGGCATCCGCTGTGGCATCCTGCGCATTTTTCATATCTGCTTTCAGTTCGTCGCGTTCCTGCTTCAGCTTGTCGAGCTCTTCGCGGGCATCCGCTTTAGCTTCACGGCCTTCACGTTTGATTTTGGCCTGTAGCTCATCAATTTTGGTGTCCAGCTTCTGCTGCTGCTCTTTCATATTGGCAACGGCCTCATCGCGTTCTTCGCGGAAATCAGCAGCTGCTTCGTCGGCTTTGGCTTCTACCTTATCACCGGCTTCTTTCATATCTTCACGGGCTTCTTGAGTAGCCTCTTTAGTATCAGCTTCAATGGCATCGCCGGTATTTTCGAGTGCATCTTCAGTCCGTGACTCTTTCTTGCTGTCTGAGCTACAAGACGGTAACATAGCCAATGAGGTAAAGACCAGACCGGCGGCCATAAAGTAACGGAGCTGTTTTGCGAAAACCTGAATAGATTTCATAACGTTTGTGTAGTTTGTTTTAGTTTGACGACTATCAAAAAACAAACGTCATGCCAAAGTATACCGGGTTATTTCCACTTGATTGCACAGCCAATCGGCCGGGTCACCGGATTCACGATAGCTTTTCCGGCCAATAAGCTCGTTAGCGCATCTTCCAGATAACGGACCCGTACACTGTTTGCATCCTGCGGATTGTCATCAATTGCACCCGTATATTGTAAAGTAAACTGTCCGCCCGTCTGTTTTAATACATAAACCTGTGGCGTTTTCGACACACCAAACAGTCGTGCCACTTGTTGGGTCTCATCAAAGAGATAAGGAAACGAGTAGCTGCGTTCGCGCGAGCGGGCTTTCATGTTATCAAACGAGTCATCTTCGTAAGCCCCCGGATCATTTGATTGAATCGCAATAACCGGATAACCCTGACCGGCATATCGCTGACTGATCGACAGTAACCGGTCTTCGTAGCTTTTCGCAAACGGACAGTGGTTAGACGTAAATACGATAATTACGCCTTTCTGCGACCGGTAATCCTGCAGACCCACTTGCCGGTCATCCACGTTTTTCAACCGGAAATCGCTTACAGCATCACCGATCCCGTATGTCCGTGTGCCCTGTGCCCATGCATTAACCAAAGTCAGCACGGATAGCATTACTGCCCACATAACCTGCTGACCCCGTTTTCTTTCCATTTCAGTAGCGTATTTGTTTTATTACTTAGATAACGTTGTGGCCTGAAAGATTAATGGCCTGTCGTCAATAATACTACTCTTTATCGCCAAAAAAGAACCATTCATCCTTTTTTTATTCCATTTTATCGTACAGCGTTTGTTTACTAAACACTGTTCATTTAATTTTGTCCCGTTAACGATTTACCCATGGGAATAACGGAGCGCAAGGAACGGGAGAAAGAAGAAATGCGTAAGCGGATTCTGGACGCAGCCCAAAAGCTGTTTCTGGAAAACGGTTATGAAAAAGTGAGCATCCGCAACATTGCGGATGCTATCGAATACAGTCCGGCAACGATCTATCTGTACTTTAAGGACAAGAACGAACTGCTGTATGCCGTACATCAGAAAGGCTTTGGCTTAATGCTACAGGACTTTGAGCCAATTGCGACCATTGCTGATCCGTTTGAACGGCTTGTCGAAATGGGCCGGCGCTATATTGAGTTTGCAGTTAAAAACCCGGAATTGTTTGATCTGATGTTCATCATGGCTGCACCGATGGAAGCCTGCCTTGATGATGAGTGGGACGAGGGCAAATCGGCTTTCAATACCCTCGTTCAGGTTGTTCGCAGCTGCATTGATGCCGGTGTATTCAGACCACAGGACCCCGAAGTGGCCGCTATGATGATCTGGAGTGCCATTCATGGATATACTGCGCTGTTTCTGCGCAAACGCATGATGATGTTTGACGAGGAGCGCCGTCAGGAACTGATGACTGAGGCCTTTAACCTCTTTTGCGAAACAATAAAAAGAGGGCTGTAAATTTTTTTATGCTTTAACTGAACACTGTTCACTAAATGACCTACGATTATGTATTTATTAATCAGGCATTCGCGTAAACTAGCTTATCTGCTGACCTTAGTATCGGGGGCATTTACGGCTTTTGCGCAACCCGTGCCCGGTAAGTCACCGGCTATTTTGGAAGCCTACATTCAGGAAGGCCTTCAGAATAACCTGGCCCTCCGGCAGGAGAACCTTGAGATTAAACGGGTGACCGAGTCGCTCAACCAGGCAAAGGCTTTATTTTACCCGCGGTTCACATTTAACCCCACCTACTCACTGGCCGCCGGCGGCCGGCGCCTGCAATTTCCGGTAGGCGATATGCTGAATCCGGTCTACAAAACGCTGAATCAGCTTACCGGCGCCGAACGTTTCCCGACCAATCTTCAAAATGTGGATGAGTTACTGGCTCCCACCAACTTTCACGACACGCGTATCAATGTCCAGTATGCGATATACAATACTGACATTCAGTACAACTACCTCATTCAGAAAGATCTGCTGAGCGCGCAGGAAGCCCGGAAACGGGTAGTTATCAACGAACTGCGCTACAACATCGCCACTGCCTACTACCAGTACCTGCAAACGCTCGATGCCATCCGGATCTTCAATAACTCCCGTGCGCTGCTGCTGGAACTGACCCGTCTGAATCAGAAGCTCGTCAGCAATAATGTAGCCACTAAAGATGCCGTTACCTCGGCCGAATATGAGGTCAGCAAAATTGAGCAGCAACTGGCCAATGCCGAAAAAAACCGGACAACAGCACAGGCTTATTTCAATTTTCTGCTGAACAAGGATTTACAGGCTGCCATCAGCGTCGACAGCACGCTGCTACAGCAGACTCCGGCACAGGCGGCCGGTACAGTCAACGGATTACAGGAAACAGCCATCACTCAGCGGCAGGAACTGATGCAGTTACAAAGCTCTATCCGGGCGGCTCAGAATGCCGTTAAACTGAATGAAGCGAATGCCCGGATTCCGTCGGTATACATTGGGGGCTACACCGGCTTCCAGGGGTATGGCTATACCTTCCGCAACCAGGCTTATGGGATTGCGCAGCTGGGCCTGAGCTGGGATTTGTTCAAAGGCTACGAAAAAACGGTCGAAAATTCAGCAGGCAAAAATTCAGGTGGATGCTCTCCAGACCAGGTTGAGCGAAGTTCAGCAGCAGATCCGCCTGCAGGTCGTACAGGCCAATGCTGAAATCGACGCGGCCGCAGAGAGTCTGCAGGCGACCCGCCAGGGTGTTACAGCAACCAGCCAGACCCTGAAAGTGATCGACAGCCGGTACCGGAACGGTCAGGCGCTGCTCATCGAACTACTGAAAGCCCAGAACGATCATCTGACCGCCCGCATTCAGCAATCGCTGGCGATGTATGACCTGCTGGTGAAACGCGCTACGTTAAGCCGCATTCTGGCGGAATAGCTCTCTTGCTTCGAACAGTACAAACGCTAATGAACCAAATCAGGCTTTAAAAGCAACCGCTTTCTAGTCATTTCACTCTCATTTGCCATCATCGTATGAAAACTACGCATTACCTGGCAGCCGTATTACCGGCAGTTTTCCTCTGGGCCTGCAACACCAAAGCAGACGAAAAGCCCACCTCATCAGCCACCGAAGAAACGGTTATTCCGGTGCGCCTTACCAAAACAGAACTGGTTGTCCGGTCAGAACCGGTCGTTGCGTCCGGTCTTGTCTCATCGGACGAAGAAGCACGGTTATCCTTCAAAATCGGCGGTATTATCAATAAACTGTATGTAGACGAAGGGCAGTTTGTCCGCAAGGGTCAGTTACTGGCT
Source organism: Arsenicibacter sp. (assembly GCA_965247375.1). Taxonomy (GTDB): domain Bacteria; phylum Bacteroidota; class Bacteroidia; order Cytophagales; family Spirosomataceae; genus Arsenicibacter. Next base: position 178,643 of record CBDFHU010000072.1, read on the forward strand.
ACGCTCGACCTGACCGAAATCAACGCGCAGGTAACCCAGGCGCAGCTCGGCGTCGAAAAATCGGAGCGTGACCTGAACCGCGTCAAGGCGATGTATGCCGATACGGCGGCCACCCTCGAGCAGATGCAGAACGCTACAACCGGTAGCAACGTTGCCCGCCAGAATCTGACTATTGCCCAATTCAACCGCAACTTTGCCCAGATCCGGTCAACAATCGACGGTACTGTCATCCGCAAACTGATGAATGAAGGCGAACTGGCTGGTGCCGGTTCACCGGTACTGATGATCTCAGGCAACCGCCAGAGCGACTGGGTTGTCCGTGTCGGGGTATCGGATAAAGACTGGGCGCGGCTTAAAATCGGTAACCGCGCGACGATTTCGCTGGATGCCTATCCAAACCAGACGTTTAGCGGTACCGTTCAGGAACTGGCTCAGGCTGCCGACCCGATGAATAAGCTGTATGAGGTAGAAGTCCGCATTCAGCCGGCTGGTGTAAAACTGGCCCCCGGCCTGTTTGCCAAGGTTACGCTTCAGCCCGGCCAGAGCCGCAGCTACAGCGTAGTACCGGTCGAAGCCATTGTGGAAGGCAACGGCAAGGCCGGGTTTGTGTATACCCTCACAACTGACCGGAAACATGTACAGAAAGTACCGGTCCAGATTGGCTTTATCGACGGCGCTAACGTCCTGCTGACAAACGGGCTGTCTGCCAACAGCGAAGTGGTAACGGCAGGCTCTGCCTACCTCACCGAAAACTCAACGATCCAGGTTAAATAATCTCCGTGACACTCTGTGCCAAACTCTGCGAACCTCCGTGGTTGGTTCTTATTTTGAACCACAGAGGACACAAAGTATCGCACAGAGTTTCACAGAGTCAAAACGATATACGATGAACTTGTCTGAATTTTCCGTCAAAAACTGGCAGTTTATGCTGGTGCTGTTTGTGGCCGTGCTGGCCCTTGGCATCAATTCGCTGCTGAATATGCCACGGGGCGAAGACCCTGAATTTGTGGCCCCGAGCTTCGCCGTTGCCGTGATCTATCCGGGCACGGATGCTACAGATATGGAAAAGCTGGTTGTTGATCCCGGTGAGGCCCGTTTCAACGCTCTCGACGACATGAACCACGTCATCACTAACGTCGATGATGGGCTGGCCGTGTTCCGGATCGAATACGACTACGGCGTTAATCCCGACGAGAAATACCAGGAAATCGTGCGGGAAGTCAACGCCCTCAAAGGGGAATTGCCTGCTGATATTTTCCGGATCGACATCAAAAAGTTCTCGCCCACCGATGTGAACATTGTGCAGGTGGCACTGCTATCCGAAGTAGCATCATCTAAAGAACTAGGCGAGTACGGCGATGATCTGAAAAAGCGCTTTGAGAAGATCAAAAGCCTGAAAAATGCCGAAGACTGGGGCTATCCGGCCAGCGTGGTCAGAGTATCGCTGAACATCGAAAAAATGGCACAGAACGGCGTGGCCGTTAACCGCGTGCTGGGAGCGCTACAGGCCGAAAACCTGAACATTCCGGGCGGTAGTCTTCAGGCAGGTACCCGCAAATTCAACGTCAAAACCTCCGGCGATTACCAGTCGCTGGATGAAATCCGGAATACAATTGTTGCGACCAACGGCCAGAAAATCATCTACCTGCGTGATGTAGCCGATGTTGATTTTAACTACGAAGAAGAAACGCACATTACCCGCCTCAACGGTCACCGCGCGGTACTGGTAACGGCCGGTCAGAAAATGGGCGAAAACATTGCCAAAGTCGGCGAGATGGTCAATCCCGTTATCGACGACTTTGCGAAAACACTGCCGGCCCACATTACGCTGGTCAAAAACTTCGACCAGTCGGCCAGTGTCAACAAACGGCTGAGCCGCTTTGCCAAAGATTTCGGTATTGCGATCCTGCTTGTGTCGCTGACGCTTTTACCGCTCGGCTTCCGCGCGGCAATAGTGGTAATGATTTCCATCCCGCTCTCGCTGGCGATCGGGCTGGCCGGACTTGATTTTCTGGGTTTCAGCATCAATCAGCTTAGTATTGTCGGCCTGATTGTCGCCCTTGGCATTCTGGTCGACGACTCGATTGTAGTGGTCGAAAACATTGAGCGCTACCTGCGTGAAGGCTTTTCAAAGCGCGAAGCGGCTATCCGAGCTACAAAACAGATTACGCTGGCCGTTATTGGCTGTACGGTTACCCTGATTCTGGCCTTTTTACCGCTCATGTTCCTGCCCGAGGCTTCCGGCGACTTTATCCGGTCGCTGCCGACAGCGGTAGTAACCACCATTCTGGCCTCACTACTGGTCTCACTGACGATTGTACCGTTCTTATCGAGCCGCATCCTGAAAGAGTCGCACAATCCTGACGGAAACATTTTCCTGCGGGCCCTGAAGAAACTAATCAGCGGTTCGTACAGCCGGTTACTGCACTGGGGATTACGGCACCCTGCCATTACCCTGCTCGTAGCCGGAGCCATCTTTGCCGGTGCCTTGTCCATGTTCAAAACCGTCGGGTTTGCCTTGTTTCCGGCCTCGGAAAAGCCGCAGTTCCTGATTAACATTGAAACACCGGAAGGCACCAGCCTGACCGAGACCGACCGCGTTGCCCGCTACGTGGAGGGGAAACTGAAACAGAACACAAGCGTTAAGTATGTGACCACCAACGTTGGTAAAGGCCAGCCACGGATTTACTACAACGTCATTCAGCGTAATGAATCGACTAATTATGCCCAGTTCTTTGTGCAGTTGCAGGACATGGAGCCGGCCGAAAAGCGGAAACTGATTGATGAGCTACGGGAAGCGTTTGCCCACTATCCGAATGCAAAAATTGAGGTTAAGGATTTTGAACAGGGACCTGATCAGGAAGCACCGGTAGCTGTCCGGGTTTTCGGCGAAAACCTTGATTCTCTGAAGGTCATGGCCAGCCGCGTCGAAACCGAGTTTAAGAAAACGCCGGGACTGATTTATGTCAACAACCCGCTGGCTAATCAGAAAACCGACCTGCGGGTCCGCATTAACAAGGAAAAAGCGGGTTTGCTGGGCATTTCGATTGCCGATGTTAACCGGACTATCCGTCTGGCGATTGCCGGTCTGAATGTTGGTACGTTCAAGGAGCCTAACGGCGATGATTACACTATCAACGTGACCATGCCTAAAGGAAAAATCACCGACCAGAGTGTCCTCAATAATCTCTACGTAAACACGATGACAGGCAGCGCGGTACCGCTGCGTCAGATTGCCGATCTCGAATTTGAAAGTGGCACCAACCAGATCCGCCACTACGACAAAGACCGCTACGTGACGATCACAGGCTTTGTCAAAACGGGTTATCTGGTAGATGATGTCTTTAACGATGTGCTTCGGAAGCTGAGTACGCTGAAGTTCCCGAAAGGCTTCAGCTACAAGGCAGCCGGTGAGTTGGAAAGCCGCGAAAAATCGTTCGGCGGACTGGGTACCATCATCCTCATTACCGTTTTCGGGTTCATTGCCGTGCTGGTACTGGAATTCGGTACCTTCAAAAGTACGCTTATTGTGCTTTCTGTGATTCCGCTGGGCATTATCGGTGCTGTTCTGGCGCTGTACTTTACCGGAAATCCGTTCTCATTCGTGGCCGTTATCGGTCTGATTGCCCTGATCGGCATTGAGGTCAAGAACTCTATTCTGCTCGTCGACTTCACCAATCAGCTGCGCGAAGAAGGCATGTCGCTGCTGGATGCGATTCAGGAGGCAGGCGAAATCCGTTTTGTACCGATTGTGCTAACCTCGCTGACGGCAATCGGCGGGCTGATTCCGCTGGCGGTCGAAGGCAACCCGCTGTATTCGCCGCTGGCCTGGGTTCTGATCGGCGGGTTGATCTCATCTACCCTATTGTCGCGGATCGTGACGCCGGTATTGTACAAGATTCTGCCGCCAGGCATAACGGTAAAAAAAGCCCCCCAAATCGAAACAGAACAGCCGGAAATGGCCTGAACTACACAAAAAACGCCGCTGGTATATACTCAGCGGCGTTTTTTTATAACACAAGTCAGGTTTAACGGCTGATCACTTTAACCAGCATCCCGCGTTGTACCGGGTCATCAGCTTTCATGCTGTTCAGGGTTCCTAACTCCTCTAAACGCGCAGCGGGCATGCCTAAGGCGGTCATAATCTCTCTGAACGTGCCGGCGCGCGGAGCCGGTTTAACCCGTATGCGTTCAGGCTGGCGGTTGCTTTTCTCCGGATCGGTTAATGCCTTAAAGCCACCGGCAACCTGCCGGAAAGCATCATAGCGACTGCTGAAGTTAGCGGCCTGCGCGAGCCCGTGCAGCGCATAAACGGCGTTGTTGTATTGAATCAGCCACGTGCCGATCTGGAGGCGCGTTTTAGGGTCCTGCTGTTGTCCGGTCTGCTGCTGCGCCTGTTGTTGCGAGATAAGTACCAACGCCGGATTACCGTTGATGGTTGTGCGCGTATTTTCCTGTACCGTCAGTCCAAGTTCTTTAACCATGTTCTGCGAGGCCTCTTCCAGCGATTTGCCATTAGCCAGCATCAGAATCATCGCCGACTGCCCGTCTTTGGGCCCCATCTGGAACTGAGCAGGCGAATTCTGGTGTGACCAGCCAGCCGGTACCGGAAACTGAAAACGCAGCTCAGGGTGATAAAACTGATTGTTTTCGACAAAGCCCTGCTTCGGATCTTCGCCAAACACAATGCCGTCGATCATGCGGAGATAACTGTCGCGGTTTGCCTGATAACTGCCCGGATTTTTGCGCTGGTAATCGGTTGCCAGCTCATTCACGCGCGTAAAGCGGTTACCCGGATCGGGGTGCGTCGACTGAAACTGCGGAATGGCCTGTCCTGAGTTATCCTGAATCCGTTTGATAGTCCCGAAAAAGTTAGCCATCTGGTGCGCGTCATAGCCGATCTTGCTTGAATATTCAACGCCTATGCCGTCGGACTCCGTTTCGTGAGAACGGCTATACCCCAGCAAAGCCAGTTGCAGTCCCTGAGCAGCTGCTTCGGTCAACTGTCCTGTTTTATCGAGCAACACCGAACCCAGAATCAGACCGGCCGTGCTGAACAGCTGGGTACTCTGCTGCCGCGCCGAATGCCGGGCCGTAATATGCCCGATTTCGTGCCCTAATACCCCTGCAAATTCGGCTTCATTGTTGAAATGCGCCATGATGCCGCGCGTGAAGTAAACATAGCCGCCGGGCACCGCAAAGGCATTAACAACCGGCGAATCCACAATATAGAACTGGTAAGGCAGATCGGGACGGTGCGAAATCTGCGCCATCGCTTTGCCTTTCTGGTTAATAAATTCCTGTAGCTTTTTATCATCATACAAGCCCATCGTTGATACGACGGACGGATGCGACTGCTGCCCCAAAGCAATTTCCTGTTCTTTCGACATAAGAACGACCTCCCGCTTTCCGGTAACCGGATTCCGGGAACAGGCCGTCAGACCAATCAGGGTGATGAATAGAAGTGAACGTATTGATGCCATCTCTCAGTAATGTGTATAGTTTGTAGTGGGGTATAACTGCACAAAAGTATGCCTGGTTTTAATCTGTGATTATAGCAGCCGCGCTATTCCCGGATACCGATCAAAAACGGCCGGACTACCTCACTAAAACGGCAATCACCTGCCGGTTGCTTTCTTCGGTAAGCACCAGCCAGTACAGCCCGGAACTCAGTGGCTGGTCAGGAATCCATTGTCCTTGCTGCAAAACTGTCTGTTGCCACTGACCGGCGACCGGCAGACCGGCCGCATTCAGGAGAACGACAGCCGGCCGGACGGCCTGCTGCAACATGATTAAAATGCCGTTCGGACTCGCCGGATTAGGGGCAACAACTGCTGACGGACGGTCTGTTTTTATCGTAACATAAACCGGCTTCATGGCATACTGCCGGCCGTCGCTGTCGACTTGCAGCAGCTGGTAATAACTTCCTCCCTCCAGTGGCTGATTATCACGAAAGGTATATGATCGGCGGGTTTGTGAATTTCCGGCTGCTGATTGCCCGTGTATGGTTTCGTAGACCTGACCATCCCGGCTGCGCCGCACAACAAAGCGGCTGGCTTTATCTTCCTGAGCAGTTGCCCATTCGGTTTGCACCCCGTTACCTTCCGGTTGTGCGCGGAAATAAAGCAGCGTTACCGGTGTCGGTGTCTGCGTCACCGTACCACTCACCACGATATTATCCAACCGTAGCGTACCGCCCTGCGAAATCAGTTTACAGGCATAAATCCGGAAGCTGATGGAACCGGATACATTGGCGTAGCCCAATCCGATATTGGCTTGCTGATACCCATCTGTGACGGAAAAGGCCCCGATATCGGCGGAAAAGCCATCGGTACCGGCACGCACATAAACCTCCTGCGGCCCGGCGTTTGACCGGTTATAGAAAAAAGAGAACCCCGTCAGGGTCATTTTTTCGCCATTGAGCGGCTGAAGCGTAATCTGGACGAATTCGCTGTAATTACAGGTCGAGACCGACCAGTTCTGGATATTTCCGGCCTGCCCCGACTGCCCTGGCGCATAGGGTGAAATGCCGGATAAATTGACGCCTGTTAAATTAGCGCCGTTGCCCTGAACGTTTGGGCTCGACGAT